>CAJTMJ010000094.1 GCA_910577335.1 uncultured Duncaniella sp. | reverse complement strand
GTCCGCACCGACCTCATGGCGGCAAACGAGACATGGGTAGCACCTGATTTCGGCGACACATCCCTATCGGAACGTTACAATCAGATAGCCGCGATGGTCAAGGAAAAGACAGGTCGGGCGATGCAGACCAAAGACCGTGAGCGTGTGAACAAGAAGACGGGGAAGGTGACCGTCGTGCGTGGCAGCACTCCGCTCAAAGAGGGTGTCGTGGTAATCAAGGATGATACTACGATGGAGCAGTTGCAACATTTCTGCGAGGTGTGTAAGCAGCGGTGGGGAATCACAGCTTTGCAAATATTCATCCACCGTGACGAAGGGCATTACAGCACTCCCAGAGAGACCGCCACATGGAAGCCCAACCTTCACGCCCATATCGTATGGGACTGGATGAACCACGACACCGGGAAATCCTGCAAGCTGGACGATAAAGCCATGAGCGATATGCAGACGCTTTTGGCTGAGTGTCTTGACATGGAAAGGGGCAGCTCAAAGGAGCTGACGGGAAAGGAGCATCTTGAACGCGCTGACTTCATCATCGCCAAGCAGAAGCAGGAAGCCGAACAGGTAAAGGCGGAAAAGGAAGCAGCCGAAGCCGAAAGGGATGCGGCACTCCGTGAAGCAGACATAGCCAAAATGGAACATGAGAAAATCCAAGTCGGGAACATGGAGAAGCAACGGCGCAGCATGGAACTTGACAGCGAGATTGCCGACAAGGAGGAACACGCACGGAAAGTTGACCGTGAGAACACGGACAGCATCAAATCCGGCATAGCCAATCTTTTCGGCAAAGGCAAATATGCAGCCATCGAGCAGGAGAACGCGAGACTGAAAGCTGAGAACGAGCATATCAAAGAATCTTTCCCCGATGCCGTCAGAAAAGAGGTGGAGAAGCGTACAAGTTCATTGGTCGAAGCGAAACGGACGGTCGAACTGGAACGTGACAGTGCTATGGCAATGGCTGACATTTTTGAATCCGAGAGAGACACGGCACTACGGCAGCTTCGAGAGCGGAAGACCGGAGAGCAGCACCGCATCAGCATGGCGGTGAGCCGGGCAACGGCGGAGAAGGACAAGACAATAGAGCGGTTACAGAGTGCGCTGAAATCGAGCCAGGACATTCTGAATATTATTGCGAATATTCTCTACAAGGCAAGCGAGGTGTTCAGACGAGCCATTGATGCGATTATCCATTTCGCCACGGAACGGCACAAATCACTCTTTTCTCCCTCCGAAGCCGCCGACATCAAGAGCGTCATGCAGAGCTACGGCGAGACCACCGAGCAGAAGAAAGCAATAGGTGCATGGCTCTGTGACTATGCGGAACACCGACAGCCCTTTGATGAAATAAAACATCGCCACACACTCAATGAGATTGGCGATGTCGCGGAAGGTCGGTATGATTGGAAAATTGAGAGAGGGCGAGGACAGGCTTTATGATAATTCTAAATTCCTACGAACTCGTTTTATCAATGTCTTACAGATTAATCTATGAAACGGTTTTATTACAGCGAAATATAATTTCCCCAGCCAGTTATGCAGGCAGACCTTTGTACTGACCGATATGCGTTGATTGCCGTTTCCGAGATTTTCAGTTATCAGCATAACCTCGTAATCAAGATGTTTGTCGATTTTATTTAGTGAGGCCACATTTTCGGATTCGATTTTGATTAAATCCGATAATTTCTTCTCTCCCTTAAGACCAAAGGGTTTTACCATTGTATTACGGCACTTCATTAAGGTAATAATCCACTGCGGTGCGCGGAAGAATCTGTCAGCCAATTCTTCTGCACCTATCGGTCGTGTGCTATGGACTATCTCACTGAAATTATCAGTATAATCATAATGCTTGTTTAGCCACATGATGCGTAAAATTCTTTATTATCATGGATTCGACACTACATAGCGAATCACGACTGCATTTATGTTGGAATCTGGATATTTGCTCTGATAGTAAGCCGTGATGTCTTTATATAGCCATAGTATATATGTTTCTCGACTAATGGATTTGGTTGGAAACTGTCGGCTAATCATCACATCATATTGCATAATGGGTTCTTCCGGCACAGTCACAAAATCATATTGACCAAATGCAACTATCTGTTGTTCCGGCATGAGGAGTTTGTATGATTCAGGGAATTCCGTTGGATCCTTACTTTTCCTAATCACAATGCCATGCTCCTTTGTCTGCATATCAGAATCCAACAGAAACCATTTGTCGGCATTACACATATAACAGCATGAACCTCCAAACTTATATGCGACATCGGTTTTAAGGTCGTTCTCAATGTCCTCCTTTTTATCAGCGTCAATGGCATAGGCAAATTCCGGATTAATATACGAACAATGTTTTTCAAAATACCAATTCGGGATGAAATGAGGAGGCAAATTCTCAGAGTTCTTGTGTTCTTTCGATATAACTTCCAATAGCTCGTATTCAGTCCAAGCCGGGTCGCCCATGCGATAATCCAAGTAGCTCGTCTCACTGATACGTATTTGGTATTCATATCCTTCTTCGTATTCAAACTTGGCAATCTCGCCATGAGCCTCCCACTCGGTGGAGTTCTCGTCTTTTACAGCATATACATCAGCAAGTATATTATTGCCACTCGATGT
>CAJTMJ010000093.1 GCA_910577335.1 uncultured Duncaniella sp. | reverse complement strand
GGGGGGCAATTTATCTGGTCAACCGGGGGGCAAATTCACTGAGTTTTTCCACTCACTCACCACCTCTGTATTCTGCGCCATTCTGAAATTTTGGCAAAAATAAAAAGCACTGAAAATCAAGCGATTTCAGTGCTTTACGGCGTTTTGCCATTTTTGATTGTGACCCCGGAGAGGTTTACCTCGCATGGGGTTAAGTATCTTGTCTATCAATACTTTAGAATTTCTGAAAATCGCGGCTGTTCCCTTTTTGCACACCCGGACATTTCAATGTTCTTCGTATATCTACAACGCTAAGTTAGCAATAATAGTCTGATTTACGGCATTTTCCGATGTTAAAATTTGTCATCATCTGCCACCTCTCCACCTAAGCTCCGACGACATACACATTACAGAGCAAGCGTACTTATTCCCGGAGAAGAAATGATGCGATTATAAATCAACTTTTCAGAGCCATTTATCGGGTCATTCTTGTGAGCCGATAAATTCGGGAGCATAAATGTAGCTTGTCTGCAAAGTTCAAATTTTTAACGGGTAAATATCAGTTATGGCACAAGACGGCCATTCTTCATTTCCGACAGCAGCAGGTCATAGACATATGCCGGACTTTCGATATACAATCCTGTGGAAAAGTCCTCCAGTTTGGAAAATGTCTCTGAATTGTGGAAAGTCGAGATAGCCTCCGTCAATTCCATTCCGTCCCGTTCCACAAGATAGCGGACAACATCGGCTGATATGCCCTCAAATAAATAACGTGCGTTCCTGTCCTTCATAATTTTTTCAGCATATTGATCGCTGCCTCCGTATGGAAAAAGTATTGTGATGTTACTTGTGAGAATGTAAGTTCCTTTACAAGCTGTTCCTCTGAGATGAAATTTTCCGAAAACATACGGAGCAGACGAGCAATCGTATCATCTGCAACCGGTCCAATGACTATATCATAGTCGTGGCATGGTTGAGGAACATTTATATCGCGGTTGGACATCACAAACCTCGCCCACTCCTCGTCAGGCGATTTGAATGTTTTTATCTTCAACCCTACTGTGACAGCATTCTCCAAATCAAACTCAAAGGCTGTCAATGTGGGTTCTCCCTTGAACATTTTTACTGTTCTTGCAGCCATCCTTTCAGCCTGATGCCGAATGTCGGTAAGATAGAATCCTTTTCCGAAATCCTTGTAAGGACGACACTTTCCGAGGTCAATCCTGTCTATCGCCATGTTTGAGCCGTGATACAGTATCATTTGATAGCCCCTCCGTTATTTTGGCAGACGACAGTAAGGTCGTCAACACAGTCATTAAACGACAATGTATGTTCCACATCATAAAATTCAGTCAGGAAAGCAATGCCCTTGAAGCGATTAAGGTAATTGCTGGCCTCACGGATTGTCAGGCGGTGTCTTTTTGAAAACTCGATTATGGCTGTCATTATATAATCTATGACATTCTTATCAGCTTTTTTTATTGGTTTCAGTTCAACAACAGGCTCAACCTCAAGAGCATCTGCAATACGACTGATTGTGTTGAAGTTCACGCACAATCCGTTTTCGACCTTCGACACCATCGCTTTCTGCACACCAATCATGGCTCCTACCTCATCTTGGGTAAGACCCTTGCTTTTACGTCGCAGATACAGCAACTCTCCTATTTTCTTGAAATTAGTATTCATGGTGCAAATATAATAAAAGTTTCTTATTTGAGAAACATTTGAATAAACTAAGTGTTCAATAGTTTTATTTTTCTCTCTGGCGAAACGAGGTGGAGGTGCAACGCTTGGTTGTGTCGGTTGAGTGCCGTCAAAAGATGACGGGCTACGCCTGACACCCATTGACCGCACTCCATAGAGAGAAAGCGGGCTAAACACCGGTAGCCTCAACGCCGTGTGATGATGCGCCGGAGACGTCGCTGTACCTCGCACGACTGAAATCGGCAACCCGTGTTCTTCACGCTCGCTTCATTGTATTACTTTCATTGGTCGTTGTACCTCCACCTCGTTGGCAGGGATACCATTTTCGTATGTCTGTCACTCAGTGTCACCCTGCGGGGCTGCGCTGGCTCTACTTTCATGCTGATTATAAGCGGAGTTCAAAGTATGTTCGCTCGTGGCGATGAACGTGCCGGAACGGGGTATTCTTTGCCTTTCGGCTGAAAAAATCTCCAGACTTCCCGTTGGTCAGCTCGTATTTTTATAAGCCGTGAGGCGAACACCCCTTTGTTTTCCGTCACGCGGAGAGTTCATCGAGCGAACAAACTTCAAACTGCGATTATACGCATTAAAAAAATATCGCCTTATGACACTGAATGACAGACATATTAAAAAATCGAGCTTCACTCCTTCACCAGCTCATACCGCATTAAAAAAGGTTGCAAAGGTGATTGTGGTTATCATTGGTGCTATTGTCGGTCTGATGGTATGGGCGATTGTACAGCCGATATTCCGAGGTGTGGGGTGGCTAATCTCCATACTGACGATGACAGCGATAATCTATTGGTTAATGACACTCTAAAAACATTTACGACTATGGCACAGACACTTAAATCAAACGACACTGCAATCCACGTGATGCAGCAGATGTTGCAGGAGCGTTGCATCGCAGAGCCGATGTTCGCAATCAAAATGGCAAACCCCTCAAAGTCTATGGAGGGAGCGGTCAACTA
>CAJTMJ010000092.1 GCA_910577335.1 uncultured Duncaniella sp. | reverse complement strand
GATGATTGGTGGTGCTCAATCGACAAACTTCGGTTGTCATTTCAAAATGCACCGGAGTTGCCTCCTTTTTATTTTAATAAAGAATTTGGCAACACAGACAACAATCGACCTACAATCGAATACAGCGCAAGCAGTCCTCTGACAGATGATTTTCAGTTTAATGCCTTCATGTCGTATCCTGCGGATTACATAGAAGACACATTAAGTGAATATCTGACACCGATTTACGGGTATAGCACAATGGATTCCATATTCATTGACTTTTGCAAAGCTCTTGTAAAATGGCAGGAACAGGCATCGGTTTCCTCTGTAACTATCGTCATTATAGTTAAAGATGACAAGGAAGAGAGTTATGATGTTAAAGGCTCAGGGAAGTCGGTTTACTTAAACTTTACACTCCCTCACGACAAATTGACGATAGATAATTTATTAGAACAGAACAACAACTGCATATTCAGATATATGCATGAATATATGATGCCGAATGAAGCAGTAAGACCGGCTCCAAAACATTCAGTCAAGAATCGCGAGGAAGGAGGCAAGCGATGAAAAGCAAGATATTTATAACAATAATGCTCGCGCTGGCAACTCTCGTATGCAGTGGGCAGTCATTTCTGTCAAAATATCCGAAACTTACCAAGAAGAACCTTAGTGAGTTTTTCGAGGATTGGCAAGCCTATTCTGATTCAGTAGCAGGCACGGTAAATTGTCATTCAGATATCTGCAATGCTGTAAATGCAGAATTTGATTCGTGTTTTCATGTTATCAGAGAATTGCAAAGCTGCGTTTCTCACTATGTAAAGAAGTCGAAAAGAAAAGAATTCGGAATTATTCCTCAATATATTCAGGTTGAATACTATCCTATTTCACCGACACCCAACGACACGCTATTCTTCTCTTGGGGATATTCAGAATTGCATCTTGATAAAATGGTTGAATACACCATAACACCTCGGTTGCGACCTAACGAGTTATACCTTACATCGAATATAGATGACCGCCTAATGGAATTTTTAGCAGGTAAAAGTGTAGCACATGAAAGACCGGCTAAATATCTTAAAAAGAATATTAAGGAATTAAAGAAATACCTTTGGCGTTACAATGGAGATTTCAACGGAGGTGTGATTTTTAACAATTTCCCTTATGTCTATTATGTACGAGCTACAAATGATTTTATAGTATTGTATGTAAGAGATGGGTATTATACCGGCTATGAAATATGGTATATTAAGAAAGAAGGTAAGTTTGAACGTGTTTCAGGCAAACATAATACTTGGATAGCATAATGAAACTATATTTCAGTGGCGCAATTATGATTAAGTGACAGAAATAACTACATATCATAGCAAATAATATATGAGAGCAGCTATTAAATTTATCAATGCACTTACAAAGTTCTATGCTTTTGTCAAGATGTCAATGTCTCGGGACCGACGCAATGGATTACCTAATCATAACAATTTTAGCCCAATACAAGGTGGTATCATTGTGGCAAGTGCATTTACATTCATAACTTTTGGTAGTTATATCGGCGCTTGGATTTCGCTTGTTGTACTTGGGTTTCTTTGGGTATTATTAGAAAATAAAAAATCACGACTTTATTATGTTGAGTTTCTTAAATTGCCTTCAAAGGTTCAAAAGAGATGGACTATATTTTCATGGGTCGCAACAGCGGTT
The DNA here is from genome assembly GCA_910577335.1 of uncultured Duncaniella sp. Lineage (GTDB taxonomy): Bacteria > Bacteroidota > Bacteroidia > Bacteroidales > Muribaculaceae > Duncaniella. Next base: position 1,030 of record CAJTMJ010000092.1, on the reverse strand, counting down.
CTATGGATATACATTTTTGCGCTGATTATTGCCTTATGAAAATTAGAGATGTTTATACGTTCATGGTTCGGGTCAGCAGTTCTTCATATCGGAGCCGGGAAAGCTTCGGTATGGGAGTCTTCGGTTGTTCTGTCGCGGTCAGAAAGTATCATATCGGCAAATCCGCTATGGTTCGGAAGATTTCAATAACATAGATCATGCTGACAACAAGCTTGCCAACGGATTTCTCGGCTTCCTCGTTCTCGCAGCAATTCTGATTATAATAGCCCAATAGTATAAATATGAAGAATGATATATCAATGAAATATTATAAGCTATCACATGACCTGAGGATGGGCAAGAAATACCCACAAGTAGATTGTCTTTGTCCTTTCACGGCATCTCAAATAAGTCCGTGGAATAAACTATTACGTAATCCCGATTTGAAATTCAAATTAAAAAAGGGGGCTATTATGTCAGATTATATCTCCACGACAGCCGGACCTGGGTGTGATATGCTTATATCTCCTGAATTATATGACTGTATCAGGCTTTTCAATGTCATGCCGTATCAGGTTTTTCCAGCTTTAATTGACGCCAATAAAGATATTAGGGAATACTTGTGGTTACATCTATACGGACTTCCTTTTGTGGATTTAATAGACTACAAAAAATCATCATTCATCAGGACAGAGTGGACTATTCCACAAGATTCTATTGCTCTGGAGTCTTTCAGCCAATATCAGCAATTAAAATCACAGGATAAGACTGGGGCTTTTGGCGTAACATTTGATTCGCTCACATTAAGAGATAGAAGCATAATTTGGGATTTGTTCTTTCCGTTTCCATTCGACAGTACAATCGTTATATCTGAACGATTAGCGGATGAGTTAATCAAGTCCAATTATACCGGTTTGTCAATCGAACCGACTGATTTAATCTCTTGCACATTGAATAATGAAACTGACCGATAAACGATTTTGGAACAGAGAGAACAAAAAAACAAAAAGTCGGAGAACCCTATATGGAAAACAGATTACAGTTTCTACTA
>CAJTMJ010000091.1 GCA_910577335.1 uncultured Duncaniella sp. | reverse complement strand
CAATGGGGGTCAATTTAAATAATCCATAGGGGGTCAATTTGTTGAGAATATCCATGCATATGAAGAGTTCTTTGAAGGTTACGCAACGCGCAGAAGGATGATGCAGTAGATAACTAACTAATTCGTAACCTATTACTATCATGAGCAATTAACTTACGCTCATTTCCAATAATTTACACTCTTTTCGTAACTTCACTCTGCAAAGTTACTAACTTGGGATTATCTAAAATTTTACATTTGATAAATAATGTCTGCTTATAGGATTATTGTTAACTTTGCAGTCAGTATGGATATAAAAGAAATTATTGACCGCAGACATATACTCCCCGATGAATCATTGGCTCTTCTTTGTCGGTCAATGGAACTTGTTCATTATCCCAAAGGCCATCATGTCCTTGAAATAGGTAAGATCGAGCGGGATGTTTACTTTATAGCCAAAGGCATAGTGCGGGCATTCACACTTGTTGACGGCAAGGAAGTGACATTTTGGGTTGGCAAGGAGGGTGCAACTATTGTATCAATGATGGGGTATGTGAGGAATGAACCAGGCTATGAGACTATGGAACTGATGGAGGACTCCACCCTTTATGTCATCAAAAGGGATGTGTTGTCAAAACTTTACCTGGAGGATATAAACATTGCCAATTGGGGACGCAGATTTGCCGAGACTGAACTTCTTGATGCTGAAATTCGAGTTATAACCCTGTTACTTGCAACTGCGACAGAGCGTTATCAAGACTTTGTGGATACCCAGTCGGAACTATTACAGCGACTGCCTTTGGGGTGTATTGCCTCATATTTGGGTATAACACAAGTAAGCCTGAGCCGAATAAGAGCCAATCTTGCCAAAGGAAATAAACAATAATTTCAGAAAACTAACCTTTCGCCATCAACAGGGATGAAAACATTACCACTATAATATTTTGAAGCCTCAGTCTTGTAAAGCCCTTGTCGTTTTTCCAAATTATCATCCTCGGAATGTACCAGAACCAAATTTTTCACCTTTGCCTTTTCTGCTAAAATAGCCACATCACGCACCGTATGATGATGTTTCTCGTATGGCTTGTATGTATCCTTATCTTCATACCGGCAGAAAGCGCCGCAGATTAGGGTGTCACAACCTTGAATTTTTCTGAGATTATCCTCGGTCAAAGATTCATCACCCAAACAAACCAGTTTTTCTCCGCAGCCAAAAGTCATCCTAAATCCGGTCTGAACGACATTTTTGGAACAGACATCGAAACATTCTATAAGAGTGTCGTTTATAGCCAATGAAGATTCATCAGAAATTTCCACTAATTCGACGTTTTTTGTAAAAAGTTCATAATATAAGGCAAGAAAAGTCAACTGACATATAAGCCGCAACGCATTGCAGACGGAACTATTCCCATATATATGTAAGCTCCCACAGCTTTCTCCATCTTTACTCATATTGACAATACCCCTGATAAGCCATACAGCTCCAAGAATATGGTCTGTATGTGTATGAGTAATGAAAATATGATGTATCTCAGATAATTTGATACCCGATTCATTAATGGCATTGAATATACCATTACCACCTCCGGCATCCACAAGCATAAGTCCACCATGACTCTTAATGACATAGCAGCTATTGTATGAATGTTTGGGGAACGCGCTTCCGGTACCAATCATTATTAGTTCAAAATTCATATTTTATGATTGAGATTTCTAATGTCTATCCGTCTTGCCTTATTATAACACTCAAATATGAAGTAATATATAGAGAACGTACATTACCCTAATATTATTTTACATCGCACTATTGCTAAATTGATGCTTACGATACAAGCAACTTACTGTGGTTGCGTTAAATTCAGCCATAATGTCCCACTAAAAGATCTAATCATTGGCATTCCATAAATCAGCTACACAAAGAAAATGTAAGATGCTTTCAATTATAGTATAGCCTATGATAGATACATGTCCACAACTATCTATACTTATATTTCCAGTCGCTAAAATTAATAACGCGAGTTCGGGATAAGAACTTTATGTTTTTCAACCAAGCAAAAGACATAGAGTATTGGGCGGCCTTTCAAGGTCGCCTGATTTATTTGTACAGTTTGGTGTTAATCCCAAAGGACAAGCTGCCCGTTTGACTCGGGTACCTCAAAGTCAAAGTTCACTTCCGGCTTTGTGGCGAAGAAACAATACGCACCCATTGCCGCAAGCAGGTTCATGAGGAAGTTGTGTACACTACGATGGCGGGAGTGGACGAGCTGCGCCACATTCTTCAGCATGTCGTTTATGTTGTGTCTGATACATTAAGTATATCACACACCTGTTCCATTGTCAGCCAATCTCCTATGCCTTTATTCCGGAGCGATTCATAGAGCTTTATATAGAGTTTATGGAGATAGGCTACTCTGTCAAGCATATCCTTGAAAATCTCCTCCTCTATCTGAATCAATGCCATAAATCATAATGGAGTTTAGTGGTTAAATGGATAGGAGTTAAAAAACAATGATTCGGTAAAAATTACAGAAGTAGTTGAAACTTAAGTTAATATAACGAATTATCAAATACAAATGAATCGCCAAAGCGTTCATTATAAAAACATTAAACAATATGAACGTATTGGCGATTCTCAAAGACTTCACCTTTCGGTGTAAGTCGGTATTTGAAAATACTACAACCAAGATGAGCAAAAGGTTCCTCAACTGGCTGATTTTAACAATACGCACTGTAGCGTTGATTCCGGGCAAAGTCAATTTTACCCGGCTGTCGCGCTATGGCGGTCGTACAGCCAAGACCTTTGCTTCCAATTTCAAGACATCCGTAGACTGGATGAAAGTCAACATAGGTATGGCGCAGGATTGTTTTGGACCGTCCGATGACATGGCAGTGGCAATCGATCCGTCGTTCATTTCAAAAGCAGGCAGACTGACGTATGGCATAGGCCGTTTCTGGTCAGGGGTGGCACAACGTGTCAAACGCGGTCTGGAGATAATGGCGATCGGGGCAATAAGTCTGAGTAAACATACATGTGTGATGCTCGGTGCTGTCCAGTCCCCGGACTTCAGGACTCTTGAATCTGAGAAACAAATGTCAATGCTTGACTGGTATGTGGCACTTGTCAGGTCAAAGGCGGCAGAGCTGCTCTCACTGACGGATATTCTGGTTGCCGATGCCTTTTTCTCCAAATATGAGTTTGTAAATGAAGTGATTGGCATGGGATTCCGGTTTGTCGGGAGATTACGTGCCAATTCATATCTCAGGTATCTGGCCATACCGGATTCCTCTGCCCCGTGCAGACGTGGCAGAAAGAAAAAGTATGGGGAAAAAGTGGATTCTCGGCTCAAGCCGAAAGTGCGGTGCATGAATTTTGGGAAAAGTGTTAAATTTGCGT
>CAJTMJ010000090.1 GCA_910577335.1 uncultured Duncaniella sp. | reverse complement strand
AAAACCGCTTTGTGGTCGAAGGCAACTACAAATACAAGTTCAACAACGGATTCATCGCCATGAGCGACACCCATGCCGCCTGCATGAACTTCGTCAACGCACTGGAGAAGATACCCGGCATCATCGCCCAGTACGAGGAACGAACAGCCAAACTCAAAGCCGACGTTCCCCAGCTCGAAGCCATCGTCACCAAGCAGTGGGGCAAGGAGGACGAGTTGAAACAACTCAAATCAGAACTTGCCGCTCTCGACCGCAAAATTACCGCAGAACTCGCTCCAAAGAAAGAGGAACAGGACGGCGAAGAAAACAAGCAGGTTAACACAGTTGAGACTCCTACCACCGACACGAAAAAGTCGATGGTTGCGGAGCCAGCCGACATCTACCGCCAGCGTGAGCCGTTGAGTTCCCGCAGAGTAATCGGAGGATGCGGAGCTACTCCACCCGGAGGGTTTCGCGCCGCCGGCCCCAAACTATAATTATAATGTGTGCCAGTCCCAAAACCTGTCAGGGACTGGCACACTTAACAACCCGACAGGAACCCAAACCGCATGATTGATATCAATACACTCATTGAAAGCGGTATCACCGATTTCAATATAACGATAAAATATTCTGACCTCGTAATGCTCGGAGACCGTCTTGTCGAGAGAATACTCGGTGAGGTCTGTCCAGTGGCCGCCGACAATGCAGTTGAGAAACTGCTTACCAAACCAGAAGTGATGCAGAAATTCGGAGTCTGCCATACCACATTACATAATTGGGCCAAGGCTGGTGTACTCGTCCCTGTGAAGGTAGGACGCAAAATCCACTATCGCCTTGGCGATGTTCAGGCACTGCTTGAACGCAGAGGGGGTAAATGAAAAGACAGCCGGCATCCTTGCGAAAGGGTGTCGGCTGTCGCTGTATATTGTATGTCACGGCATTTCAGACAACAGTACTTTTTCTGGCAGCTCTTCCGTCTGATTTTTCCTGAGCGACAAGATTGTCGTTGAGACAGTCGCTGAGGTCATCGCAGAAATAGGAACGACTGTCAAGCATATTTCTACGGTTATATTTTCTGTCGCCTTTACCTTTGCGCTGCTTCATGGTACGCTTGGATTCATAGCATCCATCGACATTGATGTCAACATTGAATACTGAGGCTATATAAGGAACGAGTACATTGGTATCTATATTTCCGTTGTTGAAACACTTCCTTATCTGGAGAGCGTTCAGCAACTCATATAGATTTCCGTTACCTCCTGTCCATCTGATTTCGGTGTCATCACCAGTGGAGAATCCGGAACGAAAGGATCTTATCGTATCCGCGCTTGCTTTCTGAGTCTCAATCAGCAGCTCCTTCATTGTCTTTATCAGTGAGAGGGCAAGAGACAAGTAGGTATGTGAGATGTCACTCTTGACTTTAAGCGTATGCACATGGAATATGGCATTCAGCCTTACAAGACAGTGATGCTTCTCGACCCAGTGAACAGGCTCGTGGATGAAGTTTATCAGATGAGAGGCAAAGGACTCAAAAGCCTCTTTGATTTCGTCAAGTTCATCATTGATGATATGCCTTACGAATGCCGCCTCAACGATTGTGTTGATATTTGTCATAAACATTGGGGGTTAGGGCTTGTTATGAAATTCTTTTAACGAAAGCATAACTCTTGGGCATCAATTTGGTTTTCAAAAAGATAAAAGTTTTGATAAACTGCTGTATGTCTGCGGTCTATGTAAACATAGGCGATGCAAATTGTGTTAAAACATAAAGTGTAAACATAAATAGGCTTTATATTTCCCTCTCACAACTTTATGTTTTTGTGCAAAATGCGGTTTGATTGTTATACTTTTTGCAAACATTACAAGGTTAGAATCTGTTTTATAGCGTAAAACGGCTTTTCATACGAGGGTTGTTGCAGCTTACAGCATCATTCCCCCTTGCTATTGTCGCTTAACTTCAAAAACACCATATTCATTAGTATATGAAGATTCTACTCTATGAACCCGACCAACGTACCGGAGAACCGATTTATCATGCCCTCCGCAGAGAGGGACATGATGTGATATGGATTCAGGAATATATGGATGCAAGAACAAAAATCCTTGACGAAAAATTCGATGCTTCCCTCATTGAGATTGATGATTATGAAGGACTCCGGCTTATAGAGTCATGGGTTGAACAATCTCCAAGGTTGCTGTGCGTGGCCATTTATAAGGAGCAGGATGCTGGTGTCGGTTTCAAGGCAAGTAAACTGGGTTCACAGGAAATATATGAGATTGAGCACGGTAGCATAGCCGAACTTGACAGAATCCTTAAGCAATACAAGATACTTGCGAGATTGCCACAGGTCTATCGTCACAAATCGGTGGAATACAATAAGGCAGTAAGCGACCTCCGGAATCTTGTCAACCATCATAAGCCGGTGATCATAACGGGTGAGGTCGGAACAGGCAAAAGCTATCTTGCAGAACACGTCCACCGTGATGACTCAGACACTGTCTTCCGTCTGGAGGAGATACAATGCTCTACATTGAATGTGGAAAATGCGATGGAGCTGTTTCTTGGTGTCGTCCGGGGTTTCAGGCCGGAAATAAAACAGCACAGGAAAGGGCTTATTGACAAGTCTAATGATAAGGGACTGCTTTATCTGAAAGATATTGCAGACCTTCCTGCAAATTTACAGGAAGTCCTTCTGGATATTCTTGAAAGAGGCGAGTATCGTCGTGTGGGGTCGGAGATATGGGAACCGTTCACGGCACATTTGATTGTATCATGTAAAGACATATCTGAAATCCGCACAGACAGGTTTGACCGCAGACTGTATGATTTGCTGAGCCATAATATTGTGCGAATACCACCGCTCAGAGAGTGTCCGGCAGATATTGTATCTAACGCAGAGCAGATGGCAGAAGATTATTGCAGGTCGAAAGGGATAGTTGCAATACCTGTTTTCAATGCAGACGCCATGATAAAGCTGATGGCACACGACTGGCTCGGCAATTATCGAGAATTGAAGAGCTGTGTTGAAAATGCTGTTGTATGCTGCACAGGAAACACAATCACCGCTTCGGATCTCCATATCACTCCTGTTGAATCGGACACTCCACCTGAAGATGATAAAGGAAAACTGATATTCTACCTTGATAAGTTCTGTGGGAAGAAAGTAGATGTTATGAAGGCACTCGGCATCACGGCACCGACCCTTGACAAGAGATTGAAGAAATACGGAATCGACTACAAACTCTTTAAGAAAAAGAAAGAGCGCAAGCCTCGTAGGAAGGCTGCAACATCCTGATAAAGTCAATTCTCATCACAATAGAAACGAGCCACTCGCAAGTTCTGGATGGCTCGTTTTATTTATATGGTGCAGACAACTTCAAAAAAGCTCGAAGTAACTATTCAGCGGACACGCTAAGGCGATAATGTGGAATAGACATCACCATTAT
>CAJTMJ010000089.1 GCA_910577335.1 uncultured Duncaniella sp. | reverse complement strand
TGGCTGGTCCTTTTTTAGTGGCCGGCGTCAGACACACTCAAAGAAACAGTATCAAAAAACTTTGACGTATCAACAAAATATGTTAACCGCTTGTTATTATATAAAAACAAATTAATGTCTAACTATTCTTATAAAATTAAGTCGTTATGAAAACGCTAATTCAAAATTATTTGGGACAATCCCGCTATTGGTGGGTAGTTCTTCTTGCCGGCATCCTAATGGTGATATGTGGTTTTGCATATTGGTTCTGGCCCGTGGCAGGTTATGCCGTAGCATCTCAGATTTTCGGATGGCTTTTGATTCTGGTTGGTATCGTCCAGCTTCTTGTTGCATCAGGTCCTGACCGTGGTAAAGGCTGGGGATGGTGGCTTGCCGGCGGCGTGATTGACCTCTTTATCGGATTCATGCTTGTGCGCAGTATCGTACTTTCAGAAATGGTGTTCCCATACTTCATAGCATTCATCTTCCTTTATTGGGGTATCAGTGCTCTCTGTAGCGCAGTGATTCAAAGCGGACGCCGTTACTGGTGGCTATATCTCATCAATGGTATCCTGCTTATCGCTATCGGTTTCTTCTTCATCGAAGCCGGATGGGTTCAGGATATGGCAATGACAAGCTTCTTGACTTCACTTGCCTTTATCTATTGGGGCTTCTCTATTGCAATGCTTTCATACGACATGAAACCTACCTATCGTAGGGAATAGATTTTTTGAAATCTCACGTTGCAATTATTTGATTAGATGATTAAACGGGGATTGACTCCCCGGTAACAAGTACCTCCGTCGTCGATTAAGGCGATGGAGGTGCTTCTTTTTTGCCCGGAAAATTTGGTTTATTAAAAATTTTACAATATTTTTGTGATATTAAAATAATATCATTTAAAAATCATCAAAGTAAGTTTGTTATGAAACCAATAGATGAAAATAAAGAGTTTGAATACCGTGGCACTATCTATAACGGATTTCTGATGCTTGCCATTAATCTTCTGCTGATACCGGCGGTTATGGCTGCATTGTTTATTACCGCTTCCGACTATGAGGCTGTATGGTTGTGGGTGTGTGCCGCCGTGCTTTTCATTGTGTTCTGCATAATGCTTGGTGGATATATCATTCAGCAGCCTAACCATGCCCGTGTCATGATATTCTTTGGTAAGTACCGTGGCACCTTCCGCAATGCCGGATATTTTTGGGTCAACCCGTTCATGAATGCCAAGAAAATATCACTGCGTATACGCAACATGGATATCCAGCCTATAAAGGTGAACGATAAAGTCGGCAATCCTGTGATGATAGGTATGGTGCTTGTGTGGAAAGTCAAGGATACCTATCGTGCCGTGTTTGATATTGATTCGGAGAACCCTATTCAGGCGGCTTTGGCTGGCACTGCTACCGCTCAGACTGCTGCAAAGCCCGATGCTCTTGAAAGCTTCGTGAGGATACAAAGCGACGCTGCCTTGCGTGAGGTGACAGGGCAGTTTGCATACGACAGCGAAGGCACCACAGGCGATGAGGTGACTCTCCGTGGCGGTAGCCATGAGATAGTGGAACTGCTTGAGGATAAGCTGAACGAACGTCTTGCCATGGCTGGTATTGAGGTTGTGGAAGCTCGATTGAATTATCTTGCCTATGCTCCTGAGATTGCAGCCGTGATGCTTCGTCGTCAGCAGGCGTCAGCTATCATCGCCGCCCGTGAGAAAATAGTTGAAGGGGCTGTGTCAATGGTAAAGATGGCTTTGCAGGAGCTTAAGGATGAGGAGGTAGTGGAACTTGACGAGGAACGCAAGGCGTCAATGGTTAGCAATCTGCTCGTGGTGCTTTGTGCCGACGAACCCGCTCAGCCGGTGGTGAATACCGGAACTCTCTATAATTAGTAAGCGTGAGGGTATAAGAAGCTGTTGCAATTAAATTTCATAAAAAGTTTAAATCAGTTCTATGGCTAAAAAAGTACAGAGCAAGAGCTTTCTGCTTCGTTTGGATGCCGACACAATGGAAAAAGTGGAGGCATGGGCGGCTCAGGAATTCCGTTCTGTCAATGGTCAGATACAATGGATAATCGCTGAATCGCTTCGCTGTCACGGACGCATAAAAAACTCATCCTTCCTCTCCGAGGATGAGTCAAAGTCCGGTAATTAAGGAGAATCCTTATTTTCCCATCACCGTAAGTATAGACGGGGAATGAAATAAAACGTTGTGAATGTTTTCGGATGATTTTTGACAGCCTATTAAGCTGATTATGTGAGAAATTTGTTATATCTTTGTACTTTAAATTAGAAACAAGGAGACAATATTATGGCAATGACAATTAAAACATCCCCCGAACTTTGGGGTGAAGATGCAAGAATCTTCACCGAGGAAGCGGAGCGCAATGGCAAATTGCCTACGCCAAAACTCTCGGAATCACAGCGTAAGGTGCTTTCTACCATGTTGGATAGTGCCAAGAATATTATATTCCCTCCCCGCAAAGGCTAACAATGGCAGAATATAGCTTCGTAAATAACACCTTCATGGTGCCTTATACCAAAGAGGTCGCAGATTACTGTGACCCTTTTTCTTGTGGTGATGGCGATCTTGACGATTTTTTCAGCCACGATGTATTTCTCTACGAAGAAGAATTGCTCGGAAAAACATATTGTTGGATAAACAGAGATAATCAGCGTGAAATAGTGGCAATTGCCACTCTCTCCTATGATGGCATAAAGACCTATACCCTTGATAATCCATCCCGAAATGCACTCCAACGTAAGATTCCACACCCCAAACGACATCGTAGTTATCCTGCGGTATTGATCGGTCGTCTTGGTGTGAACAAAGCATTTCAAGGTTTGAGTATTGGCACTCAACTTATGGATGCCCTCAAATATTGGTTTGTCGATGAGAATAATAAAGCGGCTTGTCGTTATATGCTCGTGGATGCTTATAACATGGATTCAACTATACATTACTATACAAAGAATGGATTTAAGCCGCTTTATAAATCAGAGCAAAGCGAGAAAGATGCTTTTGGAATATCCGAAGATGATTCTCTAAGAAGCCGAATTATGTTTTTCGATTTGAAGAAGATTACAGAATAAATAGTTGCGGTATTGCTTATAGTCAAGGCAAGGTTGAATCTGACGGATTTTTTCAATAGCGTTTTGGATATAACCGCACTTCTTCATATTAACGTGAGTTGGAAGCGCTTTATATCGAACTCACGTTGCTTGTTTTTTATTTAGGCTTTTTATTCAGGATGGTTTTTAGAAATTCGGTCAGGTCGATTGTGACACTGGTGGTTGACTGTGCCGCCACCACTCCTGCACCTGTCGATACGTTGCTGTAGCCCCATGTCGGGTCAGCAAATCCAATATCAGCCATGTCGCCGAGAACGCCGTTGTCGATATTCCATCTATATACGGCATGATTATAATAGCTTTGTGAGATTGTGGTAAGATATAAAGGTATCTTACATTCAAGAAGCGACTCGTCATATTTTGGCGACGATATCCTGAAAAAGCTATCAGTAAAATTTATTATTGCTGTCCGATAAAACTCAAATAGCGCAATAAAGTATGTCTCGAACGC
>CAJTMJ010000088.1 GCA_910577335.1 uncultured Duncaniella sp. | reverse complement strand
CGACTGAAAATTAAGTGTTTAACAGCATAAATTTAATTTTTGTCATCTACTAAAATTTTGCATAGTAAATCGAAAATGTAAATTATAAACTCAAAAACTATGAATATACCTTTGATTACTTGGTTGTGTATAGCGTTGGCTATGATACTGATTGTTATTGTGCGTGTATTCCTGTCTGCGCACGACCGACAAATGAACAAACAACACCAACATGTATCCAACACGCCACACCGCAGACTATTCGAGATAGGAAACGAGCGAGAAGAATTTTTTGTCCCGGGCGACAGACTTCCGGATTCAATCGATTATTACGGTGACGATGACAATTAATTTACTGCGTTATGAATGTAATAATTGAAGATTCAGAAATCACAGACAATGAGACAGTAGCCTTAAGCCATCCCACTTGCAAGCAGATATGCATGTTTCTGTCAGACTATGCCGCATGGCTGTTAGGATGCGGAGCCACATGCATCCGTCTTGAGAAAAATGTCAATCGAATAGCTCATACATTTGACAAAAATGTGGATATGTGCATAATGCCACGTCACATCAACCTCACCGTCAGCTCAAAAGACAGGCTCACATCATTCACTGCCATCAGTTCGATTCGTTGCAAATGTATAAATTTCGACATGAACACAAGGCTTAGCCGGTTAAGCTGGGAAGTAGCCGACGGTAGACTTAATTTCGAACAGACAAAAAAAGGTTTCGAAAATATCATCAACACACCCACAGCCAATAAGTGGATGGTATTGTTTTTGGCATCCGTGGCAAATGCCTCGTTTTGCCGGCTGTTCGGTGGTGATATTCCAGCAATGATAATTGTATTCATCGCCACTCTTGCCGGATTTTATCTGAAACAGATACTCACTGAGAACAAGATCGATATACGTATAATATTCATTGTGTGCTCATTCGTGTCATCTGTTTTCGGTGCCACCGACAATCTTTTCAGTATCGGTTCCACCCCTGAAATCGCCATAGGCACAAGCGTGTTATATTTAGTGCCGGGGATACCGCTGTTAAATTCTTTCAGCGATATGCTTGACCGACATTATATCTGTGCCTTCAGCCGGTTCATGGATGCGTTGATACTCACGGCATGTCTGTCGATCGGGTTATGCGGAGGTATGGTGATGATGAATATAGGAATGTTTTAAAGTTCAATTTCTAAGAAAGGAGTTTCAAAATGTTTTCACAATTTTTACAGGATGCATTATTCGCCGCTATAGCAGCTATCGGATTTGCTTCAATCAGCAATCCGCCAAAACGGGCATATCTTTATTGTGCGATAATAGCAGCCATAGGACATTCATCGAGGTTCCTGCTAATGTCTCCGCAACTATTAGATCTGCACATAGTACTCTCCTCCACAATAGCAGCTTTTATAGTAGGCATACTGGCTGTGTTATTCTCCCCCATTGCCAAGACTCCGGCGGAAACATGCCTTTTCCCGTCGCTTCTGCCAATGATCCCGGGGATGTATGCTTATCGAGCTTTCGGCAGTCTTGCCATGTGCCTGTATAATAACGGCGAGGATAGGTTTTCACACTATTTCTATCTTTTTGCCAACAATGGGCTTACATGTCTGTTTATCCTATTAGGGATGGTAATAGGCGCCACCATTCCGATATTCATGTTCAAAAAAATATCTTTTCAGGCGACAAGATAAATCAGTTCAATTAAAATCATCACATATTTATGGAACTACGCCAACTCAAATATTTCGCTAAATTAGCCGAGACACTTAATTTCTCCGAAGCGTCAAAAGCCCTCTTCATAACTCAAAGCACTTTATCACAACAGATAAAGCAGCTGGAACAAGAGCTCGACATACAGTTGCTCCAACGCAACAGCCATACCGTAGCACTCACCGAAGCCGGCGAGGAACTGTTGCCATGCGCAATGGAAGTCCTACAAAACGCCAAACTCTGCATGGAAAAGATGAATGACCTAAAACAGCTATTGACAGGGAGCCTGAATATAGGTGTCACTTACACATTCAGCCCTATACTTACCGAGACGCTGTTGGCATTCATGAAGTCATATCCCGAGGTGACACTCAATATTTTCTATAAACCGATGGATGAACTTATGGAAATGCTCCATAACCGTGAGGTGGATTTTGTGCTTGCGTTTAAGCCAAGTCGTCCGGCAGCAGATGTCGAATCCCATGTGCTGTTCCAGAATTATCTTTCCGCAGTGATGAGCATTGACCATCCTATGGCAAACAAAGATAAAATCACGCTTGACGAACTCAGCAAAATGCCGTTGGCACTTCCTTCCCACGGGCTGCAGGCTCGCAGCACATTTGAGAAAGTGCTCCCTTTCAATATCTACTCTAAATTGAAAATAAAGATACAGCTTAATGAAGTGAACATACTTCTGAAGCTCATACGTAAAAGCAAGATGGTCACAGTCTTAGCGGCAGCTACAGTGCATAACGAAATCGGGGTGAAAGCCATACCTATTGATTTGCCCGACAACGAAATGGCAGGTTGCGTACACACGCTCAAAGACTCTTACCACAAACGTTCCATGAAGGAATTCATACGTATGCTGAGTGAATCGGTTGCTGTCAGAGAGCAGTTCAACGCATGGATTTAATCAGGAATGTATCTTGCGACGGAGGAAGAAACGGCGTGTGAAGAAGAGAAGGAGCAGCATACCTGATATTTGAGATATTGCCGTAGCCCAGAATGCGGCTGAATAGCTCCAATATTCCACTAAGACACCCCCTAAAAGTATACCGATACCCATACCGGAATCCCAAGCGGTAAGTATGGATGAGTTGGCAGTGCCTCGCTGGTCATGACGTGCCACGCAGATGAACATATTGAGAAACGCAGGATACATTCTGCCGTTGCCCAACCCGATAAGCAACGCCGACAGATAGTAACCCCACTCGCCGAACGCACAGGCAAAAAGAGTGAAGCCAACAGCGCTTATCGAAGCTCCCTGAAGAGCGTTCTGAGTGAGTTTCCCTTGTCTGAGCGACTTAGCTCCATACAGACGTGACACAAAAAGCCCCATTGAGAGTATTGCGAAAAACACACCCGTGCCATCGGTTATGTCGAGCACTTCCTTGCCATATATCGCCACGTAATTGCTCATAACGCCCCAACACAGTCCGAAGAGCAGAATGTTGACAGCCATGAGCCACGCACGGCTAAGGAAAAAATGATCCATGCTGAGCTTGGGCTTACCCGGTACTATTGCCCTCACAGGTATCTTGATGGTGGTAACAGCGTAAAAACCGATGAATGCCACTACAAGCGAAATCCAGAACAGTAGTTGGAAATTACCCGACAACGAATAGATGTATATGCCGGCTGAAGGAGCTATAGCCATGGCAAGATTATTGCTCAATCCATAGAATCCCACACCCTCATTCCGTCGCGACGACGGGAGCACATCGATTGCCACGGTGCTGTTAGCCACAGTAGTGGCGCCAAACGGCAAGCCATGCATAGTGCGCACTATGGCAAACATAAGTATGGTTCCCGCCCCGATATATCCTGTGAAACATATAAAAAAAGCGAAGAAACAGAGCATGAGCACCTTCTTGCGGTTAAAACTGTCAACAATGAAGCCGCTGAACGGTCTCACGACCAAAGCCGCCACCACATAACCTGAAAGCACCAGAGGGTGTTGCAGAACTCCCTACAAAAAAATTAAGCAAAAGCCTCAACTTTCA
>CAJTMJ010000087.1 GCA_910577335.1 uncultured Duncaniella sp. | reverse complement strand
GCCAGTCCTAATTTTGTTTTGCCTCAAAAAGTTTTATCGGACAGCAATAATTTTAAATCAGTTCAAAGTTTAAATCAGTTCAATAGTAGAAGTGCAATGTTTTCTTGCCGGAAGGAGATGTCTGCTCTATTGCCCGTTTACATGAGCCTTTCTTTGCATTTTTATTGGTTTGGATCACGAATGTTTCGCAGCCTGAGTCGGTCTCACGTGCCACTACGATCTTACCGGACTCGTCATTAGTCTTTTGGGCATCCGGTAGATAGATGCAATCGTTATAATTTATGCCGTTACTATTCACCACAAATGTCAGCAACTCGCCGTCGTCGGTGTTGTTTGAGTCGTCACATTCGTCTATGTCGGTGTAATAGTTCACATTATTCTTTCTGTTCTTATGGCGATTATGGAGTATGCTCACCGACAATACCCAGCTCGATCCTCTCTGCTGCACTAAAGTATACTTGGCTATGAACCCTTTCCCATCGTTAAACGAGAGTTCATACACGGTGTTCGAGGGGTTGTTGTTCGCCTTGTACGATATGGCTTTCTCACGCTCCTTCTTGAACGCTGAGATAAGCTTGGCGGCAATCTTGTCGTTGGTAAACTGGATTATCCGTGAGGATTTCACGATTTTTCTCGACGAAGGGTCACGCTGCTCGGTGTACATCACCTCCTGCACGTTTTTATCGTCCTCAAGTGAATCTACTATCTTGTCGATCGATGACTGTGCCAAAGCTATTGTGGGAGCCATCATCAGGCAAACGGTGATAAGGATGTTTCTTAAAGCTATCATGGGATATATGTGATTTTTTTAATGGAGAATCTTAGTATTCCAACGCTGTCTCTACAGCCTCGCGTATGGCGGGGTTCGACATGTCGAGTTCTGATGACACAGAGTTGATCATCGCCTCGTTCATCTCGTCAAAAGAGCGGTCCACCTCGTTAACCCTGTCGTTGAGCATCTGCTCGGCACGGAGTATTTCGGGCACCACTATGCTCAGGTCGGTGATTTTTTTGCCGTCGCGGATTATATAGCTCCCTTGGTATGCCATATATTCATCGCTAAGCGATGCTCCGGTCGGGCGGAATATAAATCCTAATGTGAAGAGCAGAGCTATAGTGGCAGCCACGCTTACCCACTGCCACGGGCGCAGACGCAGTATCCTCACTTTTCCCGGCTCGGCTTCTTCAGGCTCTTCCTGCGCTTTTGCCGGCATTTCAGCCTGTGCGGGGAGCAGTGAGGCATACCATGCGAACATCTCACGGTAAGGCTCAGCCTCCGCCGGGATTTCCGGCTGTGAGAAGTAGCGGTAGAGTTCCCGTTCCTCAGCGTTGGATGTCTCCCCGTTGAGGAATTTTTCTACCCATTGGTTAATATTTTTGTCATTTATCTCGTTCATCTTTGTCGTTGCATAAAAATTTCTTTAATCTGATGTCTGGTGCGGGAGAGAGCCACCCTTATAGCCCCCGGCGACGAGCCTGTGATGCGGGCTATTTCGTTGACCTCCAGCCCCTCGATATGCTTCATTTTCAATATCGCCTGCTGGGGCGAGGGGAGCGAGGCTATGATCTCGTCGATATCGTTCTGTTCCTCCATCACTATCAGCTGTTCTTCCGCCGAAAGCGAGGGGTCGGAATGTTCGGGAGTGTCATCGATTGCCACTATCGCACCTAACGGATTGCGGAGCATGTCGATGGTCCTGTTGCGCGCCACCACCATGGCGAGCGCTTCCACGCTGCGATATGTTTCGAGTCGGTCACGCATGGTCCACAGCTTCAGCAGGGTGTCTTGCGCCACATCGTCGGCAAGGTCGCTGTCAGCTTCAGCCGACAGTCGCCTGACCATTGCGACAATGTGTGCCCTCAGGGGAGGAGCCATGGTTTCAAACTCTTTGCGGGTCATTGATTTGTTATCCTTTTATTACATAGACGGAGAAGTGAGCCAAATGTTACAAGGAAAATCAAAAAAATTTACCATGCGCTGCAATATTTCCCCTCGCCGGCTGATATTATGCCCCCGCAGTGCGGCGAGAGGTGCCGTGTCGTGTCCCTTAGGGGATGATATTTTGCTGATTTTTGAAATTTTCGTATTTTTGCAACAGCACTGTGATTAACATTTCATAAAAAAGCTACCCCTTTGAAAAATCTATATATAAAAATAATAAATCTGATATTTTGCGTGGCGGTTGCCGGCTCCCTTGCGGGTTGTGGCGGGCGTGATACTGAGGTTACGCCGATGCTCGACCGTGCCGAAGCTGTGATGGATGCTCATCCCGATTCTGCGCTCGTTTTGCTCGATTCGTTAGATGGGTCAGCCACGCTTCACGGCTTGATGAACGAATCCGATCGTGCCCGTTATGCCCTTCTGCTCACACAGGTGCGCCATAAAAATTATATCGACGAGACATCTGACTCGCTTATCACCACAGCTGTCGATTATTACGACCGCCATTCCTCAGCCGAGCCTTTCCGGCTCATGCTTTCACGCTATTATCAGGGTGTTGTCCGCAGCAATTCCCGCAACTACGCTTCCGCCATCATCTCCCTTATGAAAGCCGAAGCCCTCGCCGAACATCTCGACCAGCCCCTTTGGCTCGGTCGCTCACTGTTAGCCATCAGGGATATTTATCATGAAATATACTCTTTCTCAGAGGAAGAGCGGTATGCCCGTCTCGCTTACGATGCTTTTAATGCATCAACTGACACTTTATCTCAGAAATTTGCCAAAGAAGTGTTGGTCGTGGCTTTAAGTAATGCCCGACATTTTGAGCAGTCTAATATTCTTGCCGAGGAAATGTTAGATGACGCCATTCATGATTGCGACACACAATTTATTTGTAAATCACTTGAACACATTGGATTCAACCATCAGCATCTCAGCCATCATAAAGATGCCGCAGATGCATTTATGCGTATTAAAGCCTTAGGGGAGCAGTACATGACCACTGATTTATACTATTATTTGACTACAGCATTGTGGAATAGCGGCGACCATGAAACAGCAGCGTATTTAATTGACTCATTGAAACATGCCTCTGATAAATCTTCTGAACTGCATCCTGAAATACTTTATGAAATAGGTTTGACAAAAGAAGCATACGATCAGCAAAATAGAAAAATTTCTGAATTTAATGATATATTTAAAGAGATTATAAACCAGAATGTGTCCTCCACGGTGTCTAAGTATTATCAGGACGAAATAACAGTTCACCAAGCACGCTCGCAGAGAAACCGAGCTATTATAATATGTATAGCAATAGTTTCAATTCTGATATTCCTATTCCTGTCTTATAAGATTTCTGTGTCCAAGCGTGACAAAGTTCGGAAAGAGCAGGAAATCATGAACCTTGCCAAAGAGCTTGGCTCGTTGAATTTGGAGCTTGATTTCACTGCAAAAGAGTTGGCATCTGTTCAGGATGAATTAAACTCGACATCGAGTCAGTTGGATAGGCTTAGTAGTGAAAGTTGCCGGCAGCTTTATTGTAAAAATCGGCTGGAAAGCGATCGACTCAATGCTCTATCCATACTCTGTGAATACTATAGCTCCACAAATCTTAAAGAATCAACCAAAACACAAACTGCCGAAAAAGTTTTGGCGTTTATCAATAGGGTTGCTTCCGATCCCAACCTGAATTCCGACCTCGAAGCTAAGGTTGACCGTGATTATGATAACCTCATGCAGAGATTTCGCCAACAGATGCCAAATCTCAACGAAAAAGATTACCGCATTTTTGTTTGGGGAGTGTTACGTATTTCCACCTCCACCATACATTATTTATGGAAGATGAATTGTAATACATTCTATTCTCTTCGTAGGCGCCTGCGAGAAAAAATAATTGACTCAAATCTTGCCGATGCGTCAAAATTTCTGAAATATCTAAATTAGAATCTCCTAATTAACATATTTTAATCATTGTGCAATGGTTTATGATATGCCTCTCTGTGCATAGAGAGGCATATTTTATATGGGGCTGTGTCAAAATAGGCGCAGCCTCTTTTTTGATAATCTGCTGAAAAACA
>CAJTMJ010000086.1 GCA_910577335.1 uncultured Duncaniella sp. | reverse complement strand
AGCGTTCGAGACATACTTTATTGCGCTATTTGAGTTTTATCGGACAGCAATAATTTAAAATAACAAGGCTGTCGCAAAATGGGACTCTTGTCCCTACACGGCACCGATATAACATAGACAATCCAAATATCCAATAATATACCACTGTCCAATAACAAATCTTGACGGGTTAATTCAGACGATGTGATAACTACGTGAAAAAGCCGGCGAAAAAATTTCCGCCGGCTTTTATATTTATTGACCTGATTTAAACTTTTTATAAAATGTTTTAATCAGTTCATTGACTATACGGTGAGGTTATTTCTTCAGGGCAAAATATTTCCACAACGGCGCAGCCATCAGAGCCTGTTTAAGCTCATCGTTAGCAAGCATAGAGTAGACCTGCGCCTCGGTGAGGATTTCAACCTTCACATCCTCGGTCTCGTCAAGATGCTGCTCGCTTATTTTCTCCACGCCACGGGCTATGAACGAATAGCTTAGATTGTCCTGACTTCCGGGATTGGCAGAGATCACCATATTAAGCTCCCATTCGCCACCGCCGAAACCTGTCTCTTCGAGCAGTTCACGCTTGGCAGCTTCAAGGGGTGTCTCCCCCGGCTCAGCCACGCCGGCGCAAAGCTCCGTAGCGACAATGCCGAGACCGTGACGGTATTGCTTCACCATCACGAACTTCCCATCTTTTGTAAGTGCTATCACGTTAATCCAAGTGGGATATTCAAGCACGTAATATTCAGGGTGGATGGTCCCATTGGGGAGCTGCACCTTGTCACGACGCACCGTGAGCCACGGGCGGGTGAAAAGGTATTCCGTATCAAGAACCTTCCATTTCATAGCCTCGTCACCCCCGTTACCGGGAGTGACAGGGCTTTGATTGTTATCTGTAATCGCCATTATTTTTTGTTTTCAGCAATTTTCTTCATCAGATGACGTGTCGCACCGATAAGCTGCTCGTCCTCACCCTGAAGAAGCTTCTCAGGAGTGTTATAGATTATCACATCAGGTGTGAGCTGCTTGTTTTCGAGCACCTGTCCGTTACGGTCAAGTGATGTAACCTGAGGAATTCCGAACACGATAGTCGGGTCGATCTGTGTCTCCCACCATACTGCGGTCATTGTGCCGGGTATAGGTGCGCCCACCACATCTCCGATCTTAAGAGTCTGGTAGACGTAGGGTGTACCGTGAGCGTCGCTGTAGTTACTTTCATCCACAAGCATTGCGGAGAGCTTAGTCCACTGTGAGAACGGATCGCTGCCGATGTAACGTCCGCGAGGTGCGTAACGCACATTTTCTTTACCGTTAAGTAGGAGCGCAACGTCATTGTGAAGCCAGCCGCCACCGTTATGACGGGTATCCACTACCACTGCGTCACAGTTGCGGTATTTACCGAGAAGACGCTCGTAGGCGTTGCTGAAGCTTGACGCATCCATACCTTCGATGTGGATATAACCCACACGACCTCCGGACACACTATCGACTACAGCCTCGTTATGCTCAACCCAACGGTCGTAAAGAAGCGAGCTTGAAGAGTAGATAGGACGGACATAGACAACTTCATCCTTGCCTGACTTTTTCTTGACATTCAGCTTGACTTTCTTGCCAGCCTTACCGTCGAGCAAGGGGAAATAGTCGGCACCTGCCTTGATGGTAGAATCGTTGATGGCAAGGATTATATCGCCGGCTTCGATTCCGACCTTCTTTGAATCTAACGGACCGCGTTTTATGACTTCTGAAATCTTCAAGCCGTCCCCGTCATAAGTCTCGTCGAAGAATGCACCGAGATTGGCGGTTGACTGACGACCCACGCCGCCGCTTCCATAGTAACGGCCGCCGGTATGAGAAGCGTTAAGCTCGCCGAGGATTTCGCTGAGGAGGATTGCGAAGTCGTAGTTATTGTTGATTTCGGGGAGGAACTTGGCGTAAGCATCTTTATACATAGCCCAGTCAACTCCGTGGAGATTTTTGTCGTAGAATTTGTCACGCACCTGACGCCACATGTGGTCATAGATATACTTGCGGCGTTCGGCGGGCGAGCTGGTGATTTCAGCACTGAACTTAATCGGGGTTTCCTTGCCGGTGGAAAGGTTTATCTTACGGATTCCCGAGCCGGTCACCACGAAAATGTTTTCACCCTTCTTGTCGGGGGCAATATTCCATGCGCTAAGCCCTTTGACGAGTGTCTTGGTGTCACCCTCCTTAAGGTCACGCTCGTAGAGAGAACGTCCGTCAGGACTTGAAGCCACATAATACAGCTTGTCGCCCTTTTTAGACACATAGTAAGCGCCCATGCGTGAAGGTGAAGCTGTCAGACGCTCTTTGCGATAGCGGCGGTTGTCAAGGTCAAACACGAGGGGCTTAACATCGTCAGCCTTGTCGGCTTTCTTATCCTTGTCCTTCCCCTTCTTGTCTTTCTTATCCTTCTTGCCATCTTTCTTATCCTTGTCGTCGGATTCTTTCTTATCCTTATCGGCTTTATCGGCAAGTTTGATCTCCTCTTCGGTCATGTTGAAACGGTCGTAAGCATCGCCGTCAAGGAACATCATGACAACATCATACTCATTGCCCCAGCTGCCATGGCTCTTGTAGCCATATTTGCCGGTGGTCCATGTCACGGCTTTGCCATCCATTGCCCACTGACCCTGACCATCGCTGTAACCGCTCTCGGTAAGGTCGATCACCTCTGAACCGTCAGCCTTTACAAGGGCAATATCGGTGTTATTCCAACCCCCCACACCGATGTAGTCGGCGAGCAGCCAACGGCTATCCGGGCTCCATTCGAAGCTCACGTCGCCATCGGAATATGAGTAATTATATTTACCGTCAAGGGCGGTGGTCACTTTCTTGGTGTCGAGATCGAGCACCTGAAGGGTGGTTCTGTCCTCAAGAAATGCCACTTTCTTGCCATCAGGGCTATAGTCGGGCTGGAAGGCGGGGGCATCGCTCTTATAAAGAGGTTTTTCCACAAGTTCTGTGGCATAAAGCATACTCTTCTCGGCGGGATCTTTAATAGTGGCTGTGAAGAGCTGCCATATACCGTCACGCTCGCTGTCGTAAACTATGGAACGACCGTCGGGAGCGAAATCCACGCAACGTTCCTGTTCGGGAGTGTTGGTGACACGGCGGGTTGTCTCATATTCGACTGATGTGAGGTATACATCACCTTCGAGGACAAATGCTATTGTCTCGCCGTCGGGAGATACAGCTATGTTGGATGCGCCACCTCTGCGTACATCCCCCATCGGGACACGTGCATAGTCATCGGTAACTATGTTAACATTCACTTTCTGTGGCTGTCCGCCGGGGGAGAGGGTGTAAATCTCACCGTCCCAGCTGAACGCAAGATTACCTTTAGCGTCAGCTGAAAGTGAGCGGACGGGGTGTTTAGTGAATTTGGTAAGCTGCTTTTTATCCTTACCGTTTACCAAACGGCTGTAGACATTCAGAGTGCCATCCTCTTCGCTTATGTAGTAGAAAGTATCGCCGTTGCCCCAAACCGGGTTTTGGTCGTTGCCGGTAAAATCAGTGAGCTTGCTGAAAGAGCCGTTGTTGTACATCCAGATGTCACCGGTTGACGAGGAGTTCTCATGTTTACGGAACTCATTTTCATATCCCTTGCGATCCTGATAAAGGACACGACCCGAAGCATCTGCCGAGGCAGCGCGCATCGGTATCGAAAGGAACAACTCAGGTCGGCTCGCATCGGTTGACACTACGTAGGTCTGCGGGAAAAACGCACCCATGGCTGCTTTGCGGTCAGGCTGAAGCGACGCGGAGAAAATGATATGCTCGTTGTCCTTGAATGCCAAGGGAGTCTCACTGCCGGAATGGGTGGTAAGACGTGTCGGGCGACCACCTTTGCTGTCAACGATGAAAATATCCATCGAGCCTTCTCGGTTACTGCTGAAAGCTATTTTCGAACCATCGGGGCTCCATAAAGGAGTGGTGTTATAACTGCCGCCTGAGGTTATCTGACGAGCATCGCCACCCTTTGAAGGCACTGTGTAGATCTGCCCCTTATAGGTAAATGCGATGGTCTTGCCATCGGGCGAAAGAGCTGTGTTGCGCAGCCAAAGCGGCGCAGCCAACGACGCAGCGCATGTAAACGCCATAAGCGCCATCGTAGTAAAAATCTTTCTCATTGGTCTATATTGTGATGATTGGTAAAAACGTGATAATTCTTTTATGATAAGCGCAATAACTCATGCATAAAATCATACAAGCGGATATAATTATATATTAGACGATAACTCACCTTTATAAGTTACACTCGTATCGCAAATTTTAACAAGTATTAACACATCCTATCTCCTTCAATTGACGCACTAACTCAAAGTAGCTTCATCTTCGATCCATAATCCTAATCTTGGATCATGGGTAATACGTGTAATCTGTACAATCCAGTTCTCATACGAATCCCCACCATCCAATATTTCAGGATTGTATTCCCTGACTTGCGCATCCATAAAATCCTTATCTTTAAAACATTCTTTTTTAAGTACATGACAAAAATTTGAAAACATCGAATTTTGGGGTATAAGTCGGA
>CAJTMJ010000085.1 GCA_910577335.1 uncultured Duncaniella sp. | reverse complement strand
GCGTTCGAGACATACTTTATTGCGCTATTTGAGTTTTATCGGACAGCAATAATAATAAAACAAGTAGATACCCTTAACTGGATTAAGGTAAATCACACATCCAAGGTCATAAATCGAAAGAAATATGATACAGCAACCGCTGACCTTAAGTTCTGGTCGTACGTAGAGACCGAAGAATCAGAAATAGATGAATGGGGCTATCATAAAGCCATCTTCCTCTATCAGAAGCATAATGGAGAGTTCTTCTCCTACACGGTAGGATTTGATTCTCTCCACATTGACAACTTCCTGCTGATTGTCATGCGTCTTCTTAAGCCTTTGTCGGAAGATGAAGCAAAGGACTTCGTAGAGAAGTATGGCAATCGTAGCACATACGAGGAAATCTTCGGAGAGGTCGAAGAATAAACATAACGTAATCATTGAATCAATGAATAAGGTAAGATTCAATCTCCAATACCCTAATAAAGAACAATCGCTAATCATGGCGATTGTTCGGGGTGGAGGCAAACAGATAAAGAAATCGACTGGTATCTCTATCCCTACCCACGTTTGGGATAAGACTAAACAGCGTTGCAACGAAGATGCAGAAGGGACAGTGAAGTTCAAAAGAGGCTTGAAGAAAATAAACAAGCAACTGAATGAGATTAACAATCGTTGGTTTCAGATAGGAAACTTTTGGCTTACTGGTTCAACCTCTCTATCAGATATAGACCTCAGCCCAATCTTTGAGTATGGAGTCAAGGCTGCTAAGAAGGAGGTGGAAGAAGAGGAAGCCAAGTTAAGTCGTACCCCGACACAGTTCTTCCAGGAATACATCGAGAAAATCCCGACTATGATATGCAAGGGAACGACTCGCAATATAAGCGTAAGGACTCAAGGACACCATAAAGTCATACTTAAAAGACTGATGTCTTTTATGGAGGCAACTCATACCCCCGATAGTTTCGATGTTTTTAATGAGTCATTCAAAGACAAGTTCACTTACTGGGCTTATCATATTGCTCGTCCTGGTCGTGGGTATAGCCGTAACTCAGTGTGCGCAACATTTTCAATCTTGAAAATATGGTTGAATGCTGCCATGAAAGAGGGGTTGCTGAATACTGATTTTCACAAGTCCTTACCCACCAAGGAACATACAGAGAAGAAAATTGCTCTCACGGAAGATGACATAACAGCTCTATACAATCTCGATATCCCTAAGTTGATGAAAGACGGTCTTGTTGACCCTAAATCGACAATGGAGGTCTCTCGTGACTTGTTCGTTATCGGATGCTGGACGGGATTGAGACGTACGGACTTAAACCGAATCAATGAGGCGTTATTCGACTTCACCAAGAATACACTCACAATCCAAACGCAGAAAACAGAAGCGACGGTTACTATACCTCTTCATCCGTATGTTCGGGCATTATACGCAAAGTATAATGGAAAATTCCCGCGACTTGTAGATAAGAGCAAATCTAATGCTCACCTCAAAGAACTGGGAAGACTTGCAGGACTCAATGATATGGTTCAACAATCTCAATCTGTATGTGGTACGAGTGTCACAAAGAAATATCTGAAATACCAATGTATCGGATTCCATACGGCTCGACGCACTTTCGCAACCAACCTATATCTTAAGGGAATGCCCACACTGGCGATTATGAGCATGACAGGTCACACAACAGAAGCAAACTTCTTGAAATATATCAAGGTTGAAAAAGAGGAGTATGCGGAAAGGAATCAGGAATTTTTCACTGGAAACAAGACAGCCGAATGAAGAAAAACGAACACAAATATCAGTTTACGGCTATGCCCGTGAATCTGACAGCCTGCATGGACAATAATTGCAGAAGTATGTTGTTTACGCTCCTGCAGTTATCTTCCTACTACGCAGACGAGGACGGATGGTTCTTTCGCTCAAATGCAGACCTCCAAGCGCAGAGTAGACTGAGCAATAAAATGGTTATAGCCATTTTAAGCACATTTCATCGTTTGGGAATTTTGGAAGTCAAGTCTGTGGGACATTCAAAAGGTACGATTCCAAACAAATTCAGACTCCTCACGGATAAGTTCTCTGAATGGGAAGATATTCGCTTGGAAGATTGCGTAAAGAATCCCCAATATCACGTACCACTTGATGATTACAAGCAAAGAGGGTATATTCCATCATATCTTTCCTCAGAAGTTCAGCAAACTTCCCCCAGTACACACAATATAGAGAATGTAGAGAATGCAGACAATACAGAGAATACAAACAATACACAGAATGGGGAGAATACACAGAATGAAGGAAAGAAAGAAGAAAATATAGATACCTACCAGGGTACACTCGGGGAGGGTGACGAAGATGACAACGATGGAACAACACCTGCATTTCGGTACAACGTAAATGGTCTCCTTTCTCAGCTCAAAGAAGCGGATAGTTGGCATGGGTGGGAAGGTATTCTCACTGAATTAGACCAGTGGATAGTCCGCGCCCCGAATACAGACGTGGAGTATAAAATCAAGGACGAACTTGCTACCATACTGACCGAGAGGATTGCATGGTTCAAGCGCATATATCAAGAAGGTTTCAACTCAGATGAAGAGGGGGACTTCTACTCTCAATTGGAAGAGTGGAAAGAGTACGCAGAATTGGGGGAAGGGGCGTTTTCATATTTCAAGAAAACACATAGACTCCTCCCAGACTGATACATCGCGCCCTCATGTCCGTTAGTTCTTTCAATCCATCGGGGTCATTTCTTCCTCGCAGGGATGAATAGCGGGGACATTTCTTCCAAAACGGGCAAAAAGAGAATCCACGGCTGACTCAGCGAGTTAACCGTGGATTGCTTCTAAGTATTTGGTATCAATTCGTGTGGATTGTCCCAATGCGGTGTATTTGGCTATAGTTCAGAGGGGTTGCAAGGGAGCTTGATTATTCCCACTCTATCGTTGCCGGGGGTTTGGAGGAGATGTCGTAGCATACACGGTTTACGCCGCGCACCTTATTTATAATGTCGTTGCTGACTTTAGCCATGAAGTCGTAAGGGAGATGCGCCCAGTCGGCAGTCATAGCGTCGGTCGAAGTAACCGCACGTAAAGCGATGGCACGTTCGTATGTGCGCTCATCGCCCATCACGCCTACGCTCTGCACAGGAAGCAAAATTGCTCCTGCCTGCCAAACCTTATCATACAGATCCCAGTCACGAAGACCTTGAATGAAGATATTGTCGGCATCCTGAAGTATGCGCACCTTTTCGGGAGTGATGTCACCGAGGATACGCACAGCCAGTCCGGGACCGGGGAACGGATGACGCTTGATAAGGTGTTCGGGCATACCGAGCTGACGACCCACGGCACGAACTTCATCCTTGAAAAGCAGACGCAACGGCTCGCAGAGCTTAAGGTTCATCTTTTCAGGCAGACCGCCCACATTATGATGGCTCTTGATAGTGGTACCGGTGATGGATAGCGACTCTATGCAGTCAGGATAAATGGTACCCTGCGCAAGCCATTTCACATCCTTTATCTTGTGAGCCTCCTCGTCAAACACATCGATGAAGCCTTTGCCTATGATCTTACGCTTTCTCTCAGGTTCGGTAACGCCGGCAAGCTCGCTGAAGAATTTAGCCGAAGCATCCACACCTATCACATTCAGACCAAGGCACTCGTAATCATGAAGCACATTGCGGAACTCATTCTTACGAAGCATACCGTGATCAACAAATATACAGGTCAGATTCTTACCAATGGCACGGTTGAGAAGCACAGCAGCCACCGAAGAGTCAACACCACCGCTAAGCCCGAGCACCACCTTGTCATCGCCAAGCTTCTCGCGGAGCTGCGCCACGGTCGATTCTATAAACGACTCGGCTGTCCAGTCCTGCTTACCTCCACAGATATCCACCACGAAGTTGCGCAGAAGCTGAGTGCCATGTTCCGAATGGAAAACTTCGGGATGGAACTGCACACCCCAAGTCTTCTCACCCTCTACCTGATAGGCGGCGATAGCCACTTTGTCAGTCGAAGCGATAACCTTGAAATCGGCAGGGATAGACGTGATAGTGTCACCATGGCTCATCCACACCTGCGAACCCACCGGTATATTCTTAAACAGCGGATTTGTGGTGTCGATTTTGGTAAGATGCGCTCTGCCATACTCG
The DNA here is from genome assembly GCA_910577335.1 of uncultured Duncaniella sp. Classification (GTDB taxonomy): domain Bacteria; phylum Bacteroidota; class Bacteroidia; order Bacteroidales; family Muribaculaceae; genus Duncaniella. The sequence continues at coordinate 489 of CAJTMJ010000085.1, read as the reverse complement.
CGAGATGGAGCCGGTTCCACACTTCCGCCCGCAGTGAAAGCTATGAACTGGGCACCATAGCAAATGCCGAGCACAGGGAGATGGCTGCGGAGACGGTCAAGCTCAGTCTTAAACGCTTTCTCGTCATATACCGAGAAAGGTGAACCTGACAGGATGACACCTATGACTGACGGGTCATCGTAAGGGAACTTATTGTAGGGTAGAATTTCGCAATACTCGCCAAGCTCGCGCACACGTCTGCCGATAAGCTGCGTGGTCTGCGAACCGAAGTCGAGAATGATAATTTTTTCCTGCATATATGAAACGATTAGTTATTCTAATTGCAAAGTTAGCGATTATTCAGTTATTTTCAGAATATATCCCGATTTTTTACCACATATTATATACTAAATGCCCTTTCTGAATATTTATTTACATTTTTTCATATTTCCTTGCATTAGTGTCCACTAAAAAATCATAAAAGTTCTTTGAAATAATTGAAATTCAATT
>CAJTMJ010000084.1 GCA_910577335.1 uncultured Duncaniella sp. | reverse complement strand
CTTGATTTTTTATTCTGCCGGTGTAAAAATCTCGGGATTTTTATATAGATTTGCGTTTACAAAGACAAAGCACATATCGATTATGAGTGAAGCAGAACTTATACAGCTGAACAAAGACCGTAATTGCACCCTCTACACCATTCAGTTTATCACTGAGGATAAGGGTGAGTATCTCCGTTTCTATAACCGTTTTAAGAATGATGCGACCTATAATGAGGATTTGGCCCGTATAGCCAAATTCGTTGAAAGTATCGCTGACCTTGGTGCTCTTGAACGATTCTTCAGACCGGAGGGAAAGATGAGTGATAGGGTTTGTGCACTCCCGGTCGTAAAATCGAAGTTGCGCTTATATTGTCTGCGTCTATCAGACAGCATCCTTATTCTCGGTAATGGAGGAGTTAAGAAAACACGTACATACGACGAGGACGATGAGCTGCGCGGATTTGTAGTCACCCTGCAAAACTTTGACAAGCTTATCAAAGATGGTGTAAAGGACGGAACCATCACCATTTCCGAAAATGAAATTGAAACCGACAAAACCTTTGACATATGAAAACTGCATTTGAAGAATATAACAAAATAGTGGACTCGATACCGGCTTCTATTCATAAGGAAGTAGCTATGGAGATAGCTGTCTCCAATAGGATTTACGAGCTTATGCAAGAAAAAGGACTGTCAAAGGCCGAGTTTGCCCGTTCGCTTGGTAAGCGTCCATGTGAAATTACCAAGTGGCTGAGCGGACAGCATAATTTCACCCTTTCCACCCTCGCGATGCTCTCCGCCTTTTTCGGTCAGCCAGTCATCACTGTAGGATAAGATAAACTTATGTTGAAAACAACTGACGATTTCTTCATACCTGATAATGAGGTCAGGCTCCCGAAGGAGCTTGACTACAGCCGTGTGTCGGAATATGTGAGGTCGGCTGAGGCGTTCTCCCGCTCGACTTATCAGAGCGTCTATATCATCGACTATTTCAAGCAGAATTTCCTGTATGTTTCGCCCAACCCGATGTTTCTCTGCGGATTGTCGCCCGAACAGATGCGAGATTTAGGCTACCGTTTCTATATCCAATATGTACCGGAGAAAGAACAGCCCTTTCTTCTCGCATTAAATAAGGCCGGATTTGATTTCTACAACAATATCCCTCTCGTTGAGCGTAAGGACTGGTATATATCATACGACTTTCATATTCTCAACAGCGGGCGTAAAATCCTTGTCAATCACAAGCTGACACCGCTCGCCCTCACCTCAGACGGGCGGATATGGCTCGCCCTTTGCGTGGTGTCGGCATCGACACACACCGACGCCGGACATATAGAGATGCACCGCGTCGGCTCGTCTGATTTCTTTGAATATAATATGAATATTTGCCGTTGGGATAAATGGCAGATGCCGGTGCTTACAGATGGCGAAAAATCGGTGCTTACTTTATCCATACAAGGCTACACCATGTTGGAGATTGCCGACAAGATCTGCCTGTCACCCGACACAATCAAGAAATACCGTCAACGTATCTTCGAGAAACTTGATGTGCGCAATATCTCCGAGGCGATAGTTGCCGCCACCAACAACAAGTTACTCTAAATTACGGCAGAGATAGAATCGCGGAAAGTGCTTCACCTCACGACCAACAGCAATATTGGCGGCTATCCGTGCGCAGATATGGGCTGCAAGCCGTTGAGCGGATTCGTTGATTGCTCCGGCTCTTATCTTCGGCAACGCTTCACTGAGCCAATCGCATCCCTCCATATTCCAGAAAGCGCAATATCCCGATATGTATTCCGCCGCCCACCGGCGCAAATCCGTCTGTGCAAGCAATTCCCTGTCATCGCCGGGCATTATAACCATTGCCCCTGCACCGCTCACAAAATCAAAAGGATATATTATAGGTGCTGAAAACATTTCGTACACGAGGCGCGAACTTATGTTGCCGCCATATTCCGAGATTATATTTATGGTGGTGACATTCTTTTGACTGTCGGTGCCATTCTCAACAACTATATTTGAGAAACCAATATTTTTCAACTCGGATTTTAGATAGGATACAAATGTGCCTGTACCTATAACCATTATCCAGCATTCCTTGATAAGATTTCTTTCCTCGTTTGTCATGTCTGATATTTTCTTTCTACGAAATCGTCTTGCGACGATTACTTGATGCAAAATTAGAAATTGCCATATCGGTGTGCCATACCCAAAAGTGTATATTTTCGCCTCGGTCTGCATTTGTACTCTTTTGGGTATGGCATGGAATTTCTCATGACTGTAATTTTGCAACAGAAATAAAAAAAATCACAAATATGAAAACGTTACTGACTTTTATTGCTGCGATGATTTGCACTCTGCAAAGCTCAGCGCAGACTGTAGCACCTGATACGACTTCAAGAAATGAAGTTGCTGAAGGGCTGCTAACAGTCTTGCTTCCTGCGATAGCTGAAAAAGACTCAACAAAAAATATCCATGAGCTTGACGAAATAGTTGTTAAAGCACCCAAAGTAATCCGCAAGTCTGATATGGATGTTTATCATCCCTCGAAAAGCGCGGTTGACAATTCCAAGAACGGTATGCAGTTGCTCCGCAATCTGATGATACCGACTCTTACGGTAAATGATGCCTTGGGTTCGATAAGCGCGGCAGGACAATCGGTACAGATACGAATCAACGGCAGGGTTGCGACCATTGAGCAGGTCAAAGTTCTTCTTCCGGAAACAATAAAGCGCGTTGAATGGATTGATAATCCGGGACTACGCTATAACGGAGCCAACTATGTGCTCAATTTTATCGTAACAAATCCCACGCTCGGAGGTTCTTTAATGCTGGAGGGAAAACAGGCTGTCAATGAGAAATGGGGATATTACCGGGCTGATACAAAATTCAATATCGGCCGTTCCCAATGGGGAGTAGGTGCATATTTCAAACTCACAGATAATGTGAAGTCTCACCGCGAATATGAAGAAACATTTACATATCCTGACGGCACATCATTGACAAGGACTGAAACACCCATAGGCGGAGAACTTGACAACAGCCAGGGCGCAATGTGGCTGACATATAACTACATAAAACCGGATACCACTGTGTTTTATGTAGCCCTGCAAGCCAACCGCAATTTTGCGGATAAATGGCTATATAATGGGGTATTGAGTCTAAGTAATGGCGAAAAAGACATCAACCTCACCGATTCTCACGGCAATATCGGCACAACTCCGTCTTTCTCAGCGTATCTTGAGCAGCACTTTAGCCATAAACAGACGTTGGTTGTGGACTTCAGTGCGTCACTTTATTCCGGGCACTCATATTCAGATTATATTGAGCATATGCCGGCTACCTCTCAGCTTATAAATGATATTCACACCTATATAAAAGACTGGAATCAAGCTTACGGCATCGAGGCTGACTATATAAAACAATGGAGAAACTCTCGTCTTACCGCAGGAGTGTCTTACACAGCTAACCGCAATCGCTCAACATACAAGAATCTTGACGGGGAAGTATTTCATCAACGTCAGGACAAGGCATATTTCTTTGCCGAATATTTCCACCGTATCAACAAAGTTTCTTTAACAGGAGGACTTGGTGCGCAATATACCTCGTTCCTTTTTAAGGAAACCAATCAAGGCAATCATTCATGGAACCTCCGGCCACAGGCTACCATAACCTATTCACCCAACCAAAACCATCAGTTCCGCCTTAGTTTCACATCGTGGCAATCAGCTCCATCTCTTGCCGAAACCAATATTGCGCCCCAGCAACTTGACGGCTTTCAATGGAGAATCGGAAATCCCGATTTGAAAACCTCATCCTCATACATGCTCTCATTGAGATACAGTTACAATCTACCTCGTGTTTCAGGTTCATTGGGTGTCAGAGCCTTTTCAAGTCCAAATGCAATCACGCCTTACCTTTACTGGGAAAATAACAGGCTAATAACTTCTTACGAAAATAGTAAAGGATTGGACAACATAAGTTTTTGGATAGCTCCGCAGATTGAGGTTATTCCGACATGGATGACTTTATCAGGGACATTGCAGTATACTGCGGAACGCATGAAAGGCAATAGATACAAACTCTATAATCATTGTTGGAGCGGTGATGTAAGTGCGTTGCTTTCTCATTGGGGCTTCACTCTTGGAGTGCAGTACCGCCGGGCGCAGAGAGATTTGTGGGGTGAAAAAATCTCATGGGGCGAAGACATCTCTATAATAGATTTATCCTATAATTGGAAAGAATGGGAATTTGGAGCAGGAGTAATCATGCCTTTTGGAAAATATGATCAAGGCTCCAGATTATTAAGCAAATGGAACACGAATGAGCAGCATATGCGGCTCAATATGCGGATGCCGTATATATCCATCAGTTACAATTTGCAATGGGGACGGCAGAAACGAGGGGCAAGCAAACTTATAAATGCCGATGCCAGTGTCAATCAATCTACCACAGGAGGACGATAAAAACAGCTTAAATATATAGACAAAGACAGGCAACCCCGGCAGTGATTGCTGGGGTTATCTGTCTTTTTACATGGATAGCTTGGTTCCGGATTGACGCTCATCCATATCATCATACCTCGTTCGGTGGCCGACTTCATGTTCCAGGTTGTGGCCAGATATTCCGGAACTGACATTGAGGGAAGACAGGGCGTTGGCGAGGATAGCTGCGAAGGCCTTTGATATTTCAGGTGTATAGTGGATATTCTCAACAAATTGACCCCCTATGGATTATTTAAATTGACCCCCATTG
>CAJTMJ010000083.1 GCA_910577335.1 uncultured Duncaniella sp. | reverse complement strand
AGTGCATAAAAACGCCCGACACTGACAGTTATCAGCATCAGGCGTTCTTGTAAGAATTAAGTTTTATCGGTCAGTATCAGTCAATTGCTATCAATATAAAGCATTGATAATCAACTAATTACTTCCCGACGCACTATCCTTATAGTATTGATAGCGTGCTACTTGAGCTTTTATTATACAAGGGTCGGTCTCACTTCTGATTTTTGATGATTTGGGGCTTCCCAGCTGACTTCATCTAAGGAAACAGGCCTCTCTTTCGTACATTTTGCACAATGTGCAAAGTTAATGATTTTCCACGACATAGAGTGTTAAAATACGAGAAAAGAATTTCAAGTAACTGTAAATTTTTCAGCCACCGAATTTGTACCGCCATAAGTAAGTCTGACAGAAGTCTTAATCATTGAGCTGCAATGACCATAATAGAGTTGAATATTAGGTGTTTAGGGAATATTGAAGTATGTCTGTTACTTTCTACGATGGAAAGTGAAGAAGATGCGTCTGAGGATGTCGGTCACTGAATGATTCAACCGGGTCAGGCAAGTGTATTGGAAGGTGAAACCGGGCATGAAAACAGACCTCCGGGGAGACCTGTCTCTACTCGTTTTCATCATCGAAAATGCGGTTGAATATCTCTTCAAGTTTCTTCTTGTCGGTGAGCAGCACATGAAGTTTCTTCAGATTCTTGGCGTTGTCGCTCCACGGTACCCATACTTTCAGATAACCCTTCGGGCCGTACTTCTCGTTGAGGTGCTCAATTGTCCGTTGATAGTGTCCGGCTCTGTCGAGTTGGGGATAATTAGCCAGACCGTATTGGATGGTTCTTCGGATTATCGTATCCGCCTCGATGAAACGGTCGGCTTCGGCAACAATCATCCCGTAGCCGTTGCGAGGCTTCTTCTGATTGGATGCCCGGTGGTCTTCAACAGCGCGACCCATAGTCACAATCTGCTTCCGGGTGAAGTGCGACTTTACAAACTCGTCTGCTTCGAGTATCGTGCGGGATTCCTTGTGATGGTTTTCTCTGCCGTTGACAAGACCGAGGTCATGAAATGCTGCTATGATATAGACCATATCGGAATTCATCGCCGGACTATGTTCGGCGAGTTTTATGCTCTGTTCAATTACCATGCGGACATGGCTCTCCTGATGCGCCTTGTCGAAGGCGGCATAGCGGGGGATTATCTCATTTTCAACATAGTCAATGATCTCAGGAGACACCGGCTTCAATTTCAGTTCGGGAATTTCGCCACGCTCCCGCTTTTCTTTAAGTATCTGACGGCGGTGGGCACGTTCCTCCGCCATACACTTCTTGCATATATGGCGAGCGTGACCTTTGCCCGAGAATTTCTCATTGGAGAGATACTGACCGCACTTCCTGCAATAATGTCCCACGGTTTATTTCAGATTATTTCCTATAATGCTTTCCATGAGTAGGTAAACACGCGAGCCAACGTTTTGAGGCCACCTGTCGGCAGGATTTTCATCAAGCTCGCGTGCTATGGACATTGCTTTCGGCGCGTGTGGCAGAAGGCGTACTGCGTCATAGCTCGATTCAGAATAGGAACCCAGCAGGTCTCGCATACGTTTCTTCAACCAAGTCACCCCGGCTTTATTCTTCCTGTTCAGGGCAAGTTCATTTGAAGTCACTTCGTCGTACTCCCTTATATCTTCAAGGTGTAGCAGTAGCCACAACTCAAAGCAGGGATTGCTCATGCAGAAATTCAGATGTGGATTCTGCGCACATAGCTGAGCCACCTGCGAGAGCATACGCTCATGCCAGCGGTCACGATCTATGACAAGCCATAGTTCATCATCATCATCTATGTTATATTGTCGCATGAAGTCGGCTATCTGGGCGTGAACGCTCTCGGGCGATGACTCATTGGAATCTCGGGCCAATATCTCGACATGAACATTCGGAGCACGGAGCCGGTCTTTCACAGCCGAAAAATATATCGACTCTGTGCAGCGACCCTCGCTGGCAATCACGACAAGGCGTGCGGAACGCACACCTTCGAGACGTACAAAATCCTTACGCTTTCTCATGTTTCTGCCAATTTAGGGTTTCAATCGGTGCGAAGAATGGGATTGCGCTGTATCTGCCCTGCAAATATCCTTTCTGCACATTCTCGCGGGGCTTATACTCTGCAAGAGACACAAGGCGGGATGCTCCGTTCTTGTCTTTCTCTACAAACCAGACCTCATCGGAGCGAATCATGTCAAGATTGAGAAGATTGCACTCATGTGTGGATATAATAAGTTGGGTATCTTTTCCCGATGAAAGTTCGTGGAGATAGCACTCTATAAGTTTCTGCGACAACAGGGGGTGCATACTGCGGTCAAACTCGTCAATCATATAGTCCACTTCACTCTGTCCCAAGTCGATAAGCATGGGGATGAAATCAAGAAGCCTGATTGAACCGTCGGATTCCTCGTCCATTTCAAAAACGACCTCGTCATCCGCATCATTGCGGTGAACCGCCTTCTGCTTGAATATCGTGTATGTGCCGTCCTCTTTGAAATCAAAGAAGAAGCATTCGTTGCTTTCAGGAGCCGCCACCAGAGCAGTACGTCCCGGAGTTGAGCTACTTATGATTTTGTCAAGCAAACGGTCGGGTAGGTTGGTCTCCTCTTTTGACCGGACAGGGAAACGCCGAATATCCACAATGCCAGTGTTGAAATACTGGAGAAGGCGACGTGTTGCTTCATGGAAATCCTCATCCTGCTCGGCATTGAACGATATGCCACGGAACCGTGTGCCCGGAAAAATTATGCGCAGACCCGAGGCAAACCATAAATAGGCAGTCTTTATCGCACACATTCCTTTTCCGTTGCGCTCGATGTATTCCGAAAGGAAACTCTTTTTAGCCGGAGTGCCTTCACCAAGGAATTTTACAAACTGAGCCACTGATGAATCGCCATGAATGTCGCCGAACTCAAACTCGTTTCCATCCTGATTGGATTTTCGTGTGAATATCAGTTTGTCGCTGCGGCTGTTAATCTCATAAAGCCATTCCTCCTTGATGCCATTTATAGAGAACTCCATGCCGTAAGCGAAATACCGCCCCCCGGTCTTGAACTCAATTTCAATCTTTGAGACAGGATTAATCGGTTTTGCAAGTTTGAACGGCTCGAAATCTCCGGCAGGAAATCTTCCCGTCGCAATCTGCTGGAGCAGTGCAACGGCTTTGATTACATTGCTCTTGCCCGATGCGTTGGCACCGTAAATCACACCGATTTTCAATGCCGATATATCGTCACGTTTCTGCGCCCTGCTGACATGAGCAGGGTGAACCGTTCCCTTTCCGGCAACGAAACTGATTGAGGTCTCTTCTTTGAAAGAATATATGTTCTCAAATGTGGCTCTAAGAATCATTGTTTGTCGTATGATTACATTGTTTATGCAAAGATACGACAAATATTTCATTCCACCAAACGTGCAGAGTGCGTTTTTTGACTGAAATAATGCTTTATTGCGACGGAACTCTTATTCGTATTCATCTCACAATTGTGTGTTAGTGCAACAGCTATTACTGTAACCACTGTTGCATAAGGCGGTCTTGATACAAGCAATCGATTAGAACAATCACTACGAAAGCGGCAAGAGAGGGAGCGGTCTTCAGGATTGGCGGCGGGATACCGTCAAAAGGTGACGGTGCAGGCACTGACACCCATTGACCGCATCGCGCCTATGGGCACCGGCGGGACACCGATAACCGACAACGCCTCCGAGGTAAGCATCGGGGACGCTGCTTTTACCTCTGAGACTCTATGCCGTTCATCCGTGTTCTTTTTCGCCGTTGCTGATAAGGACTTTTACGACCGCTCCCTCACTTACCGCTTAATAGCAGTCCACGAGTCGAGACAGTGATGTGCCGCCTTCCTGCGTTGTCGGCATATCACAGACTCGTCTTCCCGGGACTGGGCAGACCATTTTTACGGAACCCAATAATACATCGGTTTCTTTCGGTGTTCAGTAACCCATTCTTCAAAGTCCTTCATATTTGATACCCCATTGCTTATCACAGCCTCATAGTATTCCACACCATGATAATCTTTATCTAGCGGTGTCTCGAATTTCAACTTTAGGATTCTATATTTCTGGTCTGTAGTCATCACTTCCGTGATTCTGTCAGCCATTCGCTCAAAAAAGCCATCATATTCTGTGCCCTCTTCAATATGGATCACATCAATCTGCCATATATCTACTTCATACTTATAGAAGATATGCCATGCGATGCAATGTTCGTCAGTATGAAGTCCGTTGATACACTTAATTTCAAGAACATTCGGTAGCTTGGCTATCTGTGCGGCAATTGCAAAACTACTCTCCTCAGTTATGTCTTTTGAATAGACGTGAAGGTCTATATCTTTATGGGAAGCCAATAATCCCATACGCAAGGAGCCGATGAGATTAACACGGCAACCATTCTGTTCCCAAACATTGGCTATATCTGAACTCATCAGAACTCTTTTTGCTCTTCCCTGATTGGCAAAGGACAAATTAAATATTTCTTCTTGATTCATCATATTAGAATTTGACAAATACATTATAACGATACAATCAAATAGATATTGTTAGAAGGTATTTTTTTCAGTGAGTTTTCAGTGCGAATATGCTGTCATTCGTTTTCAACGGCGCGTAAACTTAGCTCCAGTTCTCATGCAGTCATATCAACATAGGAAGTGTTGCTTGCTCGGAATTATAAACGTGCGGAGCAGGGCTATTCTTTTGCCTTTTGGCTGAAAAATCTCCAGACCTATGAACTGAACCCAAAAAGTTGGACATGATTTATATCAGTTCATTATAGTAT
>CAJTMJ010000082.1 GCA_910577335.1 uncultured Duncaniella sp. | reverse complement strand
CGATTCTCCATATCTTGGAAAATGTGTTTGGAATGTGGTCAATAAATACACTGTAACATTCTCATACATCAATATTTGACATGAGGTTAATTACTGAATCATCGGAACTAACCGAGGCATTTGAAGACCTTATTACGCACTACGACAATTTCTATTGTTGTGTGGCGTGGGCTGGTGCTCCAAAGAGTTTCAAGGCTGGAAGGCTTTTACTAAAACACTCTTCTAAAATAAAGAAAGCTATAGTAGGATTGCATTTCTACCAAACACATCCAGAGTTTATCTCTACTTTCATTGACAATGAAAGTATTCGTTTCTTCATGGAAACTCATGGTGTGTTTCACGATAAGATATATCTTTTCAGTAACTCTGCCAAAGATTGGTGTGCCATAATTGGTAGTTCCAACTTTACAAAAGGGGGATTTGAAAATAATTCCGAATGTAATGTTATCATTTCTGATGCGGATGAAAAGGGCAAGAATATCTACAAATCTCTAATACAACGAATTGATAGAGCATATAAGAATGCTCTCCAGTTTACTGATGAAATGCTTGGGGACTATGAAGATTGTTATACCCGACAGATGGGCAAGCGAGAGAGTCTCGGATCTATTGTGAAAACGAAAAAGCGAGACTTCGATTCGTCAGAACTTACTCTAATGCCTTGGGATGAATATTGTGCTTTACTTCGTAAGATGGATAGAATCAAGACTTGCATTGATGTCTTAACAGAAATACAATCAATATTCAAAGTGAATAAAAGTTACAGTGATGTGGATACTGAAGACCGGAAAAACATTGCTGGCTTTGTAGGTCCTAATAGTATTTTCGCTTTTTTCGGCACCACCAAACGCAATCATCGTTTCGGAAGGCTCATTGAAGACAATGACAAAGGATTATCCAAAGTCGTTGATTTAATACCTTCACACGGTGATATATCTTTTGAACAATACAAAAAATATATCAACTTCTTCAAAGATAAATGGGATGCCCCCTTAGCAACAGCAACAAGATTACTCGCCATGAAACGACCAGATATGTTCTTATGTGTCAATGGTAAAAATCGCCGACTGTTAGCTAAATACTTGAATATTCCGCCAAGCAATCTTACACTTGATAATTACTGGGAATTAGTTATTGTTCCAATCCGCCAAGCATCATGGTACAATATAAAGACACCCAAAGAAGGTAAGGAATATTGGCCATATCGAGTTGCTTTATTAGACGCACTCATATATGAGCCATAATAAAATAACTCCCGAATTAGGCAGATACTTAATTCGGGAGTTAATGGTTTTACGGTATAAACAAGGCGGCGATTTCAGTGAGCCGACGAGTGTATAATCCTTTATGCCACTTGCCTTTGTAGCGGCAGTGGGAGGTGTAGGACTTGAAGATGTCGCGGTCGCCACGCTTCAGTTTCTTCAGGACGGTGGACTTGTTGACGACACCGGGACCGCAGTTATAGGCAAGTGCGCCGAGAAGAACTGAATCTTTGCCGTATTGAGAGTAGAGGGCACAGAACTTCCGGAGGTCTTTGCGGAGCAGTGCGTCTGCCTGTGCTTCGGTGAGCTGACAGCCTCGGCGATAAGGTTCGCCCGGCTGGACTTGATGACCGTAGCCAACGTAAGGCCAGTGCTTTGGCTTATGGAGCGTCTCAAACTTTTTGATTATCAGAACTGCCCGCTCAAAGAGCGGCAACTCCATTATACTTCGCTTGGCGGCGAAGGCTGGCGTAGTGACCGCGAGGGTCACTATCGCCATAAGGAATATTAGGAGTTTCTTCATAAGCCGATGGGTTTAATGGGACCCACTACCGGGCCTATGATTCCGGGGTTCTTGCCGCCGTCGTCGTTGTCCTTGCTGTTGAACTCGAAGGTCTGTTCCCACGGGGTCGAGTTGAAGTTATCTTGAATGACCACGAGGAATTTGTGGGCGTCGAAGGACTGGGCTGTGTAGTTCAGACGGAAGGTCTTGCTTTCGAGAAGCACACGGTCGTTGTTGACCAGCACCGGACCATCAACGAGTTTGAGAGTGCCTTCGCCGTCATACTGGAAGTAGCGGATTGTGTAGAGGGTATTGGCGTAGTTCCCTTCGGGCTTGATCTCGAAGCGCAGCTCGACGGTCTCGCCCTTGGTGATTTTGTCGCCGTAGGGCATTACTTCCACCGTGAACGGATAGGACTGCTGCACGTCGAGGTCGTCGGAGCAGGAAGTGAGAGCGAGAACGAGAGTGAAGAGGATTGCCCAGAAGCCGAAGAAACGGGCGGGAGTGACGCGGGTTGCGCCGATTTTATTCAGTATTGTATTCATTGTTTTTCAGAGTTTTAATTTTGAGTTGTTTGATATTTTGGGTTGGGTAGCCACAAGATATTGCGTTTCACGCCATTCTTGGCTGCGCTCGGCATAGCTCAAGCCTTTGGCTTGGCTCTGCACTCGCTGGCACAAGAAGTCATTTAGATCCTTGTAGTCGGGATAGAGAGCAGACTTATCCATTACCTTGTCGCCCAATTCGCGGCGGAGTCTGGCAAGGGCGGATCGTCCAGCCTCGTCGTTATCGAGGTAACAGGCGATTACGGAATAGTCCGGGAAGATGGTCAGGGCTTTGCCGACATTGGCAACGGAGTTGAGAACAACCGAGTCGGAACCGTCATTGAGTCCGAGGCGTTCCGCTGAAAGGAAGTCAATGAAGCCTTCAAACACGTTGCACCGGGTGTTACCATCGGCGATGTGGGTTATGTGCTTGGGCGGGTATGACCCCTTGTAGAAGGAGTTGCGAAGCTCAAAACCATGTGCGTTGTTCTCGAAACCGATTGCATAATAATCTTTGCCGTGAAGTCGGTAATCTACCTGCACACACCACCGCTGGGCAATGTTCCGGGGAATACCTCTGTCAGCGAGATATTTCAGCAATGCTGGCGATTCCAGTTTTGAGACTTTCACGTCCTCAAAGGTCGGATGCTCGATGAACGGCTCAGGCTTGTAGGTCTTTGCAATAGGTATCTGCATCTTTTCGGCGATGAACTCCGCCTGTCTGATGAAGTCGGTGGAGTTGCATAATTCTCCGGCAAGAGTGAAGATGTCGCCTCCGGCTCCTGTCCCAAAATCGAACCATACGCCTTTTCGGGGATTGACATGAAACGATGGTTTATGCTCACTTCGACATGGGGAGTAAAACCATAGACCTTTGCTGTCGCGTCCGGTAGGCTGATAACCCAACTGATTCAGAAACTCAACAAGCGAGATTTTCCGGATTTCGTCGATGTTCATAAGCGCATCTTCCATTTAGGTTTATCTGGCTCCTGCTCCAGCTTGGGAGGCTCTGCCTTCTGCTCTTTCTCGTTGGACTTCCCCAGTGCCGACATTTGCCCTGCAATATAGTGATTCAACTCCGACATATTGCAAGAGCCGGTCAACTCATAGGCGAGGTCATAGATACCGCCGTATGCGCCTGACTTGGTGTCACGCCAGAGGTTTGTCTCGGTGTTGATTACCATTGTCGGCCCGGGCTTATCGTCGTATGGCGCATTGTAAATACGGAGGTTGCCGTCGGCAGCCACCGGGTGCTCCTGACCCAAAGCTTTCATAAAGTCAGTGAGTTTCACTTTCTTTATGTCAAGACCAACGGTAATAGGCTCCTGCGGCCGCCGTGCCATTGCCGAAAGTTCCTTCCCCTGCTCATACTCGTTCATATACTTCAGGATGAAGTCACGAGGATCCATGTAGAGGTTGGGATTCATCTTCAGGGCTGCAAGGTCGATGATGTCGCCGCTTTGGTCAGTGGCGTGGTCATACCAACGGTTTGTATTTGTATCGACTACAAGCATCGGCTCCGGGTCATCGCGCTGCGGGGCATAATAGAGTTTCATGTCCCCGAAAGCCTTGACAGGCTTCTCGCCAAGAGCCGTCATGAACTCCGTCAACGGGATGTTCTTGATGTCATTCTTTGTGTATCGCATAGGCTATTCGATTATGAATTTGATACCGACACCGTATGTTGTGTGGTATATCTGAACATCGCTCCCGAAAGTGAAGCGGCCTTTGACATTGGCAGTCAGGGCTATCTTGTCGGAGAGATAAAACTCCGCCTGCAAGTTGAGCGCACCGCCATATATGAAGTTGTCGCCGTCATGCAAAGTCGAGCCGTCGGAGAGTGTTTTCTTACCCCAGTTGACCGTCTCATATCCGGCAAGAGCGGATATGCCGCCGTAGAGGTGGAATGTCATGGAGTAGTCGCTGAGAATATGGAGATTATATCCTGCCTCGCCAGTGAACTGTGCCACCGGGATACGACCCCTCTCGCCGTATGGCTTGAAGGTCTGGAGATATTCTCCACCGAAAGACCATGTATTGCCGTGACTACCTGTGAATACCGAGTAGAATACTCCGAGGTCATAACCGCAGTCGCGGGATTTGCCGGTATAGAATCCGTCTGCCATATTTGCCTTTATTTCCACGGCTGACATACCAGGGAGGCATCGCTGGGCCATTGCCCGCCCTCCGAAGAGGGTGAGCATGGCAGCGATTATCATTATCGCTTTTTTCATAGGTTACTGTATGCTTAATTCGTCAATTACGTTGGCTCTCACAATATCCTCGTTATCGACCACAAAGGACTGATGGCGACCGCCTTCTTTCTCGACGACCTCGATAACGAGCTGCTTATCGTCAGGGATAGTAAATTTCTCCAAAGCGAAGACCGTGCGCTCCGACTGCTTGCCGTGTACCACCGTCACATAGTTTTGGGCGCGGAGCGGTTCGAGAACCTGCTCCTGCATGGCAGTTCGCTTGATAACCTTCTTATCCACAATCTTGAAGCTGACATAATCAATATCAAAAACGATATTGCTTGTGTTCTTCAGTTCCGTATGGAAATAGAGAAGCCCGTTGTTGGTATAGATGGATTTCAGAAGGAACTGCACTCCGAAACGCTTTGAGCCGATATGCTTTATCTCGCGCTTGTTCTGCTTGTAGATGCTCTTCATAATCAGTTTGACAAGCATCGGGGATTCGTCGC
>CAJTMJ010000081.1 GCA_910577335.1 uncultured Duncaniella sp. | reverse complement strand
ATTTTGTTTACATAGTAAAAATCACTCATAATAAAGAATGTCAACTCTCTGGTCCATTAGCCAGGGTTTTAATTTCGAGTCAACGCTGCAAAATTAACCAAAAGTTTCTTAATATTCAAATAAAACCGTGTAAATTTCACGTAAATCGCAATGTGATTTACGTTAAACGATAGCCTGTGGTGTATTTAAGTGGAATTTACACGTTATATAATAGTCCCGCAAAAAAATAGAGACAATAAATTTGTCTCTATTGATTATATGTGTCAAAATTTTCAGTACAATCTATTCACCAAATAATTCCTTTTCGTAGTCCTCAAAAACAGTCCATTGATTGATAATATCGTCAATCTCAGAAGCAACATCTCGATAATAAGTTCTAAAAAAGCTAACCGTATTATGAATGTAATCCGGTTTTTTTACTGAAATAGTGCCCGAATCTCTGTTTTTATTGAAGAGCCTTACAGCATCTCGACGCAAAAAATCCGCATTTAATAATTGAAGATCATGGGTAGCCACTATCAGTTGGCAATCTTTAGCTAAAGAAAGATACATTTTTAGAATAAATTCCAAAGCTTTTGTGTGAATTCCCGCTTCTATTTCATCTATGGTTGTTGACTTTTTGCCTAGAATTATGTCAAACAAAACGACCAACAATCGAATGATATTCATCGTGCCGTACGATTCTAATTCAGAATCAAGTTTTTGTTTACCTTCACTTGTTAAATGTATAAATTTTAAAGTCTTGCTTGGCAGACCTGACGGGAATTGACACATCAGTGCTTTAACAAGAGAATCATGGACACCAGATGCTTCTATTTCAGAAACACTTATTATGTGATCTTCTACTTCATAGTCACAAATATTTGTATTTACATCTTTAAGTAGCCGAAGAATCATTTTCTTCATTAAAGCATCCTTATCAGGATCATCTGTTTTCAGCTTATCGGCTAGACTTCTATCGCTTTTTTTTACATAGCTTATTCTATCCTCAAAGTATAATAAATTTGAAGATAAGATCTGGCTTTCAAGATTTAATGACGCAAAGACAGATAGAACCGTTGAGTTTGCAACTGTATTAACCTCTAGGTCATGTCTATCATTCCTTGATAAGTCACAACAGTTTCCATAAATTATTTGTACTTTATCTGTGTTACTGTCATAGGTTCTAAAATAGACTCGAGAGGGACGACTTTCCTTAACAATTAATTCTTCTTCCTCAATTCGATCTTGCGATACCTTGAGGCGGTATTTATAACATACCTCATCTATGTAATATGTTAATTGTAGCTCAGTTGGCTCATTATATGAATGGTTATCAAGTAGGAACGGCCTGTAAATGGGCTTTTCTGATGTTTTTGTTGGCCGGCTAATTGCTAATGATCTCAAATATTTAAGAGCTGAGAATAACTTTGATTTACCAGAACCATTGAGTCCAACACATATAAGTAGCCGAAGGATGCGTTTACCACCGATTTCTTTATACCACGAGGGAGGTAAGCTATTTTTTTTACCTTCTTTCTTTGAGGCAACGAAAGAGAACTCCGTTTCCTCACGGTAGCACATATAATTCTTTATGGTGAACGATTCAATCATATCATTTGTCCTAATTTGAATGCAAAATTAACACTAAAAATCGGTTCATACAAATCCACGAGGTGTTTTGCGTGCATAATTCACGCAAAACAGCCAAGCTCAATGGCTATAGACGAGATTTAAATCAGTTATTCTTATTGATGAGATTGACTATGACTTTGACCATTGTGTCTTTTTTCGGTGCGGCTTTCGGCAATCATTAGGGTGAGGGCAACAAGGGTGTTGTCGGCAATACGCTTGGAGCAGTCCTCATTATAAAGGATGCCGTTGCCATTGAGGAACCATAGGAACAGTGTGGCGGCAATGCGTTTGTTGCCGTCGCTAAAGGAGTGGTTCTTGGTAACGAGGTATAAAAGCATAGCTGCTTTCTCTTCCACTGATGGATAGAGGTCAACGCCGCCGAATGTCTGGTATATCTGTCCGATGGAGCTTTTGAAAGAGTCATACTTCTCGTTGCCGAAAAGTGTGCTGCCACCGAATTTCTCATGAAGTCCGTGGATGACTTCCATCGCGTTTTCGTATGTGGCATGGAATGCCTCTTTGCCGGTAGTGTCATCAATCTTCAACTCCTGATAATCGTAGCGGTCAAGGGTGTCGAGTGCGTATGTATAATCAACAACAACATTGAGCAGCGAGCGACTGTCCTCTGTCAACTTCTCCTGATTCGGTATAGTGCGACCCAATACCTTGACCAACTGACTCAACTCGCCATATTTCTGCGCGGCAACTCGCTCGTTGATGGTGTAGCCATGTAAGAGGTATTGTTTCAACACGTGATTAGCCCAGATGCGAAACGCCGTGGCGTTCTTGGAGCTAACTCGATAGCCTACCGAAAGGATAGCATCAGGATTATAGAAGTTGGTTTCTGTAGTCTGCGTCTTTCCGGCTATCGCACCATGCCGAGTGGTTGTTTCCATTTTGGAAATAACCACATCTTCTTGACGTTCGCCGGATGCGAAGATTTTCTTAAGGTGTTAATTTTTAGTCAAATGTTTTACATCAAAATGAAATATTAGGCAGCGAGTCGATGGCTTCGCGTTTGAGTGAATCGACGGCACGGGTGTATTTCTCAGTATGTTTGAGTCCGGCATGGCCGAGGAGTGAGGCAACGGTTTTGATGTTGGCTCCGTTGTTGAGCAGATTGACCGCGAACGAATGGCGGGCGCAGTGCCAGGTGATGTGTTTCTCGATTCCGGCACGGGCAGTCCAATGTCGCAATGCCTTCAGGCACATTGTGTGGGAAGGTAAGGGAAAGATGAGCTGGTTCTTGTCGCCGTTCTCCGTCTCGCCCATGAGTTTGAGGTGAGTATCGCTTAACGGCATGTTGACCCAACTTGCCGAGCTGTGTCCGGCAGTCTTCGCCTGATTGAATCGGAGGAGTCGGTTTGAGAAATCGACCTGTGCGAAAGTCAAGTCCTTGACATCGCAGAACCGCAGTCCGGCAAATAGGCAGAAGAGGAACGCCCGACGTATATCGGGATTCTCGTTTGGGTAATGTGTTAGTGCGAGCTGCTTGATTTCGTCCATCGAGAGAATGTCTTTCTTGAGCTGCTGGCTGTCGATTTTGATAACCACGCCTTCGCACGGGTTCCGCAGGAAGATTTCATCTTCGGTTGCCTTCTTGAACACTTTCTTGAATCGCTGGAAGAGAGTATGCGGTCCTTCGCCATTGAACCTCGACTGAAGATACTCGGCGAACTCCCGAATCATCTCCTTTGTAATCTGGCCGGGATGGATGGTTTCTACAAAAGCCTTGTACTTTTTCTTCTCCTTCAGGAATTCTTTGAATATGGCAAGACCACGGCGCATGTGGCGGACGTCCTTCTTCGTGTAATTGTCGATGAACGACTGGAAGTAATCGAAGAAATTGATTTCTTTGGGATGCTTCGCAAGACGCAAGCCGGTCTGCTGTTCCTTCAGCTCCTGCTCCTTCTCGAAGCGGATTTTCTCCGCCATTTCGAGGATTTCACGATTCTGCTGACGCTCCATCGGCGAAGTCGGTTTGGCAATGAGATAGAAAGGCAGCGACTCCTTCTTGCGGAGATGGGTAACTTTTTTCTTCGGCTTGCCCTTCATCGCTCCTTCGGTGTAATACACCACTTTGCCGTCGGCATCTTTCACCATCTCCTCGCTTCGTCCGAGGTAGTATTCAAGGTAGAGTGCAATGCGTCCGTCTTTCAGTTCGCGCTGCTCGAGCTTAGGGTTCTGCTTGGTCTGTTTCTGTAGCTTTGCCATAGAGTGAGAGGGTTTTAAGTGTATTCAGTTCTCCAACCTGCAATTATAAGTACACCGGGAGTACCCCCGACGAAAAGTACACTTTTTCCGGTTGGAATTATGTCATCGCAAAGTTAAGAAAAGTATTTGACTCAAGGTGTACTAAAAGTGTACTAAATGCAAAAATAAGGGCAAAAATATCCAAATAACGAGAATAAGCTAAAATTTAATTCACTGATATATAGGCATATTCTTTCTCATATTTTTTTTATAATTGCGCAGTTGTGTGCCTGCTATGGGCACCCCAAGAAATTGCAAGTGATAGAGAATTAATCACTTGCAATTTTAAATTTCAGCCTGAGTCAACGCGGTGTCAACCGACCCCGCCGCAACCAACCAATTCTATCGAAATGGATGTCATTATTTCCGGCTGAACGAATTGAAATTGAAATCTGTAACATTGATTATTGAAATCTGTAACATCGATTAATATAAATAATAACAGTTCATTAAGCGTTAATTCCTTTTGGATTCAAGGCTGTTCTTCAAGGTTAAGATTGCAGATGTTTTTGAGGAATGTCAGAAATGGATCAGTATTTCTACATCACTAAAAATCGTCCAAATCTTTTTGCTTATAGAAGCATTGTTATTCCCATTTTGTACCTTTAAGAATAGGGCATGGTGACTGCCAAGCTTCAATAATATCCTCTATCTTATTCGAACTTATTAATCTATCATGCCATGCAAGAAAGAGTGGATAATTAGCTATAACCTCAAATCGTTCCTTAATTTCCCCGATAACTCAGCATCGGATTCATCAGCAGGTCAATGCTGAGTTATCGGAGGGAGCAATGAGTAATTACTATGCTGCACTATCAAGCTGAGAGTTGCCCCAATAGCTATTGCTCCTATAACTTGAATATTAATTTTCTCATTGATGAGGAATTTGTTAGCTTTTAGCGTTTAATACTTTTGCTCGTTATAACATTAATCGTTTATTTTATTCCCTTTACGGTCGAGAAGGATAGATGCTCCGGCATTGGGGATATAGCAATTAAAGATGTTGGGTGAGATGCACTCGATGCTCCAGTATATAGGAGGCGTTATCGGTTTGCCATCAAGATCCATAAGTCCGACAAAATCACCTACCTCATACCTGTAAATGTTGGCATATTTGGTGATGCGGTTCCCTTCATTATTGTATTCATCGATATAATATTCGATTTAGTAGATGACAAAAATTAAATTTATGCTGTTAAACACTTAATTTTCAGTCG
>CAJTMJ010000080.1 GCA_910577335.1 uncultured Duncaniella sp. | reverse complement strand
CTCTATGTCTTTTGATTGGTTGAAAATCATTAAGTTCTTATCCCGAACTCGCGTTTCCAGATACGGTGCAAACACGCTGGTGTATTTCCTGTTCTCATTCATAAAATCCACCGTTTGATTGATTGTAAAAATTATCATCCACTTGTGGCACATCATGCATACAACGTGTCAATGAATTGATGTCTATGCGCAAGTAGTTCATGGTCACGTCAGTCCCACTATGGCCCAGCGTTTCAGAGATGCACACGAGCCCTGTCCCTTGCTGGAGCAGACGGGTCGCAAGTGAAAACCGCATTGAATGAGGCCCGTGTTTACGTCCGGCGGTATGTATGTTGCTTCCCACAATCACATTTGAAATGTGTCTTGCTGCACCGGATCGGTTCATTGGGGTATATGGAAGTACATGAGTCACAAAAATATTGGGGCTTGATGTCTTTGGTCTTACTTTCAGATATGACACAATCGCCTCTCCGACATCTTTCAACAAAGGCAGTTCAACGGTTCTACCTGTTTTCGCTTGAATGATATTCAGCATGGATCTGTCCCAGTCCAAATCGTCGAATGTAAGTCCGATGATGTCGGAAATCCTTAAACCGAGCCTCGTGGAAAGGAGGAGCATGGCATATGTGCGCTTACCTATCGGGCCGCTACGATCAACATGGGATTCTATGGCCTTAATTTCGTCCCTTTCATATGTCGATGGCAATCTACTTGTTCTCGTCGAATGCATGAACTCAAAGATATATGTCATATCCTTTATGTCGGGATGCCTTTTAGATACATACCGGTAGAATTGCCTCATGGTACTAAGACGGCTGCTTTTCGATTCCTCCACATTGAGAAACGCAATGATGTCGGACTCTTCTATCTGGGCAAAAGTGGTCTTTCCATAGACATTTAATGATGTCACAAAGTATGAGAGAAGTCTCTGATAATTCTCAACGGTAATAAGCCGGCAACGTTGTCCTATCTTATAGACAAGGAATTCTTTGCAGACAGCTCCTATTTCGCCGGGTAATGGGGGGTCTGCGACACGTTTGGCATGTTTAGGTATGTTACCGGTTTGGAGAAATGCATCTAATATTCTGATACTTCGCTTATACCGTCTTTGTGCGGACGGAGTAAGTGTTGGAAGTGTCTCAAATAGGAACCGCCTTCCAATCTCACAAGTATAAGCCGTTGCTCCGATCTTTTTAAGGTAAGGCAACACATGGAGTATCCATCGGCGCATGTGGACTTTTACGCAGCCGGGGGAATAGCCTGATTCATCCATTTGTCTTGAACAATTCCGGATGAGTTCATCGAAAGAGGAAATTGAGGTAGTCTTGGCTGTAAATTTTAGAAGTTTATCATTTTAACACATAAATTATGTCAATAGTTTAATATTATCCAAACATATTATCTTAAAGATAAATTGGTGTGCAATGATATACATGTTCATAGTCAATATTGCTTTGGATAACGTTATACTTTTGATAATATGGATAATCCTTTGGGCGGTGGAGCGTTTCAAATTTCTTGATGATAATCACAGCTCTCTCGAATGGCGGCAGATCCATTATGTTTATCTTCCGTCCGGCGGCGTTGCCCACCATGACGGTGAGCAACGCGAAGAACATCATCAGGAGTTTCTTCATCAGATAGCCGGATTTACGGGTGTCACAATCGGGCTGACAATCTTGCCACTGTCATCGTCGCCGCTGTCTTTGCTGTTGAACTCAAAGGTCTGTTCCCACGGGGTTGAACCGAAGTTATCTTCTAATGTGGCGATGACATTTATGTTTAACAGTGCCTCCAACGATGAGTAAATCAGACATGTAAGTTTGCTGTTCACAACATTATTTTGGAGGCACTGGCAGAGATTCATCATAGGCTATCCAAGTAAGAGAGAAGATTTTCATCGGTTTTCCATGAGATTTTCTTCCCATTGGAACTATCGATAGCACAGGTCATGAGAGCTTTAGCTTTCATCTCCAAATTTACTTCAGCATAGATGTTCGTTGTGTTTATAGATACGTGTCTGAGCCAAGCACGGATCGTATTTATATCCACTCCTGCTTGCAGAAGATGTGTTGCGGTGGTATGCCGGATCGTATGTGGGCTAACTCTCTTGTCCCTTACGGAAGGGAACTGTAGTTCCAGTTTTTGAGCATACCGACTCACCATTTCGTATATTCCAAATCGGGTTATACGTTGGCCGTAGCGGTTTAAGAAGAGTGGTTCATCTGGCTTTCTGTCATTGATTATTGTCTTAAGGATTGCACAGACATTGTCCCAAAGGGGGCATCTGCGAGTCTTGTTTCCTTTCCCAACAATGGTTACCAAGGGGATTGTTGATTCACTTTTGCTTTTGGCAAGCGTCACGGATGATACGTTCAGGTCGGATGCTTCTTCGGCTCTCGCTCCTGTATTGTATAGGAAGATCAAAAGAGCGTAGTCGCGTCTGCCCTGAGCGGATCTCTGGTCGGGCAGAGATAGCAAAGCATCCATCTCAGACTTTTCAAGATACGTTATCATTTTCTTAGGGGCTTTCTTCTTAGGGATATTGCGTATGTTTCGGCTCCATTCCATATGCTCCGGAGAGTTCATGGATACATACTTTGCGAAGGCCTGTAATGCGGCAAGTCTTTGGTTTCGAGTAGCCACTGAGACGTTACGGGTTTCCTGCTGATTGTCAAGAAAGTCTGACACGACATTGATTGTCAGTTCCTGAAGGTGGAGCTTGTCTGGATTTTTATTACAGACATCTCGAAGGTAGCCAACAAGAAGTCTGAAGGTATCGCGGTAGCTACGTACCGTATTACGCGACAGATTCTTGGCAGCCAGCATATAGTCGGTGAGATAACGCCGCACCCAATAACTGAGATATATGGTTTTTTCATTCATGTTGATTTGTTTTGGGGTTTGCATATTCAAAGAATAGATTGGCCGCATCTGAGAGCAGTCCGGTAGTCATGGTAAGATACACAGTTGTGTAACTCACTTGTTTATGGCCCAGATAGGTAGATAACACAGGCAAAAGAGTCTGAACATCCTTACCATCTTGGTACCACTTTCTTAATCGGTTCACAGCGAACGTATGGCGCAGATCGTGGATACGTGGCTGATACCTTGTGTTGTCGTTTCGGCTGATTCCTGCTTCTATACGTATCTTTTTGAAGATGCCGTTTATGCAGTTCAGTCTCATTGACGAGCCGTTACACATAATCCATAGAGATGTGTCTTCATCAGAGATCTTGCAGTTGTCCTTTCTCCATGAAAAGAACTTTTCAATCAGTTTCTTTACTTCCTCGTTGAAAGTGACAGTTCTTGACGTGTAAAATTTGGATTCATGGATTGTGATACAACAGTTTGCCAGATCCACATCTTTCATGCGAAGGCTCATGGTCTCTGAGATTCTTAACCCCAGCACATATGTCAACTGAAGGATTGCTTTGACGCATTCAGGATATGTGAGAGAAGGCCGTTTCTGATATGTCATGGCAGCTGAGAACAACTTCTTGAGCTCGATATCTGAGTAAATATACGGTGTTATTCGCTGCGGTTTCTTAGGCTTATCCATAGTCAAGGGTATTTTTGATACATACCCTCGTGACATGCACCACCGGAAGAAGCCAGACAGAGCAGCGTGACGCGTAAACCACTTTCGAGTAATCTCGTTGCCTCCTGATTGCAAAAAATCTGATGTGATGGATGCGGTTATCTCTAACAGATTCATATCTTTCCCCAGATAATTGCAGAACTGTTTCAGAAGATTCGCATTGGTTTTGAACGACTCTCCCAATGAACGTCTATACTCGACATATTTGTCAATGGCACTATTGAGCATCATAACTCAAGCACCTCCTTCCAGTCCATATCCGACACTTCCCTTAGTCTGGAGAAATTGACTTTGGCGTAGATGGCGGTAGTATCGATTTTCACATGTCCGAGCACATCTGCGACTTCTTTAAGAGAGTGTCCTTCATTGACCAGTCTCGTTGCGCAACTGTGTCGGTAACTGTGAGGACCATGATGCCTTATGTTGAGTTGCCTGCCTTCCAGAGATCTACTTGCCACTTGGTAAACTGTTGATGTACATATGCCGTGGAATGGAGCTCGGGTAGTAAGGAACACAAACTCCTGCTTCGGATACTTTGGACGAGCTTCAAGGATATATCTCAGAAGTGGCTGTGCAACCTCATCTATCAGAGG
The DNA here is from genome assembly GCA_910577335.1 of uncultured Duncaniella sp. Taxonomy (GTDB): domain Bacteria; phylum Bacteroidota; class Bacteroidia; order Bacteroidales; family Muribaculaceae; genus Duncaniella. The sequence goes on along the minus strand of CAJTMJ010000080.1, from coordinate 903 downwards.
CATTACCTGCGGTCTGCATCCTTTTGCCCTACGCAGATGAATGACGCTATTCCGCCAGTCAATGTCCTTGAGTCTCAGTTCAGTGATTTCACTGGATCTCAAGCCATACATTGCCAAAAGCGATAAAATTGCATGATTCCTTATGCCCTGAATCGTCGGATTTCGCGTAGATTCAGTCAAGATAACTTTCACGTCATCCCAATGAAGATATGACGGAAGTTGCTCCATCGTGTACAGTCGAGGGGCGGAAAGTGTTTTCCACAAATCGTCTTTCACCCATTGTCTATCAGCCGCATATCTGAAGAAGCAACGTAGTACGGATACAAGCCCTGCAATAGTGCGTCGATTACACCCATTGTAATGACGTTCTTTGAGAAAACTGTCAATGTCTGTAGATTGAACATCGGCAAGCAATAAGCTTGAGCCCTGAAGGTAATTCATCAGATGACGAAGTATACTCAGACGGCTTCTATGAGTCTGGACAGAATATCCTTTGGATTCAACAAGCCAGTTGAGATATGACATGATCTTGTCTTTTTCGGGAAAATCATGTTCCTCCGGCTGGGCAAGTAGTCCCATATGTGAAAGCCAATTAGTTGTGACATGAATGAACGTCCGATAACTATTATCGGTACCGGATTTCTTTCGTTTGCTTGGATCCTCAACATCTCGCCATATAGCTGCCGCGTTTTGTATTTCACTCATGGTTACAAGAGAAGTAGATGGTAAATCAAGCAACTCTATGGCTGTCAGTTGATATTGTGCGATTCGTCTCAAAGTCACTGAAGGAACCCCCTGTTGTTCTTGAGCTTCCAGATATACGAGCCGTTCCATATACATCGGTGAGACAAGGTGTCGAACTCGAAAGTATCCTCTTGGAAAAATCTTGCTGATTATATTATC
>CAJTMJ010000079.1 GCA_910577335.1 uncultured Duncaniella sp. | reverse complement strand
TTCTGCCGGATTTTCGACAGTTTTCCTGCACGGTCTGATACTGTTCTTCATTGAGTCTGACACTGACAACGTATGACTTGCCAGACTTCTCTGTTGCTCCCGGAGGAGATTTCTTTCTTCTTGTGAATGTCATTGTATTGGGATTTTGGAATTTGACATTGTGACCATCGGGAACGGACTCCAGCCGCCCGGTAACGGAGGATGCAAGGTCGGAAATGTTTACATTGCCACTACCTTGCTATCCTCCTATTCCTTACAGAATATCCGGATACCGGCGTTGCCGATGGCTTCGCCATTTTCACTGCCTTGGGGCAGTGGTCAGAACGATTTACTGATTAGGGTGAACCAGCCTTCATAGTTGGCGGCGTTATTGTCAAGATGCTCATTGATGATGTGCTCGACAAAGTTGCTGACGCTATAACCGGGGCCGCCGAAGAATCGTGCGGTGCGCTCGACACGGTCAAACGTCTCATTGCTGATTGCTACCTGATGTTTGTTGTCCTTGCCGAGTTTAATCGGGGCAAAGAAAGCGGTGCGGTAATCTTCGAGTTCGCTCTTGCGCTGTTTGGCAGTGGGGCGAGGTGACTTTGACTGAGCGGCTTCGCTCTGTTCAGCGATGGGCTGAACTTCTGGGTTGGTAGGATTTTCCATAGTTTCAGAGAAAATGGAATTGTTAGACATATCAGTCATTTCGGATGACTGAGGATTTGAGATTTTTGATTGTGCCATTTCATTCAGATTTTAGAGAGCTTTCGCTCAGTTTGTATTCTTCGATGCCTACGAGTTCCAGATGTAGCGCGTCAACAAGTTGGCGCAATGCCGGATTTCGTTGCATCATTTGTTCAAGGATTCCGTGTGGAGTTTGCTCGGATATCAGAAAGTCGGCAATGTCAAGACCTTGTGTACGCTGCTCATCGGTAGCCATTTGTTCAAGCGATTCAAACAGAGTTGCCTTTATTCCCGAATCATCGAATAGCGTCAGTTTCTTGCGCCAATCGTCAGTAGCGTTAAGGTCGGGTACCAGCATCACCTCTCTGCCTCGGAGTGCTTGGATGGCCTCGCGGTTGAGACAACTGCACTTGCCGCCTGTAGCGAGCCACAGATATTGCGGGAGGTAATGTGTTGCGAGTATTGCCGTCTTCTCACTCTCCACAATGGCAACCGGCTTGTCGCGGATATATGGGAGCAGATGCTCACCGAAGAAACATTGGGTTAACTTGAAGTCGGGCAATCTCAACACCGAGTGTACCCAGTTGATGTGTGGAAACGGCTCCTGAACACGATGTCCGGTCAATCGGTCATACAGCATAATCTTTCCGCCACGGACTTCACCATCATTTGAGATTTGCCAGAATACCGTGGCACCTTGCCAATGCTTTGATGTGCCTACGCGATACATTTCCATCAATCGCCGTGCTTCATCACTTCCAATTATCGCCGCCACGAAAGCAAAGAGATTATTGCGGTCGTAGCCACGCATGGTGGCAGCTACCATTGCATCATCAATCCTGTTCATCGGGAGTAACTTTGTTAGCGGAGTAACACGACAGCTTCTTATACCACCCTTGGCGTACACGACGGAACAGGGTGTTGAGATTGCGGGTAAGGAACATCTTGAAGGTGTGGTCTTTCATCCCGAACCGCTCGGCTATACGGATGCCGTCAGCGGTTGAAAATTCCTCGGTGAGATGCTCATACACGGTGCGGTGCAGTTCATTCAGTTTCTCCTCGCTGATGCAGGTGAGTACGCTGAGCGCATTGGCTCTGAAATATTCAGCCAATTCTATCGCTCCTGCCACGTCTTCATCTTCGATGACAGAGGGGCTCGGCTCACTGTCGCTGACAGCCCAGCGGACCAATCGGAGTATCAGGCAGAACCGGAGCACATAGATTTCGAGCTTGCAGAAGAAGCTGACCACATTGTCGCTCATCTCGTTGTCGCATAGCGCGGCATTCTCATGTTGCCACTCATAGAGTCTGCGCTTGGCTCCTGCAGTGAACCGCATGACGGTGGGGATTGGCTCCTTATCCTCGTTGACCACACATTCCACCGAAAGAAGCCGGTTGAGTATGCGTTCCCATTCACAGTCGAGGTCGTCGCGCACTTCATCCTCGTTCCATCTCGGTTTGCCGTTGCTCTTGGTCATTGCAAAGAGTATGCGGTCAATGACCACGAAGTAGGGCGAAGCTTGACTGAGCCAACCCGTTGGCGGCTCTCTCACCGTTGGCAAGTTCGGTGAGAAGACGTTTCTGGATTGTTCCGACCACCGAGATGAACGGACGTTTGATGAAGATGGAGTTCTGACAATTCTTGCGGTCAGACATTGTTGTGCTGCCGTTGAAAGCAGAAAGCCAGAATTGTTCTTCCGAACCGGTGTTGTAGCGGGTGAAGTTCTTGAACCATGCCGACAGCTCATCAACCCAGAGGCATAGGCCACGAGGATTGTGGGAGTGAATGGCACTGAGACCCTCCTGCGTCACATCCGACACGAGGTATCGCAGACGCTTAGGCTCTTTCGGGAATTCATCCAGTCCGGCACTGATGCGTTCCTTACGACTCATAGCCACAGCCTGCTGATACTCGCAATGCTTCTTCTGAAACTGCGTTGACCGCCAATCTCGGCTGCACTCGGCATAGCTCAAGCAAGCTTGGCTCTGCACTCGTTGGCACGAGATTTCCTGATTATTTTTCCAGTCGGCATTGACAAGCGGACGCATCACGAATGTAAGCGGATGTGATTTGCAATCTCCGGGGCGTCCTACAATCGCGATATACACGATTGCCGATTCCTGCCAGTTGCGTTTCACCTCGACGCGGTGGGTATTGCCGATTGCCACAGATATGGCGGCAATCATAGCCGATGCCGTGTAGTCAATCGGAAAACCACATGTGGTGTTGAGTTCGAGGATAATCCTTTGCATCTTGGCGGGGAACACGTGTACCGGGAAATCACTGTCGGATGTCTTGGCGTGATTCATCAGTGCGCTGATTACTGAGTCCGGGGTAATATTCTTTTCCATAGGCTCAGAAATTATAGCCCCCGCGGGGACGGCGTTTCATACCGGCAGTGATGGCCGCTGCGGTTTCGGCGAGGGAAGGAGCGGCGGAATGTTTGCGGCCGCCCTCAATCCATGCGTAGATTTCATCCTCATAAAAGTAGAGGAGCTTGCCGCGCTTGTAGCTCGGAATGGGGTCATTCGGAGCCTTGACCGCGCGGTAGAGGGTCGAAAGTGACTTGCCTATTATCTGGCAAGCCTCTTTCGCATACACGAGTCTGCGTGAGGGCTTGGCTTGTTTGGAGTGGCTGGCGATGCCTGCCTTTTCAAGCAGGTCAAGCACTCGGTCTAGTTTCTCGGAGAGACCGCTTACCACATGTGGCAGCTGGTCGAAAGTTGGTGTTGATGTTTCCATATCAGTACGGGGTTGAATTGTTTTACGGAAATAGAACCGCACTGATTGAAAGTGAGTTGTCAGTGTCATACGGACACCTTGAAATAACCGCAGATAACTACGCTGTGGCTTGTAATCAATTGAGTATCAGTCCAAATTACTCACACAAAAATTGTATGGTGATTGAGTGGAATTTGAAGTGATTTCTAGGTTAAGATGACCAATCACTCCTGCCGCGCAATAATCTCGAATGAACAGTCGTTAAAAATGAGTAAATTTGCAGTATGAGAAAGAATAACAACAAAAGAGCTGCCAAACAATGGCTGGTATATGCTAATGCTTCACGATGCAATCATTATGCTTCACTGAAAGAAACAGGATTTATCAGTTGGAAACGTGAACGAAACAATTTTGCGGTAGGTGACATTGTGTATGTCTTCAGTTCTAAGGAGCGTAAGATTATTTATAAGACAGAAGTTGTCGCTGAGGAACTGCGTGCTGACGGCAATTATTGGATTGAAACTCCGCCAATGCACATGACTTGGAGATTAAAGGCGATAGAGGAATATACAGGAGAGAAACTTGATGAATCAGTTTTGAAATTACATGGCTTCAAAGGAGGTAAAAGTCTTCAACATCCGATGTGTAACAATCCTGAGTTGTTTGCTTATATCGAATCTCAATTTGAGAAAAAATGAACTACATCGAAACAGACCGATTGATTCTTCGCTCGTGGAAGCAGGGGGATTTACCTTTGTTCGCCAATATGAACAAGGATTCACGTGTAATGCGCTACTTCCCGGCAACACTGAGTGATGCTGAGACAGAGGCTTTTTACAATCGTATTCAGAATGAGTTTGACTCTAAAGGATGGGGATTATATGCTGTGGAAATAAAATCCACAGGTGAGTTTATCGGATATGTTGGACTGCATGATATTGGTTTTGATGCAGACTTCACTCCCGGAGTCGAAATAGGGTGGCGTCTTGCCGCTGATTATCACAATCAGGGATATGCAACCGAAGCTGCCGAAGCTGTGCTGAGTCTGGCAAAGAGTGCGGGGATTGAAAGGCTGTTTTCTTTCACCGCCAAGATAAATGCCCCGTCAGAGCGTGTGATGCAGAAAATTGGAATGGTAAAGGATGGAGAGTTCATGCATCCTAATCTGTCGGATGATTCTCCGCTGTGTGTTCATGTGCTTTATAAGATTGATTTATAACAAAAGGGCGAATGACCATGACAAAAGTCACGGCTATTCGCCAATACTATACCGGAAAATTCCATTATTATTACCTATTCTTCTTTTTAGCTGCCTCTAATTTGACTTTAACCTCTTCCTCTGCCAATCTCTTGGGGATAATGTCGAGATTAATGGTCTTATAGCGTTTATAATGCTCGAAAAGATAATTCATTTCTTTGGCAGAGAGTAAAGGAATGCGGTCTTTCCCCGGATTCCTATCGGCAAGTTTCGCAATAATAGTTCCCACCTGCACGGTGCCGAAACTTTCAGCAAATACATTCTTGATGAATAAGGCGATGTTTTCGCCTTTCAGTTTCAGGAATTTCCCGACATTATAGCCAAGATGCTTCAGATCTTCTTTTGACAGGTGATTGCTCCGTAGCTGAACAGCATCGAACTGGGCTAACGGATTGACTGTCCAGATTTTTGCATTATTGTGTAGTTTGTCCAGTTCGTGAGACTCCATGAACTGTTCCATCGTATGTGTGATATATGCACAGATAAACGACACTTGTTCAAGATTATATAGTTCTTCGTGACGTTTTAGTTCGTTAAACGCCTCATCACATCGCTGCTTTCGTGTCATTATCTCCTCATGCGATTCGATATTATCTTTGTGTTTCTCATAGAAATCACAAATTGGACCCATGTCCTCAAGATAATACACCGAACCATCGGGAGTAACGTAAACCTCTTGCTCTGTTTCCTCTATCAAAGTGGACCCATCCGGATTCTTGTGAACATCCTGAATGCATACCGATGAGAAGAAACCTACATCTTCATCATATTCCCGCTTCTTTTGAATGCGGGTAACTCCGTGCTCATGGTCATAACGCTCCTCATCTGTCATAGAGTCAAGATATACGTTGTATGCTTCCTCAAGTTCAGCATCATAGTCTCTTGAATCATTATATGATTTCTCAATCAGAATCTCATCGTCAGATAATTCCATGCCTACATAAGCCTCTTCTCCATCAGGGAAACGTATATGACGCATATCGTCTACAATTTCCAATA
>CAJTMJ010000078.1 GCA_910577335.1 uncultured Duncaniella sp. | reverse complement strand
AACATGAACTCGTTGAGCCGCTACTCACGCTCAAACGCCATAAACAAGGAGTGGATTGACCGCTATCTCAACGAGGCTCACAGTTACGGACTGACCTCGGTACGGGCCCACTTCAATGTCATGGCATGGAGCGACGACACCGAAGAACTGCGCCGCATCAAGAACGATGTCGGCGGCCAGTTGGCGACAATGGGATGTATGCCCCGCCACAACACCATCGACTGCCCGACACTGTTCTGGTCGGCGATGCCCGGTAACGAAGCTGATTTTCCTGCCGAGGAAAGTTTCTACACCTTCATCGAGCCTGCCGCCTGTTTCTTCACTGCGGAAACGAACTATCGTTCTTCGCTGTCGCCATTCGGAATAAAGATGGTTGATAGACTGACAGGTAAGCCGATACACCTTGACATATCGGACGAGCCTATGAAGCGTGGTATTACAACCAATCGTAACAAGTTCATACTTGGGCCGTCCGGTAGCGGAAAGTCATTCTTTACCAATCACTTGGTGCGGCAATACTATGAACAGGGAGCGCATATTCTGCTGATTGATACCGGAAATTCCTATGAGGGGCTAAGTAATTTCATTCGCAACCGTACCCACGGAGAGGATGGTATCTACTACACCTATACTGAGGACAGCCCCATCTCTTTCAACCCGTTCTACACGGACGACGGAGTTTTCGATGTCGAGAAGAAGGACAGTATCAAAACGCTGCTGCTTACGCTATGGAAATCGGAAGATGACAGAGTAACCAAAACGGAGAGCGGTGAACTTGGCTCGGCATTGTCGATGTTCCTTGACAAGATGCGGGAGGATAAAAGTATCGAACCATGCTTCAACTCATTCTATGAGTTTATGCGTGATGAATACCGGACTGAAATGGCACAGCGTCCTATCCCCATCTACAAACAGGACTTTGACATTGACAACTTCCTGACTACGTTGCGCCAGTATTATCGCGGCGGTCGCTTCGACTTCCTGCTGAACTCAAAACAGAATATCGACCTGCTCGGTAAACGCTTTATTGTCTTCGAGATAGATTCAATTAAAGACAATAAGGAGCTGTTCCCGGTGGTGACAATCATAATCATGGAGGCTTTCATCAACAAGATGCGAAGACTCAAGGGAATCCGCAAAGTCCTTATCTGTGAGGAGGCTTGGAAGGCCCTCTCGTCGGCGAACATGGCAGAGTACATGAAGTACCTCTATAAGACTGTCCGTAAATACTTTGGCGAGGCGGTAGTGGTGACGCAGGAGGTTGACGACATCATATCGTCGCCGATTGTCAAGGAGACCATCATCAACAACTCCGATTGCAAGATTCTTCTGGATCAGCGCAAGTATATGAACCGCTTCGACCAGATTCAGGAGCTGCTCGGTCTGACCGACAAGGAGAAGGCGCAGATACTCAGTATCAATATGGCGAACAATCCGAACCGTCTTTATAAAGAGGTGTGGATCGGACTGGGCGGAACACAATCCGCCGTCTATGCCACGGAGGTGTCTATGGAGGAATATTTCTGCTATACAACCGAGGAGACGGAGAAGATGCAGGTACTCAACAAAGCTGCCCAACTTGGTGGCAGCGTAGAGGCGGCAATCCGGTTGCTCGCCAATGAGAGAAGGGAGGGTGCCACATGAAGATTCCTAAATTCTTTCATCCAATTCTCGGAGTAATGGCAGGTGCAATTCTCTTCCTCACCGGTATTGCAATCCTGACGATAGTATTTGTCGGAATGGTCAAAGCCGCCAATTACGCCGCGCCTTACTTTGCGGAGGTCGTTAAAGGTTTCCATCTTCTGATCCACAAAATATTGTCGCTATGAAAATTGCAATAACTATCGTGAAGGTGCTCATGGCAATCACATTCGGACTGATTGCCGGACTTGCAGTGATGCTCATGCTTCCGCTGCTGTTCACCTTCGCACTCATCAAAATTATTGTTGGCGCAGCCGCCTCAATCCGATAACCACAAAATCCAAAGTAAAAAATGTACGAAGAAATAAAAAAACTACGCCACTTATTATGGCTGACCACTGATGAGAAAATCCAGCTCATCTTCCAAGACAACAGAGGTCTTTCCATGGTAAAGGTACGTGAACGCGGAGATAACAGATCAGAGCACATGTACCTGCTGCTCCCCACTCTTGAAAGCGAAGTATTTGCTTTTGACACTCCCAATGGGCGATTCACAGTTGGCATTTCATCTACCGGCGAAGAACTGTTTCTTTCTCCAATCGGAGTGTTCCTGTATCCCTATGGTCAAATCGGTTGCAAACCGCAGACTATCAACATAAACAATGCTGAACCCCAGACGATGAACAACTGTGCGACAGACATAATCAACTAAAATCCAAAGTAAGAATGAAACAACTGAAATTTCTATTCCCCCTTATTGCCCTGTGCCTCATGTTAGGCACGGGCAGGGCAAACGCCCAATGGACGGTAATCGACCCGTCAAACATCGCCCAATCTATCGTAAATTCCTCAAAATCACTCGTGCAGGAATCGACTACCGCCACGAACATGGTGAAAAATTTTCAGGAAACGGTCAAGATTTATCAGCAGGCAAAGAAATATTACGATGCCCTGCAATCGGTGAACAACCTCGTCCGCGACGCCCGCAAGGTTCAGCAGACAGTCCTGATGCTCGGCGACATATCCGGCTACTACGTCAACAACTTCAAAAAGATGCTGACAGACCCCAATTTCACATCTGCCGAACTCTCGGCAATCGCCTCCGGCTATACTCGCATCCTCGAAGAAGCCAACGGCGTACTCGGCGACTTGAAACAGGTGGTCAACATCACGACGCTCAGCATGACCGACAAGGATCGCATGGACATCGTGGACAGTTGCCACAAGGAGATGAAGCGTCTGAAGAACCTGACGGCGTATTTCACCAACAAGAACATCTCGGTGTCGTATCTCCGCGCCAAGAAGAAGGCGGATACCCAGAGGGTTGTGAGCCTCTACGGTGACGGCTCCGAAAAATACTGGTAATGCCTATGCTCTGCGCGATAGATTTCTCAAACCTCCACTCCATACTCCGGTCGCTATATGACGAGATGATGCCTCTGTGCGGCGACATGGCGGGAGTGGCCCAGGGCATAGCCGGTCTCGGCGCCCTGTTCTATGTGGCTTACCGTATCTGGCAGTCGCTGGCAAGGGCCGAACCGATTGATGTGTTCCCGCTGCTCCGTCCTTTCGTTATAGGTTTCTGTATAATGTTCTTCCCCAATGTCGTACTCGGTACAATCAACTCGGTAATGTCACCGATTGTGCAGGGAACCGCCTCGATGCTCGAAGGGCAGACTCTCGACATGCAGAAATACCGTGAGGAAAAGGACAGGCTGGAATACGAACAGATGATGAATGACCCATCGACAGCCTATCTCGTTGACGATGCCGAGTTTGACCGTCAGATTGACGAACTCGGTGTTACGGAGATTGGCACCGCCGCCGGAATGTATATCGAAAGAGGTATGTATAAGGTCAAAAAGGCAATTCAGAACTTTTTCCGTGAACTGCTGGAGATGCTTTTTCAAGCCGCATCGCTTACGATAGACACTATAAGGACATTCTTCCTGATAGTGCTGGCGATATTGGGGCCGATAGCCTTTGCGATCTCCGTCTGGGACGGATTCCAGAACACCCTTGTGCAATGGATATGCCGATACATTCAGACCTATCTGTGGTTGCCTGTGGCTGATTTGTTTTCCACAATCCTTGCCAAAATCCAAGTCCTGATGTTGCAGAATGACATTTCAGAACTGACTAATAATCCGAATGTTGACCTCGACGGGAGCAACACAGCTTACACGATTTTCATGATCATCGGCATTATCGGATATTTCACTATTCCGACCGTTGCAGGCTGGATTATTCAGGCCGGAGGCATGGGCAGCTATAACCGCTCGATCAACAACACCGCCATGACCGGAGGCTCATGGGCCGGCAGCATAGCCGGAGGCGTGGCAGGTAATGTGGCAGGTCGTGCCGGCAAACTCCTTAAATAAAGTAATAACTCATAGTTACGAGTGACGAGGTTCACTTCATCACTCATAACTATGACTTAAAACCTAAAAAGAATGGAATTTAAGTCATTAAAAAACATCGAGACCTCCTTCCGGCAGATAAGGCTTTTCGGCATTGTCATGGTATCGCTCTGCGCCTTCATCGCAATCGGCGCCGTGGTGCTGTCGCTGAACTTCGCCGAGAAACAGAGGGAGAAAATCTATGTCCTTGACAACGGCAAGAGCCTGATGCTCGCCTTGTCGCAGGACATGGAGCAGAACCGCCCGGCAGAGGCGCGTGAACATGTGCGCCGGTTCCATGAACTGTTCTTCACCCTGTCGCCCGACAAATCGGCGATCGAGCACAACATCAACCGCGCCATGTCATTGGCCGACAAAAGTGCCTACAACTACTACTCCGACTATGTGGAGAAAGGCTACTACAACCGGATTATAGCCGGAAATATAACGCAGGTACTTCAGGTAGACAGCATTGTCGCCGATTTCAACGACTACCCCTATCAGGTCAGAACCTACGCCCGGCAGATGATTATCCGCCAGAGCAACGTGACTGAAAGGTCGCTTATCACGAATTGCCGGCTGGTGAACACCGGTCGTTCCGACGACAATCCAAACGGATTCATGATCGAGGGTCTGACCATCCTTGAAAACAAAGATTTGATAACCACAAAACGAAACTTATCCCAATGAGTATAAAACAAAAAATCCACAATCTCGTGTCGCCCTTATATAATAAGGTGTGGCACGGCCCGAAAGGGAAAATCAAAGAACGGGTGAAGAAAGCCTGTGACGATATGCCCCACAAACAACGCCTTACTGTAATTACCGTACTTCTCTCGGCGTTCATCCTCGTCGCCTTCTTCGTGTTCGGGAACGCCTGCTACAAGATGGGCGCCGGCCATGCTCGGCAGACTATCGAGATAGAGCATATCCGACAACTGGATCTCCCGACACAAAGCACCTCCGATGTCTCACCTAAAACGGTAGAAGATGAAGCTGCTCGATAATCTCAAAGCGAGATTCGCCCCGAAAACTCCCGCCGAAAAGGAGCGGTTGAAACGGATAACTGTCTATACGCTGCTGATTCTCTCGTGCCTCGTATGCTTCTGGATTATCTTCGCTCCAAGCGGCGATGACGATGCCATCAAGGGAAAGGCGAACATGGAGCTGCCCGACCAGACTTCCGCCGGTATGCCTGACACCAAGCTGAAGGCATACGAACAGGAGGAGATGCAGAAAGAGAAAGCAAGGAACGACAGCTCCATAAATGCCTTGACAACTCGACTCGACACCGTTACCGCTCCGGCGGAGTCCACAGTGCCCGATGAGATTCAGAACTCGGCTGCGGCGTACCAACAGGCTCAGGCGTCATTGCAGGATTTCTATGTGCCGGAGTACAATGAATCGGCACAGGTAGCTGAATTGCAGGCACGGCTCGATGAACTGGAGATGCAGAACGCTATGGCACAGCAACAGACGCAACAGCCTAACGAGATGGAATTGCTTGAAAGGTCGTATCAGTTGGCGGCGCAATATATTGGTAACGGCAACGGCGGCAATGTCACGTCTCCGCAATCCGATGAGAAAGGCAAACGCAACGTGCAGCCGGTGCAGAACGTAACCCACAATGTCGTATCGACTTTGAGTGCCGCCACGAATGACCGTGGCTTCAACACCTCCGTCGGCGTGAAACGCTCGATAGACAGGAACACTATTGCCGCAGTCATAGCCGGGAACCAGTCAGTCACCAACGGTCAGTCAGTAAGGTTGAGAACCACCGAACCGATGTGGATAGGCAATAGACTGATACCTCGGAACACTGTCCTTGTCGGTGCCGCAAGATTGCAGGACGAGCGTCTGGAAATTGAGATTTCCTCTGTCGAGTGTCAAGGCTCAATCTACGATGTGGAGCTGAAAGTCTATGATTCAGACGGTCAGGAGGGTATCAACATTCCCAACTCAATGGAGACTGACGCGCTGCACGAGATTGGCG
>CAJTMJ010000077.1 GCA_910577335.1 uncultured Duncaniella sp. | reverse complement strand
TTGGCTGGTCCTTTTTTAGTGGCCGGCGTCAGACACACTCAAAGAAACAGTATCATTGATTACAATTATTGCAGATGTGTTTTGAGATAATAACACATCTCTATAACAATTGAGCAAAAAAAAATGCCAGTCTCGAAAACTGACAAAAACAGTTAAAATTACTGCAAAAATGGCATAATTCAGCGATAATTTCTATCGGATAGTAGTGGTATCACGTGGCACACTCTTGTTATGCTTGTCAAATATACCTACAGCATTTTTCACAAATGCGTTTCTTTTTGGGCGCATGTCTTGAGATATTTCTTGCGATTCAGCCGGGAGGCATTTGAAATTGTCGCCACGCCCGTTGGACGGTTGGGTGAACACCAATCGGTAACTTGCGCTACGAACGTATGCTTTTTGAAATATGTCCCGGGCAAGAACCACACGCACCATTGCGCCGCCACGAGTGTCAGTGGTACGCATCGCCGAGATAAAATTACCCAATGAGTAGACAAGAAAGTAATTTTGCCGATGCTTCTCGTTGAATGACAGCTCCATAGGCTGAATCACATGGGGATGACTGCCGATTATCAACTCAACCCCGAGGTCGGCAATATATTTTGCCAACTTCTTTTGACCGGCATTAGGGAGCAGCTTATATTCGTCACCCCAATGTATGCATACGGCTATGATTTCAGCCCCTTTCTTCCGGGCTTTCGCCACATCGGCTGCTATAAGGTCACGGTCAATGTAATCAATGACTATATCTGATGTTTTAGTGATCCCGTTTGTGCCGTAAGTGTAGTTAAGAAATGCCACTTTAAAACCGTTGATGTCATGTATCATCGGCAAGATGGAATCTCTGTGCGCCTGATTGCGGTAAACTCCGAGATAGGGGACACCTTTATCCTCAAATACTTTTATAGTGCGTCTGACACCCTTATCTCTGCGGTCGAGTATATGATTGTTTGCTGACAGCATCAAATCAAAGCCTGAGTTTGTCAACGCATCCACATAATTGTCATGGGCGCAAAACATCGGGTAGCCCGAATAAGGGGCACCTCCGAGAGGTGTCTCAAGATTCACCACCGCAAAGTCGGCTGATGAGATATAAGGCGCAAGCGTTTCGAAATAGGTGTCATAGTTCAGTGACCCGTCAGCTTGTTTTGCCGCATCTATTTGGCGCTGATGCTGCATCGCATCCCCGGCAAAGACTATCTCGGCTGAATCAGTCGGGAGCATCCATGACAAGATGGCGAGCAGTATCTTAAACATTGCTTGACGGGTGCTTGATATTTAAAAGCTACTGGGGATTAAGCGTAAATCTCTTTCTTGGCTGCAAGAAGAGTGTTTCTCATCAGAGAGCAGATGGTCATAGGTCCTACGCCACCGGGCACAGGTGTGATGAACGAGCATTTTTCTGCCACATTCTCAAAATCAACATCGCCACGCAGACGGAATCCGCTTTTACGAGTAGCGTCAGGCACACGGGTGGTACCCACGTCTATAATCACAGCCCCCGGTTTAACCATATCGGCTGTCACAAATCCCGGATTTCCAAGTGCGGCGATTATAATGTCAGCTTCGGCGCATTTCTCTGCGATATTTTTTGATGCGCTGTGAAGCACGGTTACAGTGGCATTGCCCGGATTGGCTTTCTGCATCATAAGTGTTGCCACAGGCTTCCCTACGATGTTGCTTCTGCCGAGCACCACACAGTTTGCACCACGGGTGGGGATGTCGTAACGGCGGAGAAGTTCAATGATCCCTGACGGGGTTGCGGAAAGGAAGCAGGGGAGTCCTATCGACATTCTGCCGACATTTATGGGGTGGAAACCGTCCACATCCTTGCGGTAGTCGATAGCCTCGATGATTTTCTGCTCAGAGATATGTTTGGGAAGCGGAAGCTGGACTATGAATCCGTCCACCTCGTCATCGTTGTTAAGCCCTTCGATAGCCTGCAGAAGCTCTTCTTCAGTGACTTCCTCCTCATATCGGATAAGTGTGGAGCGGAAACCGCACATTTCACATGCCTTGACTTTGTTTGCGACGTATGTCTCGCTTCCTCCGTCATGTCCTACGAGTATGGCTGCCAAATGAGGGCGACGTTTGCCTTGCGCCACCATTTCTTCCACTTCGGCTGCTATCTCACGCTTGATATCATCTGCTATTTTCTTTCCGTCAATCAGTGTCATAATGTATACAGGGGTTGATGTAAAGTTCCTTTCTGATATAATAATATTTATTGAATGGACGATTTATCGTCTCATACCCTTCATGCCACGCATCATCGCCATTGGGTTCTTGATACCTGATACGGCTTTCATCATCTTGCGGGCATCGTCAAACTGCTTGATTAGGCGGTTGACTTCCTGAATATCTGTTCCAGAGCCTTTTGCAATACGCTTGCGACGGCTGCCGTTGATGATTTCAGGATGCTGGCGTTCCTGCTCGGTCATAGAACGGATTATGGCTTCAATACCCTTGAATGCGTTGTCGTCAATGTCTATATCTTTGATAGCCTTTCCGACACCGGGAATCATTGATGCGAGTTCCTTCAGGTTACCCATCTTCTGGATCTGCTGTATCTGCTGTAGGAAGTCGTTGAAATTAAACTGATTCTTGGCTATCTTGCGCTGAAGCTCACGGGCTTGCTTCTCATCGTAGGCATTTTGGGCTTTCTCAACGAGTGAAACGATGTCACCCATGCCGAGAATACGGTCAGCCATACGTGAGGGATGGAAAAGGTCGAGAGCGTCAAGCTTTTCACCTGTACCTACAAACTTGATAGGTTTGGTGACTACGGTGCGGATAGAAAGTGCGGCACCACCTCTGGTGTCACCGTCGAGTTTGGTGAGCACCACGCCGTCAAAGTCAAGACGGTCGTTGAATTCCTTGGCGGTGTTGACCGCATCCTGACCTGTCATGGAGTCAACCACAAAGAGTGTTTCCTGCGGCTTGACAGCTTTCTTGATGGCTGCGATCTCCTGCATCATCTGCTCGTCAACGGCAAGACGACCTGCGGTATCGATAATCACAAGGTCGAGATGGTTGGTCTTAGCATAGCGGATTGCATTCTCAGCTATCTCAACGGGGTTCTTGTTGCCATCCTCAGTGTAGACAGGCACATCAATCTGTGATGCGAGAACCTTCAACTGATCTATGGCGGCAGGACGGTATACGTCGCAGGCTACGAGCAACGGACGCTTCCCCTGTTCCGATTTGAGTTTCCTTGCGAGTTTGCCTGAGAAAGTGGTTTTACCTGAACCCTGCAGACCTGACATAAGTATCACGGTCGGGTTGCCTGAAAGGTTCACGTTGGCAGTCTCACCACCCATGAGTCGTGCGAGTTCGTCATGGACGATCTTAATCATCAATTCACCCGGCTTGATGGCGTTGATCACATTCTGTCCGAGGGCTTTTGCCTTGACCTCATCGGTGAACAGCTTTGCCACTTTGAAGTTGACATCGGCTTCAAGAAGGGCTCTGCGCACATCCTTCAAGGTTTCCGCAACGTTGATTTCGGTGATTTTGCCTTCACCTTTCAGTATCTTAAAACTTCTTTCAAGTCTTTCGCTTAGATTCTCAAACATTAGTCAGATATATAATTATGAGGGGTGTTGTTTATTATTTGAGGTGTCAATATGGCACGTGGCGTGTCAGTTGACCAGTTTGTTTGTTTTTGTGTCGGGAAACAGCACCACGGGTTTGTGGGTACGTGCTTCCTCGGGCGTCATTGACGCATAGCACATCAGGATCACGATGTCGCCTACCTGTACTTTTCTGGCGGCAGCGCCGTTGAGACATACCACGCCCGAACCGCGTTCACCGGCTATGGCGTAGGTGTCGAAGCGTTCACCGTTGTTATTGTCCACTATGTATATGCGTTCGCCGGGAAATATTCCGGCTGCGTCCATGAGGTCTTGGTCGATAGTTATGCTTCCGATATAATCGAGACGTGCTTCTGTTACGGTAACACGATGGATTTTGCACTTTAAAAGTTCAAGCATCATTTTTTCATCGGGTATTTTATGTTGTCTATTAGGCGGACATCTCCGCAGAACACTGTCACGCAACCCACTGCCTGTTTGGTCTGGTCCCAGTCTGATATAGGCTGCATGGTCAATGCGTCAACTATCTCGTAGTACTCCACTTGCATCTGTGGCATGGAGTTCAGCTCGTCTATCACATAACGCTTGGTCTGTTCCACAGTGTGATCCTTTGCCCAGCACACGCTGCTTTCGAGAGTGCGGTGTATCGCAGGGGCTATCGCACGCTGTTCGGGAGTGAGACGCACATTGCGTGAGCTCATTGCGAGTCCGTCAGCCTCACGTTTGATGGGGCAGTCCACTATTTCAAGGTCAAATCCTTCAAGTTCCACCATTCGGCGTATCACGGCTATCTGCTGGAAATCTTTTTCCCCGAAGTAGGCACGGGTCGGGCGGGTGAAGTCAAACAGCTTGCTCACTATCTGCGCCACACCGTTGAAGTGTCCCGGGCGCATGGCACCTTCCATGACTTCTGCCACAGGTCCCAGCTCAAACACACGTGTGTCAGGTTCGGGATATATCTCTTCAACTGTGGGGATAAATGCGTAGTCCACGCCGGCTTTTTCAAGCAGCGCGACATCGGCTTCCTCTGTGCGGGGATATGTTACGAGGTCTGTGGGATTGTTGAACTGAGTGGGATTGACGAACACACTGACCACAACCGTGTCATTCTCCTTGCGGGCACGTTGGATCAGCGATAAATGTCCTTCATGAAGCGCTCCCATGGTGGGAACGAGTCCTATAGAACCCTTTTCTCGGGCTTCGTTTAGCTTGGTTCTTAATTCAGCTACAGTGCGAATTATTTCCATAATGTTATAACATCTGAAATTTCAGAGCGCAAAGTTACATATTATTATTAAGAAGGCAAAGAACTCGTGCTTTTTTCTTTATTGTATGCCGGCGGCTACGATAGCCGATATGTCGGCTATGAGCTTGGAAGTCTGAGCCATGTCGTAGCCGGAATACGCTATGAACACGGCAATTGAATATCTGTGACCGTTGGGGAGATGCACGTAACCGGCATCGTTCACAGCCATGAGTCGCCCGTCAGGAGTAGTGTCGCCGGTGCCGGTCTTGTGTCCTATCACGGCGTTGGTCGGCATCAGCGGTTTGGCAAGACGGTCGGTGCCTGTCTCGCACGATTCCATCAGTCGCTTTATTTCAGCCGACAGTGGGTCATTATGCTCACGGTCAAACATATCCATGAGCTGAGCCATGGCTATTGGGGTCGATGAGTTTTCATAACATAGCCCCGGCTTCTTATGCATGTCGTCCTCGCTCCATGCTATATTTATGCCGTCAATGCCGAGGTTTGAGATATACAGGTCAACCACCTCCGGGCTATCGAACAGATTAAGAAGTATGTCCGAGGCGTTGTTGTCGCTCTGCTGCAATGAGTATGCAAGAAGCTCGCTCACAGCGATGCGTGTCGAGTCAGTATCGCCATATTTTTTCATCATGGGGCTGTAAGTGTCCGTGTGCAGGTCGGCACGTGTCACGCTGCATGAATCCGTAAAGTCCATATTATGCAGCCGGCAATACTTCACCACAGCCATTGCGATAGGAAATTTATACACGCTCATCATCGGAAACTGCTCGTTACCGTTCACCGCCACAGTGTCTTTCCCGTCAATTATCACCGCCACACCTATCTTTGCATCCTTATCCGCCACAAACTCCTCCAACTCAGCCTGCAACGAGGCATATTTTGAACCTGTGCCACACGAGCAAATTCCTGTAGCGAGAATTAGTAATATTAGGAACCGTGATACTGATATTCCTGATAATCGTTTCATATTCGTATTTAAAATCAAATTCGTTTAAGCTCTTGGCTCTGATCCGTTTATTTGTGATATAAACCATTCTCTGTCAGGAGCGTCTGATTTAGCTATCCGTTCCAGCAAACGTTTGCGCCTTACATATATTGTATTCGGTTTCGCATTCATGAAAAGAGATATTGCTTTGGCTCCATATCCGGCAATTGTCAGTGTTATTAGGTTTATGTCGTCTAATGAAAGTTGAGGAAGCTGCTGTTTCATTTTAATAATTATATTATCACACATAGAATTGACAATTTCTTCAATTTCAGCTTTAAGTACATGACAAAAATTTGAAAACATCGAATTTTGGGGTATAAGTCGGACG
>CAJTMJ010000076.1 GCA_910577335.1 uncultured Duncaniella sp. | reverse complement strand
CTCCTACGTCAGTTTAGCAAACTGGTGGTTTCAGCCACTCACCCACCTCTCCTTTGAGATGTCTTGAAGCGATTGATATTACGTATCCCTTGTGGGGTTCCTTTTCAAAAGCTTTGCAAAGTTAGGTGTTTTTATTGTATTCTCCAAATCTTTTCAAAGCTTTTTTATCGCCATATCCCAATATAATCTCTAACAGATTGTTTTAACGGAAGATATGTTTTCACGATTTCAACTGATGGCTTCACGAATGAAAAGCGCGGTAGGTGAATCGGTCTTCGCAACCTGCTGCGGAGTGCCGGTTGTGATGATATGTCCCCCATTCTTGCCGCCACCGGGACCCATGTCGATAATATGATCGGCAGCACAAATCACATCCATGTTATGCTCAATCACAAGCACGGTATTACCCTTATCCACTAATTTATTTAGCACATTAAGTAACACACGTATATCATCGAAATGCAATCCGGTGGTAGGTTCGTCAAGAATAAACAAGGTATTTCCTGTGTCACGGCGTGACAACTCCGTGGCGAGCTTCACACGCTGATTTTCACCTCCTGAAAGTGTGGATGACGGCTGACCGAGTTTGATATAACCAAGTCCTATATCCTGCAAAACCTTGATTTTACTTAATATGTTAGGGATTCCTGCAAAAAATTCCACTGCCTGATTAATCGTCATGTCAAGCACATCAGCAATTGACTTCCCTTTAAAACGCACTTCGAGAGTCTCGCGATTGTAACGCTTACCCCCGCAGGTCTCACAAGGCACGAGCACATCCGGCAAGAAATTCATCTCTATGGTCTTGTATCCGTTGCCACTGCAGGTCTCACATCTTCCTCCAGCCACATTAAACGAGAAACGTCCGGGACGATAACCCCTGATTTTCGCTTCTGACAAATTAGAGAAGAGGTCACGGATGGTAGTAAAGACACCTGTGTAAGTAGCAGGATTGGATCTTGGAGATTTGCCTAAAGGTGACTGATCGACAGTTACGATTTTATCGATATTCTCAATACCCTCTATTTTCTTGAATGGTAATGGAGCTGTATGTGATCTATAAAACTTCTGGCTAAGTATGGGCTGCAGAGTAGCGTTAATCAGCGATGACTTACCACTGCCGGATACGCCGGATACGCACACCAGTTTACCCAAGGGAATAGTAAGGTCCACATCCTTAAGGTTATTGCCCGACGCGCCACGCAATACAATACGTTTTCCGGTTCCTTTGCGAGGTGTCTCCCTTACAGGTATCTTCATCTTCCCGTTAAGGTATTGCGCCGTAAGAGTTTCGGTGGATAGCATCTCATCGGGAGTCCCTGAAAACACAACTTCCCCACCCTTTCTTCCGGCTTTCGGACCTATGTCAACGATATGGTCAGCTTCAAGCATTATATCCTTATCGTGTTCGACGACCAAGATAGAGTTGGAAGCATCACGCAGATTTTTAAGAGAGTCTATCAGTCGGCGATTGTCCCGCTGATGCAAACCGATGGAAGGCTCGTCAAGGATATACAACACATTCACTAACTGGCTACCCAACTGTGTCGCCAAACGTATACGCTGACTCTCACCTCCTGAAAGAGTTGCCGAAGCACGATTAAGCTGCAAGTACTCAAGACCGACATCCACAAGGAATTTCAGGCGTGACCTGATTTCCTTCATTATCTCCTTGGCAATCAGCAGTTGAGTAGGTGACAAACGATCTTCCACCGAACATGACCATTCATAAAGGTCAGATATGTCAAGACGGCATAGGTCAGCAATATTCTTACCATCGATAAAGAAATGAAGTGCTTCCTTATTTAGCCTGTCACCTCCACATTCGGGGCAAACGCCACGTGAGAAAAAGCCTTCACTCCACTTTCTTGCAGCAGCCGAAGCATCGTCATTCTGCTGCATTTCAATGTATTTCACCAACCCTTCGTAGGTCTGGAAATAATTGTAAGTGGCAAGAGTCTCATTTTCAATCACAAGCCGTTCATTGGTGCCGTTAAGAATCTCATTCATAGCTTCTTCCGGCAATTGCTTTATGGGCGTTTTGATGGTAGCCCCATATTTCTTGCATATAGCGTCAATCTGCCAGAATATCATGGAATTCTTGTACTTTCCTAACGGCAGGATTCCACCCTCATGTATCGACAAGGAAGGATTAGGTATAATCTTTTCACGGTCAACGATATTGACATACCCTAACCCCTTGCAACATGGGCAAGCACCCAATGGCGAATTAAACGAGAAATTATGCGGAGCGGGCTCACGGTAAGATATACCGCTTGCAGCATCCATCAACGTCTGAGAATAATAACCTACTTTGTTATCGTCAACATCGTAGATCATCACCTGCTTCTCCCCTTGGCGAAGAGCGTCAGCCACAGTTGACTCAAGTCGGGTCAAATCTTTAGCTGACACCTTAAGCCTGTCAATGACAAGCTCAATGTCATGGTTCTTATATCGGTCAACTTTCATGTTGAGTGTCAGCTCACGCAATTCACCATCCACACGGACAGTCAGGAACCCCTTTTTACGCAATTGCTCAAAAAGTTCCTTGTAGTGACCCTTACGGTTTTTCACCAATGGAGCAAGTATGTATACCTTATGCCCATCATACTTTTCAAGAATAAGATTGACAATTTGCTCATGGGTATATTTTACCATAGGTTCCCCGGTGACATAACTGATAGCCGTACCAATCCTCGCATACAGCAGACGAAGGAAGTCATATACCTCGGTAGTGGTACCGATAGTGCTTCGGGGGTTCTTATTGATGGTTTTCTGCTCTATAGCTATCACCGGACTTAATCCCGTGATTTTATCCACATCGGGACGTTCGAGATTACCGAGCATGTTTCGGGCGTATGCCGAAAAGGTCTCTATGTATCGTCGCTGCCCTTCCGCGAATATCGTGTCAAAAGCGAGTGAGGATTTCCCGCTACCGCTCAGTCCTGTTATCACAGTCAGAGAGTTGTGCGGGATATCCACATCTATATTTTTAAGGTTGTGCACTCTTGCGCCGAGCACACTTAGTTTATTTGCATGTTTATCTATGGCGTTTTGACTCATTTTTAATAGATTTATCTGTCTATTACCCAATTAGGGTTATATACTGTCTTTTTCTGTTTTGAATGTGATAATGATTCTTTTGTCGGGATATTCACCCGGTAGGTCTTGCCTGTTTTGTTTGGCAAGGACTTAGCTCTGATCCATGGATTATGCTCACGGAGAGTCATGTAGTCAATCCCTGCGCTCTTAGCCCATGAAGCCCAGTCGGGCACAGCGGTCGATACTTCCACAACCTTATATTCTACCGGCTGATATAGCTGGTCGGATGTAAGAATAAACCCATAATCCTGCGGATTTTCCATTATGAGCTTCATGGCGAGCAGACGGAACATATATCTCATGGTTTCATCGGCAAGATACAGATCGTATGCCGAGTCCACTTGCTGCGCACTCAGCTCGTTTGTAATCCGAGCCATACCTCCGTTGTAGCTTGCAGCTACCGATTCCCAGTTACCATACCGAGCGTAGGCATTTTTCAGATAACGGCAAGCCGCCTCGGTCGCCTTTTCAATGTTATATCGTTCATCAACGTAATCATTCACCTCCAATCCATATTCCTTAGCGGTTGAAGGCATGAATTGCCATATTCCACCGGCTTTTGCAGCGGATAAAGCCCTTGGATTGAGGGTTGATTCTATCACTGCGAGATAAATAATATCGTCAGGCACACCGTTCTTCTTCAATATTGGAGCTATTACCGGAAAATACTTGTTAGCACGTTTGATGCCAAGCAATGTGTTGCCATGGGTATAACTCATAGCCGTAAGCTCACGGTCAAGGCGTTCCCATTTGTGTGTAGGGTCAAGATCCACCTTTTTGCCAGCAAACATCATTGATGAAGGTATCTTCGGATTGACAACGGGAGAGACTTCTGTCGTTGATTCTGTCACCTTAGCACGAGTTTCAGCCGAAGCTTCTTCTGCCGGTGATATTAAGCCAAGTATAAGAAGAGCTGTTGCAGCTCCGAGTATGGTAGTACGTCCTGATTTCATATTTTTCATATTAAAATGTAAATGTGTTATCATTTTACTGTTTATATCTTTAATTTAAAATGTTTATATCCCCTGAAAGTTCATATTGTTTACCGTCCGCACCTTTAGCTTTAATGACATAATAATACACGCCGGCTGGAACGAGCTTCCCTTTATAAGTGCCGTCCCACCCCATTGCCGGGTCATTAAATGAGGTTATCTCACGTCCGTATCTATTAAATATGTGACATTCAAAACTCACTATCGATGAATAACTTACACGCCATTCATCGTTCACGCCGTCAGCATTTCCCGGAGAAAACACATTAGGGCATTTCAATACGGACTTACCTATGGTTACTGGATAGATCTCGCTATAATATTCACATTCGCCCGATGAATCGGCACATACGAATCGCACATATTCTGTACCTTCCGTATTAAAAGTATGGCTGAAATTCAATTCCTGCTGACGATAATTGATATCCTCGAAGTCAGGTGTGGAGGAAAATTGCCATTCGGTAAACACGACCGCATCTGTGACAGCTGCGCTGAAATCAATAACACACGGAGCTGAACCGCCAAACGCAGATCCTGAAGGCTGCGCTATCTGATTGTCCGCACTATCGTCATTTTGCGTGACAGTCAGATGAGCTGTAACGGCTTTCGGCAATACAGTCTGAGAAGCTATTTCCACCTCTCTTCCCCACTCTTTTAAAAATCTGTCACCCGACAAACAGAACGCAGTCGAAGTGAATGGAGCCTTGCATCTTATCCTTTCAGGCAAATATTCGTATTGTTCCGTTACCTCATTTTCCTTAAATCCGCCTGATTTGTCATCATACACAAGCGAAGTATAACGCAACATTAGCTCTCTTGATAGAGTGAATTTACGACCGTTTATGCCATAATAACCTATCTTGTCGCCAACGCCGTCAACCAATAAAGTTGTATGCTCGCAGCCTGAATCGTCCGGAATTTCGTGTATGCTTGATAATGATAAAGGATGTTTTCTGTAATCCACCAGCCAAAAACAATATTTACCACTGCCGTATTCCACCATGTAACCCATATCGCCATTCCTGAGAGTGACAGTAGACTTGTTATTATCAATAGAAGCATCAATCCTTTCAGCATAAGCACCTCCGAGCGTGGAATATTTATACCATTTCACTTGCGATGGGGATTCATTACCACTATTGCACAGGAATGACAATCTAAGTCCTTCCGATTTTTCCGCTACATATACCGCATCGAGTCCGCTTTGCGCCGGAGCATCATATTTCAGCACCTTCATAACACCACTTCCCCACACCAATTCGTAAGCATGGGCGCAATGTAATTGTAGCGAAATAAACAGCAGTATTATAAATCCTCTCATTGAAAATCCAACAATGCGAAATCAAGGAAACAGACCATGATTTAACTTACAAAGTTACGAAAAATTCGTCATATTTGCAAGCACACCACAGGTGGCTTTTTATGCCTTTAAAATCACTTATTAAACTGATTTAAATTTTTTATAACAGGTTTAAGTCCGTTCAATGACAAATTGACAAATTCGCACCTTTTCGGGATTTTTGTGATGTATCTTTGCGAAATAATCCCAATACTCAACCACTATGAACAATACAGCAATCGCCCCCGTGACTATCTCAAAAAGAGCTTATAACGAATTCGTCGAGAGAATTAACAATGTGTTTGGCAATAATGATGACAATGATTATACCACTGATGTCATCTCTCTAATAGATAATTATTTGTCAGGAACCGACTATGACCTTTCACAATATGCCATGTCTGTAAGAATCGCATTTCTAATGATTCTTCCTGAGATTCAAAAAGCTGCCAACCGCTCACGAAAAGCAAAGGAAGCAGCCGCAAAACGCCACAAAAAATCCGGAAACACTGCAAAGCAAAAGAAGGTAAAATCAAAAACCATAAAGCCACAAACATCTGCTCCCGATAACAAGGACAATGAGGTGAAAACATCGGATATATCTGAACAGGAAATCGCCACTATAAAACCTAACCGAGCGGAAAGACGATTAGCCGAACAGAATGAGCGACGTGAGGAACGCCGTTGGATGAAAGATACTGTTTCTTTGAGTGTGTCTGACGCCGGCCACTAAAAAAGGACCAGCCAAA
>CAJTMJ010000075.1 GCA_910577335.1 uncultured Duncaniella sp. | reverse complement strand
CATTGAAATTCAGCGTTTTATCATCTCCTAAAATTTAGGTTCGTGGTGCCACCAGAACCTGAGTTTCTGAATGAATACGAATGAATTTGAATGGTTTGTTTAGGCAAGATGCTGAATTATAGCGCAATATAAATGTTGATGAATTTTGTGGGTTTTCAGATTCATTCAAAAAACGTGGTGACCTGCGTGGTGACCCGACTTGACAAATTGCAGTTTGAGTTGTTATATTTGCAGAACCAAAGTGGCTGATTGTGAACGAATGCAAACGCCACCATTCAGAAATTTACAACAACGAATATATGACAAAATCACCCTCTCCGAAAAAACTGACACCTTTTCACATCCGCAACAAGGATTTGAAGAAGGATACAGCGACCCTCTTTATCCGTATCCATACCCGCAAGATTGATGTGCTTGTATCGACCATGCTTCAGGTCGAGGTCGCCGACTGGCAGAAGGCTACGGCATCGCCCCGCGCATGGCTGGCTCATCAGAAGAAAAATTATCAGCTTCACGCCAAGCTGACGCAGATTGAGGGCATCGTCAAGGCTCATCTCGCAAAGGTGAATTTTGACCGCGAGGCTCTCGACATGGATGTGCGCTATATCTCCGAGCCTGAGAAAGTGGACGCTGAACGCCGGGCAAAGGAGGAAGCCGCCGAAGCGGAGCGTAAGGCTATCGCCAAACGTGAGGCGGCGAGAGAAAAAGCGCGTAAAAAAGCCGAGGAAAAGAAACGTATCGAGGACGAGAAGAACCGCCTAATCTGGCCGTTTCTCATTCAGTTTGTCGATGACATAAAGAGCGGAGCGCGGAAGATAGGCAGCGATGACTATGCACCCGGCACCTGCAAGGCATGGAAAAGTTTTATCGGTGTCTATGAAGGCTTCGACCCGTTGCACAAGTTCGGATGGGCGGACATTGACCGTGCCTTTGTGTCGCGCTACATCAACTATTTGCATAAGCACGGTTACATGGCGAAGGTGGTCAACAAGCATCTGACAAACCTGAAAGCTCTTATCAACGCCGCCTTCGTTGACGGTGTACACGACAACCAGAGAGCGGCCGCACTTATTGTCAAGAAGAAGATTGAAGACCGCGACAAGGCTGTCGAGATTTATCTCACCGAGGAGGAATTGCAGGCTCTCTATGAAATGCCGCTGACAGGAAAGAAAGAGCATATCCGCGATGTTTTTCTCATTGGCTGCTATACCTGTCAACGTGTAAGTGATTACAACAACCTCAATGCCGACAACTTTGAGACTACCCGAAAGGGAACGCGCATAATCCGTCTTGTCCAGCAGAAGACCAAGACCGAGGTTACCATACCTATTCTCAACGAGAACCTAATCACCATCTGCGAGAAGTACGGTTACAACATTCCGAAAGCCAACGAGCAGGTGCTGAACCGTTACATCAAGGATATTCTCAAAGACCTTTCAGAGCAGTTGCCGTCACTGAAAGAGAAGGTGCCGACCAAGCTCACAATGAAACAGAAGGAGGCGTTGAGGAAAGAGAAGAAGGAGCCGGAGACCGATCTTAACGGCAACGTGATTGTGCCGCGCTATGAGTGTGTTACAAGCCACACCGCCCGACGCACCGGCATCACGAATATGTACCTCAGCCACAGGTACACCATCCTTCAGATGATGCACGTCAGCGGCCACAAGACACAAAAGACCTTCATGGACTACATCAAGCTCTCCTCCGAGGAGATAGCCGATGAAATCGCCGCCATGTCGAAGAAGGAAAATGACATGTGGTAAAAAATACTAAGGTATAAATTTAGTGAAATTCCACACAATGGTTCATGTTATTTACTGATTTTTACTAATTTTGCAGTCATAGATGGTATTGATAGAATCATGAATAAACCTCTTTCCATTCCGAACAGAGAAGTTAAACATGATCTCGCCGATGGTACTATGAAAATGGGAGAGTAGGTAATGCCAACAATTCTATCCGAAGGCTCACCGGAGGTTGGGTCGCTCAATATTAACTACAGAACCAACTTACAATGTTTTATTTTTTGACATTTTGGAAGTAGGTGACTGGCTTTGTTAGGTAGCAATGCCAGTCACTGAAGGATGTGCTGGACAATGACAAAGTGTAGTTTAGCATCTCGATTGCTTCGGGATTGCTTGACATGGCGTTAGGGACAGGCATTTTATTCTCGGTGCTGATGGCACTCTTTGTTATGTGCTGGAATGCTCTAAGAAGTTGTGATTGACGGAGCAGTCCGTCAAAGTAGAGAAATCGGGGTGCCGATTGGGTGGGTTGGTGGGAATTACTGATAATATTTTCATACTATACAGTGGCTTGGGTTCTAGAGGGCATTAACTTAGCCCCATGCTTTATGTGTTGTTACTCGCCGACGTAGCACCAGTTGGATGGAATGCAATTTCTTTCTCACAACTAATTTCATTCGCCTCGCTGATTTTGTTTGATGCAATTTTAGAGGGCGTTGCGAGCTTCCCTCGAAAGTAATGACAGCCATCTTTATATGTTACAATCAACTCCACACATACTCGCACACATACTTGCTGCATATTTTGCACATATTCAGGAAATTTTGTAATTTGAAAAATTATTATTATATTTGCAGACTGAAATAAACTGCAATTGCGCATTCTGCGTTAGATAAGCATAAGGACATAAGCCCATGACGAATTACGACAGCAAGAAACTCACAGAGTTAGTTCTGTTTATACTTGGCAAGACTGGTGGCGTTGATTTCTACCATGCTTTCAAGATTCTCTATTTCGCCGAGATGAAGCATCTGGCGAAATGGGGCAGCGGCATTGTGCCTGACGAGTTTTGCGCATTGAAATATGGTCCGGTTCCTACTCAATTGTATGATGCGGTTAAGGAACTGAATCACCCGCGTATGATTCTTTCGGAAGAATTATCGGAGGTTATCCAGTTTGCCGGGGAAGATGCTCCGAATGTTCTTCTTCCTAAACGAGAGGCAAATTTGAAGTATCTTTCCAAGTCAGAGATTGAAGCATTGGAACAGTCAATCGAGGAAAACGAATCGTTGACTTTCGGACAGCTCATGAGAAAGTCACATGATGAAGCCTGGGAAGAAGCAAACCGTCGCACCAATGGAACAAATGTCATTTCTCCTGTCTCTATGGCAAGAGTTCTAAATGCCGATGATGCCATGCTTGAATATATTGAAGAGCAAATGCAAATTGAATCAGCTTTGAAATGATGAAAATTTCTGATGCTCTCAATGAGGAAGAGCTTTCACGACTGGCATCTCATACTGTCAAGATTGGAGATGTCTATGAGATGACGATGACTGAGGCAAATGGAATCAAGCCCAAAGCAGGAGACTCTTCAAGAGACAAATATTTCATAGTGCTTGGCTTCGACTCTAATGGTATCGCCTATGGTGGTGTGATAATCAATTCTCAAATAAACAGGAATCTTCCGGCACATCTCAAAATGTACCACATGCCCATAAAACAGTCAAAGTATCCATTTCTCAGGTATGATTCTTTTGTTGATTGCGTCCGGTTGAAGGTTGCCTATCCTCAGAAGTTCAATGAGTGGAACTACTTGGGCGAGATTGACAACTATGATGTTGAGTTGATCATCGGTACAGTTAAGGAAAGTCCTGCCGAAAGCGAGGAACGTCTTGCTCAGTTTGGATTGCGAGATAGTTATTACAGCTTTACCTGAAAATACCTGAAAATACCGAACAGCATCAGATATTTCTTAAAATCAAAGATGTTGTAATTCCAAAGAAATAAACTAATTTTGCAAACGATATGACCTCCCACGCTTCCCGTAAGATTAGCGCACCCGGGGAGGTCTTCGAGTTTTTATATGAACACACAGACAAGACATTTTTTCGACCCCGCCAAATTGCCGGCTGTTTACCATCCCGGTGAGACTCTTTATGAAAAGTTGCAGGAGATGGGCATGGAAGTAAAAGAATTTGCCACGAAGGTTTCTATCCCTGAAGAAGTAATTGTTTCAGTAATAAAGGGGCAAGGCTCCATAACGCCTAAAATGGCTGAAACTTTTGAAATGATAACTAAAATACCCGCTTACATGTGGCTCTGTCATCAAAAGAGTTATGATGATTTCATAGCCCGTAAGAAAACCTCGCTATAATCCCCCAAAAGTAGGTCAAAAGACATAGATTTGGGGGATTATAAGCATATATTGAGATTAACAAAGGATACTCAGGAGGGAAAAGAAGGGATCCAAAACGAAATAACGAGAACCATGTCCGGAGTAATCTGGAGAGTCCGGCAAAACGCGGGGAATTGAAAGGCGATTACACTATACCGGTTGTATATACTGAGATACATATACAACCTTGAGCTATATCTGGCGGACAATATTTGGCGGGATTGAAAATTACATTCTATCTTTGCCACCGAAAAGAAAGTCCAAAGCCAGCGGGGCGTAATGACCGCTCACGCACTACTTTTGGCTACGGATAACTTTTTTCGCCAAATCGTGAACTTTTCTGAACAAAGCCTTGTTAGGAAAGTTGCGGTGGCATATTTTGCGACCATAGCGGAGCGTCAGATTGCTCTGCCGTGACGGTTGCGTCCTTATCTCGCCGCAAACATATCTCCCGGCCCAAGAGAGGGCTGGGCTAAGATTCGACCCCGATGGGTCGAACATTATTGCACAACCCCAACAGTGTGTGCTTGATTTCGCAACCGGCTCAGCGACCTATGCAAACACAATCGGTGTGCGGGTACATGCCCGACACTTACACCGATGCCGGTGCCTATGTTCAAGCGTGACGCTTTTGGCGGCTATTGACACACCTACATCATACACACAATAGCTGACAAGATGGTCTTCCGCTGATGGGAATTTGTGCAGATTTGGAATCCTCAAAAAATTTTCGTATCTTTATGTAGCAATTGAGAGCCACGCATACCGAAAACGACACGTTCAACTTTATAGCCCAGAAATGGAACGCTGCTCCCGGACGGATGCAAAACCCGATATTGCGCGACGAAAAGAAAAGAGGTACCACAGGAAAGACCGGAAAACTGTATCCGGCATCACTATGAAGAAGCTGCTGTTGAATGCGGAACACACCGCAACGGTTTAATCCGGTAACAACTCGTCCTAAGGAAGCGATGCTCAACGGATTAAGCACGTGGGACAACGGCAGAGAAGAAGGTCCGGCACAGCCATGAGCTGTCATAGAGCCATTACAGGCTGACATTTGCGGCACCCATATCTCACCGAGAATCACAGACTATCAGGCGGTGCAGCATGACGTGTGTCCATAAAAGAGCCGTAATGAGCCAAAAAAATCATAGAGCGGACAGCCATAACCGTGCCCGTACAGAACCTGTACGTCAAAAACAATCAATTAAAAAGAAGAAAAATGCGTATGCCTTACCCTATGTAAGTAAGACACAGCAGCCTTGTGTCCGCCCCATATCCGGGACGGATGCCACTCATGTCGTTGCCAATCCGTGCGGCATGGGAAAGGGCGAGCTACGCCTTGTGCTGACCTTGAACGGTCGGCAGCGACAACCATCGGCTTTAGCGAAACATAGCCGACAGCCCTTTCTATGTCCTTTCGGGGACACATCTTCACTGCCTTAATCGTCGCCGGGCAGTGGATGGTGTAAACAATCCGGCGATAAAACTTAATTTCATTTCCCCCGATGAAAGCAAGCCTATACGACCTTCTTCAGGCGTCGATGTCCGACCCTGATTCTCCCAATATTCTCCTCACCGTCCACCTCTCCGACCTCCATCAGCTTGTGGTGGACACAATCGAAGCCACACGCGAGCGCATCCTCCCGTTGTATATGGACGCCGAGAAAGAGCGTCCTCTCACCAGGAAGGAAGTTGCCGAGCAGCTCGGCGTGTGCGAGACCACTGTCTTCAACATGGCACGTGCTGGCAAACTGCGCTCATTCAAAGTGAACGGCAGTACCCGTTACAGCCAGCGAGACGTAAGAGCCATCATAGAATCCCGCAATGCAGACTGAGCCTATGGATGAAGCAACTATTACCCCGGTAGCCGAAGACCGCTTCGAGCGCATCGGCACTACCTACTACAAGATTGTCCGACAGCCTAACGCCGCCGGACAACTGATAGAGCGCAGCATCCCGTGGACAATCGAGGCAATCCGTCAGGACTACGGAGGGTGTTGCAGAACTCCCTACAAAAAAATTAAGCAAAAGCCTCAACTTTCAC
>CAJTMJ010000074.1 GCA_910577335.1 uncultured Duncaniella sp. | reverse complement strand
GTTTTGAGAAGGTCGTCAATCTTCTCGTCTTGTTTCTTGACGAGTGAGTATAAATCTGCCATTGTTATAATGATCTTCCTTTTTTCTTTTTGGGTTTCTTTTTCATCGCTCGGATGAAGGCTTCTTCCTCGGGGTCATAGCCGGGCCCGACTTGGAACAGTCCGCCCACTGCCTGACATCCGGTTTCGACTATGTTCTCCACGACATTAGCCACAGGGGCCTCCTTGACCTTTGCTGTCACTGAAACAGGCTGCTGTCGCTGTGGCTGAACCTCTCTTATTCCTGCGTTCTTGGCAAAAAATTTGTCGAGACGCCTGTAGGAAAACGCACGGTCAATCTTCGAACCGTTGAAGGTAAATTCTCCGTCGGAGAACCGTATGCCCTGCGGCTTGCCGGTGTCGCGGTCGTTGTAAAATTCGACTGTTATTCCGGCCGGAGCGAGGCGGCGGCGGAACTCATCCCACGATTTGCAACGGTACATCGCCGCCTGAATCTTGGGCTTCATCTCGGCAATCGCATCCTCATACAGCTTCTTTTTCGGCGAAAAAGTCAGTCCGTATTTCAGTTTTATTGCCTTGGTCACCTTATGGCTTTTGTCGAAATTATTGCTCTCGTCGATGGCTTTGCCGTGGAGATTCACGCGGTTATAGACGATATGGAAATGCGGCGAGGAGGTTTCGAGATGTCGCACAATCAGATATTGCGTGTCCCGGATGCCCATCCGTTCCATATATTCTTTCGCCAGTTGCACCATAAAATCATCGGTGAGACGGGGTAAATCTGCCTTGTCGAAACTCACGGCTATGTGTCCGATGGGCTTGCTGATTCTCTTGTTGAGACTCGCCCCGATCTCGAAACTGTCCACAATTCTGCGATAATCGTTGCCGAAAACGCTGTCGGAATCTATCAGCCTCCATGTGTCAGCGGTGTATTTTCCCTTGTCATGGAACTCACGCATGACATATCCCACGATGTCGGATGCGGTTCCCTTTGCGAGTATTTTTGCTATCATAATAATGAGGAATTTGAGGTTTTCAACTTACAAAGAGTGGCTAAAATTCCGTCGAGACAAGCCTCTGCTTTACGCTTTGTCGAGGGCCATGAGTTAGCCTGACAAGCCTTGACCTGAGCGTTGAGATTCTTGCCTTGATACATCAGTTCGCGTATCGCCTCACGTTCAAAATCGGTGAGACGACCGACAATCGAGAGCCGGAATGCCGAGATTCTAAGCAGTTCGGCGATGCTAACACCGGCGGCTGCGGCCTTGGCTTTCACCTCGCGCTCTTCGGCATCGGTAAAATTCACTGAGACTTTGCGGTCTCTTTTATCGCTGGATTCTTTCTTCGGTCGCCCGCGGAGTTTTACACCGGGAGCGTCCTGATTGAACTTTCTCATTTGTTGGGTTGGGGATGGTAACCGCAGGGAACAGAGAGCGTCCTTCGGGATGCGAGGGGTTTCGGGTGGGAATTTTTTACCTCCCGAAACATACCCTTGCATCCCCAACTAATCCACTATCGTTTCTTAGTTGTGCGCTGACGATAACCGCTCCCTGCGGTCGGGTTAAACATTAGAGCTTGCGCCAGATTTCGATGTCGTCGGCATACTGTTTCAGATGCTCGGCGAGGATGGCGTTGGCGTAGCTGCTGACGGTAGTGCCACGGTCGCCGAGGATTCTGGAAACACGCTCAAGCTGGTCCCACAGGTCGCCCTCGATATTCAGGGCATGGCGGTTCACCAGCTTTGCAGGAGCAAGGAATGTAGCCTTGAACTCGGAGAAGTCTGATTTGCGCTGTTGCTTGCCGATGCGCTGTTGCTTCGGCGGCTCGGTTGTGGCGGTTATAGCTGTTGCTTCGGTTGCTATCTGCTCGTTGTCAAACAGATTGTCAGCGTTGGCAGGTGTGGTGCAGTTAACAGTGTTATCGCTGTTAACTGAGGATGTGGAGTTGATAGAGTTATCTGATTTCATAATAAAATCGGGATTAAGAGTTGATACTTTGGATTTGGCTGCATCGGTCAACTCGGTTGACTTAGATGCGGGTGTTGATGATGCTTTTGTGGTTTTCATCATTTGTTTTGTTTGATGTTTGAACTTTGGTTGACAAGAAAATCATTCAAGTCGTTAAACTCTGAATAGAGTGTGGAGCGGTCAATCACGATTGAGCCATATATGGCTTTCAACTCGGCGAGTGCTGTTTGCCCGGCATTGTCGTTGTCAAGATAGCAGTTGATGGCGGTGTAATCTTTGAGATACGGTACTGCTTTGTTGACATTGACAACCGAGTTGAGTATGATTGCGTCGGCTCCGCTGATTATGTCGAGTGTGAGGGCCGAGAGGTAATCAATGAATCCCTCGAACAAGGCACTCTCTGTTGACGGTCCGTCTCTCGACCACGGCAGATATGAGATGTCCTTGCGTCCTCGGCAACCTTTGAAATAGCGGTTGCGCAGTTCCCAGCCTCCGCTGACATTCTCAAATGCCACGGCAAAATACAACTTGCCGTTGACGCTGTAATGAGCCTCTTTGCAGTTCGCCTTGGCGATGTGTGCCGGAATACCACGCTCTTG
Source organism: uncultured Duncaniella sp. (assembly GCA_910577335.1). GTDB lineage: Bacteria > Bacteroidota > Bacteroidia > Bacteroidales > Muribaculaceae > Duncaniella. Next base: position 3,760 of record CAJTMJ010000074.1, on the reverse strand, counting down.
GAGGTATGCGACAAGTGCGCGGTGTTCCAGTGGCACGACTTCAAACCGTTCCATACTCGGTGCAGAGTGTCGCGGAGGAAAAGAGGAAGCGACTGTCTGCACCGATGGCACAGGATAGCTGTTGGCGATGCAACGCATGAGATGGCGCAGGTCGGTTGACTGATACAACTCGGCTGCCAAGTCTATGATGTTGCCGCCTTTGCCAAGACCGAAGTCATACCAGCAGTTGAGCGTTATCTCGACCTTGAACGATGGTGTCCGTTCCTGTCGCAACGGCGACTTATACCAGAGCCTCGTTCCTTTTCTCGCCGCCGGCTCGTGTCCGAGCCGGGACAAGAAGGCGGCTAAAGGGATTGATTTAATCTCTTTGAGCATATCGAAAATATGTGTTGGGGATTTGGTTCGGGTTCAGCTCACATATATACACCCCGTACTGAACCGAACTTAAATCAGTAATAAAAATCTGGGTTGTATGAATATGTGCCGTTTTCCCGGACTACCATCCGTTTGTTCATCAGAAATGATTTCAGTTTCGTCACTTTGCCGTCACCGTATGGAAACCCGCAGGCGGCATAGGCTCTCTTGATGCTGTCCTCGCAGTTCTGGCATCCTTTTATCGCGCCGTTGGCAAAAGCCTTTTCAAGAGCTTGACGGTGCTGTTCAGGTGTAAGTTCCGAGTATGAGAAGGTCTGAACCTTTGTTTTCCCGGCAAAGGTGTAATCGGCGGCAAGCTCCGGCAGTCCGGCTTCGTTGACAATGAAAGCAAACGGCGGGAAGTCCATTGAGCGGATACAGGATGCCGACACCTCGGTAACTTCACTGTCCGTAGTGCTTTTGCAGACTTGCAACACGGTTTCCGCCTTGTTGTTTAGTTCTGTGCCTACATGACCGCGTACATTATCATCGCTCTTGTTCAGATGCAGGACGGTATGGATGTGTATCTGATACTTGTCCGTCCATTCCATCAGTTTGCCGATAAGCCTTGACGATTCAATGGCGTTGTTGATGTCGAACATCAGGTCGCGTACTCCGTCTATTATGACCAGTCCGACATTGGGTGTGTTTGCAATAGCATTGTCTATAAGTTCAAGGCGAAGGTCGGGCGTAATGGCGCGGAGCTGGGCGAAGATCAGATTTTCGGGATGCCTATCAACCGGAAGTCCCGCGAGGCGCAACGCACGTTTCATCACCCGCTGGCAGTGGTGCGGACTTTGCTCGGTGTCGAAATAGAGGATTGTGCGTTTGTCGTCGGGAAACTCGGCTATATAGCGCAACACCTCTCCGTTGGTAAGCGCCGCCGCGAGAATGGCACTCACATTGAATGTCTTTTTGCTTTTCGCCTTTCCGGTCGATGCTGAGAAGTTGCCGAGTGTGCCGATTGCCGAACCGTTGCAAAAGAGAACTTCCGGGCTTCTGACAATCTCGTCCGTAACTCTGAGCTGATATGACTGCCAGAGCCGATTCAATTCCTGTGCATCCATCATTGTCTCGCTTTTTCAAGAATGAGACGCTCCACATCGCTCTGACGGTAGCACACCTTCTTCCCGACTTTTACCGGGATGAGGATATTGTTGCGGTTCCAGTTCCAGAGGGTGGTATGGCACACGCCGAATTTCTCCATCACCTCCTTCTTGGTGAGCAAGACCTCATGTGCCGCGCTGACCATAGCCGGAAGCAGCTCCGTCTTTGCGGCCTCGATTGTCTGTCTTACCAGCTCAACGAGGTCTTCAAGTTTGACATTAAGCGTAACGCCGGTCACGCCACTGTTGATTAACTCTAATAGATTTGTCATAGGCAAATGCTATGTCGCCGGATTGTTAAGAGCTGAACGATTTTGGCGACGTTAGAAACCGTTTAGCCGCCGTTCCGTCCGAAACGGCGATGCAAAGATAATGGGCAACTGCCCGCCTTGCAATAGCTAAAACGCATAGCATCAGCTAAATAAATTCGTTTAATTTCGTTGACGCAATTAAACGAATTAAACGAACTGAATAGAGAAAATTCAAAGTGGAGATAAACGGAAAAAGCCACCCGGCCGCAAGCGGTCAGATGGCTTCAGTATGATAAAAATTCGGCGTTATGCCGCCTCAAAATGATTTCTGATATTGTCGAGATTCTTTTTATCCTGCCCCATATCGATCATGCGCTTGCCTCCCATCATAGGAGTGGTGAGCTGCTGATGGGCTTTCTGCACTCCGCGCAGTCCGACAAACTTGTGTTCGGGATAATGTTCCGACAGGGCATCGTGGAATGTAGAGATGTCGCAACTGCGTATGTGAGAATCTTCGTGCAGATAGATATACAGCATGGCGAGGTCATTGCCGCTTGACCGGAGTTTCAGGAACTCCGATATTTTGCCCTTTATGCGGTCAGTGTTACCGGGAATGAGGTTGTCGAGGGTTTCACGGACTTTCTTCCTGCCCCGCTTCCTAGGTTCTTTCTTCTCATCGGTCGTTTCTGCATCGGTGCTGTCCGCTGGGGCTGCTGATTTCTCCTCGTCAAATTCGGCGATTGCCGAATCGGTAACAGACACGACACTACCCATCGACTTTTGAATCTTACGGAAATTATCCCAATCCTGTCGAGTACGGTGTTCATTCTGGATACTTCTACGAATGATGAAATAGATCATGGCGCGGGCCATAAGACGATTGAAGAAGCCGGATTCTTTATCCTGTATGATTTCTTCATTATAAGAAACCATCAGCTCCCAACTGTTGCCGAAGTATAGCCATGCAAGCATTGCCGGAGCAATGGTATCCGGATTTTCTGACTGAAAATCTCTAAGTATCCTTCTGCCTATGTCAGCGTCCTCCAATAACTTCTCAAGATCATCAAATCCTTCATCCCTATTGTCTGCCATACGAGATTTTACGGCATTAGCATAAGCGGGAGCGATAGATTGGGGTCAATGTAAAAAAACGGTTGTTAAATAAGAGCAAATATCACTACTGTCCACTAAAAAATGGACGGGGTTAAAAATTAAATAAATTCGGTTCACTTGAATCACAGAGAACATTGACATTTTTGAAATTCGATTTGTCGAAGAGGTCACGCAGACTGGTCTTGTCAGTCAGCGAGATACCAAGAATCTGAAGGACTTCGTAAATGCTTCGCTCCAATTTCATGTCGTGCTGCACTATTGCCACAAGGCAATAAGTAATTATGGCACAATAGATTTGGATGCGGACAGCATTCCCTGATGTTCCCCAGAACTTCTTAATGCGCAGGTGCTGCTTGATCCATTTGAAGAACAGTTCCACGCTCCATCGGTTACGGTATAACTCAGCGATTGTCGCGGCTGAGGTCGTCAGATTGTTGGTCAGGAAGATGTATCTTGTACCGTCTTCCGGGTCGATGCAGACCACCTTCCGCAGTTTCTCCGGGTAATCCTTTGCGCTTTTATAAACCGTGAAGTAACCGATTGCATCGGAAACCATGTTTTCAGGAAGCCTCCGTTTCCAGGTCACAGGCTTGAACCTGACATTGGTTTTCGCCCTGACTACGAAGAACGCGCCAATGCGGTTGATGGTATAGAGATTGCCGAAATCGTTGTAGCCACGGTCGAATATATAATGCGCTCCGTTTTCATACGGAATCTCAGGCATAGCCTTAGAATCATGGACTTTTGCTTCTGTAATATGCACGAAAGCAGGGACTTGAGCCTCCACGTCATAAAGTGTGTGCATCTTGACGCCACCCTTATGCTTGCGGAACTTCGCCCACTCGAACACCGACAGGCAGAGGTCAATCGTGGTTG
>CAJTMJ010000073.1 GCA_910577335.1 uncultured Duncaniella sp. | reverse complement strand
TTCAAAATATTCAATTCTCAAAAGCTTTAACAAAGGGAGTTCTGCAACACCCTCTCTTAACTAAAAGCATAAATTCCATGAAACCAAGCAGATATATTTACCTTGTGCCGTTTGACTTCAATCATCATGTCATTTTTTCTGGAATGACAAAAGGCTTTTTAATTGTCCCCAATGATAAGCTTGATTCCTATGAGGCAATTCTGAATGCACCTGATGATTATTTAGACACACATACGGCTGTTATTCGGGATTTTGAAGGTATAGGACTTGTTATTGATGATTCTATTGACGAACATAAATTGTTACGTGATGCACGGAATGGCTACATAAACCAAAAGGAATACAAATCCATTATTCTCCCGACATTTGAATGTAACTATAATTGTTGGTATTGTAAACAGAATCATCAGCCTTTAAAAATAGACCCTGAAAAAATTGCATTGATAGTCAAGCATCTGAAAACATATCTTATAGAAAATAAGATGGAATCATACGTGTTGGCTTGGTTTGGGGGAGAACCCCTTACCCAACCGGATATAATTGAGAGCGTTTCCAAAGAGATGTACGGGTTTTGCATGGAGCATGGGATAAGATTCAGAGGGGGGATTACCACTAATGGTGCATTACTTTCCAAAGAAATTATTAAAAAACTCTCAGAATGCCACATAGACGTATTTCAGATTACCATAGACGGCAATGCGGAAATGCATGATAAGACTAAGTATGACTCTATCAATCCGTCAGCCTACAGATTACTCATGGAAAATCTGAATAATTTAATGCATTATTATCCAGATGCCCGATTAAACTTACGGTTCAATTATACTCCTGCCACAATCAAGGATGATGCAGTAGTCAAGGATCTATGCAAGGCTATTCCGCAGAAGTTTAGAAGTCGGGTAAATGTTGATCTCCAAAAAGTTTGGCAAGTCGATGAAAAGACGATCGATATGGAGAATCTGAAACGGATTCAGAAGAGTTTTGTAGATGCCGGTTTCAGCCTTAACACTGAGAGTATATTTTCGTTTTGTTATGTTGAGAAAAAGCACTATAATGCAATATATTATACAGCAGAAGTGGAAAAATGCGATCAGATTGACATGAAACATCTAAGAGGTGTCATAGATGAAACTGGACATATCCGATGGCGAGAAAAACCGTTGTTTGAGGACCATGATCTTTTGGCGGACGGCTGTGTATGTTCGGATTGTGTGTATTTCCCGATATGCCTGAATGGATGTCCTTCGAAGAGGGATAGCATGATAAAAGAAAATGGTGAAGTCACATGCATACATAATGGCGATTACAGTTATTTGGAACATCATATACAGGACTACTGCTGGCGAGTCATCCACAATCAAGCTTTAAAAAAACAAAAAACAGTTTGATATTCTGTAACATTTCACTAATTTTGATGTCTATAATATAAAGGCTCTGTTATCTGTTATAGGAGCTAAGGGATGTATACAGCCCTACCCAATCATTAATCAGTTAACATAATACAAACTATTTATGAATCAAACCAGTATCCATACGGCAAAAATCATGCTTATATCACTATGCTTTGCCGCTTTTTCATTGACTGGAAGTGCCGCATCGTTTGCGGAGCTTACCGACACTGTGACCAAAGCGCAGCCCGACACCGTGAAGGCTCGTATTAACGGCGTGAATCTTGACTCGCTCGAACGTGCAGCCGATAAGATAGAATTAGGCACCGTGACCGTTACAGCCGAACAACGGCAGATGAATGCCGGGACAGAATCGTTTCTTGTGACCAACGAAATGCGCAAAGGTACCATCAGCGCATCGCAGATGCTTAATAATGTGCCGGGCATTACAGTGGATCTTACTTCCGAGACTGTTAATGTGGGTTTGGACAAGGATGTGATGATATTGGTAAACGGACAGGAGGTTGCACCGGAGTTTGCCCGCTCCATCAACCCGAAGAGAATCCGCACGGTGGAGATACAACGTTATCCGGCTGGTAAGTTTTCAAATGTGCCGGTGCTCGTCAACCTCGTACTTAAGGAGGACTATGAGGGATGGGATATCTCAGCCCGGGCATACGGCGCAGCCGGAATGCGCACTCCACACCCTGCAAATGGTTCAGGCTCGGTAAACTTCATTTATTCATTAAATAAATGGGACTTTAACTTTTCGGCGGATACCAATGGTGACCGTTCGTATATGGCTTCGTCATTCAAGCGTACCATTCTCGACAAAATAACTGAGGAAACCCCTGTGGCAAACTGGAAAGACCCCAACACGAGAATGCATGGCAAAAATACTAATCTGTTTGGCGCAGCACGCTACCGCATAGATCAGAAGAACAAACTGACTTTCGAAGTAAGTTCTAAAACCGGAGGTTTCCGTAGTAACCGTGTTGACCATGTGACTGAAATCACGCCGGAGAGTAAATCGCAGCGTGTGGATTATTTCAATGACAGGTACAATAATGACCAATATTCAGCAAAAATTTATTATGAGGGCGATTATTCATCCAGTTCATACTTTGAATCCGATTTGACATACGATTTTTATAAGGTCACGGAAAATAGTCGTTTTTCTCAGGATAACACTCTTTCGTCGCAATCGGATGTCAAGGGCAAGAAAAACTATCTTTCTCTGTTCCTCGGTGGTGGACAAAAATTCAGTGATAATGTGTTCATGCAGTACACCAACCGTACCACCTGGCGAAATTATAGACAAAAGTACCCTGATGCCACCTCTGATTTCTTTTCTTCCGATGAAATTCGTAATCTCACGAATCTGCGGTTCTCATGGCGTCCGAAAAACGAGCTACAGTTTGTGGCGGGAGGAACTTTGTATGCCATTAAACAGACCCAGCACCGTTATGACGAGAAGTCCAAGCAGACACACATCAATCCCGTGCCTTATTTCTATGGCTTTTGGAAATTCCATAAGGACTGGTGGATAAACGGAACTTATTACAGTGAGGTACAATATCCGGTGCTCGACCATCTGTCGCCCAATGTTGTCCAGACCGGAGATTATATGTGGAGTCAGGGAAATCCCAATCTGCGCTCGTCGATATTACAGTATATCACAAGTATGCTTGACTACAAGGGAAAACTGCGTCTCCATTATATATGGGTCGCCAACCGTCACGAGCGGTCAACATATTACACCGTGTTTGATGACGGTGTAATGCGGACTCGTGTCAACGGCAAGTTTCACCACTGGTACCTCGGACTGGAGGGTAATTTCAATCTGCCTCATAATATGCGTTGGACTTTCCGTGCCTTCCATCAGCGTAAGAGCCGCGAGTATGCCGACCTCGGCACACGCAAGGGAAAGGTTTGGTATTTGGAAACAGAGCTGAGCTATTTTCACCGTCCGTCAGGACTGGCACTTGTGGGAAATTATTATTTCGGACAACAGAATGAGCCGTTGCTTCAGGGAATCAACAAGCAACCGATTGACCATCTTAAGCTGACAGCCCAGAAAATGTTCCTTAAAAACCGTCTGACGGCTGCAATGTCGGTGCAGTTCCCAGTACGCATGGGGCATAGGCTTAACACCACCACTATTGACATTCCGGGATTCCAGTCGCATTATGCCTACGATCCAAGGATAAGAAACAGCATGGTTTCCCTCAACATACGTGTGGCATTCGGCAACGAGAAAGCCCGCAAGCTCTCCAACTCAATGAATCTTGAGCAGGAAAAATAAAGAATACGCTTAATCTCAAAATAAATCAATTGAAAATCCTACGACTCATACGCCAAAAGGATGCTATGCAATGTGGCATAGCGTCCTTGGCTATGATTTGCGGCTGGTTTGGGCGCAGATACACTGTCGATACTCTTAAGGAAATATGCTTTGCCACCACTGAAGGGGTGTCGCTCAAAGCTATAGCCGACGCAAGCGAAAAAGTGGGGCTGTCATCGACCGGAGGGCGTGTGGCGGTTGATGCCCTTGCCGGTTTGCCTATGCCATGCATTCTGCATTGGAATCAGAATCACTTTGTGGTGCTTTACAAGGTGAAAAATGGGAAGAAGTTTTATGTCGCTGACCCCGGTAAGGGTAAGATAAGGTATAACCGAAAAGAATTTGAGAGTCATTGGCTCAGCACATGCACCAATGGCGAGGACAAGGGGATAGCGATGTTTTTTGAGCCTAATGAGAAATTCGGCACCGTTAATATGGCTGAAAACGGAGGTGAAAAGCGTTCATTCCGCTTCCTGTATGGCTACATAAGGCAATATCGGAAGTATTTCGCCCAGATAATTGCGGGGTTGGCATTGGGTTGTGTGCTGCAACTCATAATGCCGTTCCTTACTCAGGCGATAGTCGATACAGGTATCAAAAATGGCGACATAGGGTTTATATGGCTTATACTTTTGGGCGAGCTGATGATAGTGGCAGGGCGCACCGCCACCGATTTTATACGTCGATGGCTCCTGCTGCATATCTCAATGAGGATAAACATCTCGCTTGTGAGCGACTTTTTCATTAAGCTGCTCAAGCTGCCGATGTCGTTCTTCGACACCAAGCTTATGGGTGACCTTATGCAGCGTATGGGTGACCACTCGAGGGTGCAGCAATTCCTGACGCAGAAGACCCTCGGGATAGCCTTTACGATGCTCAGTTTTGTGGTGTTCGGGGTCGTGCTGCTGGTATACGACCGGCTGATATTCGCTGTGTTTGTGGCTGGCAGTGTGATTTACGGACTGTGGATAGCCTCATTCCTGCGCAGGCGCAAGGTGCTCGACTACGAGCTGTTTGAGCGTCAGGCAGTCAACCACAACAAGACCTACGAGTTCATCACCACCATGCAGGAAATAAAGCTGCAGGACTGCGAGCGCAGACGCAGATGGGAGTGGGAGGACGCTCAGGCTGACCTGTTTGACGTGGAGATGAAGAGCCTGAAATTGCAACAGACGCAGGAGGCTGGGAGCATCTTCATCAACGAGATAAAGAACATTCTCATAACGGTGCTCGCTGCCACGGCTGTGATCAACGGTCAGATAACACTGGGTGCTATGCTCGCCATCCAGTATATAGTGGGTCAGCTCAACTCGCCCGTGGAGCAGCTGATGAGCTTCCTGTATGCCATACAGGATGTCAGAATCTCGCTCGAACGTATCAACGAGATACATTGCGGAGCCAACGAGGAGACCGATTCCAACCGCCTGAAAGCGATGGGGGGTGCAAGGGAGATAGAGTTGAGAAATGTTGGGTTCAAGTATGACCCGCACGCCATGAAATGGACTATCGACGATATCAACATACACATCCCGGAGGGGAAGATGACCGCCATAGTCGGGGCTTCGGGTAGCGGGAAAACCACGCTTATAAAACTGATGCTCGGCTACTATAAGGTGCAGCAGGGGGAGATACTGATCAGCGGAGATAATATCAACTCCTACAACCTGAAATGGTGGCGACAGAGATGTGGGGTGGTGATGCAGGACGGCGTGATATTCTCGGAGTCGATAGCCCGCAATATCGCTGTGGGTGACGGGGAGATAGACACCGGCAGATTGGTGGAGGCGGCTCGGATAGCCAATATCCACGACTATGTTTCGGGCTTGCCACTGCGTTACGACACGAAAATAGGTCGTGACGGAGTGGGGCTGAGTCAGGGGCAGAAACAGAGGATACTGATAGCGAGGGCTGTGTACAAGAATCCGGAGTTTATCTTCCTTGATGAAGCGACCAACGCACTGGACGCTGAAAATGAACGTGTGATAGTTGAGAATCTTGCGAGATTCTACCGTGGTAGGACGGTGGTTGTTGTGGCTCACCGCCTGTCAACGGTTCGTGATGCTGACAGCATAGTGGTGCTTGACAAAGGACGTGTCACCGAGACCGGCACACATGAGTCGCTGATAGCAGCCAAAGGCGCATATTTCAACCTCGTGAGGAACCAGCTGGAGCTTGGGAATTGACAATTTACAATTGACAATTTACAATTGACAGTTGACAATGGACTTATCGGCTTTGCCGCTTTGCTCCGCAAAGAATTGACTTATCGGGGCTGCTGATTTGTTTCGCAAAGAATTATTAAATTGATGAATATGGGAAATGACAATATAGAACTCCGTTCGGAGAAGGTGCGCAAGTTGCTTGGTGAGATTCCGCCTACATTGGTAAGGATCGGGATATGGATTATTGTACTTGTGATTGTGATGTTACTGGTGGGATTATATTTTTACCAATCCATGATTCAGAATATACAATAAAGAAACTATTTCAAAAAGGCATTTGTACTTGTTGTAGGGATGCTTCCCATGGGGCATCCGAATGGGATAGGCTGTAAATGTAAATTAAATTATTGCTGTCCGATAAAACTTTTTGAGGCAAAACAAAATTAGGACTGGCAC
>CAJTMJ010000072.1 GCA_910577335.1 uncultured Duncaniella sp. | reverse complement strand
ACGAAAAGGGTCACATTTTTCCGCCGACAGGGGTCAATCTGCACCGACTTTTCCAACCTCGTCGAGCGAGAGGAATTCAATCTTGGTATCCTTCCACTCAATCTTTTCGAGGAAGTCATTTATGTTCTCTCGGAGGAGTTTCTCCTGATACGCCTCTTTGAGCAGAGTGCGGAATGTTGACCAGTAACCGGCGATTGAGTTATGGGCGAGCTTACACTTGCGACCATCACGACGGCCACCTTTAAGAAGGTATGCCTGAAACTTCTTGCAGAAGTCCTCGTTGATTTCTCCGACGGTACATTTACCCTCGCAAAAATCATGGAAGTGCTGATAGACAATCTTCCACTTCTGGTATTTCTTGAAACACTTCTTGCGGAAGTATTCCAGAAAGTCGATGCGGAGTTTCTCTTTGTCGAGGAAGCCGAACTGCTCGTTGAGCAACTGCTCGAAGCGACGGCAACGGATAGCCTCCGCCTTTTCCATCATGGAGGCGTTGAACTCTCGTTCACGGGCATTTGCCGGATGCCCGTAGAGATATATTCCCAGACTCTCACGGCGGCTGAGCCTGTTGGTGTGAGGATTTCGGATTGGGGGATAGAAGTCGAGGTAGAGCGATATGCGGTCGCCCGATATTTCCTTTTTACGAAGGAAAACTTTAGTGCAGGTATTCATTGTATCTTGAAAGAGTTAAAAGTTTGACGCAAAGTTCGGTAGTGTTTGCATGGTGGGAACAGCCACCATCGCGCCACCATAGCCGGTTTCGGCTAAATCGTAGGCGGTGCAAGCAAATCATCCAGTTCTTTGCGGGAGATGTAGGTAAACTTGCCTCTCTTGGTGCGGGTAATCTTATAGGTCTTGACATAGTGATAGAGCTGGTCTCTTGTCATGCCAAACTTTGCCATAGCCTCGGCAATCGTGTATTCAGCCGGAGGTTCAGGCTCCGCAATGCCCTTGGCAATATCGAAATGCTTTTTCGAGTACCTTGCTTCGATTCCAACCTTTATCTTGGGGATTCCTTCTTTGGATACGAGGGTGTAAATGGCAGATAAGGACATGCCAAATTTCTCTTGAATTTCAGCAACCGTGTACCATTCGGTTATTTCCTCTGATGGATTACGTTTCTCAAAATATCGGTCGATATGAGACTTACTCCATAGAGTTTTACCTCGACTTGTTGTCTTCGGGAAATTCTGTGTCTGGGCAATTTTGTAAAGTCCCGAATTAGAGATGCTGTATTTCTCCAGAATCTCTTTCGTGGTATAAAACTCGGTGATGGCTTTCCGTTCATTCCTGATTGGTTCAAACTTGTCAGGATTGTTGAATAGATTTTCAATGTCTTCCCTTGCTATGAGATATTTTGATCCCAGTCGTTTAGCAGATATTTCACCATTACGGAGATAGAGATAAATCGTAGGACGACTCACTCCAATGAATAATGCTGCTTCTGTGATTGAGATATAGGGCTTGTCCTTGATTTTCTCAATCGGTTTCTCGGCAATGACCTTTTCTGTCACTGCGTCATGCTCTCTCACTTTGGCTTCTCGCTTCTTTTGTTTGTATAGTAAGCTTGAGCATCTGTGAGAGCAACATGTTGTTGTGGTTTTGTGGGCTATGAACTCCTGCCCGCAGAAAGCACAAATTTTCTTCAAATCAATGTTGCTGCTCATGGCTGTTTTTACTTTATTTCGCCCGATAATCTGTAAAATCCCGTAAAGTGGCGTAAAATGGCGTAAAGATTATCCACCACCTTGCTGACGGATTTTTCCCGGCTGCGAGCGAGATACAACCGGGATACAAAAATGGGCGAAAAAGGGGTCAGAATCCGTTAGAATCCATCAGTAAGGGCATGAAAAAGCGTGCCGTAAAGCACGCTGTACTAATGGATTGTGACGGATTGTGACGGATTGTGACAATTACGTCATTTGCCAAGCTGACAACAGTGACTCAATGCAAATTTAGCTATAATACTCCGATTATCAAAGGAATATAGTAACTTTAACTTTTGGCGACATACAGATGAGCGTACAAATTCACTGATTTTACTCTGTCGATATGTCTGTCGCAGTCTTATCCATAGAGGAGTTTTATCCTGTTTATCGGCTCAAATTTTAAGCTATCTCCATGAAAAATGGTTTCAGATTGAGCCGATTTCCCCAATGTTTTAGCCGGATTTGAGCCGATAGGCTCTATTTCGGAGGGAACAGGATTTCAGCCAATCGGATTTTCTCATCGGCTGGAAGATTATAAATGTCCTGTTTTGTCAGGTCGGTATAGAGGCCCATATTGGGTCTGACGAATCGTCGATGACGCTGTCCGTCAATTATCACAACTACTTCATAATGCCCTTTGGAATTGACTGATACCGAAAAATCAGTGATAGTTCTTCCGTGCATATCGCACAAGGATTTTTCGATACCATCGTCTTTGGAGATATAACCGAAAGCGATAAGATTGTCGTTCAGTGTCTTTTGGATTATACCACGCCATGGTTGAGTGATATGGCACCGCTCGGCGTATTCGCCGAATTTTGAAATTACCTCTGCTACACGGTTTATGATTGCGTTGGCATTCTTTATATCATGCTGTTTTGCAAAATCGAGTAGGTCTATCTTGGAAATCTCACTTATTTCTCCTCCAATACTCAATCTACGCTCGATATTGGGGCCTGTGCCTTTTGTGTTGAATATAAATGTCGTATCGTATGACGGTGACATCCTCCATTTCCCATCCTCTTCAAGTAGGAATGAGAAGTTTTTGTTATGGTCATCAGTATTGTTGGCCATGACATTAAAAACCATCCGTGCGAAGAGCTGCTCAATCTCAGACTCGGAGATTGACAGTTCGCGACAGGTCGCAACGAGGTCTTCATAGCTTCGTGCCTCGGGGTTTATGGCAGCCAAAGTCTGAACATGAATCTTTTGGCCGTTTTTCCTATCGAAACGTTTGGTGAGAAAATGGTTGATGCCGTCTATGGGCAATAACCGACATTCCTCCATTTCGATTCCGGCTGCAACTGCCATGTTGTAATATGCAGTTTCAATTTCGGCAATAGGCATGGATTTGTCACCAAACTTCAAGATATAATATTCATAACCGTCAAGTCCATCTGTCTGACCCGACCGGATTTCTCCGGTCGTGTTGTCAATGGCGATAATCGCCTTCATCTGGCGACCTCCAGCTGACGTACCCACGGCAAGCAATGCCTGCAACGTCAGTTCCTCGTTGGCATTCAGTACGATGTTGTCCCGGTCTTCAAGAATTTTGAGAGAAATATCGTATAGCGATTTGATGTCGATTGTGCGAGTATGGGTAAGGTCTGCAGCGTAAGGCTCATATTCCAAAGCTCCCATACCTCGTGTGCCAATGAACATCAGTTTATACAGTGGCGTAACTTTATTGCGTGGTATTTTATTGTCCTTTACCCATTTGTCAAATAGAGTGTTACCCCAGGAATCCGGCAACGAATCAGCTATAAACGGAGGAAGCCCCTGGTAAATAGGCCGATCATCCCCATATATAGGCAAAAGAAAGTTCCGGTTCTTCGCAGGAGAAATTAGCGGAGCAATGTCAGGAATCCTGTCTTTCAGCTCAGGGTTATATGTAAAATATGTACGTCTCGTGGCTGAGTCCCACACGAGCCGTCCGATTTCCTGCCCCCATAGATTTACTTTTATGTATGTCATAGGTCAGAGTTATGAGTTACGAGGTGATTGCTTGCTCTTCATCGTTTTGATAGATGAAGTCAATATTTTAAGGAGTTCATCACAATCTTTAATCATGGAGTCGGCTTCATCACAACCTAAGTATGATGATTCCTTCAATAACTCTATCCAATAAATTGTTTCGCCAGCCTCCTTGCGTGAGATATATAATTTGGCTATGAAATCTGCTTCACTTTGCGCATAAAAAGCCTCCGCAATATTCGCACCTATGCTTGTTCCACTACGCAACACCTGTTTTGACATCACATATTCCTTCTTTTCATCGCAAAGATAATTATACATCTTTATAATTCTGAGAGCAAAAGATTTACTCTTGCTTTTTAATATGCTATCTTTCATCTTGTTTTAGGTTTTAGGTAAGAGTGACGAGTTTTGAGGTAGACTTCGTAACTCGTCACTCTGACTTATGACTTACGATGTCTTACACGTTGTGCCTTTTTCTCATTGTCGTTATACATATAAGGTGATTCGGGCAATTCGGGCAGCAGTGCATCCCAGTTCTCTCCAAGCCCAATTGTCTTTAATAGTCTCAGGAGAGTACTGAACGAAATGTCAGTCATATTGCCGGACTCAAATCTATAAAGTGTGGTCATGCCGATAGATGCCGCTTCGGAAACCTCCTTACGGGTCACGCGCAACCGCAACCTGTAATCACGAAACCTCATACCGAGATTCCTGATTACATCAGGCGGAGCCAATGATTTGTTCGTAAATGTCACCATAATGATATTTATACCTAATATATTAGTATAACACTCCGCAGGATGATATTTACAAAGTTAGGCATAAAATCCCATACGACCAAATTTATTGCGCTTTATTGCGGATTTCCGGATTGATGGAGAGTGGTAAAATTGGTATATGTAAAGTTTATCCTAATGCACTGGCGATATGATTTGAACCGATGTATAACATTACAGGCTATTCAATCCATTTATCGAATCGGGGTGCGAACATGTCGATGTCGCGCTGGGGAAGCCCGAGCCTACGGGCTTCTGTGCGCCATGACTTCATGGCTGTTTTTACCTCGGCGATGATGCTCTCGGCTTTGTCGGATGAAAGCATGTAATCTCCAGCAGATGCCAATAGGATATTAAGATCTGATTCGTTAGTGGAACGGTTAATCAGTAGGCTTTGATTGTCGGCGAGGGTCGGGTTGATGTCGTAGGCAGGCGAGAGTTCCCAGCCTTTGCGTTTCAGGAGAAATCCGTGATTGCGGAAATGGTCGTCGGAGTTGCCGACAATGATGTAGAATGCCACACGTCGATATAGTTCCTCCAAATTTTGCTCGACATTGCTGCCGTGCTGAACGATGAAATCCACGATATCGGTATAGCCGTAGCCGGTTGATGCGTTGTCGCCGTCGGTCAATCCAAGCAATGTCAATGCGGAAGCGAAATGTATTCGTTTGCCGTCGCTATTCCTGTCGAAGCGTTTTGAGAGAAGAATGTGATAATCTTCGCCGTCGATTGTTCGAGTGTCGGCGACATTCAGTCCGGCCTTGCGCCCCATCACGTAGCAGAAATGCTCCCACTGGGCAACATCGTAATCATCCTTGCGCGATGGAAATTTGGCAACAGTAAGACTGCCATCCTCATCAATGACAGAAGCCTTTGGTCTGGCACCTCCGAGTGACGTTCCGGGGTGCAACAGTTGTGCCAGCCATTTCTTTGATGGCAATAGATGTTTTTCCTCGCTAAGTTCAATCTCATGCGCCGCCTGCATCAGTTCTCTGACATTCGCCAATGGCGGCACACGGAGGCTTTCCTCACAATTGATGAACTTTCCTCCGGGAGTTACGGCAAACCGGAAACCACCCATGCGGGAAGCGTCGTCAATCCCCATCAGATAATCAAAAGAAGTCAATCTACGCACGGCTCTCTTCTCATCGGCGGCTGCAATTTGCGCCCGACGGTTCAGCAATGTGCGGCCCCAGCGGTCGGGTAGAGCATCCGAAAAACAAGCGAATATGTCGCGCTCAGGTCGGCTGTATTGAATGCCGGTGTAATTTTGCAAATCCTCGCTGAGAAAAACATCACCATATTTGGCAAGCCACTCTTTATCATACGAAAAGCCGTATGTCTCGCTGCCGCGCACCGAATCACACGAAAGTTCGACAACTAGCTGAGGCGTATCAAGCCAATCAAAGTCGGCATACACAAATAGTTTCTTCATGGCTTATTCCTTTTTAGATGCTCGTTGGCGATGTTTCAGACTCAAATCTTGTAAGTTTCTGCCAAGAGTATCTTCTTTAGCAATAAGAAGGAGATCGTCATCAAGTTGCAAAGCATAAAGAACACGGGCATAGATGCCGATTGAGACTGTGGGCGAGCCTTTCTCGATGCGATTCACTGTGAGAGGCGAACAAGTCGCACGTTCCGCAACCTGCGCAATCGAGAGGTTGCGACGCAACCGGGCAAGCTTAATCTGCTCACCCATAAGAGCCATTTTCTGCTCCAGTTTCCGGGGCAACTTAGTCCCCATGGTGTTCTTTGCCATACTCAATCTATCTTATGATACCGCAAAGATAGTAAAAATATTTATTATATGATATGTTGAGCTGTGAACAATCGCCGATTTTGATCCAATTCGTGTATGTCTAATGCTTGATTTTTGGATTGATGGAGAGCAGTTGACTATCCCTGAAAAGTGTTGACAGATTTGAAGGCGATTAACTAAAGTGGTTTA
>CAJTMJ010000071.1 GCA_910577335.1 uncultured Duncaniella sp. | reverse complement strand
TTGAATTTCAATTATTTCAAAGAACTTTTATGATTTTTTAGTGGACACTAATGAAACGAGATAACACAACACATTTTTAAGTGAAAAACCTGATGGAATATTACATTCTGTCAGGTTTTTTGCTTATTATTCTTAAATAGACGGATTCTTGATGCTAATTTTATTGGCTATTGCATATTTTTAAGTAATTTTGTTGGCTGAAAAAATTTAATTTAATCTTGCTCTATTACCAATTTTACATCATTCACTTATGAAAAAGAGACTTTCACTCTTCGTGTCATTAATCATGCTCACCGTAGGAGTTTCCTTAGCTCAGATAATGGATCCCGTACGGTGGACTGCAAAGATAAATATGACCGGAGACAACACAGGTGAAGTTGTGCTTACCGCTGCTATTAGTAACGGATGGCACATGTATTCGCATGATGTTGACCCCGACATAGGTCCACAACCGCTCGAAGTCACATTCCCGAAACTTGACGGAGTAACCCTAAACGGGGGCATCGCTCCCTCAAAAGTACCTCATCGCCAGCACGATGATATGTTTGAAGCAGAACTCGCATGGTGGACACAAAACGTGACCATCACTCAAAAATTTACAGCGACAAAGCCCGAATTCAAAATAGATGTTGAGATTGTATGTTCAGCATGTAATGATGAGAACTGTATTCCACCTTCACGCACCACATTCAATCTTTCAGGCACTGCCAAAATTACAGATGCCAAAAAGGCTGAAGACACTAAAAACACAGCAGCCGAAGAAGTAAAAGAGGATGGCGCAGTCACCGAAGGCGATGTTGTAAAACAAATATCCGACAGCCTGAACGCACAATCTGCCGACAGCACAGCTACACCTCAACTTTCCGCATCCGGCACACAGTCTGAAAACCTTTGGGCACCTGTAACCTACAGTGAAGACAGCCATGCCGATGATCTCTCAACCACATCGCTTTGGTATATATTCTTCACATGTTTCCTCGGCGGTCTTGTGGCATTGTTCACACCATGTGTATGGCCCATGATACCTATGACCGTAAGCTTCTTCCTAAAAAAAGGTAAGGACAGAAAGAAATCCATAGCCGACGCATGTATCTACGGTCTTTCCATAATCGTTATCTACGTGGCTCTCGGTCTGCTTATCACCGGTCTTTTTGGTGCAAGCTCACTTAATGCACTATCCACATCTGCCACTTGCAACATCATCTTCTTCCTCCTCCTTGTTGTATTTGCCATCTCATTCTTCGGAGCTTTTGACATAAAACTCCCGGCATCATGGTCAAACAAGATGGATGCCACTGCCGAACGCACCACAGGTCTACTGTCCATATTCTTCATGGCGTTCACCCTTACATTGGTATCTTTCTCATGCACAGGTCCTATAATTGGCACCTTGCTTGTGGAAGCCGCTTCAATGGGTAATCTTTGGGGTCCGGCTATCGGTATGCTTGGATTCTCGACTGCGCTCGCTCTTCCATTCATGCTATTTGCCATGTTCCCGACCATGCTTCAGGCTGCACCGCGTTCAGGCGGATGGATGAACACACTGAAAGTTGTACTCGGTTTTATCGAACTTGCGCTTTCTCTGAAGTTCCTTTCTGTTGCCGACCTTGCTTACGGATGGCATATCCTTGATCGTGAAGCATTCCTCGCTCTCTGGATTGTGATCTTCCTTCTTCTCGGACTTTATCTTCTCGGCAAGTTCAATTTCTCTCACTACGGACCGGCAGCTGGCAGTGTCGGAGTGGGTCGATTCTTCCTTGCTCTTGCTTCACTCTCATTTACAGTCTATCTCATCCCCGGTCTTTGGGGCGCACCTCTTAAAGGCGTAAGTGCATTTGTACCTCCGTTGTTCACTCAGGACTTTAACCTCTATGGTCATGGGTTCAAAGAATATGATGACTATGAAGAAGGTATGAAGGTAGCAGCTGAAGCCGGAAAACCGGTGCTTATAGACTTCTCCGGATTCGGTTGTGTCAACTGCCGAAAGATGGAAGGTGCCGTGCTTGACGAAGCCAATGTAAAGGCTATGATAGAGGACAATTTTGTAGTCATCAAACTTATGGTGGACGAAAAAGCTAAGTTGCCCGAACCCATGGTAGTTGAAGAGTATGGCAAAGAGGTTACCTTGCGCACATACGGTGACAAATGGAGCTATTTGCAACGTTATAAATTCAACGCTAACGCACAACCTTATTACGTTATCCTTGATAATAACGGATCTCTACTGTCAGGGCCCTTCTCTTACGATGAAAATATTCCCAAATTCTCAAAATTCCTTGAGAAAGGTATAAAGGAATATAAAAAATAAGCGAATACTATAACTGAACAATTCCTATGCCTGCACACTTATCTATGTAGGCATAGGAATTGATTTATTTTCAAGAATTGTATTATGAGCAGGACTACGGTAAAAAAGGCTATTGCCGACTTCGATGCGGCACAACTCCGGGAACTTTTGCTTGACATATATGGTAAAAGCAAAGAAGCCAAGGAGCTGTTAGACTTTTTCGCCAATCCGGATATACCGACGAAACTTGAGGAATACAAGAAACCTCTTTCAAAAGAGATCAACCGATATGTCAGACGGGCACATCGCCCGAGGATACCTAAGATTCGGGCATTGCATAAAAAATTCGCCACGATAGAACCGGGTGATGAGGCGATAGCCGATTTAATGGTATTCACCATCGTGGAATTATGCACCGTGGCGACCGATGACTGGTTCAAGGATTCCACAAACGAGGCTATAAACAAATTATTCCTCGAAACGCTCAATTATCTCCAGCCCCGTATGCTGCTTGACGAATATCTTCCACGACTTACAAAGGTTATAAACGGGATGAAAGATTTTCGTTATTACAAAAATCCATTGCGGGAAATACTTCTTGATACCTTGTATCGTTTCCAGCTTGACATACATTAAACTACGTACCAATAAAATAACCAACTACCAACCATGGCAATAGAATCAGGCAGCTGGTGGACAGCACCTACAGAAAGCGAATCAGGACGACTTATTATGGTCACCGGACGCAAAGATATCGACAATTTCCGTTCAAACGAACGTTTTAAAATTCGTATTGAAGTCACATGGAAATATGAAGGTGACGAAAACGGAATGCCTGATACTGCGACCTCTCAACTAATGGAAGAGGCACAGAACGCACTACAAAATGAGTTCCATAAAGACCCTGTGGCTGTACTGACCGGTATTTTTACCGGTGATGACCAGAGAGATTGGATCTTCTATGCCACAAGCACTCATATCTTCGGTAAAAAGATAAACAAGGCTCTCGCCGATTTCCCGCAGCTTCCAATTTCTATATATGCCGAGAACGATCCTGAATGGCAGGAATACGATGAAATGTCGGAAGCAGAAATACAATAAATTTTCTTAAACCCATCCATCGTGAGGATTGTTTAAAGGATATGAATCCTCACGTTGACTATTTACAGCATAAGCTACATTCTTTTGGAAGAACCACAAGGGGATGGAGCCGTAAGCACATACCTGAGAAAGCATTTGTCTTTATTCTCGGTACTGTGATAGGGATTCTTGCCGGTACGGGCGCATTCCTACTAAAACGCATGATAGCTTTTGTATCGGAATGGCTGACTTCACTCCTGCACACCGATTCGGGAAACTGGGCTTTAATTGTAATACCATTACTCGGCATCCTATTGACAGGCATTGTCTGCCGTTATATATTACGTGACCATCTTTCAAACGGAGTCAGTCAATTGCTGAAAGAGCTTTCAAAAAAGATATATAAACTCCGGGCATCGCGCACATTTTCTTTTCTCATAGCGAGCACTGTAACTCTCGGATTCGGCGGTTCTGCCGGGTCGGAAGGACCAATCGCAAATACCGGAGCAGCCTTGGGGAGCAATCTTGCGACACGATTTAAACTTGCGCCCAACCTTGTTAAAATAATGATTGGTTGCGGCGCCGGGGCTGGTATTGCCGGAATATTCAAATCGCCCATGGGAGGTGTCATGTTTACACTTGAGGTTTTACGGATGGAAATGACCACTATATCCGTATTAGTCCTTATTGTAACGGCTATATCAGCAGCCATGACTGCCTATATGCTATCCGGAGGAACCCTTGACATCACCTTCCACCATAATGCCGGATTTGAACTCGATCTGATTCCATGGGTGATACTTTTAGGTGTATTCTGCGGATTCTATTCCTTGTATTACACCTACTTCACAAAAAAAGTAGCGCAAGGATTACACTATCTCACCAACCCATGGATAAAAAATATCGTGGCTGGAACATTGCTCGGTTGCCTGATAATGATATTTCCACCTTTATACGGCGAAGGATATGATATAATCAGCGATATAGTCAACGGGAACGACCATGCAATCATCAACGACAGCATATTCTATGGCAATGACGGGATTTGGGAACTGATACTTGTTGCCGCAGGTATTCTGTTAGCTAAATGTTTTGCCACTTCAGCCACAAATCACGGTGGAGGGGTATGTGGAGATTTTGCGCCGACTCTTTTTGCCGGATGCATAGCCGGATTCTTTTTCGCCTCCTCGCTAAACACCATATTCCATTTACACCTCCCGGTGGCACTGTTTGCCTATTTCGGCATGGCAGGAGTAATGGCAGGTGCGATACGGGCACCACTTATGGCAATATTCCTCACTTGCGAGATGGGAGCAGCTTACTCCTACTTTCTTCCGCTTATGATAGCGGGAGCAATATCATTCGGTGTTGTCCGGCTTTTCACAGCCGACAGTTACTTTACCCGACGCCAAGACCGCAACAATGGAATTATTGCACATCTGCAACGAAAAATTAATGAGAAAATCCAACCTGACCAGACCGGGAATTAAATCAGAACTCAAACCCCGTTCCTCAACATTACACAATGAACTGATTTAAACTTTTTATAAAATGTTAAACTCAGCTCAATCGTTAATTTTTGCAAAAATCAACAGCCTGTTTGAATTAGAATGTAATTCTAAGTAATTTTGTAGGATTATTTAAACAGACACCTAATCTATTAAACAGATGTTAGATTTTGTAGTATGGAATGCCGATCCGATATGGTTTCATATAGGTCCGTTGGCAATCCGATGGTATAGTCTCGCCTTCATGGTCGGATTTCTTGTAGGTTATGAGATTGAATCACGCATGTATAAACATGAAGGGGCACCTGAACGTTGGCTCGGAGTGCTTCTGCTTTGGACTGTGGCAGGAACTATTATAGGAGCTCGTCTCGGACATGTATTTTTCTATGAATGGGATAAGTACTCTCAGGACCCCATCTCGATACTTTACGTGTGGGAAGGAGGTCTCGCAAGCCATGGCGGCACTATAGGTGTGGTTCTCGGTGTGTTCGGCTACTCAATATTCACTACCAAACGTAATCCGTTATGGGCATTTGACCGACTCGTAATACCTATCGCATTAGTGGGTGGACTTATCCGACTCGGTAATCTTATGAACTCCGAAATATTCGGACATGCTACCGACCTGCCATGGGGATTCATGTTCATACGTTCACGAGAATGGCACGAGCTCTACTTCGGTCAGGCCTGCCATCCGACTCAGATCTATGAAGCGCTATGTTACTTCGCCCTCTTTGCGCTGCTCATGTGGATGTATTGGAAGAAGAATGCCGAGGAACGCCCCGGTCTGATATTCGGAGTATTTTTTATAATCCTTTTCGGCACTCGCTTCCTTATAGAATTCATCAAGAATGACCAAGTTGCATTTGAAGCAAACATGACTCTTAATATGGGACAATGGTTAAGTGTTCCTTTCATCCTCATAGGAATATTCCTTGTGATATATGCTATGTCGCACCCTCGGCAGCACTTGGAGTTTCCCAATAAGTTTGCCGACGACGAGACAGCTGTAAAAAAACGCTGACAGATTGAAAAAATATTCGTAAATTTGCAGAGATAATATACACGGAGTTCATATATTGAATTCCAACTGAACAGATAAACTACCAATCATGATTGAAAAAATAAATCAGCTTAAAGCAGAGATAGAAGGACTCAGTGCAGCCACTCCGCAGGAAGTTGAAGCACTACGCATAAAATACCTTAGCAAGAAGGGTGAAATTTCAGCCCTTATGACTGATTTCCGCACAGTGCCGGCAGAGCAGAAACGTGAACTCGGACAGAAGCTAAACGAGCTTAAGAATATCGCTACTGACAAGCTAAATGCGTTGCGTGAAGCTCTTGAATCAGCTGACAATGTTGATGCTGATCTTGACTTGAGCCGCACAGCTGCCCCCCTACCCCTCGGCACTCGCCATCCGCTTTCATTGATTAAAAATGAAATTATCTCAATCTTCTCACGCCTCGGATTCACAATAGCTGAAGGTCCGGAAGTTGAGGATGACTGGCATGTGTTCTCTTCTCTTAATTTTGCTGAAGACCATCCCGCTCGCGACATGCAGGACACTTTCTTCATTCAAAGAAATCCCGATGTCCTGCTACGCACCCACACTTCCTCTGTTCAGAGCCGTGTGATGGAAAAGACACAACCGCCGATTAGAATTATCTGCCCCGGACGTGTTTACCGCAACGAAGCTATTTCGGCTCGTGCGCACTGCTTCTTCCATCAGGTTGAAGCCCTGTATGTTGACAAAAATGTATCGTTTGCCGACCTTCGTCAGACACTTCTATATTTCGCACGTGAGATGTTCGGACCCGAAACCAAGATTCGTCTACGTCCGAGCTATTTCCCCTTCACCGAGCCGTCTGCCGAGATGGATATATCATGTAATCTTTGCGGTGGTAAGGGCTGCTCATTCTGTAAGCACACCGGATGGGTGGAAATACTCGGATGCGGAATGGTTGACCCCAACGTTCTTGAAGCTTGCGGCATAGACTCGAAAGTTTACAGCGGCTTTGCCCTCGGCATGGGTGTGGAACGTATCACTAACCTGAAATATCAGGTAAAAGACCTCCGCATGTTCTCGGAGAACGATGTGCGTTTCCTCGAACAGTTCCAAGCTGCTCACTAAATTCATTACTATGCCCGTCAATCTCGCTGACTGTCTGATAGTAGCGGCTGGAGGGGCTTTAGGATGTCTCTCCCGATACCTGTTGCAGCATTTACCCATCCTCGCTGTGGATAAGACATACCACACGATGGCGGTAAATATTATCGGCTGTCTTCTTATCGGGTTAGTAGCCACATTGCTTGATAATAATAGCTCACCAAAAGAAATCCGGTTACTCTGCGTGACCGGATTTTTAGGTGGGTTCACCACATATTCAACATTCACTTTAGATGCCATGACCCTTATGAGACAGGGACTGGCATTAAGGGCATTCACCTATGTCGCCGGCTCATTTATCGGTGGCATAGTTGCTTTTTTAGCAGGTATGTTTGTCGGCAATATTTTTAAATCTTAACTCTATGACTGTCAAAGAACGATATAAAAAAGTATTGGAATGGTTTGAACAGGCTATGCCTATCGCAGAGACAGAATTACACTACTCCAACCCTTTCCAACTCCTTGTAGCGGTAATACTATCGGCACAATGCACCGACAAGCGTGTCAATATGATCACACCTGCCTTATTTGAGGCATATCCCACTCCTCAGGCGCTTGCGGCAGCCACGACAGATGAGATATTCCAATACATAAAGTCATGCTCCTACCCCAATAATAAGAGCAAATCGCTGAGTGGCATGGCTAAGAAACTGGTTGAAGAATTTGGCGGAGAGGTTCCGTCTGACATTGACTCACTGATGAGTCTCCCCGGCGTCGGACGCAAAACAGCAAATGTGATTCTCGCAGTGGTGTTCAATCAGTCAACTATGGCAGTTGACACCCATGTATTCCGTGTAAGTGAACGTATAGGTCTTACCACCGACAGCAAGACACCGCTTGCCACAGAAAAGGAGCTTGTAAAAAACATACCGTCAGAGATCATCCCCAAAGCTCACCACTGGCTGATACTTCACGGCAGATACGTATGCAAGGCTCGTCGTCCCGACTGTCTTAATTGCGGATTGACCTCTGTTTGCCGTTACTATTCAAAGCAGTAATACCGAAAATAAGCTACTGATGGAAGCTACATTTCTATTCATTATAGAGGTACTTGGGACACTTGCTTTTGGTGTCAGCGGCGTTCGACTTGCCGCAAAGAAACATTTTGACTGGTTCGGAGCCTACACCATAGGTATAGTCACCGCAATCGGGGGAGGTACAATACGTGACCTTCTGTTAGATGTGCCGGTGTTCTGGATGCAGACATGGCTTTACCTTGCCGTAACGGGGCTGTCATTCCTCTCGGTCATAATGTTCAAGCGTGTCCTCACATCTGATTCCCGCTCACTTTTCATGTTTGATGCGGTAGGACTAACACTCTTCGTTATTACCGGTATCCAAAAGAGCCTTGTATCCGGCTATCCGATGTGGGTGGCTATAATAATGGGAATGATAACAGGCTCATTCGGAGGTGTGCTCCGTGACGTGCTCATAAATGAGGAACCTTTGTTCTTCCGTAAAGACATATACGCCACAGCTTGTATTGCGGGTGGTATTGTATATTGGGTGGTAGCCATCTGCGGAGGCTCACCGATACTACAACAGTCGTTATGTGCTGTCACCATTCTTTTCCTCCGTTGGGGAGCTTTACGCTACGGATGGCATCTCCCTGAGATGAAAGAAAGAGAATTAAACTAAAAGAGATTCAGATAAAACATATCCCGGATGTCACGTGGCACCCGGGATATATTTTATTTTATTGCTGTCCGATAAAACTCAAATAGCGCAATAAAGTATGTCTCGAACGC
>CAJTMJ010000070.1 GCA_910577335.1 uncultured Duncaniella sp. | reverse complement strand
CGAGCAAGTCCTTCGACAACTCGTCGCGGAGTTTGTCGAAGTCGATGGCAAGTTCAGCGGTGCCGTCCTTGCCTATCCGCTCAGTAACGCATTGAGGGAACAAGGCGGCTATCTTAGCCACATTGTTCTCTGATGCGTCATGGGTTTTCATTCGTAGTTTATCCATTTAGAATATTATCTGAGTTAGTTTTGTATCGTGTAATAAAGTATTGAGTTTCAAGATAGATATTATTCAAGCCAATATCAGAAAATTCATATTCAATATCAAAGAAAGGATTGTTTTGCTCCTTAAAAAATGGGTACAGCAAAGAGGATTCTTTCAAGGAAAGCCTTATTCTTTCTTTACCCTCGGGTGTATTATATTCTGATGGGTTTAAGTTAAAGAATTGAATAAGAATCATATATAATTTTTCAAGCTCATCAATATGGCATTTCTGATTGGATAAAAATAGTTGACAATCTTCATCCTGCGAAGATAAAATCAAAGATAAAGAATACCATATTTTTTTACCGTGTTCGATTCTATCTTTTATGTGATTCTGAATCACTTTGCCAGTGATTTCAAGTTTTTGCCAACGCCTTTTTAGAAGCTTAATCTCGTCAATATCAAATAGCGTAATATATTCTGAACATACTGGGATTATAGCTGACAAATCTTTCATGCGCTTAGAATAAGTCAACGTATTAAGTGTGAGCTTTCTGTTTTCTATATTCTGTTTCTCGTTTGCAATTCGATTATCCTCATTCTGCTTCTCATTGGCTAAACGGTTTTTTTCATTTTCTGATTTGTTAGAATCTATTTGTTTGTATAGAACAAATAATGTTATTAGACAAAAAAGAACAGAGTTACTATAAGTAGCCCAAAAATCGAGCCAAATTTGTAATGAGTCATTTTTATTTCCGATATTGCTAAAACTACCCATTGGCAAGAATGTATTCAAAGCGATTGGGAAAAATGGAATAAGCAATAACCAAAGGTATTTATAATATTTCTTATTCATAGTAGTGATTTCTGTTTTTGAAGTTCAAGAAAAAGTTCTCTTTTCCGTCTTGGCTGCTTGGTGGCGTTCATTTGACGCTCCAATGCAGAAATTTGACGAAGGCGTTTTTCGTGTTCTTCATCAATCTTAATTTGCTCGGTGAGCGACTTGTCTTGCTCAACCGAGAATTGACCGATAGAAGAAACGATAGACTGCCATACGGCATCAAGGTTGAGGCCGGAAAGCTCAACTGTGGCAGAGTCCAACGACTGCCACGGAGCGGTGAATAACTTGGCGTGGTACACGGCAAGCATAGCCTCGTCCTCGTAGCGAAGGAGATATATTACGCGCTGCGGAATACTCTTGGCGAGCAGGACGATACTCTTTTGATCGAAGTCGCGAGATTTGAGCGATACTTCGATAACGAATATCTCCTTGACCTCGTTACCCTCGGCGATAGCCGGGAGGGTACGAGGAGAAATCCAATTCACGAAGTCAAGGCGCGAAACATCAGCATCGAAACATTCACGCTGCGATGGTTTCCAGTCGAACCGCTTGTAAAGCTGCGCTTTCGGAAGCGGTCTCTTGACTTCTGTAGATTGCGGCAGTCCTAACATATCAGCGTATTATAAGAAAACATATCAACTCAAAATCATCAAGTCCTTGGACTTCATTGCCGAAAAGCGCATTAGGGTCGCCCTCGAAGAAAGAGAAAAGGTCGCTCTGCTCTTTCACCTTTACTATTGAGGCGATAGCATCTCCGAGCAGACGGGAGTAGGTGCCCATGCGCTGACCGTCGCGGGTCTCGACGTTGAACTTTCGACAAAGTTCAGCCACTGGCTCCGAATTGTTACGGCAAAGGTGACGCATACGGTCGAGGAGCCCCTTCGGGTCAAGGTGGTCAACTAACACTTCCGAATCCTTCGAGATATAGACCATATAGAAAGGGTGGAGCCGGTTCTTTCGGTCAATGTTAATGTCATTGTTGCGATTTTTGAGCACGAAAATTACCCCCGGAGGCGCATCCTTCGTTGAGGGAACAATGGCATGAAGTCCGAAGGGGGTGTGTTCGATGTCATGACCGTCACGCATATAGTCGAGCAAGTCAAGACGAAACTCGTTCAAGCCCAAGTCCATGATCGAGACTCCGGTGTTCATTTCCTCAATATCCACGACTTCCTCTTTGAGACGTTCCAACTGGTCGCGGCGATATTTGAGGTCGCCCTGTTCCTCGGCCGAAAGCGGGTTGTCATCACCGGTGGCGGTGAGAACGGACACTTTCATGCGGGCCTCGACTCGACCTTTGAGATTGATGTAATCGTCAAGGTCCATGTCGGGCCAATAGTTAACGAGTTGGATAACCACGTTACGCGAGCCGATACGATCGATACGCCCGAAACGTTGGATAATGCGCACCGGGTTCCAGTGTATATCGTAGTTTATAAGAAAATCACAGTCCTGAAGATTCTGACCTTCGGATATACAGTCGGTTGCGACAAGCACATCAATCTCTTCATTGATATTGGGGTAAAGCGCAGACTTCTCTTTGGATATGGGCGAGAAAAGAGTGAGGACTTTATTGAAGTCCATCTTTTCACGAATCTTCAAAGTCGAACGGGCATCGACATCGCCCGACACAAGTGCAGTGTTCAATCCTGTGCGCTCCTTTATGAGCGGTGCGATGTTGTCGTAGAGATACTGAGCCGTGTCGGAAAAGGCGGTGAATACGATTATTTTCTTATTGTCGCCGTTTATAGGGTTGGTAAACTTGGTGCGAATATCCTCAATGAGCATCTGTAATTTGCTGTCGTGCTCGGGAGTGATGTCCTCGAGCATTAACAACAGAGTGTTCAGATTTTCGAGGTCTTTGGCGAGATAGCCACGCCACTGAACATAGTCCATATCCTCTAATGCGATTTTCGTCTTCTTGTTTCCGATAAAGACTGTATCTTCTCTCTCGTCGAAGTCGAGTCCATAGGAAAAGTCATAATCGCAAACCATTGATGATGATTGCCTCGCTGAAAGTTCATCTATCGCGTTAATGGTCGCTTCGATGTATTTCTTGATTCGTTCAAGGGTAAGGCGGAAGGAGTTGACCGAGCTTTCGAGACGCTTGAGCAGGTTGATGCTCATAAGTTGCCTGATGCCACGTTCACGTCCACTGCGGGAAAGATTGCCGAAGCGTCCATCTTCGCGCGCCTCCATGTACTTATCCAATCGGCTATGCAAGATGAAGTCGGAAGGAGTGTAGATAGCGAGGTTTAGTTCCGATACGCTGACGAAAATATCATTAAAGCTTACAGCAGTAGGCAGGTCGGTAAGTTTCGGAGCACGGGAGATCGGTTTCAATCGCTCGGGGAACTTGCCGATGTCGGTAGTATCGTAATATTGCTCTATGTGCTTGCGTGAACGGGCAATGGTAACGCTGTCGAGCACCTCAAAGAAATCGAAACTGAGAGATTCGAGTAGCGTTTTAGTGGTACGATCTTCCGGCGGAAGTTTGGACCAACGGTTAAATGTTGTCTGAGCCTGACGGAAAATATCGTCGAGCGAGCTTGACGTTTTCAGTTGGGCATCCATCTGCGAACTGTCACCCTCGTAGGCGAGAGCGAGCTGATTGCGCAGGTCATTGAAGCGGTTGTTAACAGGCGTAGCCGACAACATCAGCACCTTGGTTTTGACACCGGCACGGATAACGCGGTTCATCAACTGGAGATAGCGGTTCTCACGTGGATTCTCGTCGTTTTCGTCGGTGGTGACTTTACCGCCGTTGCGGAAGTTGTGGCTTTCGTCAATGACAACGAGGTCGTAGTTGCCCCAGTTGATGTGTTCGAGGTCGAGACCGTTGCTTTGTCCGGACTGACGCGAGAGGTCGGTATGATAGAGAATATTATAGCGCAGACGATCGGCGACGAGAGGATTGTTTATGTAGTTACTGCGGTAAGTAATCCAGTTGTCATGCAGTTTCTTCGGGCAGAGTACGAGAACAGACTTGTTACGGTTCTCGTAATATTTAATGACCGAAAGAGCGGTGAACGTCTTGCCGAGGCCTACACTGTCGGCAAGGATGCAACCGTTGTATTTTTCCAACTTATTGATAATGGCGAGTGCCGCATCACGTTGGAAATTGTAGAGTTTATTCCAGATAACGCTTGACTTGAAGCCAGTAGCTTCATTTGGCAGGACATCTTCCGAAATATCTTCAAGAAATTCATTGAAAATATTGTATAGGGTGACGAAGTAGATAAACTCCGGGGAGTTTTCCTTGTATGCGTTGGTGATATTGTCGAGTACCTGATCTGTGACGACTTGAAGTTTATCACTATCATGCCATATTTGGTCGAACAGATTGAGGTAGAATTGCGATAAAGGCGCATCGGCGCGCTGTACGAACTGATAGGCATTATTGCCCCGTTCACAGCCAAGGTCGACTGTAGTGAAGCCGGTTATCGGCATATAATTGGTTTCATCAACGTTGATGAAGCCCATCATGTTCTCGTTGGTGCGGTTGGATTTGAAGCAGGCTTTTCGCCTTATCCAGTCGGCGCACTCTTTGGCGACTGCTTTGAGCGATAGTTCGTTGCGGAGTTTTATCTCAAATTCCGAACCGAAGAGGTCTCGCTCTCGGTTTAGCCTCGGAATATAGAATTCACGTCGCTGTTTGTCAGTTTTTTCTGTGACAAAAGAGGGCGATGTGAATATAAAGCGCAACTTATCTATATCTTTCAGTTGATCCCGAAGCTCCTGAAAGGCGTATATTGAGAAACTGGCGGCGGCAACAGACACACGACTGCCTGACTTGATAGTAGTCATCAAGTCATCACGTAAGGTTTTGTTTACGTTGTCAATGAGTTGGGGTTGCACTATGGATCAATCGCTCTCGCAGCCACTGACTCCAAATGGCGAATTAGATTGGTCTATATTAACGAAAAACGGGGAGCCACACCTTTGCTCATTCCGCTCTTCGAGGCCGACCAAAGCCCATCATAGTAGAATGAGCAATGGTAGAATCACCCCGCGAAGTATGTGTATGCAATAATTCCAACCCACTTTAATATGTTGTGAGCCGGACGTACATAAACGTACCCAAGGGGCGTCCACTATTGCTTCATTCTTGACTATGATTCTGAAATTGGTCGTTTCGAAGAGCCAAGAAATAAAGCGTCAGGTAAACGCCTTTCGTATGTAAAACGAACCTCCCAATTCTTGCTGCGCAAGCGGCAAGCCGATTTCCCGGTGTTGACCCTCCTCCGAGGCACCACGCATCGCGGGGTTCGATATTGCAAAATTAGCGATATTTTTTGACATGACAATCGAATATGCCGAGAAACATAAGGCAGTGAGGTAATTAAATATGTAAATGCCACCGACAACTGCAAGAGCTGTCGGTGGCATTGGATGGGTTTAGGGATTGGAGGGATAATAGTAAGAGAAGGTTGTGTCGGCCTGTAAACGCTGCTCGTGATAGCGAATCAGTGATTTCAGGCTGTCAACCTCATGGGGCTTGCCGTGGAGCATAAGGCGTTCACGGTGCATAACAACATTGGGGTTTGTGTGCAGACCGCGCTCGTATCGGTAGAGCCATTCGACATCTTTCAGCTTGGAGTTTTCGTTGAGCTGGTAGAAGAAGCCGTAGCCGAAGCCTTCGGCGGCGAGGACTGCGATTATGAATATGATGTATGACCACTTGGGGATTGCCGCCCAAACTGCACCATTGACAAGATTGTAGATACGGTGCATGGCGGTGTCTGCCATTGCATCCAGTTTCTCGTAACGCTTGTTGACTGCTTTGTCGGCTGCTTTCTGTGCAATTTTTTCTATCTGTTCATCCGATATTTCCGAGGCAGGATTAGGAGATTTTTGAGGTGGATTTTCTGTATATAGTTTTGTCACAACCTCTGCCACATAGTCTGTCATAAGATGTAGAGCCTTGTTTACCACTCCGACGATATTCTCCTTTGTTGCAATCTCGTCAGGAAGCACAACCTTGACCTCTGACGGCATAGTCTGTGTTTGTGGCGGCGTTGCCTTCGACTTGGTTTCGAGGGTCTCGATGCGTGTGCCGTGGTTGGTAACTGTCTTTTGCAGGTCGTCAATCTGCTCACCTTGTTTCTTGACGTCATCATATAGCTTTGACATATTCAGATTTTTCTTGATTTGCGTTTACGTTTGGCTTCTTCTTTCTTGATGGCATTTTGAAACGCCTGTTCCTCCGGGTCGAAGCCGGGGCCGAGAGTGAACAGATTTCCGATTGCCCCGGCTGTGGCTTCAATTACATCTTCTACAAGTGAGGGCTTTTGCGTCGGAGTATATTCAACGGTTACTTTGGGGCGTGTCGGAGCATGATCAGACCGTTGTTGCCCCTGCCTGCGGTTGAACTCAAAGAGGTTGTTCAGGCGGCGATATGTGAAAGCACGGTCAATTTTAGACCCGTTGACCATTATGTCACCGTCTGTAAATTTCACGCCGACGTGTTTGCCGGTGTTGTGATCGTCATGAAATTTTACCTCAATTCCGGCACAGGCGAGTCGGCGCGAGAACTCATCCCACGACTTGCAGCCATAAATCGCCTGACTGATACGATCCTTAAACACCGGAATTCTGTCCTCGTATTTCTGTTTCAGCGGCGAGTATGTGAGTCCGTATTTGTCCTTGATGGCCTTTACAACACGGTCGCTGCGCCTGAAATTATTGCGTTCATTGACCGCTTTGCCATTAAGATTGACACGGTTATAGACGATATGGAAGTGTGGATGTTCGGTTTCCAGATGGCGCACGATAAGATACTGGGTGTTCTTGATTCCCATACCTTCCATATACTCTTTCGCGAGCTGAGCCATGAATTCATCGGTCAGTCTTGGCGCATCGGCGTTGTCAAAACTGATGGAAATATGTCCTGCCGGATTCTCCTTGCCGGGCATAAATCCATGTATCGCTTCAAATGACTGCACCATTTTCGCATAGTCAGAGGTGAAAATATTTTCGCTTCCGATAATGCGCCATGTGTCGGGCGTGTACTCTTTCGGGTTGTGGAACTGGCGCGTCACATACCCCACGACATCGTGAAACGTGCCGTTTTTAAGTATTCTTGCAAACATAATCAGTCTCTTTATTGGGTCTTAATTTTTTTAGAATGTCAAACATCTTATCGACGACGGCGGCTAATTTATTGGCCGCGCTGCGAAGTTTGAGCTGATGAAAACAGGTCATTGCTTGATTGAAATCGGAACTGAGATTTAGTATTCCTTTGGCAATCTCCTTTTCAATCTCGCTCAGGCGACTGACGATAGTTAGCCGGAACGCGCCGTGACGGACATACTCCGCCATCTTTACTCCGGCGGTTTTTGACCGCTCCAGAAGGTCGGAGTATTCTGCATCGTTCAGTTTGATTGTCACCACATGGGTGCGCTTCTCATCGGTCGGTTTAGAGGGACGACCGCCCTTTCTGACAGTTGATTTACTCATTTTAATCATTATTATGGTTTGGGTGAATTGGGGAGGCAAAGAGCAGCTTATGCTGCGCAGTTTCGGGAAGCATTTTCGGAGAAAAAGAAATCCCGAAACATATCCTTGCCTTCCCAATTCACTACGTTCATCGGGAAGCTGCCCCACGGTGTACCGGGTGCAGTGGTATCCCGACATTATCATTTCAGAGCTTACGCCATATTTCGATGTCGTCGGCATAGAGATTGAGATGCTCCAAAAGGACAGCATTGATGTAGCTGCCGACGGTGGTGTCACGGTCGCCGAGGATACGGGCAATGCGTTCGAGCTTCTCCCATACGCTGTCCTCTATGTTGACCGGATGACGCTTCTCCAGCTTTGCCGGCGTGAGATAGGTAGCCTTGAACTCGGCGTAATCCGACTTACGCTGTTGCTTGCCTACGCGCTGTTGCTTCGGTGGCTCGGTAGTGTCGGTTACGGCTGTTGCCTCCGTTGCCGTCTGCTCGTTGCCAAACAGATTGTCTGTGTTAGCAGTAGAAGTGCTGTTTACAGCGTTGTCGCTGTTTACAGCATTGATAGTGGGAGTTGAGTTGATGGAGTTATCTGGTTGCATAATAATTTGTGGTTTGATGGTTGATACTATGGATTCGGGTGCATCGGTCAACTCGGTTGACTTGGATGCCGTGGATTTATTTGTTTTCATTGGAAAGTGTGTTTTTGGTGAAACTTTGATTTGTGAGATACTCATTCAAGTCGTTGAACTCGGAGTATAGTATGGAGCGGTCAATTACGGTTGAACCATATATGGCTGTCAACTCGGTGAGTGCTGTTCGTCCGGCAGTGTCGTTGTCAAGATAGCAGTTGATAGAGGTGTAGCCTTTGAGATATGGCACAGCCTTGTTGACATTGACAACCGAGTTGAGTATGATTGCATCGGCTCCGCTGATTATGCCGAGTGTGAGCGCAGAGAGATAATCAATAAATCCCTCGAATATGGCACACTCTGTTGACGGGCCATCTCTCGCCCACGGCAGATATGAGATGTCCTTGCGTCCCCGGCAACCTTTGAAATAGCGGTTGCGCAGTTCCCAACCACCGCTGACATTCTCAAATGCCACAGCAAAATAAAATCTACCGTTGACGCAGTAATGTGCCTCCTTGCATTTCGCCTTGGCGATGTGTATCGGGATACCACGCTCTTGAAGGTAAGCGACAAGTGCGCGGTGTTTCAGTGGCACTACCTCAAACCGCTCCATACTCGGTGCAGAGTGCCGCTTGGGATAAGAGGAAGCGACTGTCTGCACCGATGGCACCGGACAACTGGCAGCGATGCAACGCATGAGATAGCGCAGGTCGGTTGACCGATATATCTCGGTTGCAAGGTCAATGATGTTGCCGCCTTTGCCAAGTCCGAAATCATACCAGCAATTGAGCGTGGTTTCCACCTTAAACGACGGCGTATGTTCCCGTCGCAACGGCGACTTATACCATAGCCTCGTTCCTTTTCTCATTGCCGGCTCATGTCCGAGTTGAGACAATAAGGTGGCTAAAGGGATTGATTTAATCTCTTTTATCATGGGTTCTAAAATGTTTGGGTGAGCTGGTTCTTGGTTCAGTTCCTATTATATATGCCCTTTGCTAAACCAAACCAAAATTGTGGTTTTCAATAGTAGAAATCCGGATTGTAGATATACTCGCGGTTCTCATAGCGAATCATGCC
>CAJTMJ010000069.1 GCA_910577335.1 uncultured Duncaniella sp. | reverse complement strand
TAATCATTGGATAAATAGTTAATTATTTTAAAAAATTTACTGAAATACGGACGAAAATTCTTACCTTTGAAGAAATTTTACATACTTAAATCATCCTACCTGAAAACTTGCATACAGCACCCTCTTCCTTAACGCGACGGATGACCTGAAAGTATGACTCGATAATCGTAATAAACCTTAAGAATCATTACCTTAGCTACCTAAAATGAATTTAGCCAAAAAACTTTCGCTGCTGACAGTCGCAGCATCCACCATTTTCACCGCATGGGGTGATGACGCCGTATCAAAAGTATGGTCACCCGACCTCGGCAACGGACAGTACAAGAACCCTGTGATAAATGCCGACTATTCCGACCCTGACGTGTGTCGTGTCGGTGACGATTATTACATGACAGCATCAAGTTTCTGTGACATTCCCGGTCTCCCTGTGCTCCACTCCAAGGATTTGGTGAACTGGACTCTCATCGGCCATGCCATAGCCGAAATGCCCGAATATGCGCAGGCTGCTCCCGATCCCTCACACGGCAACGCAGTGTGGGCGCCGGCAATCCGCTATCACAATGGGGAATTCTACATATATTACGGAGATCCCGACCTCGGTATCTTCATGACCAAAACTAAGAATCCCGCAGGACCGTGGGAACCCCTCGTGCACGTGCATAAGGCAAAAGGTATCATCGACACATGCCCCTTCTGGGACGAGGATGGCAAAGCCTACATCGCCCATGGTTACGCAGGTAGCCGCGCCGGTGTAAAGAGCATCCTCGGAATGATAGAAATGACACCTGACGGCACCAAGACCATCGGTCAGGATCGCATGATATATGACGGACATATCGACAACCCCACCATCGAGGGAGCCAAGATGTACAAACGAGGCGACTGGTATTATATCTTCTCACCCTCAGGAGGCGTTGCCACAGGATGGCAGGAAGTGCTTCGCTCAAAAAGCCCATGGGGTCCCTACGAGACTCGAAATGTGATGGAGCAAGGCGATACTGACATCAACGGTCCTCACCAAGGCGGATGGGTTGACACTCCTGACGGAAAAGAGGATTGGTTCCTACATTTTCAGGACAAAGGTCCCTACGGACGTGTGGTACACCTCCAGCCTATGAAATGGAATGAAGACGGATGGCCCGTAATCGGCGTTGACCCTGACGGCGACGGACGTGGCAACCCGGTTGAGAAATATCGCAAACCCAATGTCGGTGGCACTTACGCCAAGGCTACACCTGCCGAATCAGACGAATTCGACTCAAACACCCTCGGACTGCAATGGCAGTGGAAGGGAAATCCCTCTGCTCTTTGGTATTTCGCAGACGCCAATGCGTCAAAGCTCCGCCTTTTCTCTCATCACACTCCGGGAGCTGAACGTATCTATGACATGCCTAATATTCTGCTCCAGAAATTCCCCGCTCACAACTTTACCGCAACTGCCAAGGTGCAGTTCGCTCCACGTATGAACAACGGAAAGGTTTCCACAGGCGAACGTGCCGGTCTGATTGTCATGGGTTACAACTACGGCACTCTTGCATTGGAGAGCCGTGAGGATGGCATCTACCTCGTATATATCGATTGCGAGAAAGCCAACAAAGGTGGCAAGGAAACAAATGTTGACGCTGTGAAGATAGATGGCGGCAAGGATCTCTACCTCCGTGTGCAGGTTAAATATGTCGGAGCTAAGAAACCCACTCAGAAACCCGACTATAAGGCACAAGCCATATTCTCTTACAGCTTTGACGGCAAGAAATTCACCACCTTCGGACGTCCGCTCGACGTGCGTGAAGGTCATTGGATCGGTGCCAAGGTTGGTCTGTTCTGCAGCCGTGACTGGACAAGCAACGACAGCGGATGGCTTGTCGTGGATTGGTTCCGCATCACTAAATAATAAATTTTCAATCAGACATAGTATCTCATTATCACTCATACAATGAAACTCAGATTATTACTTATATGCCTTGTCGCAATAGCTGGATTGAGCGCACAGGCTCAGGCAGATAAGAAATGGAAACATGACATCGTTGTGGCTCAGGACGGTTCAGGCGATTATACCAACATCACTGACGCTCTTGAAGGCATACGTGCTTATATGGACTATAATGTCACCGTGAATATCAAAAACGGCACTTACAAAGAAAAAATCGTTATCCCTTCATGGCTTAAGAATGTGACTTTCATCGGTGAGAACCCCGACAGCACCATTATCACTTTCGACCACCACGCCAACATCAACAATATGGGTACTTTCCGCACCTATACTGTGAAAGTTGAAGGTAGCAACATCACTTTCCGTGACCTCACCATCGAAAACAACGCTCCGCAGCTCGGTCAGGCTGTAGCCCTCCACACCGAAGGCGACAAGTTGCAATTCTACAACTGCCGCTTGCTCGGTAATCAGGACACAATCTTCACCGGCGGCAAAAACATGCGTCTATATTTTGGCAACTGCTATATCGAGGGCACAACCGACTTTATTTTCGGTCCCGCAACCGCTTATTTTAAAGATTGTACCATCCATAGCAAACGTAACTCATACATCACTGCCGCTTCCACCCCTGAGGATGTGAAGGTAGGCTATGTGTTTGACAATTGCAAACTCACCGCAGCCCCCGATGTTGACAAGGTATATCTTGGTCGCCCTTGGCGTCCCTACGCCCACACTGCCTTCATCAACTGCGAGATGGGTTCACATATCCGTGGCGAAGGTTGGCACAATTGGCGCAATCCTGAAAACGAGAAGACTGCTCGCTATTGCGAATACGGTTCCACCGGTCCCGGTGCGCAGTCGGGAGAACGTGTGGCTTGGTCGAAACAACTGACTAAGGATGAGGCAAAAGCCCTCCTTGACATCAACAATGTGTTCACCCAGCACTCCACATGGGCACCCTCCGGAAAATAACATCTCTCACCTCGCCCCTCTCCTAAACCATATTCATTTTACGAAACAACAAATAAACTAAACATAATTTCTATCATGAAAGCTCTTAACAAACTTACTGCCCCTAAAGCAGTTGCTCCCGAAAGAATCATCCAATTCGGTGAAGGTAACTTCCTTCGTGCGTTCGTTGACTGGATCATAAAGAACATGAACGACAAAACTGACTTCAATTCAAGTGTTGTCGTAATTCAGGGTACACCTGACGCATTTGTAATGCAACTCCTTCAGGGTCAGGACTGCCTATATCATGTGAACCTTCAGGGTCGTCTCGACGGCGAAGTTGTCAACTCTTTCACTCGTGTTGATGTGATCAGCCGCGGTATCAGCCCCTTCACTCAGACTGACGCATTCCTTGCTCTTGCCGATCAGCCCGAAATGCGCTTCGTGATCTCTAACACCACCGAAGCCGGCATCGCTTTCGACCCCGCATGTAAACTCGCCGACCGCCCCGCAGCATCTTATCCCGGCAAGTTAACCCAGCTTCTCTATCGTCGTTTCAAGACTTTCAACGGCGCTCCTGACAAGGGTTTCATCATCATGCCTTGCGAGCTTATATTTGAAAACGGACACCACCTCAAAGAATGTGTCAACAAATACATCGAACACTGGAAAGATGAACTCGGTGCTGACTATGAGGCATTCAAGACTTGGTTCAACACCTATTGCTACGTATGCTCAACTCTCGTTGACCGTATCGTTCCCGGATTCCCCCGCAAAGAAATCGCTCAGATTCAGGAAAAGCTTGGCTACAAGGACAATATCGTGGTACAGGGCGAAGCTTTCCACCTTTGGGTTATCGAACGTGCCGAAAACATGTCTATCGAAGACCTCCGCAATGAATTCCCCGCTGAAAAAGCAGGTCTCCACGTACTTATCACCGATTCTGAGGCTCCCTATCACGAAAGAAAGGTTACTCTTCTCAACGGTCCTCACACAGTGCTTTCACCCGTTGCCTTCCTCAGCGGCGTGAACATCGTGCGTGACGCTTGCAACCATCCCGTCATTGGCAAATATATCCACAAAGTTCAGTTCGACGAACTCATGCAGACACTCAACCTTCCTATGGAAGAACTGCAGAAGTTCGGCGCCGATGTGCTTGAACGCTTCAACAACCCGTATGTTGACCATCAGGTTACATCAATCATGCTCAACTCATTCCCGAAATTCCAGACTCGTGATCTCCCCGGTCTCAAGACTTATCTTGAACGCAAGGGCGAACTTCCCAAGGGTCTCGTGCTCGGTCTTGCTGCCCTCATCACTTACTACAAGGGCGGTGTTCGTGAGGACGGTGTTGCTATCGTTCCCAACGATGATGCTAAGATCATGAATCTCCTTACCGAACTTTGGGCTACCGGCGACACCCGCAAGGTGGCTGAAGGCGTGCTGAGCGCTAAGGATCTCATCTGGGGCGTTCATGGCGACCTCAACGAAATCCCCGGTCTCACCGACATGGTTACCGACTTCCTCAACAAGATTCAGGCTAACGGTATGCTTGAAACTGTTAAAGAAATTGTTGAATAAGCCCTTCCCGACACTATATAATGAAGGACTATCTAAAAATAAACCC
Source organism: uncultured Duncaniella sp. (assembly GCA_910577335.1). Taxonomy (GTDB): domain Bacteria; phylum Bacteroidota; class Bacteroidia; order Bacteroidales; family Muribaculaceae; genus Duncaniella. The sequence continues at coordinate 4,659 of CAJTMJ010000069.1, read as the reverse complement.
TGCCGACAACGTTGCAGTCGCAATCAACCCGCTATCTTCGGGTGCGACTGTCAGCGTCGGCGGCGAAGATATCACTTTGGTAAGTGACATCCCCGCAGGTCACAAATTCGCCCTCCGCGACATTGCCGAGGGTGAAAATGTTATTAAATACGGTTTCCCCATCGGACATGCGCGTCATGCCGTGGCTCGTGGTGCTTTCCTTGACCATAACGACATCAAGACCAACCTTGAAGGTCAGCTCGACTACTCCGACATACACATAAAGAATGATCATGTACCCGCCCCCGGCACTGCCAACAAGGGTGAGGAAATGACATTCCAAGGCTATGTGCGCCCTGACGGACAGGTAGGTATCAGAAATGAAATATGGGTAATACCCACCGTTGGCTGCGTCAATGGTATAATGAAACAGATTGTCGAACGCCTGAACGCCGAAACAGGTGCTGAAGGTGTTGACGGTATCTTCGGTTTCCCCCACAACTACGGATGCTCACAGCTCGGCGGCGACCATGAAAACACCAAGAAGATTCTTCGAGACATGGTTCATCACCCCAATGCCGGCGGTATACTCGTGGTAGGTCTCGGTTGCGAAAACAACCAGCCTAAGGTGTTCGAGGAATTCTGTGGCGACTATGACCGTGACCGTGTGAAATTCATGGTATGTCAGGAAGTTGAAGGCGATGAAGTTGAAGAAGGCGTGAAAATCCTCCGCGGTCTCTACGAGAACGCACGTAAGTTCACCCGCACAACCGTCCCCGCATCCAAACTGCGCATCGGTCTGAAGTGCGGCGGTTCCGACGGCTTCTCAGGCATTACCGCCAATCCTCTGCTTGGCGAATTCTCCGACTGGCTCTGCGACCAGCAGGGTGGTACAACAGTGCTTACCGAAGTGCCTGAAATGTTTGGAGCGGAGACTATCCTCATGGAGCGTTGCGCTGACAACAAGCTCCTCGACGAGACAATCTCACTGATCAATAATTTCAAACAATACTTCCTCAGCCACGGCGAACCTGTCGGTGAGAACCCCTCACCGGGCAATAAGGCTGGTGGCATATCAACCCTTGAGGAAAAAGCCCTCGGTTGCACTCAGAAGTCAGGTAAAAGTCCCGTATTCGGTGTGCTTGAATATGGCGAACGCATCCACAATCACGGATTGAACCTCCTCTCAGCCCCCGGCAATGACCTTGTGGCTTCTACAGCCCTCGCTGCCGCCGGTTGCCAGATGGTGCTCTTCACCACCGGACGAGGCACACCTTTCGGCACATTCGTTCCTACTATGAAGGTTTCCACCAACAGTAACCTTGCTCACCGCAAGCCCACTTGGATTGACTTCAATGCAGGTACATTGGTCGAAGACAAATCTATGGAAGATGTATTGAAGGATTTCATAAATTATGTCATCCGTGTGGCTAACGGCGAACTTGTCAACTCTGAAAAGAGCGGTATCCACGAAATCTCCATCTTCAAAAACGGCGTAACCCTCTAACTCTTTAATCCCTAAAAAAGCAATACCACTATGAAACCATTCATGGATGAAAACTTCCTGCTGCAGACCGAAACTGCACAGAAATTATATCATGAGCATGCTGCCAAGATGCCCATCATCGACTATCACTGCCACCTTATTCCCAAGATGGTAGCTGACGACCACAAATTTAAATCTATCACTGAAATCTGGCTCGGCGGCGACCACTACAAATGGCGTGCCATGCGCTCAAACGGTGTTGACGAACGTTTCTGCACCGGCACTGACACCACCGACTGGGAAAAATTCCAGAAATGGGCTGAGACAGTACCTTACACTTTCCGCAACCCTCTCTATCACTGGACTCACCTTGAATTGAAGACAGCTTTCGGCATCGACAAGCTTCTCAATCCCGAAACAGCTCGTGAGATCTTCGACGAATGTAACGATAAACTCCTCAACGACCCCAACATGACCGCCCGCGGACTTATGCGTCGTTACAATGTTGAGACCGTATGCACCACCGACGATCCCGTTGACTCACTCGAATACCACAAGCAGGTACGTGACAGCGGCTTCGAAATCAAGATGCTCCCCACATGGCGTCCCGACAAGGCTATGGCTGTCGAGAATCCCGCTGAATTCCGTGCTTACGTAGAGAAACTCGCTGAAGTTTCAGGCGTGACTATCAACAAGTTCCAAGATATGGTTGACGCTCTCCAGAAACGTCACGATTTCTTCGAAGAGATGGGTTGCCGCCTTTCTGACCACGGTATCGAGGAATTTTATGCCGCTGACTACACTGACGAAGAAATCAACGCTATCTTCGACAAGATTTATGGTGGCAAGGAACTCTCTCATGAGGAAATCGACAAGTTCAAGAGCGCAATGCTCATCGTGTTCGGCGAAATGGATCACGCTTCAGGCTGGACTCAGCAGTTCCACTACGGCGCTATCCGTAACAACAACTCCAAGATGTTCAAGCTTCTCGGTCCCGACACCGGCTTTGACTCTATCGGTGAATTCAACACTGCAAAATCTTGCGCTAAATACCTCGACAAGCTCAATTCTCGCGGCAAGCTTGCCAAGACCATCCTCTATAACCTCAACCCGTGCGCCAATGAAGTTATCGCCACCATGCTCGGCAACTTCCAAGACGGCACAATCCCCGGCAAGATTCAGTTCGGTTCAGGCTGGTGGTTCCTTGATCAGAAAGATGGTATGCAGAAGCAGATGAACGCATTGTCACTTCTCGGTTTGCTCAGCCGCTTCGTAGGTATGCTTACCGACTCTCGTTCATTCCTCTCATATCCCCGCCACGAATATTTCCGTCGCACACTTTGCAACCTCGTAGGCAACGATATCGAAAACGGCGAAATACCTTACACCGGTTACGAACAGAACCGTGTGAACCAGATGATTGAGGATATCTGCTACAACAATGCCAAAAATTACTTCAAATTCTAAGCAACATGGCATCACAGACACCTCTCGCCGCCGCTAACCAAAAGATGACCAATTTCCGTTGGGTCATCTGCGCGTTGCTCTTCCTTGCCACCACGGTCAACTACATGGACCGTCAGGTGCTCTCTCTGACATGGAAGGAGTTCATCTCCCCCGAGTTCCACTGGACTGACGCCAACTACGGTCTTATCACATCCGTATTCTCTATCGTTTATGCCGTAGCCAACCTGCTCGCCGGTCGTTTCATTGACTGGATGGGTACTAAGAAAGGCTACCTTTGGGCTATCGGCGTGTGGTCGGCTGGCGCCTGCCTCCACGCTGTCTGCGGTATAGCCACTGAGCATTGGCTCGGTATGCACGACGCCACTGAGCTTCTTCAAGCTACCGGCGACGTCGCTATAACCATCGCCACTGTTTCTGTATACTTCTTCCTCGCTGCCCGTACCATCCTCGCCCTCGGTGAGGCAGGTAACTTCCCGGCAGCCATCAAGGTTACAGCTGAGTACTTCCCGAAGCGTGACCGCGCCTACGCTACCGCCATTTTCAATGCCGGTTCTGCCATCGGTGCTCTCGTCGCTCCGTTCACCATCGGCCCGCTCGCCAAATTCTTCCAAGGCATAGGCTGGGGTAACGGTTGGGAAATGGCGTTTATCGTCATCGGTGCTCTCGGTTTCATCTGGATGGGATTCTGGATTTTCCTCTATAAGGAACCGGCAGCCAACCCGCACGTCAACGCTGCAGAGCTTGCTTACATCGAGCAGGACAACGATGCTGACGAACCCGCTAAGGAGAAAGCTGAGGTTGAGGATTCCGAAACTGCGACTATCCCCTTCTTCAAGTGTTTCAAGTATCCCCAGACATGGGCAGTGTTCTTCGGCAAGTTCCTCACCGATGGTGTGTGGTGGTTCTTCCTCTTCTGGACACCTGCTTATATCTCAGACGTGTTCAAGCTTTCCACTTCCGAGGGCGAAGGTATGCTCATGATTTTCGTGCTTTACCTCATCACCATGCTCTCAATCTACGGTGGTAAACTTCCGTCAATATTCATTGACAGCGCAGCCCGTCGAGGGATAAATGTCGATCCCTACTCGGCACGTATGAAAGCCATGTTTATCTTTGCACTCTTCCCGCTGCTCGCTCTTGCGGCTCAGCCCCTAAGCTCAGTGTCACCTTGGATGCCTATCATCATTATCGGTATCGCCGGTGCAGCCCATCAGTCATGGAGCGCCAACATCTACTCTGTTGTAGGTGATATGTTCCCCAAGAGCACCATCGCTACCATCATCGGTATCGGCGGTATGGCAGGCGGTATCGGTTCTGCGCTCATCAACTATGGCTCAGGTATCCTGTTCGACTATTCCGCTCAGGTAAATATGTCGTTCATGAGCTTCCAAGGCAAACCCGCCGGTTATTTCGTGGTATTCTGCATCTGCGGTGTGGCTTACCTCGTAGGCTGGTGCATCATGAAGCTCCTCGTACCCCGCTACAAGAAAATCGAAGCATAATCCCGCTTCAATTCACATAGCAAATTAAAAGACTCCGTTGGAAGTTGATATTCAACTCCAACGGAGCCTTTAATTTATACCTTTCCCGGAAAATATACTATAAAACACATGTACTTGACAGATTAAGCCTATATTTGATTGATTCAAGCATCTACAAACCATGAAATTTAATTAATTTTTATTGCTGTCCGATAAAACTTTTTGAGGCAAAACAAAATTAGGACT
>CAJTMJ010000068.1 GCA_910577335.1 uncultured Duncaniella sp. | reverse complement strand
CTCAATTCTATCACTATATCTTTCCGCATTTCACTTTTTTGTAGTAACTTTGCAGAATAAATCGCAAAATACCGAGACCGAAGAGTCGGTCTTTTGACCTTTATACATAACATAAGACTCCTTATAGTTTTAATGGGAATCTGGAAAATTTCAATATACATTCATAACTATGCTGATTACCAGCAATATCTACAGATTGCAGTGTACTAATAATGTACTTTGGAGGAAGATTGAGGCAAGCAAGAGCAAATGGATTTGAAATAATTGTCATCCGTTAGAGATTTTTAACTGCGCCAATTTGCTGCTTTTCACCGGTCTCTATCACATCAACGGCATTAGAAATCCTCTCAAACAAGTATCCTTGATTTGCCTTATGAACCGCATGATGAGAGACACGTTGCATGGGAAAGATGTCGAAAACAATAGTTCGATTGAATCAATTCCGCAGATTTTTAGGATTGCATATCGTTAATCTCGCGAAAAATAGCTAACTTTGCAATCTAAGCATCGTATGCGAAATGACCAAGAATATCACAACGACATAACGGCGAAAGCCGTAACCAAAAACATTGGAAGCTCCAACGTAGTCGCTTAAAGGCTTTGGTCAGCCCCGCATAGCTACGCTGGAGTTTTTTATAATATGACGGAAGACAAAGTTAGAGACCAAGCAGGTCAGATATTAGGCTTTACCGATAGTTCCGATGCCAAATCTGGTGTTGGACAGATTACTTCGTTCAACAGCTTAGGATTTTCAGGGATCAAAGACCGCCCAGATGGGTGGTATCTTCCGTCAAAACCATTTCTGCCAGCAATTATACTTGAAACTAAAAGCAAATCAACACCACTCAAACAAGCACATATTGATGAGCTCCTGAAAAATTGTAAAATAGCACGAACAAAATACAAAAATGTTGTCGGTATATTATACAATGGGGAGGACATCATGGTATTCTTAAATGGATTACGCCGAGAGGGAGAATCCGAACTTCAAAATAAAGAATATTATCTAGGATTATTCTCACAAAATCGTATCAACAAAGGTATGATATATCTTCTGACCAAACGAATAAATGACAGTCTGCATATTGACTTTGGCATCAAGAACTTATATCATAGAATGATATTTACGGCTTGTGCTCTTGTTGCAAAAAGATATGGTGCTCCACTTGTTGCAGGAATGAACTATCAGACTTTCCATACTTCGATTCATTCCACTCTTGCTAAATCTCTGGAAGAAGAACGTAAACAAAATCAGAAAATTGACATTCTACTTGATGTATATTCTGAAATAAAGATGAATTCCACAGAGAACCAAGAGGCTATTGACAACTTTATCGATTGGGTCTCTCAAATCTCTGATAATATTAATTCTGATTTTTGGAACGGCGAAGATGTAATGGGTATTTTCTTTAACGAATTCAATCGTTATAAGAAGAAATCTGAACATGGTCAGGTCTTTACACCCGACCACATTACATCGTTGATGTACCGTCTTATAGAAGTTGATAAGAATGACATTGTAGGTGATTTTGCCTGTGGTAGTGGTGCTTTTCTAGTGAAGTCCATGTGCAACATGATTAAAGAAGCTGGAGGCATAAATACACCTAAGGCGACGGAGATTCAAAAAACTCAGTTGTATGGGATCGAATTTGACCGTGAGATTTTTGCTCTGGCATGTGCGAATATGCTGATTCATAAGGATGGTAAAACTAATCTTAGACAATTAGACACACGCAGTGAAGAAGCGAGTAATTGGATTGAGTCCATTGGAATTACAAAAATCCTAATGAATCCACCTTTTGAGGAAAAGTATGGGTGTATGAAGATAGTTACAAACGTTCTGGATGGTGTGCCTATCGGGACGAAGTGTGCTTTTATTCTTCCAGACAAGAAACTTGAAAAGCACGGAGGAAAGAAGCTTTTAAAAAAGCACTCATTGGATAAAATCATAAAGTTACCTGAAAAGACTTTTAATGAGGGGGTAACTACTTCAATATTTATCTTTACTGCAGGTAAACCAAATAAAAATAAGGCAATATTCGCTTGCTACATATCGGAGGATGGATTAGAAACTGTAAAAAATCAAGGTCGTCAAGATATACGGAATCGTTGGCAAGATATTGAGGATTATTGGGTAGAAATAATACGTCGACAATCAGGAGATGATTCAATTCAGTGGGTTATTCCCACTGAACATTTGAGTTACCAAATGCCAAAACCTCCGTTTGAGCTATTTGAGGAGGACTTTACAGCTGTTCTTATGGACTATGAATTATTTAAGCGTGAAATCTTATCTAAAGATTTTAAAGAGGGAATTGCTAATAAAATCTTATATCAGTCTCATGCTTCTGAAAATGTAGATAAATTTATGTTCATTATCCCTAAGGAATCTAATCATGAAGAGCATTGATACCTCTTGTTGGAGCACATATAAAATTACGGACATTTTCCTCGTAAAGAATACAAATTGTGTGCTTAGTAGAGACATCACGCCTGATAGTGGTGTATATCCGTATGTTACAGCATCATCTGTTAATAATGGAGTTTCAACTTATGTAAATGTAGATCCTTTGTTACTTAATAAAGGCAATTGCATACTAATCGGAGGCAAAACCCTTGCTTTCTCATATCAAGAAAATGATTTTGTCTCCAATGACAGTCATAACTTAGCATTGTATCTCATCGAATCAAAATATCGTAAAGAGAACGTATATTTATTCCTAATTACAGTCTTAAAAGCGTCGTTATCCGAGAGTTATAAGTGGAGTGACTCAATTTCATTTCGTGCTATACAAAAGGACACCATTTTGCTGCCTTCTTGCGCTGATGGAACTCCTGATTATAATTTTATGGGTAAGTTCATAGACAACTTAACCAAACACGTCAATAGTGATATTGATACCCGCTGTAATATGCTTGCTCATCACCAAACAGGAACAGTTGTGTCAACGAAGAGTTGGATTGATATACCTATTTCCCAGCTTTTTAAAGTAGTAAAAGGGACTCGTCTTACCAAGAAAGATATGAGAGAAGGTGATATTCCATTTATCGGAGCAAGCGCGGTAAATAACGGAGTCACAGCTTATATTGCCAATGATTCCGAGATACATCCAGCTAATACTATTACCGTTGCATACAATGGGTCTGTAGGTGAGTCATTTTATCAAGAGATTCCCTTCTGGGCATCCGATGATATAAATGTGCTATATCCTAAATTTCCATTAACTCGCAACATCGCAATGTTTCTTATCCCTATATTGAAAAAGAAAGGGCAGAATTATGCTTTTATTGATAAATGGAATAAGGATGCAATGGAAAAAGACACTATAAAAATCCCTGTAAAGCCAAATGGAATACCAGATTTTGAATATATGAACAGGTTTATTGAGTCCCTTGCGTCTCGTACTCAGGATCATCTTAATAAACTTTCTTCAATTATAGACAAATAAATTCCTTTTAATCTAATTCAAATTTCAAGCTACATATAAAAGATTACATTCGCATCCAGTCATTACCAAAGACTAACATATCTAAGCATATGCAATATAAATCAAAAGACGAATTTCCCAAAGATAACAAGACTGGTAAAACCATACTTGGAAGTGCCGAAACTATGAAGGAATGGGTCGAATTGGGCTTTGAAGAACAAAAGAAGAAACATGTTGAAGGAGAACCTTTTTATCCCTATATTGATTTAACAGAGTGTATTCTATATGTTTCCTATCCCATTGGCAAATCAGAAACCACAAGTAAGATTTTTAATTTTTGCGATATTGCAGGAATAATACCAGGAACACAAAAGTTAGAAGATGACTCCAACGGATTCTTGTTTCAAGTTGATTACCCAATATTATTCAGCGGGTCAATTTTATATGGAGCTTTTTTACATTATGTTCATTTCAAAGAACGTGTAAACCTATCTAATGCTATTGTACACCATTCAAGCTGTTTTAAATGTAAATTCGATAAGGGATTATTCGCCCAAGAGACAACTTTTAAAGAAACTTTCGGATGGGATCAGTGCGAGTTTGGAGATTCAGTTTTTCTAAACTCAACAAATCTTGAAGTTTTAGCATTTGAAATCAGGGATTGTGTTTTTAAAGATGATTTAAATTTATCATCAATGAAAATAAATACCCCCTCAATAGATAATCATCCTTTATTAATATATAAAGCAGAAATACGGAGTCTAATATTCAAGAATTTTAAAGGTATATGCCGCGATATTTGTATTTCAAATTGCAAGATTGGAGATCTTAGGATTTCTAATCCAAAATTTGATTATTCTTTCAATATAATATCAACAGATTTATTTGGTATAGGGCTCATACATTGCACAGATTCCTTTGATTCGTCTGAAAGTAAAATAAAAGACTTGATTATAGATAGATGCTCCTTTATTAAACAGATGCATATTGAACAAACCAGCATACCTAACCTCAACATACGTTTTTGCTCAATATTGGATAATGCATTATTGCGCATCTCAGCATGTAAGATACAGAAAATGGCAGCAGTTGAATGTCCGGTTTCTGGATGCATGGAATACAAGGGAAATGTAATCGAAAATCTATTGTTAGATGTAGTCCTATTTGGGCATATAATTTTTCAAGATAATGAGGTAGTTCATTATGATAGTAGAGATACTGTAAGAGTTTTAAAGCATGAGGCTCTTGAATGTAATGATAGGGTATCGGCAATAGAATTCGATAAAATTGAAAAAATATTGTATAGAAAAAGTCAAGAATGGAAGAATGTTCCATTAAGGGATAAAGTAATTATATGGCTGGATTATTGTACTAATTACTTTGGTAATAATTGGATTTATCCATTATGCTGGATGATGGGCATTGTCTTTCTGTTGACATCTGTAATTTTTTCTTGCAGTATTTATAATCAACTTGACTTTTCTTCTAAAGGAATTGGCGTGTTTTTTCATGGATTTCTTAGTAATCTTAATATATTTAGTATCGCTGATTTTGATCAGATAACATTATCTTATCATTTAAATCCTTTGGGACAAGCTGTGTGGTTATTAAATAAAGTAATTGTAACCTATTTGGCTTACCAATGCATAGTTGCTTTCCGTAAGTTTAATAGAAATTTCTAATAACCGAAATACTGTAACATAGAACTCTGGAAATGACTATTGACGATATAAAGGCATTGATTGCAGCGGACGAGTCGAGGACTCTGGAGCTTAAGAAGACTACCGGCGAACTTAAAGACGGTATGCACTCGGCGTGTGCGTTTCTGAACACCGATGGTGGTTGGCTGATTTTCGGTGTTGCACCGACTGGATTGAAGATTCTTGGACAGCAGGTTACGGATACGACTAAACGTGAGATTGCACAGGCTGTTGCCGGATTAGAACCTGCTGTCGATGTGAAGATTCATTACGTTGACGTGCCTGACCGTCCGGGAAATAAAGTGATTGCCATGCACTTTGATGGCTGGGTGTGGGGCGAGCGTCCACATACCTTCCACGGATGTCCATATTATAAAGTCGAAAGCACAACGAAGGTAATGCCTCACGAGATGTACGATGAACGAATCCGTGCGCATCAGCCTCAGATGTATGCGTGGGAGCGTCAGATGGCAGATGGTGTTACGCTTGCCGACTTGAACGAGAAACATATCAGAGGGTGCATACGACTTGGCGTTGAGGGCGGTAGAATCCCCGCAAGCGCAATGAGTGCGCCGATCGGCGACACGTTGGCGAAATGGAATCTGTTGAAAAACGGCAATCCGACCAATGGAGCGGTGATGCTTTTCTCCAACAATATTGATGAATATCCGCAGTTCCGGCTTCGGATGGCCCGGTTCTTGGGTACGGATAAGAATGAGTTTATCGACAACCAACGAGCAGAGGGCAACTTCTTCGACCTGCTTGACGCAGGTATGGCTTTCTTCTTCAAGCACCTCAATCTCAGCGGAAAGATTACAACCCACAGCCTTCAGCGCGAGGAACGGCTTGAAGTGCCGTATCACGCTTTGCGCGAAGCATTGATCAACAGTCTGTGCCATCGTCAATGGGAGAAGCATAATCTGACAGGAAGTATCGCAATCTACGATGACCGCATAGAGATTGCCAACCCCGGCATATTCCCGCCTCAAATATCGCCCGAATCCATCAAGGAGCCGCATGAGTCATACCCCTACAATCTAAAGATTGCCGAAGCCCTGTATAAGTCAACCTATCTGGAAAGCTGGGGTTCCGGAGCAAAACGTATAATGGATGCCTGCCGCGAACAAGGCGTTGAGGAACCAACATGGCGTTGGGACGGAGGCTTTGTAATCGTCACCTTCAAACGACCTCGCAAAGCATCCCCTGTACAAGGCGCGAATACCCAACCTGTTTCCTCAAAGCAACATACCACTACCATACCAGTACTGCACCAGTTCCATACCAGTTCCATACCAGTTCAGACCTTGATTGAGAACGGCACTGATGAATTTATGACAGCATTGGAACTTGCAAACTTGTGTTGTCTAAAGAACATAAGACATTTCCGGAAATTCTATCTCAATCCTGCGTTGGCAGACGGAGCGATAGAACGGCTCTACCCTGACACTCCCAACCATCCTCAACAAAAATACCGCTTAACGGAAGCTGCTAAAGAATGGAAAAATAATAAAATCCCAAAGAAACTAAAGAACTCCCCAAAGAAATAGAAGAAGTCCATCCGATCGAAAACAGACATAATCCGACCGTTTTTATCACATCCGACCGAAATTTCGGTCGGATGCGCATTGATTAGCCGTAATCCAACCGTTTTTGAGTGTAAGAATTGGAAGATATGGACAATCATTCAGATGGCAAATCAGACGGTCAGTCATTTGAATGATTGATAAATCATTTAGACATTCTAATGGCAATCCCTCCTGTCATTCATCCATAAGGCATAACATCCATCTGCTCATAAGTTCATTCAGACATCTGTTCATACGTATGTACATCCATACGTTCAGATGTTCATACGTCAATACGTTCATACATCAATACGTTAGTACGTTCATACGTCAATACGTTCATACATCAATACGTTAGTACGTTCATACGTCAATACGTACTAACAGCATCTTTGCAATCAAGACCTCGACAAGTAACTACTTGTAACAATGTATATTAATCGAATCGCAATCTCGAAAGCGTTATGTATCGCGTATTGATACATCAACTATCTTTAGCCAAATCTTATTCTTCCTCATTGAAGAAGTTGGATTTTGCCAATATTGATGTTCCAAGTAATTGAAACAGTCGGCTATCCCGATTACAGTTGCTTTTTTGTATGGAGCCGATTGTAATTTGGTGCTAAGAAGCCTTCTGATTCTGTAGGTCGGAACGGAATCCGTCGGGATTCTGCAAGGTATGTTTTGAGCTGCACGAAACTGATTTTGCAGCTCAAAACCCTTGCAGAATATTGGTTGGTCTTACTCCAAAGTCGTAATCCCCGTTGCCGATTTCACACTCCGATTTTTCCCTTTTTGTTTTCATTATGATTGGCGGCGAAAAGAAAAAAGCCGACAAATCACATCGGACTTATCGGCTTCGGTATAACGGTTACATCGGTGCATAATTGATTTCACCGAGGGAGTTGATTGCGTCCTGTTTCAGACTGTCAACGACATGGAGATATCGCTCTGTCATCTTTATGGAGGTGTGTCCGAGAAGACTCGACACCGTTTTAATATTCGCTCCTTTGGTGAGGACGTTCACCGCGAAGCTGTGTCTCGCGCAATGCCATGTGATTTTCTTCCTGATGCCTGCCGCCTTTACCCATTTACGCAGATACAGGTTGCAGATGTTGTAATGCGGAACTGTGAATATCCGTTCATCATAGTTGTCGTTATCCGGCTCACCGATTAGACGGATAAGGGTGTCGTTCAACGGAACGATTACCCAGCTCCGGCTGCTGTGATCTTTTGTCTTTTGCTGCTGGAACCGCAATGTCTGGGTTGAGTAATCCACGTTGCGGTAGGTCAACTGGCTTGTGTCGCACCAACGCACCCCGGTGTATAAACCGAAGATGAACGCACGGTGAATTTCCGGCCTCTCGCCTTCAAAATGTGTCGCAACAAGCTGCTGTATTTCCTCCGGCAGAAGAATCTCTTTTTGCAACGTCATGTTGTCGTTCTTCAACACGAAGCCTCGGCACGGATTTTTCTTGATGAGGTCTTTGTCAACAGCCGCAGTAACCATACGCTTGAACATCCGGAAATAGATTTTCGGACCGTCGCCTGTTCCGTTCTCTTTCAGATACTCCACATAAGCTGCCACCATGTCAAGCGTCAGTTGCGTCATCTTAAGATTATTCCTGTAGAGAGAATATCTCGGCGTATCGGCAAGAAAGTTCTTGAACTTTTGCAGTCCGTGCCCGAGCGTTATGCGAGTATATTTGGTGAGGGCCGGAGATTTGATGAACTCGTTGCAGAACTCAAGAAAATCCTCGTCCATATCTTTTCGGAGACGATAGCCCTCTCTGTCCTCGAGGAAAGATTGCTCCCGTTCAAAACGTATCTTTTCTGCAAGGGCAAGAGTATTCTTGTTCTGCAAACGTTCCTGCTGGTTGCGGGGATGAAGCCATATATATAGGTTGAGGTTCTCTTTCTTGCGGGAGTGTTTGATTTGATATTTCGGTTTACCCGCCATCGCTCCCTCGGTGTAAAACACCTGATTGCCGTCCTCGTTAAGGACAGGCGTTTCACTTCTGCCGAGATAATATTCAAGGTAGAGGCTGGCACGTCCATCGCTCAGTTCCGACTGTCGGAGCTTGGGATTCTGTTTCTTGCGATTTTCTAATTTTGCCATACAATTATAATTTTGCGCAAAGATAATCCGAGGTATAATAATCTGAAAATCGCCGTTTACAGACCTTAACATTTACCCTCTGACTACAGTCCATAATCGAGGGTACAAAAGGTGTACTTTTTGAGAAAATAGGGTCAAAAGCAGGAAAATCGCCACAACATTGGCAACGGCTATTGCGCTGACAATAAGTGCAATTAGCTCATCTGACTTATTCCCGTTTTTCTGTCAAAGAAATCTGGTAAATTAACATTGAACGAAACTATAGGCTGATACTTATGCTATGCACTCGCATAGCGTACGTTTGCCTATATCGTTCTCGGCTGTTCCAGAGCCGCCATTATTATAGTGCCTAACGTGCGCTATTTTTTGTTCTGGAGATACAGATGAAATTCACACCCGCTGTCACATAAAGTTACATCCGTGTGGAAAAGTCGGTGCAGATTGACCCCTGTCGGCGGAAAAATGTGACCCTTTTCGT
>CAJTMJ010000067.1 GCA_910577335.1 uncultured Duncaniella sp. | reverse complement strand
TTTCAGCAAGAATACTCATTTATCTACCTTCTTATGAATGGGTTTTGGAGAATGTTCCCGATGTCATAAACATCGTAGATAAGATAAAGAAAAAGTCAGAAGAAACAGATATTGTCCTGCTTGACTACAACACGAATCTTGATTTCCGGAATCTTTCGACTCCTCTTTCACATGCCGGATTGGTAAAGCTCTATATTGAAGGTAACTACCCACACCCCAATTTGGAAGAAGAAATCACTCTTCGTTCTTCCAATCTAACTTCAGACGAAATGCCTAAAAGGACTCAGAAGAAATCAAAAGCAAAGAGGACGACTCCCAAAGATGATACTCCTTCGCTCTTTGACTAATCAAATATTGACCTGATTCAAAACATTCATAATGAACCATGCATCGAAACCTTGAAAGACAGTTCGTTTAGGCTTCGCCTCTTCTTTATGGACTTCCAGACCATCTGAGTAAGGCGTTACTCCCACAAGCTTTTTATAAGGGATTTTCACACTTGCTGTAGGACAATGGAAGAAAAGGTTTTTGTTCGTTATAACCAGTTGACCGATGCCAATAGTCTCCATGAAACTTCTTTCAACCGGATGTCCTTTGAATGAACCGGTACGATACGTCAGTCCCTTACATATTCGATAGCTCATTCCTCTGCTCCCTCCGACATACTCTCGGGTTATCTTTTCTTGCAACATTGTGATATTGTCATATACCCACAGTGGAGCCTCGTCACGAGCCAACATTACAGGGACAGTCAATGGCTTTTTAGGGAGTGCCCCTTGTTGTAAATCCTTTAGAACTATAGCCTGACCTATACGAGAAAGGCTCTCGGTTTGATACTGCAAAGGAAGACAGTTTAACGCAATCCCCAAAGAAGATGTGTATGACTCTATCATCCTTTGCTCATTGTCCGCCAGCCAACCATCTGCCATAAACTTATCGGCGGCCTTGTTCAATACGTTGTAATATGCTTCATCACGTTGTTGTCGGCTCAAAGGAAGAACGGATGTTACGGAATCGGTACTTATTGATATTTGACTGAGTGGAACACCTTTTGCAAAGAAATCCACGACATATCCCTGAAATAGCTTTAGGGATAATCTATCAAGAGTGCCATTTTTATTAAGCGTCGCATAAGGCACTCCGACATTTGATATGAATCCCTTTATTTTGGGTAATATATCTGAATTAAATGGGCGTCGAAGTGAATCTGCGAACTCTCCAATAACATTGTCCGCACATGTAACAATATCATCCTCACTCAAGAAGTACGGATCTCTATTTCGAGAAAGCTTTGCTCCGAAATCAATGGCTGAAATAGTTCCGCTAAAGTATCGACGCATCAGATGAGTCATTCCATCAATTCCACGAGTATGCTTCTCCTCACACTCCTTATGAGAACGCGAGAAGAACCCAGCTGACTCACCACAATACTTACATTTAGCCATGTCTAAATCAATACATTAAAGGTTTCTTGTCATTCTTCTTCCAACCAGCACGATATTCTTTATCGGTAAAGAATACTTTGAGGTCAGCCTGATACTCTCGGTCAACAAAGAACACTTTTTTATCAGCCTGATATTGTCGAGGACATATAAACCAGATACCTTTGTTTTCGCTGGCTTTCGCACGATATTCCTTATCCGTCTTATAAACAATAAGATCTGCCTTGTACTCGGAATCCACTACAAATACCTTAATATCTGCTTGATATTCATGATCAACAGAATATATTTTTTGAGCAGACATTGACATGCCTACAAGCAATAAGATACCAAGTATTGAAATTCTGATTGACATAGATTCTTACTCGTTTTTACTTTCTGGATTGGGTCGTGAAACCTTGGGTATAATCTGGATTATGAATCGCTTGTTATTGTCCTCTACACGATTATCACGATTTATTCCATTAAAGCCACTTCCGGCAATGATAATCTCCGTATTATAATTTCTCAAATTTAATTCTTGTGAACGCCATTTGTTATAGAGAGCAAGAGCGCGACGATAACTAAGCCAATACATTTCCTGATTATCAGGATTGTATGTCCCAGCTGCCTTTTGGTCCCATTTTATTGCAGCAGTTCCTTCGATTACAAGTTGGTAGCTAAACCTCGGATTCTCTTCATGTAGTTTGTGCAGGATTACTTTTAAAGCTTCACCAACCTCCCTAACCTTATCAAGATACTCCGGTTTAATATTGTCATCGTTGGGATTGAAAATCTCAACTCCTACAAAATCCTTGGCGAAGAACATCTTCTTCTCTTCATCATAGCCAAGCACTGAGGAATTACTCAATTCTTTGAACTGCTTGTCTAACTGAAGAATCTGCTGAAGTTGTTCATTGGTTGCCTGTGTCTCAGCAAGAATTTGTTCGGTTTTTTGTTTTTCTCGCTCTAATTCCTTGTAGCTCATTGAGACCTTAACAAGACATACAATGAAGAGAACCAGCATGATAAAGAACATACTGGTCATAAGGTCAGAATAACTGAGCCAGAAGGAACCGTTATCTTCGTGTCTCTTCATATCAATCCTTCAAATCTTTTACGGCCTTTGTCATAGCCTTCACCGCTTCAAGAAGCGATTTATGAAGTTCCGCCGTCTCTCTCTGTGAATCTTTTGTGTCTTTACGCAAGCTCAAAATTTCATCTTTGAGATCCTTGTAACATTCGCTCTGTGCCTTTGAATATTCAACTAATGCCGCCAATACACTACGCATTTCATCAAAGCTTGTGAAGAACTTGCTATTGTCCGAGACAAACTGTTGTACATAGCTGGTGTTTTGGGTCAACTGGGAGTTAAGCTGACGGCTGACAGTCTGAGCGTCAGTAAGTAGATTGTCGAACTCCTTACGCCACATTTCGCGTCCATCTGCGCCGGTGGGGAAATGCTGTTCGATAGCCTCTTTAAACTGCTGCTGAAGTGCAATTGCTGTGCCCTGTGCATTCGCAACTGAGCTAAGAGCTGAGATGAAGTTATCAAACTTTGCTATGAGAGTGTCAATTTGAGCGACTCCGCCATGTACCTGATGAATAGTCGTATTCAGGTCTTGTTGATATTGATGGAACGTATTAAGGGCATCCGCTGCTTCATTAAGTTGGACAAAGGCAGACGCCACACGATTTGCCATTCGTGTCATACCCATGTCTTGTATCTGAGTCAGCACAAGATGTTGCTTTTCAAGATTCTCATTGAGAAGCTCTGCTGAATCAGCATACGCATCAAGGTTCTTTCCGAACTTATCAACAAAATGGCCTAAGACACTTTTCAGTGAATTAAGGCTGGAACTCATGCTGTTTGCAAGAGTAGGCATCAATTCTCTACGAAGGAAGTCAAAATACTCATTCCTCTTGGTGTCAAGATCGGCTGTTGCTTTTCGGTAGTTAATTGCGGTATTTATAACCATCAGTACCAAGCCACAAAGAGATGCAGCCATGGCGCAACCAATTCCATAGAGAAGAAACTGAAGGCTGTTTGTCTCATCGCTTGATGGTTCAGTCTGTTGAGATTCAACCGCACTGATTGTAGGAACACTTTCATTACCTACAGGAGCATTGATGGTTTGCTCAATTTCAGGTGATGACGATGTCGAATCAAACAAACTATTCAGGTCGAATGCAAAACCGATTACACCGATTATGATACCAATGAAAGTACCACCAAGACCCACGAATAGAGGTAGGTTAAGTGTACTCTTAACAGCATTTTCCTTAACCTCAAGTTTTTTATCGCAAATATCCTGCAAAACTCCTAAATCAGCTGATGTGCCTACATTCTTGCAGAGGTACTCATTTGTCTCAAATACAACTTCTTTGAAAGATTTTGAGCCTCCGGTAGTTGTAATCAGCGAGACATTTACGTCCTCATCTGTCATATCAACCTCATCTTTTTTAGATGGAGGATTCTGAGCTACCTGACGCAATGTAAATCGGTCAGAAATTGCGTCTTTGTTAGTCGTGCATTCTTTTAATGCAACTTTGTCGATGGGTGGAAAGAAGGTTTTCAACTCTTCAATCCCTTTCTTAGTGCTGTTGAAGCACTTGAATTGGAGCCATACGATTCCAATTACTGCTACAATTGCGATGATGAGTATTAACATATGCTGTTTTTGTTATTTTAATTACTGAATGTCATTGTTCCCGGGTTATCCAGATTGATTATATATTTTGAAGGAATGAAAGTTTTTACCATGACTTCTGCCTGTCTTAACTTGTGTCGCGGGTCACTTCCCCAACACCAGTCAAGAGCTATGGCCTCGAAATCGAGATTTTCTTCAATAAATTCAAGGTCTGAACCGATTTTGGCTCTTTTGTCAGTAGCGTTGACATTGGAGAAGCGGGTGCTTTCAAACATTGTCACATCAAGTTTTATTTTCAGCAGTACAAGGTTGGCACGTCCTTCGCTTTCCTGATGAATACGATATGCCATTGGATGAGATTTACACAGACTCAAACGAACATAATCTTCAAGTCCTTTGTCTCTATCAAGTCCACGGCTTGTATCATTTCCTCCCGGGCTTGGAATCTTCATATCATGTGACAGAAGATATGACCAAGAGTATAGTCCTTTACGTGATTTTATTAATGGAATATTACTTGACTCAGTAAAATGATATAGATAGTATATGCCATTATTGTGTAAAAAGTTTACTATCTCCTGCGCGTCGGATTTAAGAGTAGAAGACAGACCATTCAATCGATTGATCTCCTGTTGCTGGTTCTTCTCTTTTTCACGTAGTTCTTCTTCATATTTTCGTGCACGTTCCCTTCGTTCTTCCTGCTCTCGTAGTTTACGTGCCTCTTCTTCTTGACGTTGGCGTTCTATGGCTTCCGCCCGTTGTTGTGCGGCAAGAGCCTCCTGCTTACGACGCTGTTCCTCTTTTTCGCGTTTTTCTGCTTCTAATTGATTAGACAATTCCGTTATAGCAAAGACAACATCCTTAATAGCGGCATTAATGTCCTTATTCTCAATAAAAGCAGTCTGTTTAGAGATAATGTCAAGACACTCCTTTGCACGGTCAAGATTTCGGTTATTAATAGCCTCTCTTGCCCCTTCTATATTAATCAGCGCAGTCTTTTCTGCCTCTTCAATTTTTCGACGCTCCTCCTCAATTCTCAGTTGAAAGAGTTCTCCCATCGAAGTGATAGCCGCTACATCTTTACTTTCAAAGAGATTAGTAGCCTTAGAACTGTACGATTCCTCTTTTACAGATAAATCCGGAGCATCTTTCTTAACAATCAATTTCTTCTCATCCTTAATTGCTATAATGCGGTCTTGAATGAAAGTTAATTGCTTGTCAATAAGTATAAGTTGTTCCTCTAACTCTTTTCGCCTTTTAGCACGTTTTGTTTTGAGGAACTCCAACCACTCTCTTTTCTTTCGCTCCTCCTCTTCTCGACGAATCCTATCTATATACGATTCTTCTTGTTGTTGAGAAGATTCGCTCTCGTTTTGTTGATTCCCTAATAAAGAATTCCTCTGAGGATTCGGCGTAATATTTACAACACTCGAATCGCCTGTTGATGGCTCTTCAACTGGGCTATAGATGTCAGTCGGCTTATCAAAATCTCCTATAAGAGGGTATTCCGGTCGCTTATCCGGTTCTTCGGAAGGAGGATTTATAGGCACATCAGGACTTTTCAGAGCCTCTTCAGGCTCTGAAGCATCAGATGTGTCCCGCTTGAAAAATGAGACTATTTTTCTAAGAAATCCCATTACCTTCTATTCTTACGTTTAATTTTGTTCTTAAAAAATTTACGTTTCAGTTTGTTGCCTCTTCTATCCCGTGGTCTACGGTGTCTGCCATATTGAGATATAACTGAGCTATCTTTCTTCTCAGATGACGATTTGGGTTCTGTAGCCGGTTCCTCCGGAGTAATAGTTACCGAAGGTTGAGGAATTACTTTCTCATAAGGTATGTCATCATTGAATAAAACGGGATTATTTTCATCCAATTCTTTCGCAAGATCATTATATCGCTGTATTAGACGTTTTCTATTCTCAATCGCAGCCATCATTTCTTTTACCGCATATTCATAGTCTATGGCCGCCTTTGTATTGGTAGTCTTTACATCTTCAAGTGACTTTCTTTCCTTGTGAAATTTGTGTATCCGAGCCTTGTTTTGGTTTAGTTCTCCTAAAGTCGTACTAAGTTGCCACTCTGTGATATTCCTTATTGCAATATCTGCTTTAGTATCATCATATATTGCAGATATAGACATGTCGTCTTGGCTTCCTCGTTTACTCAGAATTGACAAATCGGAGGAAAGTACGTTTTCAACATTTTTCGGATCACTTTTATATGCGAGTTTAAGAACTTGTATATAAAAGTTTATTAGATTTTTATCTTCTCCAAAAGAATCATCGAGACCATCAGAACCTAAAAATACAGCAAATGGAAAATCTCCATCACCTTGAAAAGAGTACCTGATCTTTTCACTTGCATAAGAATCACATAATGATGTTGTCTTATTTAAGAAGCAAGCATCATCCCACATGATTGGTTCTTTGGGGCCTGTTTCTTGATGAAATGAGAAGCATTTTCCGTCTCCAATTTGAAATCCAAACCAATATGATGGGGTTTGGACATACCCAATAAGGGTACACCCATAAACCTTGGCAAGCCTATTTTTATCTGTCAAATCCCTGTGGTATTCTTCCGGAACCATTGACATCTCTTCGGCAGAAATTGGATTTTCTTTAGCGTGAGCTTCTATCTTTTCACGCCATTTGGCTATTATTGAATTTCCAAGTTGACGAAGTGCATCAATATGTTTTTTTGAAGGTTGACCACAACATTCTCCATTGATACCATATTGTGTAAGGGGAGCACCAACGAAAAAATCAGAAGGCATTTGTCTTACAAAAATGCGTATCAAGTCGGAACTCACTTCGCAAGCAAGTTCGGAACCAATATGACTCCTATAGTAACGCTCGCCTCCATGACCATCACTTACAAGAGCAATGGATAATTCTGGAGTTGATTCACTAAAGGAACAATCTTGGCAAACTTTATTGGATTTGATATGACTGGCGCCTTGGCAGGTTTTATTGAATCCTTTCATATTTAATCCCAATCATCGTAGGATGATGAATCTGGTGCAGCAGCTGTGCTCGCTCCGTCAATATTGTCAACGGCTTGATTAACATCCTTGATTACTTGGTCTTGTTTTGATGTGTCTCCAGCAGAACTGCTCTTGCTACCTATCTGAGAGGATGTAACTGCCACAATACGAATAATCTGTTTCAGTGCATCGATATTTTGAACCTTGATAACAGCTTCGCTGTTGCCCGTAAAACGTGCAAGTACGTCCAAGTCTGCATCATCACCTATTGCAATGGCAATACGTATTGCATTCTTGAACCAGTTATTTCCTTGTATCGTCTGTAGTCCGCCATCGAAATTATCTGTAGGACCACCATCAGAAAGGAGGATGATTGCTGGGGCATAGGAGCCGCTCGCCGATTTCATATACCCGGAGCGGGAAAGCTTGGAATTGAGTTCAAGGCAAGCCTCGCCGAGTGAAGTCAAACCGCCAGCCTGAACATCAATCCACTTGAAATCCTCTACAGATTTAGGCTCATTGTACAGCCACTTGGTTCCGTTTGAAAACTCCAGAGCGGCTACTTTGATTTCTGCATCCGGGTTGGAAGAAGATATATCTTCCAACATCGGCAGTACGTTTACAATGGCGTCATTTACAGCGCCAATTTTGTTTCCAGACATACTTCCTGATGTGTCAATCAAGAAGAACAGAGTCATGGTTCTGCGGGGTACGCTTACAGCGTCGTCAAGTAATGACATGCGGTATATTATTGTTAATGAGTTACTATTTCACAATTATATGTTTTGTCGAATGTAATCTTAATTCCGTTTTTAACGGGAGCACATTCGTTAGGCTGAACGATTTTCAGTTTGCCACTGGGAGTTTCGGCTGTCCAAGCATTGGGTGATATATTCTTGATGAGCATCATGGAGGGATCGTTAGGATTAAGCTCAATCCGACAATCAGGAATATTGTCGTTGTCGATATAGAGATCTGTCCCGGGTGTCAGTAGCAATTCTCTGTTTCCCATTTTCAGATGTGCATTGACACCGACATCCTTCCGACAGTTCATACACTTACCATCCTTTTCAACGAATGTCTCTTCCTTGCAGTGTGGACATACAACAAGACTGTCACGAAGACTGTTGATAAGTTTTTCCCAATTCTGTTCCAACATCCTTTCTTGTGGATTCTTCAGTTTCTCTTGACTGAACTCTCTTTGGAATGTTTCACGAAGTATTGCCGGGAAAGCAGGCCAACGGCGAATCACATTGTGATGAATGCCCTGCACTGGGAGATTGCTTTTGTCGTTTTCGTCATAAATGAAAAGGGCCTCACTACCATAGAATTTTTTCTCAAAGCTCTCTGTCATGCACGGACAGCCTACGACCTTGGCTCCCTCAAAGGGATGGTTGGCATAGAAGAGCATAAAAAGTATAACTGACAATGAAAACCGATCGCTATACTTGTCAGGGATAGAACCTGCAACGATTTCAGGTGCCATATATCTGGCTTTCCCCATTATACCGGACTTTTCTCCATGAGGCATAACATTGTCATTATCGCAGATAAGGACATCGCCGTTATTAGGATTTATAAAGAAGTTGCCATCGTTCAAATCTTGATAACTATAACCAAAACGATGCAGGAGCATAAAGCCATTACAAATCTTCATGGCAGCTGCTAACATCGCTGAATATGACTTGAACGACTTCTTTGCAAGAAGATAATTGCCAAATTCATAATAGCCTTGTGGACGCAACTTCATGACATAGCCATAGCTGCCTTTCTGACGTTCAGTAAGGTATTCGGGCCATAGAAATGCGTCAGATGGCGCACCCTGTATAACATTGTTCTGGAGATTTTTGTAAAAACTCTTATCTGGAGGATTTATGTACCATTTAAGAGCTTTCTCTTCTCCATTGAGTTTCACGAGATAGACTATTCCTTGTCCACCTCGTCCCAGTTCTTTAACAATAGTGACGTATCCACCATTGGTTAAACTGATTTTATCGCCTGTCTTTAGTTCTGTCATAAGCGGTTATGCTGTTATTCCTAATCCATATCCTATATAGGCCATGGCTTCGGCTACTTCGTGTTCTGGATATTGATGTATTGATATAAATTTCTTTTTGATTCTATTGAGAGTGTCAACTGACGGATTGCCATCCGTCAATTCTGACCAGTATCCTTCTTCAGTCATTGTTTCAAGGAATGGGCGAAGGAATCGTTTCTCTTTAAACACTTTATAATCGGCAAGAAGAGAAAGGAATAGGTAGTGTTTCACTGAGTGTGTCTGAGGCGAGTTCACTCAAGCCTGTAGACCT
>CAJTMJ010000066.1 GCA_910577335.1 uncultured Duncaniella sp. | reverse complement strand
GGAGGATTCGCTCGCGTGTGGCTTCGATTGTGTCCACCACAAGCTGATGGAGGTCAGAGAGGTGGACGGTGAGGAGAATATTGGGAGAGTCAGGGTCGGACATCGACGCCTGAAGAAGGTCAAAAAGGTTCAGTTTCATCTGGGGGGAATGAATTTGAAAGATTGTATCGCCTGACTGTCTGGCATCATCACACCTCCGGCGACGGATAAAGAGGCACGATGACGGTCCCGAAAAGGACATAGGAGTGGCCGTCGGCTTCTTTCTCGCTGGAGCCGACAGTCGTTTCTGCCGAACAGTCATGTCCGGCATAGGCGCAGTTGTCCCTGTCCGCTGCCACCTATGATATAGGCCGACAGCAGGGGCTATCCGCCCGACAGGGGGATATGCGCCGTGTGTGCTGCCCGCTATGGGCGTAGCGCACACTTTCTTCGTTGGTTTTCGGTAGTTTATACCCTTTTCTCTGTGCTATCCTTTCTATCTTCTGCGTCAGATACTTTGAGTCCGGCTGTAATCAGACCTTGAACCAACGCCGCCACTAAATCCAAAAAATCCGGCGTGTCTCGGTTGATAACAGTCATCCCCATGTGCATGCGACGCACACAGAGAACAGGTATGTCATGTGTCTCAGTTGCCGCTTACTGAGGAATTTAAGCCCTTTGAGCATCGCTTCCTTAGGGCGATAGTTGAGGGCTGGCGGTTCCGGCCGCCACCTACGGCTACATTTTCATAGTGTTCCCGGATGCCTTTCATCCGGCCTGAGATGTAAGTCGTTCATGCAACTCTTTCGGGCGCAGCATCGTCAAAGAGCATCGTTCCAAGCCCGGTAAATAATGTTGAACGTGCTTTGACTGAGGTGCGTTGCCTCCAATCGTTACATAAAGATACAAAAATTTCTTCGTATCTCCAAATTCGCATAATCCGCATGTGTGAATTTCCTATCTCATCGCTTCATCGGTGTATGTATAACTGGTGTGTTATCGGGATGCAACGAGAATGGTATGCCAATAACGGCGGTCGGAATTACGGCGTAATGTCGGGTCATATCCCGCACGCCCGATGCCTTCGCATCTTTTCCGGCTGCAAAGTTAGGTACACTTTTAGGGCTATGCAATAGTATTTCGACCCCGAATCCGAGGTCAAATGTTAAAAATGCCCTTTGTGAGCTTAATGTGGCTTTAGGTTAAACACAACCGTCACGGCAGAGCCTCCGCTCCGCTATGGTCGTGAGAAATGTTACCACAACATCTACAACTGACTTCCGCCTCTCTTTGTTCACTGTTCCGTAAATGATATGGCGTTAAAAATTGTAAAATCTATTTTTGTCGTTGAACAGAGATGAACGACAATGAATTTTGAGCCGAATTTTCAGATTCTGTTGTGCAGATGTTGTGCAAATTCAGTAAAAGAAAATTGCAGCCAACTGATAATCAGCCAACTGCAATTTTACTTTGTTGCCTTGGAAGGGCAACTTTTGTGATATTTCGTGAAACTCCAATTTTATAATTATCGAGATATTAAGTGGTTATATATTTTAACAATTTCAGAAAGTCGCAAAAAGTGCCATAAACTGCCAAAGAAAAGTATCAAATAAGTATCAACTCAGCAACAATGCGCATTACCTTTGCGTTTGAATAATAAACTTAGACACACGAGTTTATAATGGCAAAGAACGCATATACCAAATTTTTTCTTCGTACAAAGGCCGCTTCCGGCAATGCCTTTCTATATACCCGTCGCCAAAGCGACGGGGAAAATCTGCTTTTGAAATCGTTTGTGGAGGTTGACATCAAGCAATGGAGCGATGCGGTTTCCACTACTTCAAAGTGGAATAAGTTTCGCTCCGGTGAAGGTAAGTATCTTTGCGATAAACTGGATGAAATCACCGCAACCATTGACTTGGTTTTATCCCAGCCTAATCCGACAAAGAAAAAGCTGGAGAAAGCAATTGTCTCGGTCGCACAGCGTGAGCAGATTCAAGAACAGGCCGCTCTTAGAAAAGCACAGGAGGAAGCACAGGAACGGAAGAGAACTCAACGTGAGGCTGAACAGCGGCGCAAAAAAGAAGAACTTGAAGCAATGCTCCGTCAGCGTGAAGAATCCTTCATTGTGGCTCTTGATGTCTTTATTGATGCTGCTCCAGCCCGAACATGGCATGGCAAACCAATCGGACTAAAAACCATACAGCACTACAAGCATCTCCGCCGCTATATCCGCGACTTTATGAATAAGAAACATATCACCGATATTCGATTTGATGAACTCAATAAGTCATTCTATTCCGAGTATCTTACATTTGCATACGGCGAAGGATTGAAACTGAATACTATCGGTGACCATATCAAGGTTATAAAGACTGTCATCCGTGACCAGCCTATGCGCATACAGTGTATGGCAGAGGAGTTTTTACGCTGTGAGAAACTGAAAGAAGAATCAGAGAGTATTGCCCTGCTTGAAAGTGAAATCGCATTGATAGCAAAACAGGAGTTGCCGACTGAACATCTGCAGACTGTGCGCAATATGTTTGTGCTGATGTGCTGGACCGGTGTGCGCCATTCTGACCTCGAACAGCTCAACTACAATTCTATTCAAGTGACTGAAGATGGTGAGCGTTATTTTCAATTCAAGGCTAACAAAACTGATAAGACATCGGTCGTCAAAATACTGCCTGAGGCTCAGTCTATTCTCGACCTTTACAATGACGGTAAAGAAATGCCGCGTGTAATAAGCAACCAGAAGTTCAATGACGCACTGAAGGATATTATGAAGGCGGTTTATGAGGCGAACCCGGAAAGCACATTGGCTGGATATGTCACCAAAGCCTACACCGCAGATGTAGGTAACGGAAGAGCCGGACGCAAGAAAGACATTTATCAGCGTTGGCAGATGGTAAGCTGCCATACAGCTCGACGTTCTTTCGCTACCAATATGCGACTACGAGGAAACGACCGCGATGTAATCTGTGCCGCCACCGGTCACACTACGGAAGCATCACTTAGCCGCTATATCAAAGAAGACCGCCTCACCCGTGCATCACGATTGAAATGATAGCAGTGCAAAAGAAGAAACTTTCTTTTCACCAGCCACACTATATATTGGTTTGGTTTAACTCGGGTATATATAGCCCGAATTAAACCAAACTTAATTGTGAAATCACAGTTTGTCTTATTGTGATATGTGAAATTATAAATACTGCGATGTAATTGCTTGTATAATTGGAAATAAAGCACTAACTTTGCGCTACCTAAAAAGGACAATAAAGCGTTTATTATCCTTCTGTAATCCGCAAAAATGAAACAGGCCATAATATCAAAAGTCAATCGTAGCAGGAAGGGGACAATCTTCTTGCCGGATAGTTTTTTGCCCATTGATACCCATTACGCCTCCAATATTTTATCGGAACTGTGTAATGCCGGTAAACTCGTCAGAGTCGCAACCGGGATATATGTTAAGCCAAAGATGTCAAGGTTTGGACCTGTGATGCCTACAATCGGCGAAATTGCGCAAACCATAGCAAAACGTGATGATGCACAACTATTGCCAACAGGAGCTACTGCCGAGAACTATCTCGGCTTCTCAACACAGGTTCCAATGAACGCTGTATATCTTACATCCGGTACTCCTCGAAAAATAAAGATTGGCCGAAGGACTTTGACGCTTAAACATAGTGTGCCGTCAACATTTGCCTATAAGGGTAAAATTATGCCTATATTAGTGCTCGCACTAAAATCTATCAAGCAGTATAATGTTGACAATGAAACTCTTGATGTTGTTTATGGAGTATTGAAGGACAATCCTGAGGACGACACTTGGCATGAGGATATAGCCCATGCTCCACGCTGGATCAGAAAAATAGTAATCGAAACAAAAGAAAAAATCAAACGAAATGAGCAGATGGATTGACGCTTCGGATGCAGACCGCCAACAGTCGGCTTACATCATAGCAACCGAAAAGAATATCAGCGAAGGTGCAGTTGAAAAAGACTGGTGGGTAACTGCCATTCTGAAAGTGCTGTTTTCTCTTTCGCCGGCTAAATATATGTTCTTTAAGGGAGGTACAAGCCTCAGTAAAGGATGGAACTTGATAGACCGCTTTTCGGAAGATATCGACATCGCACTATATCGTGACTTCTATCTCGATGTTTTGGGTAAAGAATGTGCCAAAGCATCCACGAACAATCAGGTCAAGAATCTGCGTATTGCCAATCGCAATTATATCCTTGGCGAATTTACAGAGGAATTGACAACGAAACTCAATGAAGCCGGATTGAGCGAATGTCGGGTTGTACCGATAACGACAAAAAAGGATGGCTCACCAATCGACCACGATAGCGATCCGGTAATCATTGAAATTCATTATCCGGTTAAGGTTAGCTCCGATGCCTATGTTCGCCCCGTTGTCAAGATTGAGATAAGTTGTCTTTCGATGAAAGAGCCTTACGAAGTCAAGCGCATATCTTCTCTTGTTGGAGAGGCGTTTCCTCAAATTGACGATGAGACCATTGCCGACATTCCGACTATAACACCGACACGCACATTCCTTGAAAAAGCGTTTCTGCTAAACGAAGAATATCAGCGAAAGAATCCTCGCACCGAACGCATGAGCCGACACCTATATGATTTGGAACGACTAATGGATACACAATTTGCAGAGACCGCATTGTCTGACATGGAGCTATATCAGGAAATAATTGCACACCGTCAGCGATTCTATCATGTCGGTGGCGTCAACTATGAGCTAAATCATCCGTCAACAATCACATTTTGCCCCACAGGAGATTTGCGAGAAAAGATGCGACTTGACTACGAAGCAATGAAAACCTCGATGATCTACGGCGAAAAGTTGTCGTTTGAAACGCTAATCGCCCGGCTTGAACAGTTGCAAGAGCGTTTCAAGTCAATCAAATAACAAGATAATAATATTCCTATGAATAATAAAGATTTAGAACAGCGTGCAAGAGTCGTAGATGCTGTAAAAAGATGTCATGATAATCCTACGCCTGCAAACTCATCCAAGTTTTTGATTGAATTGGCAAAACTTGACATCGTTCTGTCAAATAATACCGAAGAAGAAAAAGAGGCAGCTAAAGATTGGGCTGACTTAACTTATGAATTATTCGCATCCAAGGATTACGAAAAAGCGAAACCGATTCTTGCTAAATTGATGTCAGATGTAGATAACCTCATCAATGGCTCCCAGCGTTGATATACGATTGTGTTGTTTTTTGCACACATAAGTAAAATACTATTAACACAAGACAATAAACGATGGATAAAGAACTTGTTGCTCTGCATCCATCGTTTTTGCTATTATTTCAGAGCTGTCATTGCATCAAGCAAGTCCTGATAGCAGGTCGCTTTATGATAGCGCACATTGGCAGTTGACATTTCGTTGAACAGCCTTGTACAACAATCAATCTTGGCATTTTCGATAGCGTTCAGCTGCATTGATTGTAGCGAGCCTTTGGTCTCAGCTATGAAGAAAATGTGCTTGACGCTGCCTTTTTGCATAGCTATCGCCCAATCGGGAGCATAATTGCCGACCGGTGTGGGAATTTGGAAAGAGCGAGGGAGTTTGGCATAGACAACAACCTCGCTTGCTTCGTCAAGGTCATGGGCAAAGTTACGCTCGCCGATACTGTCGGAAACGACATAATCGGTAACGTGTTTGGTCGCCTGATATGCCTTGTCAAATTCAGCTTTGCTTGCCGCGGTGAAAATGTCGGAGCCATAAGTGCCATCAGTCAGATGGTAATGTATGTGGTCTACAATCATTGTAGCCTTCTGCTCCCGAATGATTTGAATGACTTTGCGGATAAATTCTTCCGGGTTGTTGCGAAACAGACCGAGTTTCGCCGGACGAAGCCCCTGAAGAATTTTAGCGGCGGTGCGACGCGTAATGTTCGCGCCCTTTGCCACCTGCCCGATAAGGTCATACTTCACTGAAGAAGTGCTTATGTCGGTCAACTCCTGCGAGGTCGATTTTGTATCACCGAACGCTGTTACCTCTTCGGTATCTTGTTGACCTTCAATCTTGATGTATCGTAGAGTGCGTACTTTCAGTTCGTCAGTATTGAGATGCAGAACAGACTTCTCGACCAACTCGTCAGAGTCATAGCTGACGGTATAGACGTATTGGTGGTTTATAGCTTTCCAAAGAGCTTGAAACTCGTCACGATAGAAATTAGCATTGAGCTTCGGCTCCGGCAATTTCGTCTTGGCACCGTTCTCGGTCATACCCTCCAACAGCGACGGGTTAAAGATGGAGTTTATGAGCATGGTTATACCATCAGCCATCGGAGCGAGCTTCTCTCCGTATGGAGCAAGTGCTTCGGCAGCAAGGTCGGCATGATACTTTGGCGTTATGTTGCCGTTGCTGTCAACATAAGCATTGTCTTCGAGATAAATCATGATGCGGCTTGCCTCGATATCGCTTATGATATGTAGCTGACCGTCAACCTTAATGGTCTTGCCTTCAAAATAATTTGACGATGCTTTTGATGCACGTTCACGCAGAGCCTCGCGGGTTTCACGTTGGAGAGCATTTGTAAAGTCGGCATAGCTTTCATTGGCGATGACAGTAAGCACATTTACATTATGAACATCCTCGCCGAGTAGTTCCTTGTCCTGACGGATACCATTGCGGTCAACGGCAATACGCAAGCCACGACCTACCTCTTGCCGCTTGGCGGTAGTGGAATTGCTGTGGCGAAGCGTACAGATCTGGAACACGTTGGGGTTATCCCAACCCTCGCGGAGTGCGGAGTGAGAGAAGATGAAGCGGGTCGGTTCCTCAAAACTCAGCAGACGTTCCTTGTCGCGAAGAATTAGGTCGTAGTCCGAGGCTTCTTCCGACACGTCGGAGCCACGCTTCGTCTTGGTTTCGACCATCTTCCCTTTCTTGTCAATGGAGAAATAGCCGCGATGCACCTGATAAGGATAGAAGCGGCGCAGATACTCGTTGTATTCCTCATCACAGATGTGGAACTCGTCATTGACAAGCCGTGCGTATTCCTCTTCGAAGATCGTCTGGAAAATACCCTTTTCAGGATTGCCATCCTTGTCGTAGCGACGGTATTTAGCGACTTCGTCGATAAAGAACAGCGACAAACATTTGATGCCTTTTTTGAAAAGCTGACGTTCACGCTCGAAGTGGGCTTTTATAGTCTCGCGTATTTGGACGCGCTGCATGTGCAGTTCGTTGGAGTCGCCCACGAGGTCGCCCTTTCGGAGTGTAACTCCGTTGAGGAACTTAACGAAAGCAATGGGCTGAGTATTAGAGCCGGGGAAAATCTCGGCAATATCATACCCCTTATACTGGAGAAGTTCGTTGGACTCCACGTAGAGCGAATCACCGACACCGAGAGTTTTGAAATGACGGCGAGGCTCACCGGCGGCATTCTTGACCTCGATGCAGATACGCGCCATCGGGGGCTTGCTCGGTGAAAGGATAATGTTTTCGAGATACATATATCCGTTAGTGCCTCGCAGGTTTTTCAGTTCAAAACCGATAACCTTGATGCGCTTGACAAGACGCTCGCGGTAAGCGTCGAGCGCGTCGAGCGCATAGACAGTGTCGTGCTTCGTGCGGTGAGTTGCAGAATAATTCAACACGAAAAGCGGGTTGAACTTTTTGAGGGCATTCTGCGTAGCGGCGCCCTCCATCTTCTGCGGCTCGTCCATGATGATGATTGGGCGGTTGGCGGCAATCACGTCGATAGGACGGCGAGAAGCAAATTTATCTTGTTCAGAATATATAATGCGTGCAAATTTATCACCACTTTTCCCTTTCGCTTTTGCTCTATCTTCACTCATAGATTGAGCGAAAGCCTGAGTGTTTATAATCATCACATTCAGCCCGGCATCCTGTGAGAACTGGTCGAGCTGATTGAGGTTCGAGCTGTTGTAGACAAACCAACGAGCTTTCTTTCCGTAAGACTCCATGAAATGTTCTTCAAGCATACGAAAAGATTTGGCTACACCCTCACGGATGGCGATGCTTGGTACAACGATGATGAACTTCGACCAACCGTAGAGTTTGTTAAGTTCAAACATCGTCTTGATGTAGACGTAGGTCTTACCCGTACCGGTTTCCATCTCAACATCAAGGTTGACGGCACCGAGGCCGTCGATCTTGGTCAGAGATTTGGAAAGAGGTACGCCTGCCGATGTCTGCACCGAGTGAAGATTGTCGAGCAGTTGCTTTGCCGACAATTCTACGTCAGCATTACGATATCCGTCATCGTCAAGCATTTCGCGCATCACACCGCTCTTGATTTTGCCTAAGTCACGACGATAGTGTGTTCCGTTGCGATTAGGCTGACCGGTGAAGATGGCGGTAGTGTTCTCGACGGCCTCAGTCTGATAGCCCTGAATCTTAAACTTGAACTTCATAGGGCTTACAGGATTTTGCGGATTGTATCGGGAGAGTAGTGGCGGAAGATTTGCTCGAAGTTGTCGAGGACATTGTCGTTGGCGGCTGAGGCATCGCGCATCACGAAGTATTGCGGCTGCATCTTGGCAATCTCTGTCACGGTAGACTCGTTCACATCCGTATCAAATGTGGCGATAAGATAACCCCCGTCAACGAAGAACACTTTCTTGCCGTTGACTTCCTTCTCTTCGATTTTTGCCGACAGCTCGATATTGAGTTCCGGCATCACTTGGAAAAGGAGATCGAGCGGAGTACGGTCAGACTTGACATTATCAACAGTGTTGAAAAGGTTCTGTTCGTTGAAATCTTCGGGAGTATAGTACACGTCCTCCATATTCGACGAGTCAAGTTTTAGGACACGGAAGCCGAAGTCTATATGTGAGGCTTCTTTCCCATTTTCTTCTAAGATTCGCTAGGCAGCAAGCTTTAACCGTTGTTTAGCTAATTCTGTAACAAGGTGCGGTTTACCAATTTTATCAAGATACTTAACTGCGGCTTCTGCTATTTTACGAGAAGCAGGGATTGAGATTTTTTCAGGCTCAATTTTTTCTTGTATTTGAACAAGAATAAATTTGATGTTTTTCTCAGGAGCAATGTTCGACAAAAATACCGAATGTCCAGTAGTGGCTGAGCCAGAAAAGAAATCAATGATTGTGAAGTCGTCGTCGAGATGTTTGGAGATAAGGTAATTGATTAGTTCAATGGGTTTCGCATAATCAAAAACTGTTGCTCCGAAAAGATCCTTTAATAAAAGGGTGCCATTTTTTGTAGTGCCTTTACCAACAAGGACTGTGGAGATTGTGTTTCCTGCACGTTTCTTTTTAGTGTGAAGCATTCCGCTTTCACTAAAAAACACATCAACTAACTCCTGACCTTTTTTATCAATAATGGTCTCACCATTAAAGAATTTTGAAAGCATGACGGGATTTCTCAAAGGACCTTCAATGACAACATCATTTTGAAGAACTCCATTTACGACTATCATGCCTTCAGGAGTAATTATATCGTAATAATCGCTTTTCCCTCCAACATGACCTTTTATAGTTGTTGTAATTGGAGAAATGCACTTAATTCCAGCAGGGATAGATAGCTGTTGAATAGCGTTACCTCCGTTGGTAATAAGCTTGATTATGTAAGGACTGCTTGAAAAATCCAAAGCCATCTTGAAGGCACATTTGGCATATACAAGAACATACTCATGGGATTTTTTTATAGTTCCAAGATTTGAACCTGCAAACTTTGTATCTTCTGTTAGTTCATCTTTAAGTGAGTTGACCCACGAAAAAGATGTAACGTAATTTTGCTCACCGAAAATTTCGTTACATACTTTAAGCATATTGTAGTATTCAGTATCATCTATGGATACAAAAACCACACCATCGTCGGCGAGCAAGTCACGAGCGACTTTCAGACGAGGATATATCATATTGAGCCAATCAGTATGAAAGCGGCCATTGCTTTCAGAATTGCGCTGCATTGGGTCAATAAGTTGGTTTCCATCTTCATCGAAGGCTCCGCTCGTAGCCTCGAAATCTTCTCGAGACTTAGCAAAATCGTCATTATAAACGAAATCGTTGCCGGTGTTATAGGGAGGGTCAATGTAAATCATCTTGATTGCACCGAGATAGTTCTCACGGAGAACCTTTAGCACATCAAGATTATCACCCTCAATATAAAGGTTTTTAGTGTTCCAGAAATCCACAGAATCTGAGACGTCCGGTCTAAGTGTTTTGTCTGTCTCTGCATTGGCAAGCCGTGAGGCGGCACGCTTATCAGGCCAAGTGAACTGATAGCGCTCTTCTGCTCCGTCGAGCAAGTCCTTCGACAACTCGTCGCGGAGTTTGTCGAAGTCGATGGCAAGTTC
>CAJTMJ010000065.1 GCA_910577335.1 uncultured Duncaniella sp. | reverse complement strand
ACCGAATTTATTTAATTTTTAACCTCGTCCATTTTTTAGTGGACAGTAGTGAAACTACTTGAATAATCATAATACCCTGTTTTGGCAATTTGGGCTTCTATGTTTTCGATAATTCTTTCATCTGACGAAATGTACAGGCTCATCGTTAAATAACAATCCGATTTAATTGTTGCCGATATGGGTGTCACACTCTCTGGTATAATAGAAAAAACTACATCAGATGAGTTAATTTCAACATTTAATACCGGCTCTTCTGACGAGTCTTTGTCGCACCCACAAATAATAAGACCGATAAAGCAAACTACAATCTGCGATAAACATTTTATAGCGCCAAAATAAGTTCTTTTAGATGGCACATTTACAGAATTCAGATATACGTGTTTCATTTTTAAGGTTAGCCGCCGTCATCCCCTCGTTGGCGTATGTCATTGCACAAAAAAGCGTAGGAATCTGTATCTGTTACCGTCCTACTTTCCGAGGCTTCTCGCATTGCCTTTCTCTGTTGGACGGCAACGCAGAAGCCCACGCTTATATATGCAACCAAAGCATCCGGCTATATTTCTCTCGAAATATCGTGCCGAAAGCAAGATAATTACATATCCACGGGCATCTACCGTTGCTCAACCCTTGACAGAGAATGAAATTTTGCGAGAATTTCTATCGTCTATTCTAACACTCTGTAAATCATTTGGTAGACCAATACTAATTGTACTAAATTAGTACTACATAGATAATTGGTGGAAAATAGACGCAAGTGTTTTATGAATATTTAATTGTTGTTAACGTTTTTTTATTGCCGGTTTTTTTCAATACCATGCCTGATGTTCGTACTTAATATCGTGGTTATCGCAAAATTCCCGAAAATTGGAAAGAAAGAATGCAATACCATCTTTACCAAACTCTCGTTTAAGAATCCGAACAAGGTTTGGAGAGGTGGTAATTCGGAAACGTTCACATAGTTTCTTTGTATTTTCCTCGTCTAACGTGTCCAGACCTTCAACTATTCCAGTACGCCTGTTATATTCCCATTCCTGATAATCTGTCCGATAAATATGAAGAGAGCAATCAACTATGGACGCACTGATGACGCAGTAGCGTGTATTGTCCCGGTTGACTTCATAAAGAGTCTTTGCATAGTCTTTCAGCATCATCCTTCAATCAGTTCATATTCCACATATTCCGGGAACCACTTGTCGAGCTGGGCATCGGCCTTTCCCTGCATTTCCGGAGTGATGTACTTTGACATTTTCTGTACCATGACAGCCAACGAAGCCACTTCATCAAGCCAGCCTATAATTGGAAGTCTCTTGGCATCGAGAATGTCAATAGGAAGTACCAGATATGCAAGAGATCCGAAGATAGCCCATTTGTCTTTTCTCGGTGTATCTTTGCTGCGCATCACATACCACATGAGTAAAACCGGGCGAGTCGCGGCTCTTCCTGCTTTGCGGCTCCATTTGCAGATGCTCTCCCATAGAGCGTTATAATCAAGTTTTAAGATTGCCATAGTTTTAGAAGATTAGTTTATTATATAGAGAAATCACTGGTACAAATCTATCATTGCCACGAACAATATTGAGTTCCTTGAATGTGCTTATGGATTTATAGGTTTAGCTGATTTCCATAATGATTGCCGAATAGTTGTCTCGGGCGGCTTTATCGCATCCTTCATGAAGCACTCCTGTCAGTTCATCAATGCCGATGGAAGATTTCAACAGGTCTTCGATTTCCTTGTCCTTGAAAGCATTATAAACGCCATCTGAACAAATCAGGAATCTTCCACCGGTCTGCAACCGTTTTTTGAACTGATGAATTTCTGGAATATGCCGGGACTCACCTTGAACGAATCCTTTAGCTACGTAAGGCCAGCCTTCAGGAGTTGTCTCGATATGGTCACGCAGGTGATTGACGCAAAAAAATCTACCATATTCAAAGGAATAGTATATACGACTGTCACCGCAATGAGCGGTATGGAGCATATTCCCGTCAATTGCAATCATAGCCATTGTCGTACCCATGCCGCAATATGCTTTTTTATTCAACGCAATCATTGCTTCATTGGAGGCATCAATGATTTTCTTCTCGCTGTCCTGACGCTTTGGGTTGCCAAGCCAATAATTGTTCATTGCCTTGACAATAGTCTGACTTGCCAAATCGCCACTGCGGTGTCCTCCCATACCGTCGCACAGTATGAATAGACTCCGGCCTTGTTCCGGCATTTCCACAACTCCGATTGTGTCCTCGTTTTTATAGCGAGGACCACATTCGGAGAAGGTACGATACTTGTATCGGTATGGAGAATTGTTTAGGTCCATATCAGAAAGCATAGATAATTTCATCGCCCTCGCCTTTGTAGTATGCTGACGGCAAGGACCAATCAGGCATATTATCATTGATAAACTCCAAATTGCCAACACGTTTCATGTAGGCGATTTGATTAATCTTGTCACGCGTGAATGGCTTGTCGGAGAAGAAATAGTTTCTGAAATAACGATCTTCATAAGCATAGTCACTCGAATCGAAACACGGATAACGCTCATAGACCTCGAGAATATGAAGTCCGGGGATGCGCAAAGCCGGTTCTCGAGTAGAGATGTAAGGCTTGCTTATAATCATTTCTTTACCTCTGCCATTAATCATAGTTGAGCCGGGAGATGCGGCATATTCCACGGCTTTAAGGATTGCCTTATAACCGTCAACAGTATGCCCCAGAATCTCAACTGTATCAGAGATTGACGTTTTTACTATGATAGGTTTGCACATGATTTATGAATTAGCCTGTTTGACGATTTCCCCTTTGGAGTTGACTATCACACCGGCGGAAGCATCCTTATATCGGCAAAGATAGGTATCTTTGGTAAGTGGAAGCACCTCCCAATAAAGAGGCTCGGTTACGAGGTTCCCGTCTACGGTGCAAAGACCTTCATACCCGTCAGACATTCGATAGCGCATTAAGGTTGTGGCGTCAATCAGACGGTTGCCGTCTTTATCCCATTCGTCTTTGTCGTAATACATTTTCTCGACTTCATACAAGAGGAACTTATCGGATTTAGTGCCGTCGAATCCGTATGACACCTGAAGATGGTTCGGTAGTGTTGCCACAATTCCGAGATCCTCTGATACCGTGATTTCAGGATAGCCGATTTCGGTAACAGGTTGAGCCTTGTCATTCAGCACGTACCATAATCCGGTTTGACTGTCGCCTTCGCGGACACGCCAGAAATTCTTTGCCTCCGAAATTATCCACTGATATTTCGGCTCTACAGCCCAGTTGCCCTTTCGGTCGATCAGTCCCATCAGACCGCCGTCAACTGCCATCGCACAATAATCTCCATGGTATACATACCCACTATTTTTCGGATTCAGACGGAACTTCTTATTATTGATAGCTTTCCCGGAATGGTTAATGAAATAAACGCTGTCTCCTTCCGACACAGCTGCAATTCCGTTGGAAAATACCCATGCTTTGGGATATTTGGCAGGAATCGCAACCTCACCGCTGAAACGGTTGATGTAGCCGCGTTTATTATCCTTTGAATAGACGATAAGGCTGTCTTCATCGGCAGGGAGAGCAATCCAGTCGATACCCTTGGCAACGACCTCACCGGTATTGATATTTTTGATAATGCCCGGCTTGTCGCTGTGGCTTGGTTTCATGAAAACAAGCTGCTTGCTGATGCGTTGCTTTTCTCCAAAGCGATTCAGTTGCTCCCGTTCCGCCTGATACCAAACTCGGGTGATAATGCAGGTGCAAACGATAACGCAGATGGTCAACACCGACCATATTACGCGCCAGAACGGAGTTTTGTACTTGGGGTTCAGACAGCGTCCGATCCAACAGATTGCTTGCCATAATCCCTTACCGAGATTTGCGAGCCAGCTCTTGAAAGTAATTTTGTTGCTCATTGATAACGATAGTTTAGTTCGTATATAGCTAATGAGCTTTGATAAATCAAAATCTATCTTGTCAGAATCAAAAAAGCGATGGATTTCTCCACCGCCTTTTTCAATGTGTCTTTGGCTACCTATTAAATAGCAATCTTGAATGTCCTTGCGCCTATTCGTACTATATATACACCACTGTTATTGAGCGCAAAAGAGCTTTCGCAGGTCGTGATTAACGACTCCCCATTGATGGTGTAAACATTGACAAGTTCACCATGCCGAAGCCCTTGAACCGTCACATCATTCCCGGAGACAGTCAAATGCAAGGAGTCAGAGGTATCGGCAATTTCCTCGATATTGGTAGAAATGCCTGTGTATGCGAACACTACATTGACCGTTGCGCTATGGGAAAGAGCAGGGAGAGTAAGGAGCGTTTCATTGGGGGCTATATCTTGCTCCATTCCATCAACCGTTATCGAGTGAACGGTATAATCGGGATCAGGGGTAATTTTCAGCTCAATGCTTTCAAGATTGGTAACGTTAATCGAGAAAGAACCATTTGGTAAAACTACAGATAGCCAGTGCTGTTCCGGCTCGTTGACCACAATATGACATATAGCAGATACATTGCTTCCGTCGGTTGAAGCGCATGTAATATTACATTCTCCGGAACTTACAGCTGTTATTTTACCATCGACAACTGTGGCAACATCGGTGTTGTCAGAAGTCCAGTTAACAGACTTATTGTTGGCATTATCGGGAAGAATGGATGCTGTGAGTGTAAGCTCTTCGCCCACTTCCATTGTAGCTTCTGTTTCCGATAGTTCAATGGAAGAAACTT
Organism: uncultured Duncaniella sp.; assembly: GCA_910577335.1. Classification (GTDB taxonomy): domain Bacteria; phylum Bacteroidota; class Bacteroidia; order Bacteroidales; family Muribaculaceae; genus Duncaniella. The sequence goes on along the minus strand of CAJTMJ010000065.1, from coordinate 5,634 downwards.
TTGTAGGTTCCTTGACATCCACCACACAGTAGTTTCCTGCGCCACTGCCATCCGTTGCACGGGCCCATATCCAGACTCTGCCGGCTCCTCTTGCGGTGACTAATCCGCTGTTGCTTACAGAAGCAACGCTATAATTCTCGGTTGTCCAGTTCAGACTCCTGTTGGTTGCATTGGTAGGATATGCTGTTGCGTTCAACTGAATCGTTTCACCGATTTCAAGAGTGGCGGAAGAGGGAGTCATCTCGATACGAGTGACGGAGATGGTATTGGATTTGATGGTAATATCGTAGTAGAAATCCATTGTTCGATAGTAACCGTCAATATAATATGAGCAGTGATAGTTCAGTTTCGCAGTCCCCGGGGTGTTGCCCTTGATGGTGCAAGTCTTGTTAGTTTTAGACTGGATAGAGATTGCTGAACTTCCGGCAGTCCAAGTGTAGTTGATACCGGTGGCTCGATTGAGAGTGGATTGATATGCCGCTCCAATGGAAACAGTAGTGGTACTGCCTTGAATGACGGTAGCCTCACCATCCTTAATCTGAGCGAAAGCCTGACTTGCTGAAATTATCATCAGCATTAGCACTGTAAAGAGTTTGTAAAGATTCTTCATGACGTGATGTTAATTTGTTCTTGTATTAGTAGAGAGTGCTATGCTATTTTAATCCATTATGTATGTTTAATTATACAAGTTTATCAAAAATTATTTCGTAAATAATTTGCAAAGCAACAGGAGCCACTTTGCTAATTTTAAATTTCATAATAGTCTAATATTTATGGAATAGAGATTTTAAAAATTTTATTATCAATACTGATAATAAAATTACCTGAAGAAGGCAAGCTAATATTCTGACATGGACCTTGATATATTACTCTACCTTGAATATCGCATATTTCTAAGCGATTGAACCCTTCTTCTATAAATCTTATTGTCCTATTTGTTATGCAGAATATTTTAGAATTAATTAATTGTGTGGACGCTGATGTAGAAATATTTTCCCAAATGATTGTATAATTTGATCCTCTTTCTAAATTGGATATGTTAATCCATCCTTCATCATTTGGTAAAGCAGTTCCGTCTTCCGTTGTTATGCTGTATATTTGCCAGCCTTCAAATGGGATAGGACGAATGGAATATCCATCATCATATTTTATCTCAATTTTTCCGCATCCTGAATCGGAGATTGAAAAAAATTTTACATCATGTGACTCTTCTACAACTTTAACCAAGCAACTTGCTGATACCCCTGAAGAATCTATTGCTTTTGCGGAAATAAGAGAATACCCACATTTTACACCAATAACTATACCATCTTCACGCACTATAGCAACATCATTGTTTGAACTTGACCACTGGATGTGTTGATTTGAGGCATTTGAAGGCAAAACTTCAGCTTTAAGCTGCAATTTGGCAAATAATGGTAAATTATAGTCTTGAAAGTTTAAACAAATAGAATTTACAAGCACTGGCGAAACTGACACTCGACTAACCGCTTTAACCCCATTATGCGCCTCACATGTAATAATTGCAGAACCTATAGATTTTGCCGTTATTGTAGGACCGTCAGTAGATACTATAGCAGTATTATCACTATTCCATTTTAGTGTAGTGGTTGCTTTATTGTCTTCTACTATGGGAGAAAATGTATACTTTTCGCCAACTATTAATGATACGCTTGAAGGTATGTTAATTGATGTAACATCGTAAACATTAATTGTGTGTGTAAAGTTATCCCAAACATAATTATTGGAATTCTTATACTGAATTGAAAAAGTCACTTTGTATGTTCCCGTTTTCAATGCTTTAAGTTTGTACGTCACGTTATAGGGATTTGTACTAGAGGATGAACTACTAATCTCAAAAGCACTATCATCACTAAGCGACATACCTGCATACACCGCATTTCTATATTTGGTACTGTTGAAGGGGGTAAACGAACGCGATTCTTCAACAGTCATATCGTAAGTCGCTCCTGAGCAAAAAAAGGGAATTGCAACAGAAATGAGTGTAAGAATAATGTTGCTATGAAATATTAATGGAATTCTTCGAAGCATAATATATCCTTATTAAATGTTATTTTAATTGTCGATATCAAGCATCGCTCCAATTACAACAGTGGAAAGTCGGTCTTATAAAGCACAAATTGGTAATTCATTGCAATCATTATATGTACTAATTAATAAGCCCGAATTTGAATAGCAATTTGATTAACTTATTCCTGGAGCCTTAGGCGGAAGCCCGTAGGTTGGAGTTCCCCAATAATCGTAAAGGCGACCTTGCTGTTTGTTGGCTTCTGCTTCCCATTTGAGCATTTCGTCAATATCGCCGGCTGCTTTTGCGTCTTTGTAGTGCTGGACGGCGGTGTCACGCATCGCCTCAATCTCATTGCCTTTGTCAAGGCGCATCTGGTCATAGCTTTCCACTTCCGAGCCTTCAAATGAGGGTGAGTTTCCAACTATCGGCGCATTAGCATGGAATTCACTTGTAGGGATACCACTCATTATATCGACATCCATAGGGTCTACTAAATGAGGGTTCCCAAACATATCAATCACGGGTTGACATGATGGGATGAAGTTTACGTCTGATGCAAGTTGGGGGCTTTCAGGCAAATTTAGAGGATCAATCATATCCATGTCTGCCTGAGGGAGAGTCGCTGCCATAATGTCTTGGGACATTATATTTTGCATTTTTACGAAATCTTCATATGAAGCTCCGGGATTTGCCATTAGAAAGTCGTCAAAAAGATCCATATCTTCGTTGTTTAAGTTTGTTTGATAGTAAAGAGAGAAATACCTATTATATCTATCAGCCCAACGAAAATAATTCCTATTCAGATACTAAAACAGATCCGGCTCCTCCGCAACTGGGGCATTGACTTATTACAGGGTTTCCGTAATAATCATATTGTATATTGCCATAGTAATCTAAGACATATACTGCTCCGCTACCTCCGCATTGAGAACATTGTACTGAATAAACTTGGGGTTGGTATGATGATTCATCCTCATCATACGAGCTATGACGCGGTCGATAAGTACGGCTACGTCCTGTATTATAACCTTCAGTTTCCCGAACTGCATTTCGCTCCACCTGAGAGGCTTCTCTTTCTATTGTAGATGCCGCCTTTGAAGCTCCTTTTTTTTCAATAAGCTCAATCGCCTCGGTCGCTGCTTTTTTACCTGCAGACCCACGACATCCTGTCAAAGAGAATGTTAGGATACAAAGAATGGTTAATACCAATACGTTATATATTGTTCTCATAAACTCTCTATTGTTTAGCGTCTTACTTTACCTTTCCCATCACATTTGGAACAGCGTACGGTTTGATATTGACCTGCGTATGAATTCCAATAAGTTGTTGTCCCTCGACCGTTGCATTGAGGGCATGTAACGGTAGTGTTAGGACGGGGACGAGGCTTGGGAGTCGTATGACGCGCAGGAGCTTTACGAATTGGAGCTGCTTTCTTTGGTGTCTTTTTTGCGCCTTTAGAAATCAACTCTATAACCTTTTTGGCTGCTTTCCCCTTGTTAGCTTGTGCCGATGGGACACTGGTAGCAAATAACAAAAGGCACATCGAAAGTATGGTGATAAACCTTTTCATATAGACAGTATTTTTTTTGTTAAATTATAATATGTTGTCACATCTGATGCTTTTAAGGAGTGAAGTTTTGCAGCCGCAATTTCTATTATATCCGAGGCATCTGATGCGCTGATATTAGCGTTGCTCAAAATCTGCGCCACATAAATCAGGGTTTCTTCACTTCTATCAGCATCTTCTATTATTTTTGCCGTATTTTCTAAATTCTTGCCTTTATAAGATATAGACAGATCAGGCATTTCAGAATTGAGAACTTTACATATTTTATACAGGCTCTCCTTTGAAGAATCAGAAGCCATATCCTGTTGATCAAATGCCCAATGACAGAAATCGATAATAGCTGCATTTTGTTCTGATACCACAAGATAGTCTGAAATAATATTCCGTTCCCGTGTGGCAGTATCTTCAATCGCTTTGCGTTCTGACTGCACAGATACAAATCCGATCAACAAATCATCGATTGATAATGTAGTTCTTGAATTAAGAGCTGCTTCTGAAAGCGACGTGAGTAATGCCTTTCGTATCTCTCGTCCGCTGAATCCATCGGATGCTGATGATAGTATTTCATATTCGTATTCAGTCAAAGGTGTTACCAGTGGCAACTTTGAGGGTATCATTGACTGAATTAACTTCTTGCGCGTGTTACTGTCAGGAAGAGTGAATTCTACAAATGAAAGAATGCGGGATTTAAAAGCTTTGTCAAAATCCGTCACAAGGTTTGTCGCAAAAATCACAACGCCATCGAAATCTTCCAAAAGTTGGAACATTTCATTTGACATTCGATTATAATGCTTATCTGAGCCGGTTTCTGCATTATTAACACGCTTGCTCAAGAAAGAATCTGCCTCGTCAAAGAATAGTATGGCATCTTGATTTGAAGCATCTTCAAATATCTTCCGCATATTCTTAGGTCCTTCTCCTACCCACTTAGACTCGATTGAAGCATAACTGGCTATGAGGATGTTTTTTCCAATTTTTTTTGCTATTGCATGTGCGCACATTGTCTTTCCAGTACCGGGCGCACCGTAGAAACACAATATGGTTTTGGTATTTGGATCAACATCTCTAAACCCCCAAGTATCAAAAATCAATGTTTGATTATTTATTAGGGCTATTGCCCGGAGAATTTGATTATGAGTTAGATTGTCAAGAATTACTTTATCAAGATCATATTTTGGAAGTACTGCCTCGTATGAGGGTAATTTATCCTCATACTCCGAAGATGTTTTTGATTCTGAATTTGCGCTTCTATCAGGCTGATTAATTGGATTACAAGAGATAAGCACTACCACATTTAATGCGGTCCTGATCTTGTCATCAGTAATTGCCATCAAATCAAACAATAGAGCTCTCCGTGTTGAATCCTCTATCACATTGTCAGTAAAGCCAATGTATGTATTGTCCTTGACTTTTACAAATTGACTTTTAAAAGATTCTGGAATGTTACCGTCAATAGCTATATTGCAGTACAAATCATGCGAAATATGAGTGAGAGCATGGCTCAAGGCCTCTTGAACTTTCTGCTCAAACGGCTGAACATCTCTCTCCAGTAAGTTACTGGATTTGGAAATGACAGTCTTAATATGAATTCTTGGAGCCATGTTAGATAGCGATTCTTTGACCTTTATGAAGTCCGGTACATGACCTTCCTTTCATAGAGAATGTTCCTACTTGCTTGTTTTGTGCGTTAAGAGCGGCAAATGAAACTTCAGTATAACCATTACTATTGATAAAGTCTTTAATGATTACCTGCGTCGCGCCTTTCGCTTTTAGCTCTTGTCGATTACGCAACTCGTCTTTAATAGAGCTTACAGTCAAGTTCGCGACATATATTGCACTCCCTATTAGGAGAACATCTCCGAGATCCACATTACTGGCAACCTCTGCAACAGTTTCTCCTACAGATTCGATGGCATCTCCACCCCAATCGAAAATATCTCCAAGTATGTCAAGTATAAAATCAAGCATGATTATTAAAATTTTTAAGTACATGACAAAAATTTGAAAACATCGAATTTTGGGGTATAAGTCGGA
>CAJTMJ010000064.1 GCA_910577335.1 uncultured Duncaniella sp. | reverse complement strand
AAACCACTTTAGTTAATCGCCTTCAAATCTGTCAACACTTTTCAGGGATAGTCAGATTCACTTTCAATTTTCCACATTTTAGGCACTAAACGTATTAAATTTGTAATTTTATTATTCCATTTAGTAAATAATTTGTAATTTTGCAGCTAATTATCTCAACACCTCTATATTTTGTAGAGAAATGTTTTAGGTCAAGTTCCCATTAACCCCCAAATAAGTGCATCACAAACTATGAGTGACAGATTGTATATCTTTGACACAACACTCCGCGATGGCGAGCAAGTGCCCGGTTGTCAGCTCAATACAGTAGAAAAAATAGAAGTAGCGAAAGCCCTTGAGGCACTCGGCGTTGACGTAATAGAAGCCGGTTTCCCGGTGTCAAGCCCCGGTGACTTCAATTCAGTAGTGGAAATATCCAAGGCAGTCACATGGCCCACTATATGCGCCCTTACCCGTGCGGTGGAAAATGATATACGTGTTGCAGCAGAAGCTCTCAAGTATGCCAAGCACCCGCGCATCCATACAGGTATAGGCACCTCCGACTCACATATAAAATATAAGTTCAACTCTAACCGTGAAGATATACTCGAACGTGCGGTTGGAGCTGTGGCATTTGCAAAGAAATTTGTGGAAGATGTGCAGTTCTATGCAGAGGACGCAGGTCGCACAGACAATGAATACCTCGCCCGTGTGGTTGAAGCGGTGATCCGTGCCGGAGCTACCGTAATCAATATCCCCGACACCACCGGATATTGCCTCCCATGGGAATTCGGAGCGAAAATCAAATACCTCATGGATCATGTGGACGGCATAGACAAGGTTACCATTGCCACACACTGCCACAATGACCTCGGCATGGCTACTGCCAACACTATATCAGGTATCGTCAACGGCGCCCGTCAGGCAGAAGTGACTATCAACGGTATCGGTGAGCGAGCAGGAAACACTGCGCTTGAAGAGGTGGTTATGACCCTCCGCTCTCACAAGGAACTTGGCATAGACACCAATATTAACGCCACAAAGATAACAAGTGTCAGCCGCATGGTGTCAAGCCTTATGAATATGCCTGTGCAGCCCAACAAATCAATCGTCGGCCGCAACGCCTTCGCACACTCATCAGGCATTCATCAGGACGGCGTGCTTAAGAACCGTGAGAGCTATGAAATCATCGACCCAAAGGATGTCGGCATAGACGAAAACTCAATCGTACTTACTGCCCGCAGCGGACGTGCGGCACTCAAACACCGTCTGCATGTTCTCGGCATCGAGCTTGAACCGGGTGCGCTTGACAAGGCATACGAAGCATTCCTCAAACTTGCCGACCGCAAGAAGGAGATCAACGACGATGACGTGCTCATGCTTGCCGGACAGCATCGCAAGGCATCCAACCGCATCAAACTTGACTTCCTGCAAGTCACCAGCGGTGTGGGAGTTCACTCGGTGGCAAGTGTCGGACTCGACATTGCCGGAGAGAAATTCGAAGCGTGCGCATCGGGCAACGGACCTGTGGATGCGGCTATCAGCGCAATCAAACTTATAATCCATCGCCGTATGCTCGTCAAGGAGTTCCTTATCCAAGCCATCAACAAGGGCAGCAACGACGTGGGTAAGGTACACATGACCGTAGAGCATGAAGGCGCTTCATATTACGGATTCTCAGCCAATACCGACATCGTGGCTGCGAGTGCCGAAGCATTTATCGACGCTATCAACAAATTCGTAAGATAAAACTCTCATATCAGTTAATAAACAGCGATATTTTCAGAAGAAATATTTTATGGGAAAAACTTTATTTGACAAAATCTGGGATGCCCATGTGGTAAATAATATCGATGGGGGACCCACCCAATTATACATTGACCGTCACTATTGTCACGAGGTGACAAGCCCGCAGGCTTTCGACGGTCTGCGTCAGCGTGGTTTGAAAGTGTTCCGTCCGGAAAAGACTTATTGTTCTCCTGACCATAACATCCCCACACTTAATCAGGACAAACCAATCGCCGACCCTGTGTCACGTAACCAAGTAGAGACACTGACACGTAATGCAAATGAATTCGGTGTCACACTCTACGGCCTCGGACACAAGAAAAACGGTATCATCCATGTGATAGGTCCGGAAAACGGTCTGACACTCCCCGGCTACACCATCGTGTGCGGCGACAGTCACACTTCAACTCACGGAGCATTCGGAGCAGTGGCATTCGGCATCGGCACAAGCGAAGTTGAAATGGTGCTTGCATCACAGTGCATACTCCAGCCCAAGCCGAAGACAATGCGTATAAATGTGAACGGCAAGCTTAAACCCGGAGTGACTGCCAAAGATATAGCTCTTTACATCATTGCACAGATGACCACAGGCGGCGCTACCGGTTACTTCGTGGAATATGCCGGTGATACCATCCGTAATTTATCAATGGAGGAACGCATGACCGTATGTAACCTGTCGATAGAGATGGGAGCACGCGGAGGTATGATTGCTCCGGATGAAACCACATTCGAATATGTTAAGGGACGTGAGTTCGCCCCCAAAGGTGAGGAATATGAAGCTGCAGTAGCTTACTGGCGCACACTTCCGTCAGACCCTGACGCAGTGTTTGACCGTGAGGTAAATTTCAATGCCGAAGATATTGAGCCACGAATCACTTTCGGTACAAACCCCGGAATGGGTATCGGCATCAATGACCCGATCCCGGCTCCCGACCCTGAAGATGAGGCTGGCAAAATCTCCTACGAGAAGTCGTTGCAGTATATGGGCTTCGAGGTGGGACAGAAACTCGCCGGTGTGCCGGTTGACTATGTGTTCCTCGGAAGCTGTACCAATGGTCGCATAGAGGATTTCCGTGCTTTCGCCAACTTTGTAAAGAGCAAAAAGAAAGCCGACAACATCACAGCATGGCTCGTACCGGGCTCTTGGATGGTTGACGCTCAGATTCGTGAAGAAGGTCTTGACAAGATACTTGCCGACGCAGGTTTTGAGATACGTCAGCCCGGATGCTCGGCATGTCTCGCCATGAACGAGGACAAAGTGCCGGCAGGCAAACTCGCAGTATCAACATCCAACCGCAACTTTGAAGGTCGTCAGGGTCCCGGCTCACGCACCATACTTGCAGGTCCGCTTGTAGCCGCCGCAACAGCCATCACAGGTGTACTCACCGACCCACGAACTATCTAACGCAAAATCCATTGACGATGAAAGAAAAATTCACCACTATAACCTCGACATGTGTTCCCCTGCCGATGGAGAATGTCGATACCGACCAGATAATCCCTGCACGCTTCCTCAAAGCCACTTCACGCGAAGGCTTCGGCGACAACTTGTTCCGTGACTGGCGTTATGACAAGGAAGGTAATCCGATCAAGGACTTTGTACTTAACGACCCCACTTATGGCGGTTGCATTTTGGTGGCAGGAAAGAATTTCGGCTCAGGTTCAAGCCGTGAACATGCGGCATGGGCTATAGCTGACTATGGATTTCGTGTGGTAGTGTCAAGCTTCTTCGCCGACATCCATAAGAATAACGAGCTTAACAACTTCGTGCTTCCGGTAGTGGTCAGCGAGGAGTTCCTTGCCGAACTTTTCGACACTATAGCCGCAAATCCGAAGGCTGAGGTTAAAGTTGACCTCCCATCACAGACTATAACCAATCTTTCAACCGGCAAAAGCGAGAACTTTGACATAAATCCCTATAAGAAACAGTGTCTCGCCGAAGGTCTTGACGACATCGAATTTCTTCTCTCTAAAAAAGCCGACATCGAAGCCTGGGAAGCAAACAAGAAGTAAGCCAAGCCTATGTATGTTGAATTGATGGACACCACCCTCAGGGACGGAGAACAGACCTCGGGGGTATCATTCTCGACATCCGAAAAACTTGCCATAACACGCCTTCTGCTCGGCGAGCTTCATGTGCCACGCATAGAGATAGCCTCAGCCAGAGTGTCGGAGGGCGAGCGTGACACCGTGCGCAAGGTATGCGCATGGGCTGAGCGCACAGGCAACATCGGAGCAATAGAGGTGCTCGGATTCCTTGACAACGGCGTGTCGATAAAGTGGATTAAAGATGTGGGAGGGAGAGTGATCAATCTCCTCGCCAAAGGTTCGGAAAAGCATTGCCGTCTACAGCTCAAGCAGACCCCTGAGGAGCATTTCGCCACCATAGAGCGTGAAGTAATGCGTGCTACGGAAGCGGGATTAGAGGTTAATATCTATCTTGAGGACTGGTCAAACGGGATGAAACATTCACCCGACTACGTGTTTGCCATGATGGAAAGCATAAAACGTCTGCCGATAAAGCGATTTATGCTCCCAGACACGTTAGGTATTCTGAATCCATACGACACTCTGTCGTATGTGCATAGGATGGTTAAGCATTATCCGAAACTACATTTTGACTTCCATGCCCACAATGACTACGACCTTGCCACTGCAAATGTTTTTGCCGCAGTCAAAGGCGGAGCTAAGGGTGTTCATTGCACCATAAACGGTCTTGGCGAAAGGGCGGGAAACGCCACTTTGTCAAGCACGGTGGCAGTGATTCATGACCAGCTGCAGGGTACCACCAATATTGATGAAACCAAAATCAACAAGGTAAGCCATATCGTTGAGTCATTTTCAGGTATATTGGTACCACCTAACAAGCCGATCATAGGTGACAGCGTGTTCACTCAATGCGCCGGTGTACATGCCGACGGTGACAATAAGAACAACCTCTACTACAACGACCTTTTGCCTGAAAGATTCGGTCGTGAAAGAGAATATGCGCTCGGAAAGACATCAGGCAAAGCGAATATAAAGAAGAATCTTGAAGCTCTCGGCATAGAACTATCGGACGAGAATATCCGCAAGGTAACCGAACGTATCATTCAGCTTGGCGACAAGAAGGAGATTGTCACGCAGGGCGACCTTCCATTCATCGTTGCCGATGTGCTTAAACATTCCGCTCTGCCGTCAAAAGTGCGCATAGTAAATTATGCCCTTAACCTGTCGCAGGGTCTACGTCCGACAGCCACAGTGAAACTGATAATCAACGATGCTGAATTTCAGGAATCGGCAGTCGGCGACGGTCAGTTTGACGCATTCATGCGAGCGATTCGAACCATCTACAGAGGCAAATTGCAGCGTCCGTTCCCCACTTTGACCAATTATAGTGTCAATATCCCACCCGGTGGTAAGACCGACGCTCTTGTTCACGCCATCATAACATGGAATTATGAAGGTAACATCCTGAAAACCCGTGGTCTTGACGCTGACCAGACAGAGGCTGCCATCCAAGCTACTGTCAAGATGCTCAACCTCATAGAGGGGATTGACCTTCAGGAGCAATAGAGTACCAATTCTATATTAATAGACTATTTGCTCTCGGATGCTCCATGGAGCATCCCTACGTTAAGGACAAAAGCCTCAGGTTACAACGGCTCACCTGCATGACAAATAAAATTGAAATTAACTAATTAACCTCAAAATATTATGGACTTCAAAATAGCGGTTCTTCCCGGCGACGGTATCGGTCCGGAAATTTCACGTCAAGGTGTTGACGTGATGAGTGCGATTTGTGAGAAATTCGGGCACAATGTGGAATACAAGTATGCCATTTGCGGTGCTGACGGCATTGACAAAGTTGGCGATCCTTTCCCCGAAGAGACATACGAAACCTGCCTTTGGGCTGACGCAGTGCTCTTCTCAGCCGTAGGAGACCCTAAGTTTGACAATAATCCCAATGCCAAGGTGCGCCCTGAACAGGGACTGCTTGCCATGCGCAAAAAATTAGGGCTTTTTGCCAATATCCGCCCTGTTGAGACATTCCAATGCCTTATCCACAAATCACCGCTTCGCGCAGAATTGGTGGAGGGCGCTGACTTTATATGTATCCGCGAGCTTACAGGCGGTATGTATTTCGGAGAGAAATATGAGGATAACGACCGTGCGTATGACACCAACGCCTATACCCGTCCTGAGATAGAGCGGATACTTCGTGTGGCATACGACTACGCATTGCGCCGTCGCAAGCATCTCACAGTGGTTGACAAGGCTAATGTGCTCGCATCATCACGCCTATGGCGTAAAGTGGCACAGGAAATGGCACCTGAATATCCTGATGTAATCACTGATTTCATGTATGTTGACAATGCTGCCATGCGCATGATTCAGGAGCCACGTTTCTTTGACGTGATGGTTACTGAAAATACTTTCGGCGACATCCTCACCGATGAGGGCTCTGTCATTTCAGGCTCCATGGGACTTCTACCCTCTGCTTCCACCGGTGAAAAGACACCCGTGTTCGAACCTATTCACGGCTCATGGCCTCAGGCTAAGGGTCTGAATATCGCCAACCCACTTGCACAGATTCTCTCTGTGGCTATGTTGTTTGAGTATTTCAACCTTACAGAAGAGGGCGCTCTCATACGTAAGGCTGTAAACGCATCACTCGATGCGAATGTACGCACACCCGAGATACAGGTAGAAGGTGGCGCAAAATATGGCACTGACGCTGTTGGCGCATGGATAGTTGACTACATCAAAAACGCATAAACCGAACCTGCGTACATAAAATAGTTTCTCAGAACTGCAGTCCCGACGGAATAATAATTGTTCCGCCGGGACTGTTGATTTTTATAGATATAGTCGCTAAATTTGCACCTCCAAAATTAAGCCATCATTATCAACCTGAGAAAACCTTTCCTCCGTTAAATCAACCACGCAATGACCGTACGAGAATTTGAATTGAATTTCAGAAGGCTGTACCTTCCGCTCGGAATGTACGCTTTACGACTCGTCGATGATGCCGACACATCGGAGGATATGGTGCAGGAGGCTTTTATAAAAGCGTGGCAATATGTTTCAAATGGTGGTGAGGTGAATAATTTCGATGCTTTCATGTATAAGATTGTACGTAATGTATCTCTTGCATATCTAAATGAAAAGCATGAAATGCTCGGTGAGGATTCTATTCCTGATGTCAGCGAAGAGGAAATAGACACCTCCTTCAGAGATGCGAAAATATGGAAAGCAATAGAGGAATTGCCTGAGAAATGCAAGGAAATTTTTCTTATGAGCAAACGTGACGGCTATTCCAATGAAGAGATTGCCGATGAATTGGGTATATCAATAAAAACCGTAAAAAATCAGATGACAAAAGCATTCAGCTGATTGCGTGAAGCTCTAAGTACCAGGCACAAACCTTTCTTTCTCCCTTTTCTATAAAAAAATCCTTTTCGGAATAGGACCTTTTCGATAAAACATAATCATAATGATAGAACGGCACAAGCCGACACTATTAATCATGGACGAAAAGGATATTAAATTCATCGCAAAAAGATACCGTAGCGGTCGATTTTCCACCAAAGAAGGATGGAAAAAGTTAGGAATACGCCCTGTCTCTGTATGGGTAAAATATCGTGTGGCTGCAGCAATAACCGCAGCGGTCGTACTCACCGCCTCTGCCACTATAATATCTAAAGCAAATATGGCACCCGGTGAGGGGACAAAGACAGAAGTTGTATCACCTGCCACTCACGGAGAGAATATTGTCAGAGTCATCGACTTTGAGAACGCACCACTGCCTGTGGTGGTTGATAAAATCAGCCGGACATACGATGTTGAAATAACCGGATTGCCCGAATCGCCCGACGACTATAAGCTATCGTTGCATTATGAGGGCACAGCGTCTGACCTTGTGGAGACAATTAATGAAATCTTAGGTACCGAAATGACTGTCACACAGCGATGAAAAAGTACATAATATTTCTATTAATACTACTTCTCCCATCCATGTTAACTGCTCACAACATCACGGTCAGAGCGGAAAACCAACCGGCAGCCAAAGTGTTCCGCACCATTGTGGAACAAACCTGGAAAAATTTTATCTATTCATCCAACCTGCTGCAAGGGATGTTCATAACCGTAGATATTAAAAACAAACCGCTAAAACAAGTTTTGTCAGAGATATTTAAAGGCACCGATATAGAGTATAAAATCAAAGGGGGGAATATAATCCTTAAGCGTCACCTTAGAAAAAGGGAGAAGAAACGGACCGTGAAAAGGAGTAATACACTGTTGGACGCCCCAATTACGGGAACTCCGAAAATTCTTGAAGAGGTGGTAGTTACCTCCCGTCTTGAAGCCCCGCAGGTTGAGACCTCAGAAATAGGAGCGAAGAAACTGACCTTGCAGGAAATCGCCCATACTCCGGTATTACTTGGAGAGAATTATGTGATCAAGGCATTGCAGATGGAACCGGGCATATCCGAAGGGCAAGAAGGCATGGCAGGGATGAATGTACATGGAGGAAATGCCGATGAAAATCTATGTATGCTTGACAATATACCTATATATCAGGTAAACCATTTTGCCGGATTATTTTCAGCTTTCAACACTGAAGCTATCCGGTATATCGACTTCTTCAAATCTTCGATTCCGGCTAAATATGACGGCAGATTGTCATCGTACCTTGATGTTCGTACCAAGAGCGGATCTCAGGACGGACACAACGGCTCGGCAAAGCTTGGACTTACTTCAGGGGCATTCAACATAAACGGACCTATTGGCGATAGGACAACCTACTCGGCAGCATTGCGCCGCTCATGGTTCGATCTGATTTCGGCTCCAATACTCGCCATCGTAAATTCTTCCAACAGAGAAAAGATCCGTTTCCGATATGCCTTCATGGATCTTAACGCAAAGATCACTCACCGTTTTTCAAACAATGCCACTGCTTTCGCATCCGTGTATTTTGGCGATGATATACTTAAAACCGGTTCGTCTGAGGATGATTATGACACGTCCGGGTGATATGATGACGATAAATTTGATTTTCGTTGGGGAAACCTTGTAACTCAGGCAGGATTAAATTACCGAATCAACCACTCTCTTTCAGCAGAGTTCACTGCCGCATATACAAGATATTTTTCAGATATGAAACATGACTGGCGTTCAGTAGAGATCGGACCTGACTATAACGAAGAAACCAGCTCTATCACCAAGACAAAAAACAACATCAACGATTGGATATTAAATGCCGATTTCGACTGGAAACCAAACGATAATAACAGAGTGCGTTTCGGAGCAGGATATACCCTACACTCATTTCTCCCGGCTAAAACCAGCCGCAACTATACCGTAGGGTCAGTACATGCTGAAAGTCGTGATTCGACATGGAAATATCTTGCCAACGAAGTGAACCTCTATATTGAGGATGACTGGCGCATAAACGATATGCTGCGAGCAAATGCCGGGTTGCACTTGTCAATGTTCAATATCGACCACAAGACAAATTTTGGTATAGGTCCAAGACTCTCCATAGGTTACCGTCCTGACGAAAATTGGGCTGTAAAAGCGGCGTATGCACGCACCAATCAATATGTACACCAGCTCTCAGAAACTTACCTCTCGCTTCCCTCTGACCAATGGGTACCTATAACAGGTAAATTCAAGCCTCAAAATGCCGATAAAGTTTCAATCGGAGCCTATTGGACTTCAAACGACAGAACTTTCGCAGCATCGGCTGAAGGATATTATAAGGTAATGCGTAACCTCATAGAATATCGTGACGAATATTACCTGCAGCCGCCCACCGATATGTGGAACTCACAACTGTGTTCCGGCAAAGGCACTGCCAATGGTATCGATTTCAGAATTGAAAAGACATACGGCAAACTGTCGGGGCATATAGCATATTCCCTCGCATGGTCCGACAGGAAATTTCAGGAAAAGAACGGAGGTAAAAGCTATCCGGCACGTTTTGACCATCGCCACACCATCAATGCTCTTCTTAGTTGGAAGATTAGTGACAGAACGACTCTGAACGCCGCTTGGATCGGACATTCTGGAAATCGGTTCACATTCATGCCACAGGTCTGGAGTGCCACTGATTTCGGCGACAATTACGGAAAGGGTAGCGAGCCGTTGAAAACCAATCTAAATAATTATCAATTGCCGTTTTACCATCGTCTTGACCTGTCATGCTCGGTACACGGCAAGCGAGGTTACTGGACTTTCAGCCTATTTAATGCCTATTGTCATTTAAACACAGTGGCTATTAAGCGCACATATAACAAAGAACACCATCCAGTATTTCAAAAAGTAAAGTTATTACCCATCATACCCTCAGTTTCATACACATGGCAATTTTAAGATATATCATGGCAATCATCGCAGCCTACATGCTCACAAGCAGCTACGAGGATTTCGATCCGGAGATCAACGCAGAGCCGGTATTACGCCTTACTCATTGATTACAGCAGGCGAACCAATAAAAGTTGATGTGTCGCACACATGGATGTTGGATGACGAAAATTCAATTTTTAACAATGAAGTGAAGGACGCAAAAATCACCATATTTGCAAACGAACGAGTTGTCGAGCAATCTTATCTCCCCAAAGAGGGTGATAAAATCCGTATCGTTGCCGACAGTCCGACCTACGGAACGGCAACAGCGGAAGTAACCGTACCCTACCCCGCTCCTATAGAAAATGTGAAATTCACACCTACTCCCACAAAAGTTTGGATAGGTGACAAGGATTTCTACCACTATGAGATGCTGGCACAGATCACTTTCAATCTAAATATAGAGATGGGGATACAAGACTTCCCGGGGATTGCGAATTACTATAAATTCGGATATGGTGAAAAGCGGGATGATTTGAACAATAACGAGCCTTCAACCAATCAGACTCTTTTAATGGGAATTTTCATGTATGATTCTGAACCAATATTCAAAGAGCATATAAGTGTGTTTGAAACAGTGGTGGGAAACAGTGACGATATTGAGTTTTTATTTTTCACCGACAAGCATTCAGGCAAAACTTACACTCTACACATAAATTTTTATTGCTGTCCGATAAAACTTTTTGAGGCAAAACAAAATTAGGACTGGCACCTA
>CAJTMJ010000063.1 GCA_910577335.1 uncultured Duncaniella sp. | reverse complement strand
GAAGGTCGGTGTTACCACTGAGAATAGCCATATACTCCGAGAAGTTCATGCCGTTTTTCTCATCCATCGCACCCTCGTCGATGGTTCGCGCTCCGAGTGCGCCGGATTTGAGCTGGTCGATAAATGTAGCCTTACAGTGGAGAAGATTGAACTTGTAGGAGTCCAATGACTTTTCCACAGCGTAGATTATTACATCTACCTTATTATCAGCATACAACTTGGCAATCTCGTTACCGGCTCGTATGGCTCTGCCATCTCTCTGAGTTAAGTCAGAGGGACGCCACGGCGTATCCAAATGATGGATACAAACCGCTCTCTGTTGGGCATTTACGCCTGTTCCGAGCATTGAAGTCGAGCCGAATAAAACTCTCACATCGCCACTGTTCATAGCCTCGATTACTGCCTTTCTCGACCTTTCGGTTTTACACTCTTGTATAAACCTGATTTCATGCGCCGGAATCCCATAATCCTCTATCAGCTTACGCTTGATTTCGGAATAGACATTCCACTCGCCGGGCTTGTATGTGCCGAGATCGCTGAAAACAAACTGTGTACCACGTTGGGCATCGTATTTTCTGTAATATTCTGCAATCATCTTGGCGCAGTGCGAGGCTTTGTTGTTCGGGTCATCCTCAGCATTTGGGTCAATCATACGCATATCAAGAGCCATCTTGCGGGCATAGTCCGTAGCAATGAGCATCTTTGCCTTTTCCTCTGTCTCCGATAACGGTGCTCTGCCGAGAATTGTGGCGTCGCCACTCTCGGCAAACTTCATCAGTTTCTCAATGAAAGCCTCCTGTGCCGGTGTCGGAGGGATATTGTGAAGAATCTCACGTTTCTCCGGTCGGTCAACACCAACATCTTCAGCGGTTCTATAATCAGTTATCTCATTATAGAATGCCGCCAATTCCGGCACCTTGATGAAGTAGCGGAAACGCTCCTTTGCCACAATGTGATTGGTTACATTGAACTCGAAGTCGGTTGTCTTCTTGGCAAAGATTGCCGCCCACGCATCAAAGCAGCGGATGTCCTGTCTTTCAAGTTCATTCGGACGCAGATATTTGAACAACAGATACAATTCAGTAAGCGAGTTGCTGATTGTTGTACCCGACAGGAATGTTGCTCCGAGGTCTTTGCCCGTCCGCTCCTGAATTGTACGTATGGCATAGAGAAGATTGAGCGCACGTTGTGATCCTTCCGAGTTGCCGAGACCCGCCACACGGTCATGTCGGGTGTTGAATATAAGGTTTTTGAACTGATGCGATTCATCAACGAATATGTGGTCGATACCCATCTGCTTGAAGTCAACGACTGCATCCTTGTTCTGCTCCATCTGATACTGAATGGTCGCAATCTTCGCGGTGAGGTTCTCCTTACGCTTGATTAGACCTTTGAGCATACCACGGCTAACATCGTGGCCCTGCTGTTTCAGTACTTCGAGGTTTTCTTCAACAGTGTCAAGTTCAGCCTGAAGGATTTGCTGCTGCATCTCAGGTGACTGCGGGATTTTGCCGAACTGGTCATGCGACATTATCACGCAGTCATAGTCGTTGTTCTTGATTTTGTTGAAGAACGCCACGCGGTTGTCCGCCTTGAAACTCTTTTCATCGGCAAACAGTATCCGGGCATTGGGATAGGCACTCTGATAGGTCATGGCAATCTCGGCGACATTGGCTTTAAGACCGATAATCATCGGTTTGTGTGCCAGTCCGAGACGCTTCATTTCATGTGCTGCAATACACATTATCAGCGTTTTACCTGTCCCAACCTCATGGTCGCACACGCCGCCGCCATTCTGTTTCAGCATCCATATACAGTCCATCTGACTTTGATAGATAGAGTGGATTCCATACCTGTCACCCAATAATTTCATATTCAGGTCAGGGAATGTCTGATGTGAACCATCATACTGAGGGCGCACGAAACAGTTGAACTTGTCGTTGTAGAGGTCAACGAGCTTCTCCTTGAACTCCGGCGATTGGGCTTCGAGCCATTCCGAGAAACCGTTTCTTATTTCGTCAATCTTGGTATTGGCAAGTTGGATAGCCTCGTTGTCAGGCACTTTTATATCATGACCGTCCTCGTCCTTGCCCGCCGACTTTTTTATGTCAGGAACAGTGTTATGAAGGGCGTGTTTCAACAGGCTCATACCGTCGTATGTGCGGTAATAGCCTCTGACACAGAACTCCTCCCAGATGGTCATGTTCTTTCTTGATGCCTCCGCCGAGTATTCATCCATAGATGAAGAATAGGCAATCTTCACATCGGTGTGGAACAGATATGACATATAAGCGGAGTAGATACCCGTTGGAATCCATCGCTCACCGAAGTTGAAATCCAGCTCGTCAAACTCGATGCGGCGCGGCCGGGCATCCTCCAACGCTTTGAGAGAATCTTTCGACAAGGCGATAAATGGCTCTACGCCGTCATATCCGGGGAAGTCCTTTATCCGTTCTTCCTCATGGCTAATCCATGCCCTGACATTATCGGCTTTTGCCACTACATTTCCGGCTATGAAACGGTCTTTGACCTCATAGCTGCTGACAAGAGGATTATAATATATGTGGCCCGCCAGACTCTCGGTAAGCGCGGATTCGTCCATATCGACCAGACTTGACATATATTCAAGGTTGACGACACCGTATTTATTGAGCGATGCGGTAAGAGCCTCCAACGGTGTATCCACCGAAGTAACCTCGTCAACGGCGAATGACACCGGATGGTCGAAAATGTCAGCCTTGACAAACCGACCGTTCTCGCCCCGCTCCAATGCCAGTGCGTCCCTGCCGTTGGCATCCATGAGGATAAATTTTACATTCTTTTTCTCATTTAGGTTGCCGTATTTCTCCACAAACTCATCATAATACTGATTGAGGTGTTCGCGCAGATGTTCCGACGGTTCATGGGTCTCAGCCTCATAGTTATAAAGCTGCTGATACGTTTCCGACAGAGTGACATAGAGCATGGCGCGTTTCGCCTGTTCCGGTTTCAACTCCAACGGATTGAATGTCGCGCTGTTCTTGCGTACTTCCGAGAGGAAACCCACAAGATCGTCCTGCACCACCATACTGCCGTTGTGGTGAAAAAACTGAATATCCTCCGAGAAAGGACGGGGCGACATATCCCTTTCGACGGGTTCCGGCTTGACCGTTGAGCGTTGACCGGGAATGAAATCGCCTTCGGTGCGCTGGATTGTGGTACCACCTTCTTGGATAGTCTCGCCATTGGCGGCTTGTTTGGCGGCTTCCTCAGCCTCACGCTCCAGTCGCATTTCTTCCAACTGACGGTGGGCAATCGACATCATGGTTTCGTAAAAACCGTTGATGGGCGGATTGTCCTCCCAGTTGAGCGAGCCGTAAAATTCCAATTCTTTCTCACTGAGTGGACGGAATTTTTTGACGAGAATATCCTTGACCTCCACACTCGGCTTCGGCTTGGGAGCGTCATCAGCCGGTTTGGGCTGACGGCGAGGCTTGCCTATCGGCTCCAACTCTCCAAAGAGATTGTAGGCATACAGACGAGGGTCGGGATTATCGGTGTAATCGGGACTGCCGTCAGTTTCAATCTCTTTGACAGGTTCAACCTTCGGTGGCTCTACGGAAGTGGGGACAGGTGTTGGAGCCGGTTCAGGTCCAGGCTCAGGCTTTGGCTCTACTTTTGGCGGCTGATTGGGCGTAACTGTCTCAACCACCTTTTGCATGGGAGTCTTTTTCAGTTTCGGGTCTTCCAACTGCTCACAGATTGCCACACGTTTACCGGCCCGCACAAGTTTTGGCAGATAGGTGTCAAGGGCGTGATGCGGAAATCCTGCCAACTCTATGCGGCTGTCAACACCGGTCTGGCGACGGGTCAGGGTTATACCCAATATCTCCGAGGCAGTAACCGCATCCTTGCCGAATATTTCATAGAAATCACCCACTCTGAAAAGCAATACGGCATCGGGATGTTTCTTCTTCATCTCCTGATACTGTTGCATCAGCGGTGTATTGGTGAGGCTCGACTTCTTTTCCGCCTTCGGAGTTTTCTCCTTTACCTCCTGCTTTGGTGTAGGAGTTGGAGTAACCGGGTCAGGCGTAGGCGGCTTGATAGCGTTGGAATTATACAATTCCAGATTCAAGCGCAGATGCAGCGATTCATCGAGTGCCTTGCGCAAATCCGCTGCAATACCGTCAATACCTCCGTCGTGGTGATACACGATTGCAGGTTTGCCATATTGGTCAGTACCCACCTTTGCATCGGTGCAGATAACATTCTGCGGAAACGCCTGAAAGAACTTGTTGCCCGGCACTTTCGTACCTCGGTCAACAACCGACTGGATAAAGAACTCTTCATCAGCCGACAATGACTTCTTCCCTGCGTGCTTCTGGAAAATAATCAGGTCAGAGCCAACATCAGTTCCGGCGTTGTCGCTGAATGTGTTGTTAGGAAGTCGCAGAGCCGCCACAAGGTCGGCACGCTTCACCAGCTCCATTCTTATGAAGGGACTGGCGGCGTTCATCACACCCTGCGATGCGATAAAAGCAACAAGACCTCCTTCGCGCACTTGGTCAAGAGTTTTGAGGAAAAAGTAATTGTGTATCGACTTGGTAGCCTGACGATACGCAATTTCCTTGCTCACTGCATACGCAGGGTCTGCAACTGCAAAATCGCCGAAAGGCACATTTGAGGCTGCGACATCGAAATATCCATTGAAATCGCTTTCAATCTTCTCGAAGCCCTCTATGCGGGTCAGTATTGACGGGTGCAGGGCTGACAGAATTTTACCGGTGAGCAAATCCTTCTCATAGGTAAGCACTTCGGCACCGGGATATTTGTCATTCCGCAGAAACGAATCAACAAAAACGCCCTGACCTGCCGACGGTTCCAAAAATCTTTTGACATCGACACCGGAGTATTTCAGTACATCGGAAACTGCGTCAACAACAGGCTGAGGCGTATAGAATGCTGTCAGCACCGAGGCTTTAAGCGAATCCATATACTCCTTGAACTCCTTGTCATTGTGGCTGTAATCATGAATCATACGGCGCAGTTCCACTGTCGGCGCAAACAGCTCTATATCAGACTTGCTCCACTTAGCAGCATCCGCCAGCTCGTTGGCATCATTCAGGATACACTTCAGTCCACCGAATCCGGCATACTTACGCAGTATCTCCTGCTCTTCGGCAGTCTGCGCTGTGCGTCCCGCAACACCGAGGCGAAAGGCAAGCCTTATCGCCTCGATATTGTCGCGCATAGTTTGTAGTCGGTTATAAGCCATTATTCAGTAGGGAGATAAGTTGTGAAATAGTCGTCGATTACACCGAGCAGCTCGGTCTTGAATGCTTCGTACTCAGCTGAATACGGCGGATATTTATCGGGAGAATATTGCTCACGGTAATCTTCGAGCCTATCCTCCATATCGGAGATGAAGAAGTCGTAGCCTTCTTCCGGGCAGTAATCGAAGAGTATTTCGCGGACAAGGTCATCGAAACTCTCCCCCTGATAGCCCTGCATTAGAGCTATCAGAGCCAGTTCCTCGGCGGTGGATACATCCACGCCTCCGCGTCTTGCCTCGCAGAACACATCGTATGCCTGATCAGCGCGGGCGGTGATGAAGCTGAGGTCTTCGGCTTCGGGATAGTTGTTGTTCGAGAGGTATGTCGAGAGATATCTCTCGTATGCGTCGGGAGTATTTTTCATAATTGATTTGTTTAGGCGTTTTCAGATTTGTTTTTGCTGACCACCTGCGTATTGCCGGCGGCATTGATGATCACTCGGGCTTTGAAGGTCTTGCCGCTGCGTGCGCGGAATCCTGCTATGGGAGGAGTGGAGCCGGTGTTGATGAGCGATGCGAGTTCGCTGTGAGAGAGTGTCACGCCATAGAACTGGCGGAATACATAGTGGCCGCACTCGGGATTGTCGCACATCGCCACTCTGCCGAAGGTCTTCATCACGCCCTCTGAGCAATGAGGACAAGGGATGTCTTCCTCCATCCGGGGATAGAGTTTCGCAGAAGCGAGAATCTCAGCCGTCACATCGCGGGTAATCTGCTTTATCTGTGTATCATAGGCACTTGCCGAGATTTTATCGCGTGTCACCTCTTTCATGAGGTTGTCCATCTTGATGACTTCGCAGATGTCGGCAATCTTCATCTCCCTGACTATGCCGTAGAGCAGACGGCCTTTGGTCGTGATGGAGATATGCCCCCATGCGTCGCGCTCGATGAGGCCGCTGGACTCCAGATGCACGATGTCCTTTGCGATACCGTCGGCATTGATAGTGCCGCGGATTGCGAGAAGATCCTCGATGAGAGTCGCGTCGGTATAGTCCTCCGGCATAGATGTCTTGGAAGTGTATGCCCCCGCTGAAAAAAGGGAGACCTCCTCATTGGCTGTGAATGCAGGAACCGGCTGCGTATCCATCAGCGTGTCGGGGAACAGTGTGTGCCAGCCTTTTGTCTTGTAGCTTTCTCCGCTCCACTGGTAGCGCACTCCCTCGCACTCGGCGATGATGCGGGAGCGGATTACAACCGCATCCTTGGAGAATGTCTGGTACATACGCTTGACGATGAGATGATAGATGCGGCTCATGTCTTCGTCGAGTACGAGAGGAGGCACCCCGGTAGCCACTATGCCGTGTGTTCCGAAGTTACTCTTATCGACACCGCGACCGGGAGCAAATCCGAGATTTGCCATAGCCACCGAGGCGTAGTTGCTGTAAGAGAGCATCTTCTCCAGAACCTTGCGACACTCCTGATACTTACGCTGGGGTACGGTGCTACCTGCGGCGACAGGGTAAGAGATGAGTTTCCGACCGAAAAGACGTAGGGCGGCTTCGTAGGTACGGAGCGGAGTCATTCCGAATAGACGGGCTGCATCTATCTGGAGATTGATGAGATTGTAGAGCTTGGGGGTGCGTACCTTGTTTTCATTCTTCTCCACTGAGATAATCTTGACCTCTGAGGTCGCATTGGCAGTGACGCAGTTGGGTTCGATGCTGTGCAGAGCGAAGATGTTGCCGTTTCGATCCTTGACAGCCACGGTGGTATGCCGTTCTGTTGTCTGTTCCGCAGACTTGACCATAATATTGCGGTCGGCAATCATCTTCAGCACTGATGCGCTTGTGCGACCGATACGGTATGTGCCACGGCCGGCGGCGAAAGCCAAAGCGCGTCGGGCGTTGACACCCACGAGCCAGTCCGCTTCGTCACGGAGACGGGCTGCGTTGTACCATTTGTCATACTTCTCCGCAGGCATAGTATAGGATATGGCACGGTTGACACCCTTGATGGTCAGGTCATTGATGATAGCACGGCTGTAAGGGAGCGTGCAGTGCAGGTAGGAATAGAGATAGCGGAAACTCATCTCGCCCTCCTGTGTGGGGTCGGTGGCAACAATGATGCTCTCGCTCTTGGCAAGCAGCGACTTGATGATGTCGAGCTGCGCGTTTGCCTCCGGGGTCATCGATTCCCCGTCCTTGCCGCTACGAGTGGTGATGCTGAGCGTGAGATATTTGGGGAGATGAGGAAAGCTCTGGTCGCGGAACCAGTAGGAAACGAGTCCACAGGGAGTGGTAATCTCAATCATTTTGGGAGTCATCCAAGTGATGAAATACTTGCTGCCGTAGAAGTGACGGTTGCCTTCGTTGTCGTTGGCTGTGGCACGTGCGATGGCGAGTGCGGAAATCTTATTTTGGGCGATGATAGTAATCATAACTAATTGTGTTTGTGGGTTTTGTTTTGAAATTTACTGTTCCGGAAAGAGTATAAGAATGGCTCGCAGATGCTTTCACACCTGCGAGCCGTGGTGTGAGTATCAGCTGTTTAGAGCTTCTGCCCTGACTTCTTTTTTTGTTCCGGTTTGGGTTGTGTCTGTCCCTGTTCGAGCGGTTCCTTCAGTCCCTTTGTCGCCTCGTTGGTCTTACCCTCGGAGTTGACCGCGACTTGAGTCTTGCTCTCATCCGCCGGAGTTATGACCTTGGCGTTATCTGGATCAGTGTTGTAGGTGTATGGACGCTGCTTTTCAGGATTGAAGCGGATGTAGATAGTGCTCGGCACTCCTTTCGCATCCGGGACTCCATCGACCTTGATGGTCTTTCCGGCGGTGTAGTCTGCCTTCTGCTGTTCGGAGAACTCGACTCTCTTCCACTTGCCCAGAGGCTTGATGCTTCCGTCGCTCAGTACCCAGTTGTTGGTGTTCTTTTCGGCTGGTGTATCACTCTTCTGCTTCTGTTCCTGCTCCTGCGACTGGGACTTCTGCTGTCCGAGGCGGGCATGGACAGGGACGAACTCTGCTTTCTGCTCGGCGGCACTGACCTGAAGCACGGCGGGGAAACTTTTTCCGTCTTTGAGCGTGACTTCCTTGTGGAGCTGCTTGCCCGATTTGAGGATACCGATTTCCTGCGGAGTCAGTTCCGTCTCGCCGATTTTGTTGCGGATGTAGAGCGACGCCACCGGGAGAGCGATAAGCTCGTTTGTCTTGCGGTCGATGCTGACGAAGCTGGGGATTGTGTTGCCTTTGGCATCCTTCAGGTCGATGACTCGTCCGAGGTTGCCGATGGCTTTGAGCATATCCTTGTCCTCTTTTGAGAATTTCACGCCGTGAAACTCATCGTTCAGATTGGGTTCCTGACGGATGAAGTGAGGCACCACCTTGATGCTGCCGTCGGGGTTCTCGTGGAGCGAGAGACGGGCTTCCAGCTCATACTTCTCGTTGCCGAAGGTCGGAGTCACTTTCACAAGGTCAGACATACGGTTGTTGACCATGTTGCGGAGATTCTGTTCACCGAGCGACTCCTTGCTGATGCCCCATGCCGCGAGATTGTCCCAGTTGATTTTGGATTCGTCAATCTGTCGGTATCGCTTAGGCTGTGTCTGTTCCGGCTCGGAAGCCTGATTGACAGTCTCAGCGGGTGTCTCTTTCTGTTCAGGTTGAGGTGCCTGTGCCACGGTCTGTTCCTGAGCGGGAGTGCCGTCGGGCACTTTTACCTCAACTCCGGCAAGCATATCCTTTGCGCCGGGCATGTCGGGGTTCTGTGCCATCTGGTTGACGGCAAAGCCCGTCGTGGGAACCTGATCGGCCGATACTTTGAAGAAGTTGAAGATGGTGGGATTCTTGCATTGGGCGACAAAGTTGCGCAGGAAGTTGTCGAGAATATCGGCATGGCGGTCGAAGGTCAGGAACTTGGAAGCCTTTGCCGGGTCTTCCATCTTTGGGGAACCGTCCTCATTAAGTCCGGTCACCACGCCCGACTCACCCGTCAGACTGTTGCGCGCAATCAGCGCGTCTTGGTTTTTCAAATCTTGTTCTTGCATTTTCGAGCTTCAAATTTTTTGGAGGGTCACACATTTGTCCCGTGGGGACCTCTTTTTCGATGGGCTTGGGTGTATTGATTGCCAAAGCCACGGCAAACTCCCGGAAGAAATCTATCAGGTCTTGACCGCAGTACCAGATTCGGGAGCCTTTTGAGCCTGATTTGCTTTGATAAGCGCGTAGTCCGTATTCTTTGCGCCATTTACGGAGAGTCTTATCACAGCAGGAGAAAATCTTCAGCACTTGCCATTCGGGATACATGGCATCCGGTCTTATGCCATACGTCTCTTGTGGCGGTTCGGAAGGTATAGGCGGTGGTGCCGCATTGATCACCAGCCTGTCCATGCCATCTGCAATGCGGGTGAGAAGATTTATAAAGTCACCGGCTTGCTCAGCGGTTATCACAATGGTGACAGTATTTGTATTCTGTATCGTAGTTATATCCATTTTTTCTTTCGTTGATTAAAACTTACGATGCAAAATTACTCTGCCGCCTAAAGGTGTTATCCACAGTTGTTTTCAACCGGGTGACGATTGCGTAATAAAAAAATCAGCGAGGTGCTATCTCACTGAATTCAAGAAGCTTTCATGCCGTTAAAAAACTCGTTTTTTTTACTACCCGGTTGGGGTGTCCGGGTATTTTTACGAGCTGTTTTACTTCAAATCCAGAAGGTGTCGCAGTTCAGGGTCGGCTGCTATGCGCATTTTCTCCTTGGCGACTATCCTTTTCACCTGCTCCTTGATGGCGCGGTAGTTGTTCTGGATAGCCGATTCCATCATGTCATTACCGTCTTCATCTATGAAGTTGGTGACAACGGGCAGATGTTTGTATTCCTCCTCCTCGGCTTTTACCTTCTTGCTGTCCACCACAATCTCGGCATGGAATATTTTCTGCTCTATGCGTTCTCCGAAGTTGTCGGAAACAGCACCGACAAACATTCCTTGCGAGAGACCACTGATTTTGCTCGGCGGAATGAGGCTGTCCATCTGCGTGTTGATGGAGGTGGATACGTCCTGACGGTTGATTGAGATAGACTGACGCTTCTGGAGTACCTTGCCGAAACGTTCGGAGAGGGTCTTGGCGGTAGAGCCTACTACCTGCCCGGAGAAGATATTGCCTACAGTGTTCATCACAACGGCTGCTTCGGGCTTGCCATAATCGCGCTCCAGCTGTGAGAAGTCCTGAAAACCGAGACAGACGGCAACTTTGTTGCTTCGGGCGGTAGCTATCAAATTATCGAGTCCTTTGAAATAGATGGTCGGAAGCTCGTCTATCACCACTCCCGATTTGAGCATACCCTTCTTGTTAATCAGCTTGACAATACGGGAGTTGTATAATCCGAGGGCGGCACCGTAGATGTTCTGGCGGTCGGGGTTGTTGCCGACACAGAGTATCTTCGGGGCTTGTGGGTTGTTAATGTCGAGAGTGAAGTCATTGCCTGACATTACCCAGTAGAGCTGAGGCGAAATCATACGGGACAGAGGTATCTTTGCCGATGCGATCTGACCCTGCAACTGATCTGCGGCTCCACCTTGCCATGCGTCCATAAACGGAGAAAGGTAGTTCTCCAGCTCCGGGTATGAGGACAGTATCGGGAAAATATCCTCATAACGGCGGTTAAGGAACTCGATGGCATGTGGGAAGGTGCAGTATTTGCCTCCCTTGTAGAGTTTGAGATACCATATAATACTCGCCAACAGGATGATAGGCGACTCTACGAAGAAGTCCCCCTGCTTCTGGATATCGGGTAAGGCGGGGGCATTGCTGCCACTTTCTCCCCTAAGAACCGTACGTGAGAGTTTCCCCTCATACGGCTCAAGCAACTCAAT
>CAJTMJ010000062.1 GCA_910577335.1 uncultured Duncaniella sp. | reverse complement strand
ACCCACTTCCATATCCTTGCATAGTCTTTCATTTGGTTGCTTCTGTTCTGGGCACTCTAAAAGCGAGATAACTGATTGAAAATTCAATAGTTATCTCGCTTTCTTTTTGTTTTACGTGCATATTACGTGCAAATGGTGTCAACCGAAGTCCGCCGTTCACCCTCCCCTCGAACCTCAACAGGCGGCTCCGCCCATTATTTTTCGGAACTCTTGCCTTTCCCTTTCGCTTTTGCATTGAGGGCTTTTATAGTATCGAGATATGCTCGTTCCACGGGGGATAGTTCGCGCACTTGGAACAGACGATATTCCTGCTCGGCTTTTTCCATAGCTTGCTGATGGCTGACTGTGCCGGGGCCGTTGAGTAAAGCCTCGCCTGTCGAAGACAGAATATTGTCGAGCTGCTGCACATAGTCGCTCATATACATCGGGCGTCGTTTCATCGCCTGAATCTCGGCGAAGTCAAAGTATCCCGACACAAGATTGTTCAGAATCTTCAACTCATCCTCGCTGAGATAGTTCTTGGCAATCTTTGCATCGCGCAAGGTCGGATGGTCGCCCTTGAAAGAAGTAAGCCCCATCATCGGAGACTCAGCATTGGCCCGATGAAAGATAACTTCGGCGGCAGTATGACCATGAGCGGCAAAGTGCAACTTGTTCTGCACAATCTTAAAGAACTCCACTGAGATGTCACTGCGAGGGTCATAATCCACGGCAGTAGCATAAAGGTCGAGTACCTGACGGTACATCACCTTCTCCGATGAACGGATGTCACGAATACGGTCAAGCAGCTCACGCCAGTAAGCACCACCGCCATTTCCTTTCAACCGTTCATCGTCCATTGTGAACCCCTTGATGATATACTCCTTCAACCGCTCAGTAGCCCACCTGCGGAAATGCGTAGCGATAACCGACCGAATCCTATACCCCAACGAAATAATCATGTCGAGATTGTAGTAGGTCACGTTGTACGACTTACCATCGGCGGCAGTTGTTCGGAATTTCCGAACAACTGAATCCTCATCAAGCTCACCGTCCTCAAATATATGTTTGATATGCTCGCTGACATTAGCCTTACTTGTCTGATACAACTCGCAAAGCTGCTGCTGAGACAGCCAAACCGTCTCCCCAGTAAACTTCACCTCAATGCGAGTCTCGCCGTCCTCACCCTGATATATGATTATATTATTGTCTGAATCCATATCGTCTAAAAAATGTATATCTTCGTTTCGCCTTCCTGCGTTTAAAGAGTGTTATCTGTCCTCTATCCATAAATAATCCTACATATTCAGTGTCTTAAACGTTCATCAAGATAATCTTCATAAGATTTAATTTTATCAATAATCTCTGGTGTAATTTTCAAGGGTTCAGATTCTCTATAAAGTTTTAATTCGTCTCTTTTTTTCAGAATGGATTTTCTTACGTCACCATTTTTCTTTATGTAAAGAGTATTGGAAGACAGACGTTCTAAAGAGTCTTTGAGAACTTTGTATGCAGCCACAAAACTATCCGGTGAAATAGCTATTGAATTTACAAGAGTTTCGATCTCTAAAATCTCGTCTAAAAGTTTACGCTCGGCTACAAGGTCTGAATCAATCTTTGCTTGAACAGGGCCCTGCTCTTGGAATTCGATGGGTTCATAGCTGTTCGCTTCGTAAATTGACCAAAAGTTACGCACTCTCTTGATATTGGGTAAGGCATCCAGCTTTTCATTGAAAATAAAGTCCTTTAAATTTTCTGCACTTAGGAATATTTGCCTCCAGAATGGATCACAGGTAATACTATTCCAATCAGGAGAAGACGAAACACCTGCCAAATAAACAAAATCATTGATATATTCATTCGGGTTACTTTCAATCGAATGCAAGACCATTTCACATGCTTCAACATCAAGGGTAACCTTTTTACTCGTTGGGTCAATAAATGCGATACAAGCTCTAAGAATATTATTATGCAATGGGGTATAACCGGGATTATTTTTAATCAAATTCTTAAGTGATTTTTTAAGTATAATTAGCAATTGATCTTCAGAGAAAACCAGTTCATGTCTTAATTCACCACTCTTATACGCCCATAGTTGTTGCTTAACTATTTCATAGGGATACTCATTATTACCGCCTATCAGCTTGTCATATAGTGTAGATTTATAATCATCTATTGAAATCCCCAATTTTATACATAGTCTCTCTACAACCTTTTTTTCAAGGAGAATACCTACATTGAGAATTGAGTATAACGTTTCGCTATAATGTGCACTAAGATATATATAAATATCAATATATCTAACTACAGCTTCCCAACTCGGCAAAGCAAGGGTATTGAGAGATCCCAGATACTCTCTAAGCTGATTCCACCCTTGATTGTTTAATACTTCATTGATAATCGCTCTATAATCTTGCTCCTTTTTTAACATTGAGCTTAATTTTTCATTGCTGATACGCTCAAATAAATGCTCTTGAAAGTATATCGAGAAGCCACCTACCGAATTAATGGATCGATAGGAATTGTTCCCATCAGCAGGGAATAAAACTTTCAGAATATCCTTTGAGTTATATTGGTCTTCAAGTCCGTCAATGGTTATTTTTCGTTCAAAATTTGTTTCGCTGTCTTTATGGGAATTCTGTTCATACAAAACTCTATGCTCATCTGGATACCTATATCTAACTAATTCTATAAGCAAGAAATCCCTTAGTTTTACTTCTTTATAGATTCTCTTGAGAGATGGTTTAACTAAGTTAATATACCGCTTGACATCTCTTAAATTTTTAAGATAGAATGTAAAGAATGAGGAGTTTGCTATTATTGAGCTCTTGACATCTTCTATCTCCTCATCATTAAATGAAAGACCGCTTGTTAAGTTTGGAATTAGGAAATCTAATAATAGTTGTGATGATCGCAATGGAAGAGGGCGTTCCCATGTGAAGAATTTATCGGAGAATGCAGCCCATTCGTCCTTTGATTCTAAAAGTGAATTTATACGCCCCTTGTCATAAGCACTGATAAAGATTAGATTATCGAAGGCCGCATTACCATCAATTAATTTGAAGACTTCAACAATTTCATCTCCCGTCAAACGATCCAAATCTTCGATAATAACAATAACTCGTTTTTTTAAACGCCTTATTGCTCCATTAATCCTTGATTTTTCATTGACTCGGTTAAATAACGTGGATGACTGAAACAACGCCGATAAGTATTTGTTATCAGTCATTACATCAATTACCCTAAGATAATCATTGAATGAACTCTTAAATCTTGAATCATATTTACTTAATTCAGAGTATAATTCCTCAAAGAACGCAGACTGAATTTTGTCATTGGTTGAATAGCGAGGATTAAATCGAATTACGATAAACAGATCTTTATTCTGAAGGAATTTTTCCTCCATAAGATTAATAAATGAGGACTTCCCATCTCCCCATCTTGCATTTATGCCAATGCTTAATGCTGATGTTGTCCCTCGTTCTATAATACGTTGATACAACGTATCGACTTCATCACCGAATCCAAGTCTATCTTGCTCTCTTTTAGTAATAGGCTTATCCTCTAACAAAAGAGCCTTATCTTCATTTTGTGATTCGTTTGAAGTGGGCTCATCTAATTCAATGAAATCAACTAAAAGAGAGATTATACCAAATAGGAATAAACCACCAAAAATGACATCTGAAAAACCTATATGAAAAATATCTGATTCTGTTACAATATATTCATCTGTAAAGAGTCTGTAAAACCAGTAAACAGATGATAGGCTGATACTACTCAAGACATATATGGGCTTTACATAATAATGATACCGAAATCTATTAACCCAAAAGACTATCGTAGATAAACACATCACACCGAAAATTATTGATGAGATAGATCCTTCGTTCATCCTTGAAAGAGTTGGTAAAATATATTCATCAAACCAACCCATTATTTCTGCATTTAATGCTATGAACAAAAATAATGCAGCAAGTTGAGTTATTATGGCTTTAATCCACTCTGTTTTCATTAGGTTTCTTCCGTTATTAATGTATTAACTTGCGAAAAGGTATCCGCCATTTTGAGATGCACGGACAATGAATTGATTACATAGGAGCTCATTTTTCTCTCTGAATGTTGTCCGGTCGTAGCAGTCCGGCAACGTCCTGTCAAGAGTATCTCTAACGAACAGGATGAAGGAGCTTTTCTTAGAACTATCTTTATACCAATCAGTGGTAAACAGCTGGTCTTGATTTGATTTCAATTTTGAAAGCAAATCACGGGCGGCAGCTTTGACCTTTATGGTATCATCTTTTGAGAGATTTTCCTTGCGGAGTATATCGAACACTTCGAGTTCTTCCTCTGTAAGCCCCTCCTCAGAAGCGCGGCGTTGCTCTGCCGTCATACGGCTAAGCAAGTCTATGAGTTCGCGAATCGCTTGCTCAGATTCTGTGCTTCCGGCATTATAACGGTCGATAATGCGTTGAAATTCCTCAGCAAAAGTACGGCGCTCGCTGTTTTGATTGAGCATTGTATCGAGTTTTTGCGAGATGAAATCTTCAAGTTCAGCGATTTCAAGTGCTTTGCACTTAGATTCGCTGTATTGCTCCCGGAGTTTGTCAATATCAAGACGGCTAAGGTCAAATTCTCCAAACTCCTTGATAGTGTACTCTCTATTTTCAGCCGGGCCGTCACCTTTCGGCACAATGCTCTGATTGAGCAAATCCTTGATGCGGCGGCGAGCTGAATCAAGATTGCCTCGGTCAACTGAGTTATCCATAACCTGTCTGAGATAATGGATTACCTCGGCCATTACAAATTCCTCTTTGATGCTGATAATATCGGGCAAACATTCATCATAAATCTGTGAAATAGTGTTATCAAACACAGCAAATTGAGCCTTGCGCTCAACAGGATTTATGAGAATGTTAGCGTATTGGTCAAAGAGAGAAATCTGGTTGAAAGCTTTATTGAGGTCGAGAATTTTCTGCAAATCGACACCAAGACCTCGACACCATTCCACGCACTGAGAAATGGCAGCACGAAGATGTGTGTAAAGCTCATCAAGTGTCACAGCCGCAGGAGTATTGCCTGCGGGGGTGTCAGTTCCGGGATTATCGGTATCCGCATCGTCACCGCCTCCTTGCGCATCTCCATAGGTGGCAAAAGCTTTTTTCAGACTGCCGAAGATATTGCAGTAAGAGATAATCTGACCGCACGATTTTTCTCGTCCAAGCACGTCAAGTGTCGAGCATCGACGATTGGCACGCGCAATAGTCTGCATAAGATTTTGCCCTGCAAGAGGCTTATCCATATAAAGAGTTGACACCATTGGAGAGTCGAAGCCGGTGAGCCACATGGAGCATACAAAAACAATCCGTAGAGGGTTGTTTTCATCTCGGAACAGGTCTTGCAATTCCTGTCCTTCTTCGTTAACATCGTTCATACGCTCACGATGAGGACGAAGGTTTAGACCTTCGGCAGCAAAGCGTTCATCATCGCCTTGGCTTTCGCTTATTACGACAGCCATATCGGTAGAGCGCATCCACTCACGGATTTTCAGTTTGGTCTGATACTCCGCAGATGTAGGATTGAGCGACATCAGTTCGTGGTTGATTTTGGCAATCTTTTGCTGCCATTTAGCGGTGACAAGGTCATACATTCTGACGGCGGTAAAGCGGTCAACACTAACCACCATTGCCTTGCCGAGATAGCCACGGTTGATGATATGATTTACTATATCATCGGCTATCTTGTTAAGACGCGCCGGACGGCGAAGTATTTCAAGTTCTTTGGCATACTCGCGTTCAAGACGTTGGCGACTGTCATCATCAAGTTCTTCATCTTGAAGAATATTGATAAAGTCGGCACTGAAGGTCGGATTTTCATTCTGCACCTCAGGCAGGTGGTTGCGATAAGTGAGGCGCACGGTGGCCTCATCTTGCACAGCCTGACTGAAATTATACTCGCTGACCGTTTCGCCAAACCATTTATTGGTGAGTTTTTTACTTCCAAAAAGCGGTGTGCCGGTAAACGCCATATACTTGGCGTTAGGCAGACCTGCCCTGAGATTTTCGGCAAGCGATTTATATTGTGTGCGGTGAGCCTCGTCGATAAAAACAATGATATCATCTCGTTCAGAGAGAATGGGATATTTCTTGCGTTTATCGTAACGGAATTTCTGAATAAGCGTAAAAAGTATGCGGTGGTCTTCCTTTTCAAACATTGTGCGGAGACGGTCGCTTGTTTTAGGTTGGCAGTCTTCGTCGGCACTCATAAAGCCGCTATGTAAGAAGTTGCGGTAAATCTGACTGTCGAGGTCTTCGCGGTCGGTTATGATAAGGAACGTGAAATTACCCGGAAAACGGTTTTTAAGCAAGCGTGCAAGATACACCATTGAAAAACTTTTGCCGCTTCCCTGTGTATGCCAGAACACACCCATCTTTCCGCGGTCTTCTTCGCGAGGTGAGCCACAGAGATATTTATATCGCTCGACGGCTCTGCTCACTCCGAGGAATTGATGGTTTTTGGCACATATCTTTTTGGAGCCGTTGTAGAAAAGGATATAATTGTGAACGTAATCAAGCAAATTTTCCTTTTTCAACAACGAGCGAGCCATTACATCAAGACTGATTTTTTCGCTTTCGATTTCATCTTTGTTGATTTTATCCTTCTCAGATGCTCTGAACCAAGGAGCGAAAAAAGCCCAGTCGGCATAAGTCGCACCTACTCGGGTATGCAACCCATTGCTCGCAACGAGCACAGCGTTATAGGCCATAAGTTGAGGAATGGCATCTTTGTATCTTGCCAAGTTGTTGGAGAAAGCCTCCTTGACAGGAATGTTGCTGTCTTTTAACTCAATAGTTATGAGCGGTAGTCCATTGACATATATAATGACATCAGGTCGCAGACGGTAAACATCGCCTTGAATCCAAAGTTGGTTGACAACGTCAAATTGGTTGCTTGTAGGATTCTCCCAATCAATGAATTGCACGGTACGAGGCTCACGCTTGCCATTCGATTGAAGCACCGGCATCTTAAAGCCGCTCATAATCCGTGTAAGAATAGTGGCATTGAGCGAAGCAGGGTCGGAGTGCAGGTCTATATCATTGAGTGCTGATATTGCGGTATTGACATCTGCATCATCGAAGCCTTGCAGGCGGTCGGTGGCCGATGCGTTTATGCGCTTGACCTCGCGGCGGAGTACGTCGAGGTTAAGCACACCGCGCTCCGAGCTGCGATGTAAATGGTCGGTCACATAGCAATTGAAATGATTGTTGTAGCCCAATTCATTGAGGCAAACATCAATGAGTTCTCGCTCTATATCATCTTCCTTAATAAAGTATCTCATTGCCTACAAAGATTTAAGGTGCTACTTCAAGCTGGCCACTCATAAGTTGAGGCAGCAAGCGGTCGCGCATCTGCTGAAGCGTAGCATTTAACTTCTTAAAGTGTGTTACCTCATTAAAAATATCTGATATGGATTGCTCAAAAAGCGTTCTGTATTTTTCATCCGGAACAAGCAATTTAAGACATGATAGAATTTTAATAGTCATGCTCGGAAGAGCTGTCCCAGAATTAAACACTTCCATATCAAAAGCTTTAAGTTGAAAAAAAGCAAGTTTGCAGATTTTAGGAATTTTAGGTATTGAATAAAACATTGTATCAATACACCAAAACTTGCCATCCGCTAATATTATGTTATTAAGAGTACCTTTTCTAGGTATTAAAACAGATTCTCCTTCATATAAATATTCGTTTCCATAACGCATTATTCCCCCGGAGCCATATATAGGAAACAATCCATCATAAACCAACTTATGGTCTTTGCCATAAAGAATCTGCAAAATATCTGTAACAGAGCGATATTCCCATCCTTTAGGTAAACCATTGACAAACTCGGTGGATTCGTGGCCGGGGAAACGGAAAAACACAAACCACTCACGATATGTACGCACAGCCATTTCTTCCAAAATAGCAATGCGACGATTGTTGAGTGTAATAAGGTCATCAAAAAGGGTAAGAATATCAGCTACTCTGTTTTGAATATTTTTTGTTGGAACAGAAATCTCAATATTCTTTAATTTTTCAATAGTTAAAGCTGCCTGTGATGACCCTATACATATTGAATTAAGATAGGTTCTGAAAAAGGAATTTGATATAAAGTAATAAATAAAACGAGGGTTTATAGATTTCGTAAAATCTTTAAGCCAAGTCAAATTTCCATCCTTAAAATAAAAATTGTCTGAACTTTGAACTTGATATGGAATACCAATAGTCCCGACAGAGGTCAATAAAATATCATCTTTGCTTGGCACTCCAAATTTACTCTTTATTACATCAAATTTTTCTTCGCTGATATATAATGGAGAGGATACTTCTTCTCCACGATTTTTTTCAATTATTTCCTTAGACCTATAAAAAGGAATACCGACATCAACATAATCCGAAGCGAATATACGTTTACTTGATGTAATAGTACATATGTCACCAAGTTTCATATCCCCAATTGACTTAGATTAGACAAAATTCTGCTCATCAGCTCTTTACCACTATCATTCAGATCGGATAGTTCTGATTTTAGCGAGGTCATACTCTCGCGGAAATCGTTTAGGTCTTCTACGTCAAAGCTGACGCCGACATAACGACCGGGGTTGAGCGAGTAGTCTTGTTCACGAATTTCTTCAATGGATGCGGCCTTGCAAAGACCGATAACATCGCGATACTTGCCGCCGGGGAAGTTGTCTATAAGCCATTGGCGCATAGAAGTTATATGGTTTAACTCTTTTTCGGCCTCAGCAAGAGCGGCCTCGGCGGCATCTATGCGGCGCTTGATGTCGGTTTTAAGATTTTTGCCGGGATTCTCCGAAAGGAAAGTTTCGGCTTCAAGGGTTGCTGCATTTCTTTCTTCAACGCAACTCTCATATTTAGCAGTCAAATCGTGGATGCGGTTGTCGTAATGCGACATTAGCAAGTGCCAATGGGCTTCATCGCCTTGGAATAGGTGACGGATGCAAGCGAGGTTGGCTATATGTTCATCGGTAAATTCTCGATGTGCGCGGTCAACCTGCTTATAGAAATTGCGGGCATTGATGAAAAGTACTCGTTTATCCTCGCGTCGTGCTTTGTCGAAGAACCAAAGAGTGGCCGGGAGAGTAACCGAAAAGAACATATTGCTCGGCAGTGAAAGCATTGCGCTCACAATGCCATCCTCAACCAAACGGGCGCGTATCTCGGCCTCTGACTTTCCGGCATCAGTGGCAATAGAAGCCATGACGAGGGCGGCTCGCCCGGTGTCATTGAGTGCCGTGGCGAATTGATTTATCCATAGATAATTCGCGTTTGGCACGGTTTCGCCATCCTTGCTCTTAGATTTGGTCTTGTTTTTAGGTATTCCGAAAGTGTTGAATCGGGGGTCGTCCTTTACTTTGTCGTAGCTGACATCATCGACATTGAAAGGAGGATTTGCCATTACAAAATCAAACGTGCCGAATGAATTGTGTGGGTCGCTGTAATAGCTATTGGCTTGAACTATGTTTCCGTTCAAGCCGTGAAGGAACATATTCATTCGCGCGAGCTTTACTGTTTCGTTCTCCTTCTCGATACCGTAAACACTGATACGGTCGGGGCGATCGTTGCTACGTTGAACGAAGTCGGCACTCTGCACAAACATACCGCCCGAACCACAAGCCGGGTCGAGGATGCGTCCTTGATACGGCTCAATCATTTCAACCATAAGACGGACAACGGAAGTCGGGGTGTAATATTCACCGCCACCTTTCCCCTCACTGCTTGCGAACTTGCCGAGGAAGTATTCATAAACCTTTCCGAATACATCCCCCTCCAAATCGCGAGGAATGGAATTTATGATTTTCAGAAGCGAGGCAGTGAGCGAGTAGTCGCGTATGTTCTCGCCGTCTTCCTTAGGTTCAAGATTAAAATATTCATCTTTGGGGAGCGAGCCTACAAGTTCGGGCTTGTGCTGCTCGATACCCTCCATCGCCTGTTTGATTGCAAGCGGAATATCCTCTTGCTCACTCAAACTGAGCAGATAGTCAAAATGAGATTTCTCCGGCAGATAATATCCGCATTTGCTCAAAGCGATTTCCTCACGTGTTTTCGGGTTACGGGTATTCTGCGAAGCGGAATACTCGGCTTCAATTTCATCTTTGAACTTATCGTGTTTGTTGGATGCAAAACGTAGGAATATCAGCCCCAATAATGGGGTTGAATATTGCGTTGATTTGAGACCGCTCTCAGAACGCAGCTTGTCGGCTGCTTCCCACAGTCTATCCTCAAATTGTTTCAGCTCATCAGCCATATTGAATCAGAAAGGTGAAGATAAAGAATCAAAATTGTCAAGAGTCTCTTCATAATTCGGACGATTGAGGAAAGGAATTTCCGGCTCATATGGTTCCCAATCCTCGAATTTGCCGGTTTCTGGAGAGAATTTAAGTCTTATAGTATCTTCTCTACCCATATGATTTTTTGCGATAATAACCTCAGCAAGTCCTCTGATGTCATTGCCATTCTCATCCTCGGAGCTACGGGTATAATACTCGGGTCTGTAAAGTAACATTACGACATTAGCAT
The DNA here is from genome assembly GCA_910577335.1 of uncultured Duncaniella sp. Classification (GTDB taxonomy): domain Bacteria; phylum Bacteroidota; class Bacteroidia; order Bacteroidales; family Muribaculaceae; genus Duncaniella. The sequence goes on along the minus strand of CAJTMJ010000062.1, from coordinate 980 downwards.
CGTCGCAAATGGTGCCGCTGTCGCGCAAGTCAAACATTTGAGGCATCTTTTCGCGGAATATTCCAGTCGTGCGGTTCTCGACATTGCGGTTGAGTTGCGAAGCAACAATTACAGGCAAGTTTAATTCTCTTGCCAATAGTTTCAATTCTCGGGTACAGAGAGCAACTTCCTCATATCGGTTCTGTAGTCTCTCTCGAGTCGAAAAGAGTTGCAGATAGTCAATGAAGATTATCTTAGCCCCAGTTTCTTCGACATCCTCTCTTACTTTCTTACAGAAATTTTCGATTTTCCAGTCGCACTTGTCAGTGAGGTAAAGGGGAAATTTTCCCATTTCCTTTCCAACTTTTATAATGTTTTCCCATTCTTCTTCCGACATACGACCGGAAGATAGTTTATTGCCCTCGATTCCGGTTATGTTGGAGAGCATACGGTTAACTATTTGTAGATTGCTCATTTCCAAAGAGTAGAACAGCACAGGAATTTCCCTTTCCACCATGTTGATGGCAAGAGTAAGAAGGAATCCAGTTTTGCCCATAGCTGGACGTGCGCCGACTACGATTAAATCCGAGTTATCAAAGCCGCAAATGGCTTTATCTAAATCTTTAAGGCCGGACGGTAAGCCAACAAAACCGTATGGACTGTTGGAGGCATTTTGAATCGAAAGTAACGATTCTTGTAATATGTCGTTAAAGTTAATTGTCATAATTTCAAAAAAGGGAAACTCCCGCGTGGCATCTGAAGGCCGACCAAAGCCTGTAACGACTACTCGGGAGTTTTCAAAGTGTTTTCGGCTCGCGCCGTAGGTCTTTTGTTATCAGTTGGTCATTTTCAGATAGACGTTACTATTCCTAATTACAAAGTTACAAAGAATTTTTGAGACAACAATCGGTTATGCCGGAAAACATAACCGATTGTTATTTGGGGCTAAATGGAAAAACTCAGTGAATTTGCCCCCCGGTTGACCAGATAAATTGCCCCCC
>CAJTMJ010000061.1 GCA_910577335.1 uncultured Duncaniella sp. | reverse complement strand
TAAATATAAGACAATCGCCAAATCCATAAAGCAACTTGAAGCATTGGGATTGGTTCGTCTGGAAGGCAGCAGGAATAAGAAACTTGTGTTTGAGCTGTCAGGAAAAGAACTTTGGGATAATGTGTCAACCAATCTGATTGATCCAATCAAAAGCATAGAATATACATCAAATGTATTTCCCGAAGGAGATGTTGGTGGAATCTCCGCATTGTCGCATTACTCAATGCTTGCCTCGGAGGATGTCCCGACAAGAGTCTTGACTGCGGAGTGGGTGCGTGAACATAAAGCGTCCATACCCGAATTGCACTCTTTTGAGGACATCCAGCGCATCGAGATATGGAAGTATCCACCGTTAGGCACTTCTGGCTATGTGGATAAACTGTCATTGTATCTGACATTGAAAGATGATAAAGACCCGCGGGTTGAGAAAGAAATTGAAATAATGATGAATGAAATAAAATGGTAGGAGGACTTGAAAAATTCAGGGAAGCGTTTGCCGACTTCTCTGACAACTTTGTGATTATCGGAGGTACAGCCTGCGATGAAGTTTTGGCCGGGACAGCAATGCGCCCGCGTCCGACACTCGATATTGACATTATTGTCATTGTCGAGAATATGACCGCAGATTTTGCCAATGCCTTCTGGCAATTCATCACTGCCGGAGGTTACAGACCGGGAGTAAGAAAGAATGATGACAACACACCGAAGTATGTGCTTTACAGCTTTGACAACGGTGCCGTTGGTTATCCGGTAAAAATAGAGTTGTTATCACGGCATAACGATATATTCACAAACGCGGCCCATACAGAACCATTGCCGATTGACGGTGAGGTTTCGAGTCTTTCCGCTATCATTCTCGATGAACCATATTACCGATTGACCGTCAACAATTCATTTGTAAGCAATGGATTGAGGTATGCCTCGCCCGTGGCGTTGGCCGCATTGAAAGCCCGTGCCTATCTGAATCTGCTTGCAGAAAAAGAAAGCGGGCATCATGTCAACACCAAAGATATTCTGAAACACCGTAATGATGTGCTTAAACTCGTTGCCACGATGGTACCGGGAGAAAATACAGAGGTGAATCAGGAAGTGATTGATACCGTCAATGAATTTTCAGAGCAACTGTTAGCCTCTTTGCCCAATCAGTCACTGAGCGATGCAATGCGTGCCAATGAGGAAACACTCCGCCTGTATCTTGAAACATTGCCTACATTCTACATTGCCGCCGAATGATGAAAATCCAGTACGCTTCCGACCTGCATCTGGAGTTCAAGGAAAATGTCGATTGGTTTCTTGAAAATCCGATAATCCCGACAGGCGATATTCTTGTGCTTGCCGGAGATATTGCCTATCTCGGCACTGAGTTGTATTCCGAACATCCATTCTGGGATTGGTGCAGCCGCAACTTCAATCAGACTATTGTTGTCCCCGGCAATCATGAACTGTACCGCAGTTTTGATATAAATGAACTATGCGAGGACTGGACATTGGATATACGCGCAAATGTCAAGGCTTATTATAACTCTGTAATCTCGCTTGACGGTGAAACCGACTTGATAGCCTCAACACTTTGGGCACATATCCCAACCTCCGAGGCTTATTTCACGGAACATGGAGTTGCCGATTTCAGAGCTATTCGGGATGGCGACCATAGACTCTCATGGAACAGATTCAATGATGAGCACAACAAATGCGTGGAGTTTATCAGAAAGAGTGTTGAACATAGCAACGCTCGAACAAAGATTGTCGTCACCCATCATGTGCCGTCATTCGACCTTATGGCGGATGAGTTCAAAGGAAGCCTTATCAACGGTGCCTTCACATCCGACTTGAACGCTCTGATGGAATCTCTGCCTATCGACTATTGGATTTACGGACATTCCCACCGCAACATTGACCGGGAGATTGGAGGCGTGAAATGCGTCAGCAACCAACTCGGCTATGTGTTCTCAAACGAGCATGGAGATTTCAAGAGAGACAAGATAATTGAGATTTGACAGCAGCAGAACGGCTAATGTGCTGATTCCGATTGCAGAAACTTTAACATTTAGGATAGCGTGTACATCGCGGAAAATGATTAAATTTGCACTATCGGATGAAAAATGCCGAAGAACATTGAAACACTGTCGTGTGCGTAACGTGTACACCACAGGAAGAGCAATGTCAACAACTTGATTATCAATGCAAAGCATAAGATTCGCCAACCCCAGGCGGATCACAGAAGTATTCGGCAGAATACTGCAAAACACTGCAACTGGTTCAGTAGCAGTGTTTTTTCTTTATGTCCAAACGGCATCTGAGTGCGCCCTGTGCGATACACGCATGGGCAAATCGTGGGCAAATAATCCGTGGGCATTTTTGCCCACGATTGAAAATCCCGATACCTTACTCTCGCGGTATTAGAACTTTAGAGATGAATTCCCGCATTTATGGTGGGGTTCTGAACCTAAAATAGCCATCAGAAGCCTCAGATTTCGCGGGAATTGAGCGAATATTAACATCTGTTATATATTGTAGGTCGTATAGTATTGCGATATAACATATATTAACATGATTCGCTCAATTTAAGCTGAAATTAGTGTTGAATTGAGATTATTCTTTCTCAAACTCTGCCATGATTTCATAGAATTGCATCATTCCGCCGTGGGCATTTTTTGAATGGGTACTTGTTGCCCACGATTTTGCCCACGATTGATGAGTCACGGCACTGATTTTATGCCTTTTAGATTTGCATATGTGGAGAAAAATGATTATATTTATTAACCCTTTTAATCCACCTCTATGTTACACGACAGTTATTTCACACTGGCGTTCTTCGTGAGAAAGAACCGACCGTTGAGAAACGGTGAACTTCCAATCTTTGCCCGTATCACTGTAAGTGGTCAGCAATCCGAGCTCTACATCGGTAGAAGCGTTGCCCCCGAACTATGGGATCAAAAGAGAAATGTTGCAACGGGTCGCGCTAAAAAGGAACTTGAACTCAACAAGTACCTTGAGAATATCCGCACCCGTTTCAATGAAATCCACAATATGCTTCTTCGCGAGAACAAGCTTGTGAATCCGAAAGTCCTCCGTGACCACTATCTTGGCACAGTGGAGAAACCGAAGATGCTTTGCGACGTGTTTCGCGAAGTGAACAAGCAGCGCAAAGAAGAGTTCGAGCGTGGAGACATCTGTGCCGCCACCCTCGGACGATGGGAACGCTGTGTCACCTATCTGGAGGAGTTCATGGGACTCACCCAGAACACCAAGGACATCCCTATCAAAGAAGTCAGCAGAGGCTTCATTCAGGACTTCGAGCACTTCCTGAGAATGACAAAGCAAACGGCCAACAACACCACAGTCCGCTACCTGCGTTACCTGAAAAATGTGATGCAGTATGCAATGGCACACAAATGGGTCTCTGAAGATCCCTTCGTGGGCAAACGCTTCAAGCGTACAGTAGCGGAAAGAGAATTTCTGACAGAGCCGGAACTGCAAGCGATGATGAATGTTGACCTGCATGAGTTTCCGAGATTGGAAACAGTACGCGACACATTCGTGTTCTGCTGCTTCACCGGACTCGCTTTCATCGACATCTCGTCGCTGAAACGTAGCGACATCTATGTTGATGCCGACGGCAACAAGTGGATACGCAAGCATCGGGAAAAGACAGGAGAACTCAGCACCATCCCGCTTCTGGAAATACCACAGAAGATAATGGAGAAATATGCCGACCATCCAAAAGTTGTTGCCGATGACGTGGTGATACCGGTTTTCTCCAACCAGCGCACAAACTCATATCTGAAAGAGATAGCATCGCTGGCTAAAATCAAGAAACACCTGACGTCGCATATAGCCCGCCATACCTTTGCGACAATGTCGTTGGCCAATCATGTGCCAATCGAAAGCATCTCGAAGATGCTTGGGCACGTGGATATAAAGACGACCCAGATTTACGCAAAAATGCAGGACCACACCATCTATGAGGATATGGAGAAAATGCGCCAGAAGTTCAATTCCAAAGGATAAGATAGATTTATCCTAATCAAAACAAATGACCGCCAGGGCTATTCCCGGCGGTCATTCGCATAATGTATTCAGTATGACGGTCTATAACTGGCGTTCAGTAAATTCTCAAGATCCTGCTCTGCAATCAGGAGTTTTCCTCCAATTTTGTAATGAGGAACGGTTCCTTTGTCAATCATATCGAAAATAGTACGCCTCGAAATGTGAAGCCTTTCGGATACTTGCCTTACGGTAAGGAATCTTCGGCCATTAAGCATCGGATAATACTCTTTGCCTAAATGCTCACATTTTTCAATAATACTGTTAGCATGGTGGAAAAACATTCTCACCCTGCTATCATTCCGGTCAATCAGCGTTTTCATCGTTTTATCAAAGCATCTACATCATGTCCCTTGTAACGGTTGGCTTTCCCTAATTTGGCATAAGGAATGAGACCATGCTCTTGATATGACCTTAAAGTCCGTGGCGCGATATTCAAATATTCGCATACAAATTCTCCACTTACCCAATCGGACAACTTTTTGTCAACCAGTTTTTCAAACATCACCGAAACGATAGTATGGAGCATTTCCATATGATTAACCATATCTTCAAACACCGACTCTTCGATGTGGACGGTTCTTATACTCTGCATTCAATATCACATTGAAGTAAGGTTATAAAATGGCGGCGGCTCGCAAACCGCCGCCATTAAAGTGCTGACAATATAAAGTCAGCGTGGTTGTGGGTCAGACCGCAGGGCGGAATGAGTCCGTATCAGGAACCCGTACATGGGTCGGCTGATAATTGGCGTCCAGAGCCAGCACCGAGGAGAATCTCTGACCGTCTTCAATCTGAAGACCCTTGACCTCGGAAGTGTAGAAGAACGTCAGTAACTGACGTGTAAGTTCGGGTGTTAGTCTGCGCCCGAGATATGAATCGGCGATGCGGTAGTTACATTCGGCGCAGCGGATGTTGTGGTTTGCATGGTAGATGGCGTGGGCTCCGCAGACGGGGCATACAGTCCCGGCATACTCGCTGTCGATGAGCTTGCCGTCGAGCATCTCCGCAGTAAAGGAATAGAGCCACTCGCCAAAATCGGCGATGCACTGTTTGCCGGTGCCGATTCCGGCCGCAAGTGAATCGGCATCGAACTGGAATGCCACGAGGTTGGCCCCGGGGTATAGACGGCCGATGTTGTCCATAATATCCTCGGCTGTCTCGGAAAGGAATATCATTCCCTCGCATTCTTTGACGAGATTCTTGCCTATAAGGGACGATATTACACTGCCGAAGTCATCTCCTTTTACCCTGAAAGGCATTTCGGAGTCGGTAAACTCCTGCATGAGAGTGGAGAGAACCGAAGTCAGGTCGTATGTTATGGCCGGAGAGGGAGCAATCTCCCTGACGACAGCTTCGATGAACGGCTCACCGCACAGCGATATTCCGAGGGGCGCGTTCTGCACCCGTGATGCAGATAGGGTGTGCGTGAAGTCGATACCTCCCGTTGAATAGGAGATTTTGCCGGTTGTGTTCAGGCCGGAGCCTTTTACGGCGTTTTTGCGGTCGCGTATGAGCTGATAAAGGCTATTCTCTGCACGACTCATACTTGCCACCGGATTGGCGATTGTCGTGATGGATGCCTCATGGGTGAAGGGAGATGTGATTACACCACGGTTGAACAGGTTTCGGGCGGTGGACATTGTACGCCCTGGGAGAAGATGCAGTTTGCGGAACGCCTCTGTCTGGAGTGTGGTCGTGCTGAACAACTGCGGTTGCTTGTCGTCGATGCTGATTTCCATCTCCACGGGGAGCATCGTGGGGAAATTAAGTGACTTCAAGGTGGCTTCCGCTTCCTCGATGGTGTCCCACGATTGTTCGCTCATCATTCCCATTCCTGTACCGGGATTGAGACAGAGCTTGAAGGTGGATGGAGAACGGAACGATTCGTCAATGTGCTCGTCAAGGGCTCGAAGGAAGTCGAGGACTACAACTTCGCGGCGAGTGAGGTTGACATTAGGAAAGCCTATGAGATGAAGAGCGTTGTTGAAGTTATAGTTGAACGCGGAATCCATAGCCATGCTTACCAGTCCTGTCTGTGCGAGACGGTGGAGTTGACGCCCGGACTCTCTGGTCGTCAACGCCGAAACGATGTCCGGACGGCGAAGGCTGTCAAGCCACATACGGGAGGTCTTTTGCCCTACATTGAAGTGACGGCACAGGTTGTCGAAACGGGCCTGGGCATCGGCTCCGCTTTCGGAGGCGAATACCACTTCGCTTGCTGCGAGGATGGCTTTGCGTACTGCTCCCTCGAAACCGCGCTGACATTTACGGCGGTTCTGACGCAGATTGTACGTCGAGGGGATATAGGGCAACTTGCCCAGAGTGTTGATGTCGAGTTTTCTGGGTGTCAGGAAATCCTGCGGTACTGCGATTACAGTGAGGTCGTCGCTGCTGAAGATACCGGATATTTTGCCGGGGGTCGCGTTGAATGCCTTGGCGATAGCCTTGGCTGCGCGGGGGTTCTCGGTAATTATTACCATTTTGTGAGAAATAATTTTAGTGAATAAATATGGCGGGGAGTCATGGGACTCCGAGGCTACCCGCCGTTAATTAAAGATTCAGGATAGAGTGGTTGGTCATCAGGGTCTTGGACCTTTGGGCTTTTTCTTTGACGTCGCCTGTGCGTCCGGCTGCTTCTGCCGGGCCTTCTGCTGTTGGTTCTTCGGTTCAGTCTGTCCCATATCCAGCTTGTCGGTCACGTTCTTTGTGGCTTCATTTGTCTTTCCCTGAAGGTTGATCGCCGCCTGTACCTTGCTTGCGTCAGCAAAACCGACCACTTTGCCGTTTTCAAAGACTCCGAAGCTGCTCTCCGGCATTTTCTTCTCCTTGTTGAATTGAAGATAGACCATGTAATCCTTACCCTCGACATTGAGGATGCCGACCTCGACATTGTTCCCGGCAAGATACTCGTCCTGCTTTTTCTCGTCCATCGGGATTCGATACCACTGTCTGAGTCGCTTGGGATTGCCTTCCGCATCGGTAAAGTTGTACACCTTTTTCTTCGCAGTGGACTCTGACTGCTCCGCTGCCTCCTTCTGAGCGACGTTCTCGCTCTGCTTTAAGGATGTCATGTTTATAAGACCGAGGTCGCGGCGGTCAATGCTGTACCGCAGGTCAGCCTTGAAGTGCCGGCCGTCCTTGGTGATGATTTCTCGGTCACGGAGTGTTCCTCCATTTTTGAGTTGCATGATTTCCTTGATGTCAAGTTCGATATTGCAGATTTTATTCTTGACATACACATCCTTATACGGGATGCTCTGGATTTCGTTTGTGAGCTTGTCAAGATGGACAATGCTTGGCTCCTTCTCGCCGGTCTTGGGGTTGATGAGTTCCACGGGGTGCGAGATTGCACCGTCGTTGAGCAACTCGGTCTTCTCTTCCTCTGAAAACAGGTAGCCGTTATAGGCTTTGTCGAGTTGCGGCTCAACCTTTTTGATATGCGGCGAGAGTGTGATAGTTCCATCCGGATTGTGTTTGAACGAAAGACGAGCCTCCAATTCATGTTTTTCTCCGTCGATGGTCGTGGTAAGCTTTGCCAGACCGGGCGATTTGTGATTATAGAGCATATCGGTCAGTTGTTTCTGCTCTTCAAGGTCATGGCGTGTGATGCCCCATTCCTTTTCTATACGCTCCCAGTCCACTTTGTCAGGATCGACCTTCGGATACTTTTTGTTTTCGGCAGAGACATTTGAGGTTTCTTTGACATTCTGCGTGTAAGTATCTGCCTTTACCGCATATGGGTCAAGCATCTGCTTGTTTGCCTCGGGATTTTCAAGCAGAGTTGCAAGTGCCCGGCCTTCAGTGTCAAAGTTACCGGCAGCTACTTTGAAAAAACCGAATAGCGAAGGATTTTTAGCCTGTCGAATGAAGTTGGACATAAACGCTTCAAGCGGATTCTGCCCTTTGCTGAACTTAACGAGGTCGCTCAGCGATGCCGATTTCACATCGGCCATTTTGGGTGAGCCGTCAGGATTCTGCCCGGTCACCGCGCCGATTTGCCCAGTTTCGTTATTATGGGCAATCAGCACATTGGGTTCATCTTGGTTGTTTTCCATAGAAAATAACTTGGATTAAAACTGTTGATTGTTTCCCTCACGGGATTTTATTCTCTCTTTTCCGACAAGGAGGAAATTCCTGTCGATAAAATCATCGAAACTTCTTTGAGTCACGAACTTCAGATTGCCAACTTTCGCTGTATATATTTCAAGCAAACCGGCCTCTGCATATCGGAGGAATGTCCGGGGCTTGACACGGAAAGCCTCCGTGAGGGTTTCGAGCGGAATAATGGGTTCTCCTTTGAATGTGAGGGAAAGTTTCGGTGCTTCCTTTTGTATGGCGATGAGAGCGTCTGCGCCGGTAAGGAAGTCTGGGTCGGTATCCAACCGTCTGCCCTTGCTCATTCAGGTGGTGGTTTTGTGTTACACATGATTTGTTATGATTTTGTTGTCACCGGGAATATCCGCGGTTTCGATAATCATAACCGCATGGTTTGGAATTTGACTTGAAAATTTTTCAGAAAAGGTGTAATGTATTGATTTAGGGATTGATAGGCGCGGCTGAATATATTTTGCCAATTTTCGGATAATCGGCAAATATTTCCGAATCGGTAAAAATTTCTGGTGCTAAATAGGGTCAGGATGGTTCATTTTAATGTGATAAATTTGATTTGCCTATCCTCACGGACAGAAAAATAGCGTATAGGCTTTCCGATTTTCTGCTGGCTCTGGACGTGCCAATAATCCATCGTTGTTACCTATACGCTATGCTTGAAGCATAGCATAAGATGCAACGTGAGTTGGATTATGTCGTAAATTGTCCAGATTTACAGAAAAGCTCGCGTAATCTTATGTTATTCTAATATCGAGTGCGATCAACTCTTTAATCGCGGCATATTTGATTTCAAATACAAAATTAACAATTTTTTCTGAATCAGACACTCACCTTCTGTGCAATCTTGTTGCCATCGGAATCAAGACCATACTTTTTACGTTTGTTATTGAGTGTCCTGTCGCACATTCCGAGCAATGCCGCAGCATCTTTAAGAGACGGAGTTGACTTTATTGCGAAAACAATCCTCGATTCTTCATCAAGTCCGGCGATTGCCACTGCGGGAGCAACATCGAAGTCGGTGCAACAGTCTTTTTGAAGATTGCTGACTGTTACACGCCCGGTAGTGGATACGGCCGCACATTGTGTTACCGTATTTCGCAGTTCTCTGGCATTGTATGGCCAGTTGTGACCTCTCAACATATTAAGAGCACCGGGAGTAACCTGACATATCGGTTGATTATGAGTCTCGGCAAATTCTTTCAGGAAGAATTTCGTGAGGGGTTCCACATCTTCCGGATTATCATGAAGAGAGGGTATGACGACAGTTGTTGTCGCTGTATTGTGCATCAAAGCATGATTGAATGAGCCGTTGGCAACTTTCTCTTTGATTGAGACATCAGCAGTCGCTATAATTCTGACATCATATTTTCCCGATTCGATTTCTGCGAGAATCAAGGATTGGCCATGAGTGCAGAATGAATGGATATTTTTGATAACGGCGATTCCTCCGTTTGCTTTCTCGAAGCATGAGCGGATATGACAGGCGGGTGTTACATCCCCAAGAGTTTCCATAATAAAATCGGGATAGGTTATAATAACCATCGGCTTGTCTGCCCTGTTACTTTTGTTGTGCATATAACGGGCGAATCGTTCCTTCCCAAGACCAGGTTCGCCAATAATCATGACGTTGACATCAAGTGTCGCAATGCGGTTGAGACAATTCATGGCATTTGTGAATGCCATGCAACTCCTTGGGTATGGAGTAATGCGGTCACCCACACGTCCTTTTTGGGGGAGATGACGATTGACTTTGCCCAACAATTCTTTGTCAAATGTCTGTTGTTGAACATAGTCGATAGCTTTGTGCTCACTCAGGGCGTTACGCACATCCATAGATGAAAGATTTGTTCCATAGACAATCACAGGATGGTTGATACGAACTTTCCGTAGATTGACAATGAACTCCGGGGCCTGATTCCCCTCACTGTCTCCTATTCTGAAGTTAACGAGGACAAGAGAGCCGAATGGTAACTTTTTAGCCTCCTCAATACCAGCTTTCATAGATGTTGCAGAAACAGGATCATGCCCTCCTTTTCGGAGGATAGCCCCTGCCTCACGGTAGTCACCGGGACCACCTACGATTAGGATTTTCGCCATAGGCATGGATATTTAGAATTAAAAATTAGTTGGTCTAAGATGCGTTATTGGAATATTAACAAACTGTAAGAGTTTTTAGATGATTGATGACAAATTTTTATCGTAATCAATATTACGCATACAATTAAAGTCGAAAGCGTATGTTTCTATATATTGAGGACGGCTCTGCAACCATTGACTTTTTTGAACTGTTTGTCTGAGATGTGTTATCTTTAACCTCGACCCTTTGAGCCTCAGGATGCTGCTTGTTCTCTTCGCCGTCCTGCTCCTCCTTCTTGGAAGCGAGTTGGGCGGTAATTTTGCGGTCAAGGGTGGCGAGGTCGGATTTGAGTTGCTTCAATTCGCTTTCCTTGCCCCAGACTTTGGCGATGATGCCTTCAAGTATCGGAACATCCGCTTTCATCTTGGCTGTGCGCTCTTCATATTGCGCCACAATGCCGGGTATTTTCTCCAGAGCGTTGACGAAGTTCATGCAGGCGGCATGGGTGTCGGACATGGCGATGAAGCCGTTGTTGAACTTGTATTTGTAGTTGCCTTCGACCACAAAGCGGTTTTGAACTGTCTCCTTGCCGTCAGCCAAGACACGCTCCGAGATAATACTGATGGGGAAGCCATAGACCTCTCCGATGCGCCTGTACTGACCGTGGGTGTCGGTTTTCATCGCCAGACCTTGCAGGTGGATACCCATGTTCTGCTCGTCACGAAGGTTGCAGGTGTCGATAGTGAGATTGTTGACGGGATTGCCGTCTTTGTCTCGCTGAACGACTACCGCATAGCGGGCTGCATCCTCTTTCATACGACTGATTGCCGCCTCGTTGTAGGTAATATCATGGCTGATGGTCTGGAGCCTGAACTTGGAATCGGAGATGCCCTTGTTGTGGGCTTTACGCTCTGACTCCAGTGCCGCGATACGCTTTTCAAGTTTAGCCTTTTCGAGAAGATCGGTGTTGCCACTGAGAATAGCCATGTACTCCGAGAAGTTCATGCCGTTCTTCTCATCCATTGCACCCTCGTCGATGGTACGCGCTCCGAGTGCGCCGGATTTGAGCTGGTCGATGAATGTCGCCTTGCAGTGAAGAAGATTGAACTTGTAAGAGTCCAGAGACTTCTCGACCGCATAGATGATTACATCAACCTTATTATCAGCGTATAACTTGGCAATCTCGTTGCCGGCTCGTATGGCTCTGCCATCCCTCTGAGTTAAGTCAGAGGGACGCCACGGCGTATCCAAATGATGGATACAAACCGCTCTCTGTTGGGCATTTACGCCTGTTCCAAGCATCGAAGTTGAGCCGAACAAAACACGCACGTCACCACTATTCATAGCCTCGATTACAGCCTTTCTTGACCGCTCGGTTTTACACTCCTGTATAAACCTGATTTCATGCGCAGGAATACCATAATACTCTATCAGCTTGCGCTTGATTTCGGTATAGACATTCCATTCGCCCGGCTTGTATGTCCCAAGATCGCTGAAAACAAACTGTGTACCACGCTGGGCGTCATACTTTCTGTAATACTCAGCAATCATCTTGGCACAATGCGAGGCTTTGTTGTTCGGGTCATCCTCTGCATTGGGGTCAATCATACGCATATCGAGTGCCATCTTTCGGGCATAGTCCGTGGCTATGAGCATCTTCGCCTTTTCCTCAGTCTCCGACAGCGGGGCTCTGCCGAGTATTGTGGCATCGCCACTCTCGGCAAACTTCATCAGTTTCTCTATGAATGCTTCCTGCTGTGGAGTCGGCGGGATATTATGAAGAATCTCGTTCTTCATCGGTCTATCCACTCCCACATCCTCGGCAGTGCGGTAGTCGGTGATTTCGTTGTAGAATGCCGCCAACTCCGGCACCTTGATAAAGTAGCGGAAACGCTCCTTACACACGATGTGATTCGTGACATTGAACTCGAAGTCGGTTGTCTTTTTTGCGAAGATTGCCGCCCATGCGTCGAAGCATCGAATCTCTTGTCTTTCAAGCTCATTCGGACGTAGATACTTGAACAACAGGTACAATTCAGTAAGCGAGTTGCTGATTGTAGTACCTGATAGGAATGTCGCTCCCAAATCCTTACCGGTTCTCTCCTGAATAGTGCGTATGGCATACAACAGGTTGAGTGCCCTCTGGCTACCTTCACTGTTGCCCAGACCTGCTACTCTATCATGGCGGGTGTTGAACATAAGATTCTTGAACTGATGCGATTCATCAACGAAGATGTGGTCTATGCCCATCTGCTTGAAATCTACAACATTATCCCTGTTCTGGTCCATTTGGTACTGAATGGTGGCAATCTTGGCGGTCAGGTTCTCCTTGCGCTTGATTAGACCTTTCAACATACCACGGCTTACGTCGTGGCCCTGCTGCTTCAGCACTTCGAGGTTTTCCTCAACCGTGTCAAGTTCTGCCTGAAGGATTTGCTGCTGCATCTCCGGCGACTGCGGTATCTTGCCGAACTGGTCGTGCGACAT
>CAJTMJ010000060.1 GCA_910577335.1 uncultured Duncaniella sp. | reverse complement strand
AATTAATTGAATATCAAACGAATATACGAGCCAAAACAAAGCGCGCTCGGATCACGAAAGGGTTCGGAAGAACACCGCAAAGCACTGAAATCAGTTGATTTTCAGTGCTTTTTCTTTTTGGTGAAATTGCAGGATAACGCAGAATATTACCTACAGGCGTGTACAAAACGTGTACATCGTGTTTCGTGTACAAAAATGTACACGGTTACACGGAAAGGCCCGCAACAGGTTGAGGACTGCGCATTTGCAGAAATTCAACTTTGAAAAAGTGGGGTTCTGCGGGCGGGAACGCGACCCTCGACCCACAATTCGGGTGTGACATGGTGAATTTTAACTTTATTTAAGATTTAATCTTGTCCGATGATTTTGTCTGTCGTCCCTGCTGCGGTCTTCCCCATTCTGCCGTGTGAAATTCGTGTACAATGTTAAATCTCGCCGAAAAATCGGCCTGATGTACACGGTTACGACACCACCGGAGTATCATGTTCCGAAGTGCATTTGGAATCCGGGTTAAAAATGAGTATCTTTAAGTAACCATTAAACCCGTAAGTAACATGACAAACAACCCTTATTTCACCCTGACCTTCTTCACAAGGAAGCCAAGGTCGGAAGGCTACACTGACCACAAGGTGTATGTCAGAATTTCAGTGGCAGGTCAGCAGACTGACCTCGCCATAGGCCGCTCGGTCAATCCTGAGAACTGGGACCAGAAACGCAAGCTCTCGAAAGGTCGCTCCCGGCGCGATCTGGAGCTGAACAAGTACCTCGATGAGATACGGGCCAGATTCTGCGAGATACATACCAATCTCGTGCGTGAGAAGAAACTCGTCAACCCTATTGTTATGCGCGACCTGTTTCTCGGCAAAGTTGAGAAGCCTAAGATGCTATGTGAGATTTTCACTGAATCCAACGCAAAGAGAAAAGAGGAGATGGAGCGTGGCGATATGGTCAATGCAACTTACCTGCGTTGGGAACGTTGCGTGACCTACCTCGGCGAGTTCATGCGTCTGACTATGAATGTCGATGATATTCCGGTAAGGGATGTCACGGCAGGAATGATAGATGATTTCGAGCATTTCCTTCGTGTCAGCAAGAACTGCGCCAACAACACGGCTGTGAAGTACCTCCGCTATCTCAAGAACACTATCCAGTATGCCATCGCGCATAAGTGGATAACTGAAGACCCGTTCATCGGCAGAAAGTTCCACCGTACTCAGGCGAAACGCCAATTTCTGACTGAGGCTGAGATTATGGAGATTCTCAAACTCGACTTCTCCATGATGCCGCGTCTGGAACTTGTCAGGGACACATTCGTGTTCTGCTGCTTCACCGGACTTGCATTCTGCGATATAAAATCGCTTCAATGGAGCGACATCGAAAAAGACCGCGACGGCAATATGTGGATACGCAAATCCCGTGAGAAAACCGGCGAGTTGAGTATCATACCGATGTTGGAGGTGCCGCGTCAGATAGCCGACAAATATGTCAACCACCCCGTTGCAGTATCTACCGGAGTAGTGCTTCCCGTATGTTCCAATCAGAAAATGAACGCTTATCTCAAAGAGATTGCGGATCTCGCAAAGATAACCAAGCCTCTTACCACACACATCGCGCGACACACTTTCGCGTCTCTGTCGCTCAACAACCATGTCCCTCTCGAATCAATCCAGAAGATGCTCGGACACAGCGACATCAAGACAACGCAAATCTACGCAAAGATTCAAGACCAGACCGTCTATGAGGATATGCAGACCATGCGCAACCGATTTGACAGACTGAGCATCAACAGATGACATCAACATCAGACAACTGAAAAGGGAGAGCTACCGGTCGATTCGGTAACTCTCCCTTTTAATATTTGGGTATGTAGATTGAGGACAGGTATTCCTCTATATCCGTTTCTTCATAAAGTATCTTTCCGTCAAGACGATAGAACGGAATAATGCCTCTGTCGCGGAAGTCCTGCAATGTTCGGCGCGAAATACCGAGTCTTTCAGATAACTGGGCATCAGTAATAAAGCGTTTACCCATCAGGAAAGGTTTATATTCCAACGCTATTTCCTCCAGCATCTCAATATTCCGCCTTCCCATCGAGAGGAATTTTCTTATAACGTCATGTTCTTTGTCATATATTTCTTTCACTCTTGCCTTTGTTTATTTTTGAATATACGTCCTCTGACTTGTAAAAACATTTCCGTCCATGTTTTACATAGCCGATTTGTCCGAGCGTTTTCATAGTTCTCACTTTCCGGGTTGAAACACATAGCAGTTCCGCGACGGTCTCAGTTGGAATCCATTTGCCGGATTGGATTGAGCGGCACTTCTCATACATCGCCGCAATCAAAAGGGACTGATACTCCATTATCTCGAACATTGCATCCAGTGCCTCTTTGTCGATTCTTACGTATTCCAATGTTTAGCGGTTTCAAATGTGACCGAGTGAAAAAAAGAAGGCGGAGTCCCCTCCGCCTTCAACCACTAAATCCGCAAGTCGTATGTTACATAGACTGCGATTCGATTGCGAATTTAGTGAATTATTTTCAAACGGCGGTTATTTTCAGTATAATTTGGCTTCAATCGGGGCGAATGACAGCCCTTTGCCCTTGCCGCGCACAACGATGTCGTAGAACTCATGGCCGTGACGGTTGGTGAACATTATCTGCGATGTGTAGCCGTGGGTCAGAAGGCTGGCGACCTCCTTGTCGGTGAACTTGTGGCCCATGAACTGCAAAGGCATGGTGAATCCGCAAACGTGGCATTTCGCAACGCGGGGATAGCGGATAACCGAGTGTCGGCCGCATATCGGGCAGACATGGGTATCTGCCTTAGCCGGGAACAGACGGTGGTCGGTGATGAGCTGTTCGGTCTTGTCATAGATCCATTTGCCATACTCATTCATGAGCTGCGCTCCGCCGACACTGTTCTTGCGGTCGCCGTAGAGCCGTTCAACCTCTACCTGATATGCCATAAGGTGACCGAGGGCATAAGTTGCGTTGAAGGTTTCAAGCAGGAGATTTCCCTCGCCGGTGATTGCAGGTTCACCGCATACGTCCAGAAGAAGGCGGTTGTCGCGGAGACGGTCGAATGCGTCCGCCACATCATGGTGTGCCAATGTGAAAGGCATACCGGGATTGTATTTGTCCGACAGTGAACGGAGCAACATTGATATTGCGCAGAGAAGATCGTTCATTTTGGGCGCTGTGGGAGCCACTGAGGTGCGGGAGAATTGGGATTTACCGGTGAGTTTCACTTCCACGGCCTTAGGCACCTTGATGTCGGGGGTGTAAGGGATAGTTCCATAGAACGGTTCGCCGTTGATTTCCACCTCGATAACCAGCTCGTTCACTGCGGTAGGGCCGGCAAGGTTGGCATAGAAGCGAGAACGGATAAGGTCATATACACGCTGTTCATCACTGTCGAGGAACAGAGGCTTGTTGCCTGAGATGATGATGCCGTGATTGCCGGAGATTGTCCCGTCGGCGGCAAAAGGATACTTCCTGCACCATTTGTAGCGGCGGAGTTCATCGCGCAACGATTCGGGCAGTTTTGCGCATGATGTCAGGGGCGACGAGATAAAACCACGCTCATAGAGGCTGACGGTGATGTCGCGGGTTGTGGAGAAATTAAGATTGAGTTTTTCCCATGCCTCGCTCTGGAGTGTGGCGAGAGTGAAGAGTGCCGGAGCCGGACTCATCTCAGTGTCGAGCATAACATCGGAAGCCTCGACTGTCGCCGGAACACACAGAGTCTTGTATGCCTGCGCCGCCTCATCTTTGGTGGAGTATGTCGAACAGGGATAGAACTTGATGTCCTTGCCGAGTGCCACGCCGCTCACCATGACGGAATGGGTGGTGACGGGAACGTGTTGGCCACGGGCTTCTGCGTCGGATTCAAGATAGTTCTTGACGGCGGCAAGTACAAGCACGTCCTGACGGCAGATAGGCGACTTCATTTCCTTGAACAGTGAACGGTATGCTTCCGAAACATTGTACTTGAAAGCCTCGTCCATCGCCATGCCCACAAGTCCTGTTTGGGCGAGATTATGGAACTTACGTCCCCACTGACGGGTCTTGAACGCCGACTTGATTGCCTTGCGCTCCAGACGGGTCAGGAACATACGGCTTGTGGGTGCGCCGACTTTGAAGAAACGGCAGATGTTGGCGAAACGTCCCTGAGCGTCGGCACCGCCGTCGGATGCGAAGATTACCTCATCGCCGCCACGGATAAGTTTGCCGATATAGTCTGCGTAGGTCTTGTCCTCGGTCGAGATTCCGTAACGGCCGTTCTCATCGGGAGTATGGCGGATACCGTAGGTGTAGCGTTCCGGCACGATGGGGAGAGCGTCCTTGCCGGGAAGCACTCCGAGTCCGAAGGGACGGATGAAGTCAGGAGTGACGGTGATGACAGCGATGTCATTGTTGTAGATTACGCCGGGGACGGCTACATTGGTGGTTACGTTAAGGGCGCGGGCGATGGCTGAAGCCACGGGAGCGGCCTCGGTAATTATGACTTTCATGTCTGAAAATTTTTTAGAGTTTGTAAATTGGGTTTGTTGAAGGCTGACACTCTCAGCCGGGAGGTTTGGAGAGAATGACACGGGGAGTTCGCGACCTCCCCATGTCGGCGGGAGGATTGCCATATCATCGCTTGCGCACGCGAGGGAATGGCGGTCTGCTCAATTCAGAGCTTGCGGATAAAGTGGTTGAAGGTCAGAGTTTGGGGCCTTTTGGCTTTTGCTGTTTCTTCTGCTCTTCGTTTTTGGGTTCGGTCTGCCCCCTCTGGAGCGGTTCCTTAACCCCTTTTGTGGGTTCGTTGGTCTTACCCTCATTGTTGACAGCATATTGCGTCTTGCTCTCGCTGGCTATGCCGACAACCTTCTCTTTGTCGGGATAGACATAGGTCTGCTTCGGACGCTGCTTCTCAGGGTCAAACTGGAGATAGACCGTGCAGGGATTCCCGTTTCGGTCAGGGATTTCTCCTACCATAATCTGTTTGCCGGCACGATAGTCAGCTTGGGCGGTTTCGGAGAGCGGCACACCTTTCCATTTGGTGAGGTTCTTGATGTTGCCCTCCTTGTCGAGCCACGAGTTGTACTGCTGTCCACCCTGTTCCTGAGATTGCTCCCGCTTCTGGCGGTATTGTTCCGAGTTGACGAAAACCACATCGCGCTTGTCGGCATTGTACTGAAGGTCGGCGGTAAACTTCCGTCCGTTGGGCAGCTCGATATGCTGCTCTCTGATTATGCCTCCGTCTTTGAGGATGCCGATCTGCTTCATGTCAAGTTCGATGTTGGCGACCTTGTTCTTGATGTAGATTTTATCCACGGGGATACTCTCAATCTCATTGGTGAGGCGGTCGATGCTGACGAGCGACTTCTTGACCTCCCCGGTTTTCGGGTCGGTAAGGTCAACAGGTCTGCCAAGATTTCCAGTCTTGCGGAGCTGAGCCTTGTCCTCGTCCGTGAAGGTATAGCCTTTATAGGCTTTGTCGAGCTGAGGCTCGTGCTTCACGAAATGAGGCGTGAGGGTAAAACTGCCGTCAGGATTGGACTTGAACGAGAGCCGGGCCTGTGCCTCGAATTTCTCGCCGCCGATTTCCGGTCTCAGGGTGAAAAGCTGCGGAGACTTGTGGTTATATACCATCTGCTGCATTGCTCCGGACTTTTCGAGGTCATCTCTCTTGATGCCCCATTGTTTTTCGATGGTGTCCCAGTCAACTTTGTTGGGGTCAACCGGTGCCATCTTGATTGCGGTCGAAGTCTCCTTTGCCGGAGTCTGGTCATGCTGTTCAGTAACCGTCTGTTCCTTTGCCATTGATTTGGTGTCAACCTCAAATGGTTTAAGGAGGTCGGCGTTTGCCACAGGGTCTTGGAGCATATCGGACATCGCCGGGCCGATTTTGTCGAATTCAGTTTCAGGAATCTTGAAGAAACCGAATAGCGAAGGGTTCTTTGCCTGTCGGATGAAGTTCGACATGAAGGCTTCGAGGGGATTCTGACCTTTGGAAAATTTCACAAGGTCACTGAGCTTCGCGGATTTTACATCCGCCATTTTCGGGGTGCCGTCGGGATTCTGTCCCACGACTGCGCCGACCTGCCCTGTTTCGTTGTTGCGGGCAATCAGCACTTCAGGTTGTTGCTGTTCTTTGTTTTGTTCCATTAAAATTATTTGGTTAAACATTACGCCGGACTTGCGGCGCGATAATTATCTCTGGGGTGCGGTTGATTCATCTTCAATTTCGTTGGGAACAAAATTGTTGGTGATGTAATCATCGAACTGGTCTTGTGTTACAAAGACAGTGTGTCCGTCTTTGCTTGACCAATAACTGATTTTCTTCTCAGCACGAAGTCGCCGGAATGTCCTCGGACTTTTGTTGAGACCTATGGCGAGGTCTTCAAGCATTATTATCTCTTTGCCTTTGTATTTCAGCTTGGCTTTACCGGACTTTTCGGCTATTTCTTTCAAAGACTCTGTCATTGAGCCGAGAAGAAATACCATTGTTCCTACTGCGTCCATGATCCATTTCTTGAATGGTTCGGACTCCGGATATTGAGGAGGTGGTGAAGTATTCATATCGGGTGTTGTTTAAGTTTTACGATGCAAAGTTACTGCGGCTTTTCTCGGGCATTGTAAGCATCGGATAAGTGCTGATGTTTTATTGTTTCAAATGTCTTATCTTTACTGAAATTCAGATATATATTTCTCTCATTACACTCAAAACCATAAGCAAGTATCAGCGTCTAAGCATACTATCATGCTGCAAGCTCGGCATTTACTACATCCACCATGCTGTCGAGGAAGTAAGTAACGCGGCTACCTTTGGCCGGACAACGGCGTTTTATTCCGTCTCTTGCATTTTGGTATTTCTTCGGGTCGAATTCCAGACCAAAAAGGGAATGGAGACCTTTTTTAATATGCTGCTGTGTCGCTTTACTTCCGCCGTTGATGAGTTTGCAAGCAATTATAAGGTGTATGAGTTCACAGAAGTCTGCATAATTGCCTGTAAAAGTAACTTCTGCCGTAGTTTCCTGCACTTCTTTATTTTCAGTGACAGGGTCTAATGCTATTTTCGCTGATACAGCCATCTCTATCTGATTGAGCAGACATTTGGCTATTTCAAGGATACGCTTTGCATAACGGCTCAACAAGCCCTTAGCATAGCCAAGTATTTCAGCCACTTCGGAAATGAATATTGACAACCCCGTGTGTATTACTCGCCAATGGGTGTTGCTGTGAGCATATTCCACAAGTTCGGCTCTCATATCTGAATAGTGTGCCTTGATGTTGTCTTCATCGCCATCTTCCAACTGGAGAAAGAACTTGGCGTTCAGGAGGGTAAATATTTCCATATCATTTGTCGTTTTGTGTTACGCCAATCCTTAATTCGTTTTATTGAAAATGGTTCGCCGTGAAATTGAATTTATTTTTAGTTGCTTATTATTCAATATATTAACTGCGTAAATATGAGTCTATATGTCTTTTATTAAATTGTTAAAAGTGTTGTTTTTGTTATACACTATGTTGTATATTCAACATTTTATGACTGCGATTAAGTATGTATTTATCTAAGCAACATGACTTAAAATTGGATAAAATTTAGTAACTTTGCAATGATTATTTGCGAACAAATACCCTATATACATTTGTTATTATGGATGAATTTCTAATCACAACCCAAAATAGTCTTATGAATATAGACAATGATCCACCGAGTAGTCGGCGCCTTCTCATCTATAGTTCCCGGATAGAGGATGGCAAGAATCTGGAAGAGGTATTTTCCAAAACGGGGACAAAAGTACAGACTACCAATAGTGTCAGCGATGCAAAAAGGATACTCGAAAGAAATGATTTCAGTATGCTTGTTGTGGCAGTCGCAGACAAAGATTGCGATGGAATGAAACTATTGGAATGGACAAATGATACTATTTTAGGTATCAAGAAAGTTGGAATCGCAAAAAATCAATGTGTCGAGCTATATAATAAGGTGTATAAGCTCGGTGCAGACCATCTTTTCTATTTCGACTCGCTTGTAATAGACAAGCTCACACTTGCTATCGAAGAGTTGCATAAGAACGGGAAAAGATGGTTTGAGCGTAAAAGCGGAGGATTTAAGGGATGCTCCAAGAGAATCATTGCTGAATGTAGTTCAGATGCCACATTACTGCTTGCCGGGCCTCATGGCGTAGGCAAAAGTGCCATAGCAAGACTTATACATGATAATAGCCCCCGTCGTTCCGGCCCTTTCATTGTTGCTGAATGTGCCCACTATATGAGTCCGGCAGAATCAATGGATATTTTCCGAGGTAAAGAATTTGGAATCAAGCATCCGTTATATCGCAACCAGCAAGGTCTGCTTGCTCAGGCAAACGGTGGGACATTATTTATCCACGAAGCATGTCTGCTTCCGCTTCATGTTCAAGAAGTGCTTGCGACTGTCATACAACGTGGCGTGTTTACTCCTCAGACCCTTACAAAAGAGGTTAAGTTTACCGGTCGCATAATCTTATCTACTAATGTTGACCTCTCTGAAAAAGCAAGGAACGGGGAATTTTCCGAAGCATTATATCACTGCATTCATAGTAATGTGTTGCGAGTTCCACCCCTATCAGATTGTCTTGATGATGTGATTCCACTTGCAGAATGCTTCATAAAACAGTATTGCGCCGAAAATGGATTAAGTGTCCCCCGTTTGACAAAAGGGGCTATCAACAAATTGAATAATCACATCTGGGTCAGCAATGTCCGCGAATTATACAGCACTATTGTCCGTGCATGTTCTGAATACAGAGGCGACACCATTGGCAAGGATGATATTACATTGTATGAGACAGAAAAAGAAGTCAGCCATCACTCCCGAAGGTATCGTGTCACCAAAGCCTTACAGCACACGAAGGGAAATAAAGCACAGGCGGCTAAACTGCTCGAAATCAATCGTACAACTCTATATGCGTGGATGAAGGCAGAAGGTATTTCAAAGGATTATAGATAAGGAATTGAATGGCGACGCTCTATTTTTCAAGAGTGTCGCCATTCAATTTATCTACAATTTCGGGCCGGCGGCGCGGAACCCTCCGGGTGGAGTCACGCCACAACCACCAATTATGATGCGGGAACTTAGCGGTTCCCGTTCTTTGTATGTGGTTGTCGGCTCTGCTACCATTGACTTCTTGGAGTCCTGACTTTGAGACGGTGCAGGTTCATCGAGCGGCTCTCCATTGCCTTTTGTCGGCGTGACCACTTTGGCTCGGGCCGCTTCCTCTGCGTCGCTCGGCTTCAGTTCCGCTGTTATCTTGCGGTCGAGGGCTGCAAGTTCGGATTTGAGCTGCTTCAACTCCTCCTCCTTGCCCCATTGCTTGGCGACAATGCCTTCCAAGATTGGGACATCGGCTTTGAGTTTGGCGGTGCGCTCCTCATATTGCTCAACTATGCCGGGGATTTTCTCCAGTGCGTTGACAAAATTCATACAGGCGGCGTGAGTGTCGCTCATGGCAATGAAGCCGTTGTTGTACTTGTATTTATATGAGCCTTCGACAACGAAGCGGTTCTGCACTCCCTCACGACCGTCAATCAGGGTATGCTCTGATATAATGGAGATTGGGAAGCCATAGACCTCACCAACACGCTGATATTGTCCGTGGGTGTCGGTACGCTGTGCCAGCCCTTGCAGGTGAACTCCCATATTCTGCTCGTCCTTGAACTTGCAGCCATCAACAGTGAGGTTGTTGACGGGGTTGCCATCCTTATCTCGCTGGACTACGGAGGAATATTTTTCATAGTCCGCCTTCATCCGCTCCATAGCCGCTTCGTTGTTTTGAATATCATGGGAAATGGTACTCAGACGGAACTCGGCATCAGCACGGCCCTTTCCAAAGGATTTACGCTCACTCTCCAGTGACGCGATGCGTTTCTCCAACTTGGCTTTATCCAACAGGTCTGTATTGCCGGAGAGGATAGCCATATACTCAGAGAAATTCATGCCTGATTTCTCATCCATAGCACCTTCGTCAATAGTTCTCGCTCCGAGCGCTCCGGATTTCAACTGCGCAATGAAAGTGGCCTTACAATGAAGAAAGTTGAACTTGTAGGAGTCCAGCGATTTCTCTACTGCATAGATGATTACATCCACTTTGTTGTCAGCATATAGTTTGGCAATCTCGTTGCCTGCACGGACTCCTCGACCGTTGCGCTGTTCCAGATCACTTGGGCGCCAAGGTGTATCGGTATGATGAATTGCGACACACCTTTTCTGGGCGTTGACTCCGGTGCCAAGCATTGAGGTAGAGCCGAACAGGACACGAACATCACCGTCGTTGGTCGCCTGAATCACAGCCTTTCTTGACCGCTCAGTCTTGCACTCCTGAATGAAGCGGATTTCATGCGGCGGTATGCCATAGTCCTCAATGAGTTTGCGCTTGACCTCCGAATAGAAGTTCCATTCGCCGGGCTTGTATGTCCCAAGGTCGGAAAATACAAACTGAGTCCCGCGCTGCTCATCATATTTATGGTAATACTGAGAAATCATCTTGGCGCAATGGCTGGCCTTGTTGTTCGGATCATCAGAATAACTGGGGTCAATCATTCTCATGTCGAGAGCCATCTTTCGGGCATAGTCGGTGGCTATGAGCATCTTCGCCTTCTCCTCGGTGTCTGACAATGGCGCACGACCTAAGATTGTGGCATCGCCACTTTTGGCAAACTCCATAAGTTTCTGAATGAAAACCTCCTGCTCCTTTGTCGGAGGGATGTTATGGAGAATCTCATTCTTCATCGGTCGGTCAACACCCACATCTTCTGCGGTTCTATAGTCCGTGATTTCGTTGTAAAAGGCTGCCAACTCCGGCACCTTGATGAAGTAGCGGAAACGCTCCTTCTGTACCAGATTGTTGGTAACATTGAACTCGAAGTCGGTAGTCTTCTTGGCGAATATTGCCGCCCAAGCGTCGAAACACCTTATCTCCTGCCTTTCAAGTTCTTTCGGACGCAGATACTTGAACAATAGATACAACTCTGTCAATGAGTTGGAGATTGTCGTACCACTGAGGAAAGTAGCACCGAGGTCTTTGCCATTCCTCTCTTGGATGGTACGGATTGCATACAACAGGTTGAGTGCCCTCTGGCTTCCCTCACTATTGCCTAGACCTGCCACTCTATCATGGCGTGTGTTGAACATCAGGTTCTTGAAGTTCTGCGACTCATCAACGAAAATGTGGTCGATGCCCATCTGCTTGAAATCCACGACACTATCCTTATTCTGCTCCATCTGATATTGGATGGTGGCTATCTTGGCGGTCAGATTTTCCTTTCGCTTGATAAGACCTTTGAGCATACCACGGGAAATGTCGTGTCCCTGCTGCTTGATGACTTCAAGATTCTCCTCAACCGTATCAAGTTCCGCTTGCAGGATTTGCTGCTGCATTTCCGGCGACTGCGGTATCTTGCCGAACTGGTCGTGCGACATTATCACGCAGTCATAATCGTTGGTCTTAATCTGATTGAAGAAGGCGACTCGGTTATCTGCCTTGAAACTCTTTTCATCGGCGTACAGAATACGGGCATTGGGATAGGCTGTCTGGTAGGTCATGGCAATCTCCGCGACATTCGCCTTCATGCCGATAATCATCGGTTTGTTGGCGAGTCCGAGACGCTTCATCTCATGTGCTGCAATGCACATTATCAGCGTTTTACCCGTACCGACTTCATGGTCGCAGATGCCACCGCCGTTCTGTTTCAGCATCCATATACAATCTTTTTGCGACTGGTATATAGAGCCGATTCCATATCGGTCGCCCAACAACTTCATATTGAGGTCAGGGAATGTCTGATGCGCTCCATTGTAATGTGGACGGACGTAACAGTTGAACTTAGAATTGTAAAGGTCAACCAATCTGTCCTTAAACTCCGGAGACTGAGCATCAAGCCAGTCCGAAAAACCATTGCGGATTTCATCAATCTTGGTGTTGGCGAGTTGGATTGCCTCTGAATCCGGTACTTTGATGTCGTGACCATTCTCATCCTTGCCTATTGACTTCTTGATGTCGGGCACTGTGTTGTGCAGGGCGTGTTTGAGAAGGCTCATGCCGTCATATACACGATAGTAGCCTCTGACACAGAACTCCTCCCATATCTTCATATTCTTGCGGCGTGCGTCACAAGAATACTCATCCATTGATGAAGAATAGGCAATTTTCACATCAGTACCATAGAGATGACTCATGTAGGCCGAGTAAATGCCTGTCGGTATCCAGCGTTCACCGAAGTTGAAGTCCAGTTCATCGAAAGTAATCTTTCGTGGAATGGCTTCCTCCAACGCTTTCAACGAGTCTTTGGAAATTTCGATGAACGGTTCTATGCCGTCATAACCGGGGAAATTCTCGATGCGTTTTTCCTCACGGTCAATCCATGCCTTGATGTCCTCCGCTTTCTGAACCACATTTCCGGCGATGAAGCGGTCGGCAATCTCATACTTCTCCACAAGTGGATTGTAATAGATATAACCTTTGAGAGCATCAAGCAAATCCCATTCATATTCACCGACAATGGATCCGGCAGTCTTGTCAATGCCGAGAAGGTCTGCCATGTAGTCCATATTGACCTCGCCGTATTTATTGAGCGAAGCCATAAGAGCGTCCTGCGGCATCTCAACCGATGTAATTTCATCCTGTGAGAATGAGACCGGATGGTCGAAAATATCAGCCTTTACGAATACACCATTTTCTCCACGTTCAAGGGCAAGAGCGTCGCGACCGTTGGCATCCATGAGAATGAACTTGACATTCTGTTTCTCATTAAGGTTGCCATACTTATCCACGAACT
>CAJTMJ010000059.1 GCA_910577335.1 uncultured Duncaniella sp. | reverse complement strand
ACTCCTCTGAGTGAACGGCTGACAGCCACTGATGCAACTTTTCACGTCACACATATTTGTAGTCATACAGATAGAGTCCGAATCCTTTCTCTATCTGCTGTTTAATGAAGTTGTTGACTACAGCATACGACTTACCGGAGCCGGGAGTGCCGAGCACAATCGAGGCGCGAAACGGATTCACGATATTTATCCACCCTTTGTTCCACTTCTTCTTATAGTAGAAGCGTGTAGGCAGATTTACGGAATACTCATTCTCCAGCAGACGTGTTTCCTGCATGAAGGATTCATTCTCCTCGTTGAAGCGGTCATCCATCATATTATTATTAAGGAGTCGGCTCATATACACACCGCCCATCAGCATACAGATGTAGCCTATGGCGGTACATATAATATAGGTGTAGTTCCAATGTAAAGCCGGCATCCACCAGTTCATGAAGAATAGCACAGCTCCGACACTGAGTAGAATCCAGATGTGGCTCCACTGTATTTTCTCGTTTTTGACTCCTCGTGAGCCTAAGCACGACAGTCCGAGAAAGAGCAAAGCCCACCATTTGGCGTTCCACGGGTTGCGAAACATTCCGCAGGCTTCATTGAAATTAGTCAGCACTTTCATTGTCTCGGCATGGAATCCCCATCCATCCACAAGTTCACGGCAGAACCAATAGATGTTGCCTACAACGATTGCTATGCTGACGGCGCGGAGAAGATCCATAATCTTCGCCAACGCCCTGAGGTCGTCTTCTTGTTGTGACATTGTTTTCTTGGGTTAAAGGTTTATAACTGCGGGCCGCGACGTCTTTTCTTTCGACGCTGCATAGCCCTGTAAAATGCTTCTTCCTCGGGATTGAATCCGGGACCGACTTGGAATAGGTCGAGTCCGGGGAGTGTCGGCTGCTCATAGTCATTCTTATAGTCATGAGAATTAGCCTGACTTTGCCCAGTTGACGGGTTTGGCTGAGGCGGAGCGGAAGTATCACCGGCAGTCTGAGTAGTATCAGTATTCGGGGTAACCGAAGCTGAGAGAATCGGTTTCTCGCCATCGCCATTGAACCATCGTTCAAAAGCATTTGCCGAAAACTCTTTTCCAAGTCTGGAGCCATTGAGAACGGTATGGGTATTGTGGTCAACAAAAGTCGCCCCATATATTCTGCCATCTTCATTATATCTAAGCACAAGGTCAATGCCGTTGTCTTTGAGACGGGTAATGAAATCGTCCTGACCTGATGACTGAGCCATGACTGATGCCACGATTCTTTTCGTCGGTCGAATCTCAACACTCTCTTTCGACCTTTCAAAATGACCTTCCACTGCGGCTCTACTGGCAAATTTACCGAGCCGAGAAGCCTTGAAGGGAGTCGAGACTGTATCGCCGTTATCATTCATTGCAAAGTAAACGAGACCATGATACTCCCGACCATTGACTCTTCCGTCGGTGGGTTCACACCTTATATTATATAAGGAGAGAATAGCATTGTATTCGCCAAGAGTCTGGAACTTGTAGCGCATACTGACAAGTTTGACAGTATTCTGTACTTGTCGCTTGATGTCGCCGGACGGGTCAAGTTTCTTGATGGGAGTATCAGGAGATACTTTTTCACGCTGGGCTTTGTGAAGATTATATTTCTGTTCCAACTCATTGGTGATTGCCTTGCTGCGACGGAACAGAAATGCCTGATTCAGACGCTTCCCTTGCTCATTGACATTGACAGTCACTATATGGATATGGTGGCGGTCGATGTCCTCATGCTTATAGATTACGAATGGCTGGTCACCGAATCCCAGTTTGTCAAGGTACTCACGGGCCAGAATCTCGAAATCCTGGTCTGTGAGTCTGTCTTCGGGATGCGGGTTCAACGATATGTGAAGAACCGGCTTCTTGGTTCGGCCCATCTTAGGCATAAAACTTTTGAAGTCCTCTACCATCTGGGCAATTCTCGCATGACCGTCAGGTGGAATCACAACCTTATTAGAACCAAGGATACGCCCTCTTGCCTCGTTTATTTTTTCGCCGTTATAGGCAAGTGCTCCGTAAAGCGATGAGCCTATACTGATTTTTGCGACCATTGCTCATCGAATTTTTCGGTAAGTTCTTTGACTTCGGCCATGATTGCTATCATGTCACGGGTAGTTTTTTCCAGATTGTAAAGGAGGCTCATGGCTTTCTTCTCAGTGAATCCGGCTCGAAGTTCTCTTACCACTATGTTATAATTCACGCCTAACGTGCGGAACTGGGAGAAAAACTCGCCCAGCTTCGCAGTATAGAGCGCGAGTGTCTTGTCTGTGACAAGCACCTTGAATGGCTTGTCTGCTATGACTTGCTTGATGAAAGTAGCCTTTACGGTCTCGCCGGCTCTCTCCATCATGCGTTGCAGTGCGTCATATTCAAGGTCATCAAACCTCACCATGACGCAATGCGTGCAGGGGTTGGACGACTTGGGTCGCCCGGCCTTATCTGATGTTTTCATTGTTTCAGGGGAATAAAATGGTGGCACAACGTGCTGTCCTTTATAATGCACCGCAGGTTTTTCATGGGGATTGCGACTTCGGAGCGGTCCCAAGCCCCGGCACGGCAAGGTCATTTCGTGGTAACGGCAGAGTTACCCGAAATCCAAACGGTTACTGTTTGGACACCTTGCTGTGTTCCAATGAACACTCTCTCCTATAATAAAAACCTGAATGGATTGCCTCTGATGTGGTCCCTGTTCAGCGGCTGTGCGGATGCTGAGGGTGCAGCTTCCGTTGCTCGATGCAAAGTTACGGCGATTTTCCGCCGGTTGGTGCTATATCTATTGTATATAGCTATATACATGTACAACCTTATGCTATATCTGGCCAAAAATGTTTGGTGGGAATGAAAAATTATCCCTTACTTTGCAACGTCAACGACACGAAACGCCTCCGACGGGAGGCTCTCAAATCGGGTCGATGATACGAGATGTCTCTTAATAATACTATGACACCCGACGGTGATTGACTGATTGGCCAATCAGTCGCACAACTGAATCTCCGTCAAGTCACTATTGATTTTCAGCGCGATAGGTTCTCACCTATGCGTGGATGGTAAATGTTACCGCCCCTATGACCGTCGATTGCGGCCGCCCATGTGGTCCCACGGCAATTCAATCGACACTTCACCCAACTGATTATACACCTGTTTGATTGACCGGGTAAAGCATCAACCATTCAGTTGATTGCCTGCCTCGCCAAACAAGCGATTGAGTAACTGATTGGTTAGTCAGAACGTCAGTATCGCTAATGTCCAAAGTGGTAGAACTGCAACTGACTGATTGACTAATCGGGCAGAATACCGCTCGCTTGATTGACTGAAGCCATACCCAATCAATCGCCCACCCAATCATCTGACTGCGCAGTTGCGCGATTAACCGGTTGATTGGTTGAAGACCTGATTAGTCAGCACTTCAACCAATCAGTCAATCGCCTGTGTGACCAGTTGATTGAGTGGTCAGGCAGTTGCGTATTCAGTTGAGTGAGCGGTCAAGCGATTAGACAACTGAATTTTCGACCCTCCATCTCCCAGTAATCAAGATGAAGAAACCTATTCTCGTCGCCGTGTCATCGCAGAAAGGCGGTGTCGGCAAATCGACCATAACGGTACTTCTCGCCAGTTGCCTTCATTACCTTAAAGGGTATGAAGTGGCGGTTATCGACTGTGACCCTCCCCAACATAGTATCGCTCGTGAACGTGACCGTGAGTTGCGTGACTGTGAGCAGAGCGAGTATCTACGAAAACAGCTCTACGACACCTTCCAGAAATCACAGAAACGGGCATACCCGGTTCTGGAATGTGAAATCAGCGAAGCTCTACAAACGGCTCAGGACTATCTGGACCAGTATATCCCGGACTTTGTGTTTTTCGACCTCCCGGGTACCATCAACAACTTCAATGTGGTTGATGTAATCCGAAACGTCCACTATGTCTTCTGTCCCATGACAGCCGACCGCCACGTGCTCGAAAGCGGCATCGGATTCTGCAACTATGTTCGTGAGGCTCTGATGACAACCGGTGCGTCCACTATCAAGGATCTATACGTGCTCTGGACAATGGTTGACCCGCGTGAACGGACAGAACTCTACAAGGTCTATGATTCGTTCATGGCTGAACTCAACATCAATGTGATGAAGTCCTCTCTGCCCAACAGCGTCAGGTTCCGCCGGGAAGGAAGTTGTGATGTGAAGCGAGCAATTTTTCGCTCCACTCTCATGCCTCCCGACCGTACCCAGCTCAAAGGCAGCGGCATAGAGCAGTTAGTGACTGAATTCCTTGAAATAACCACCAAGTAACGCTATGGCGAAAAAGAACGATGGACAGATTACACCCGACAATTTCCTTGACGCCTACAAGCCGGTATCCCCTCAGCGAAGAACTGACAAAGTGGATGCCGAGGCGGAAACCGAACTCCCAAAGGTGGAAGAAACCCAAGAAGATAATCGAAAAAATCCGGGTTCCGTTTTACCGCGCCGGCAAAATGGTGTGGTGAAGACACCGAAGGATTATCAGGATATTTTTCTCCGGCCTAACTTGGGTGAGTCTATGCGGTATGGCAAGACTTACTATGTCTCGAAAGATGACTGCAAGAAAATCAAGGCACTCATGAGGTGCTTTGGAGATGGCATGGAGAGATTTCCGTTGTCGGTTTACATTCACAATCTGCTTGAATATCATTTCAATGAGTTTTCCGAACTCATTGAGGACATGATGAACAAGCAACAAGTTCCCAACCCTTTTCAACACAAAGAATGAATCCCACTATCAAAACCAATACAGGCAATTCCGAAAAGGCAAAATCGGATTATGCCGAAGTATTTCTGACCCGTGTGCCCATCAAGCACCAGCGCTGCATCGGCATAACCGAAAAGACTCTCGACAAACTGAAGAGCGTCGTCCGCCTGATTGCACAGAACAACACTACCGTAAGGTCGTATGCCAGTGCGATCCTGCGAGAGCATCTCAGAGAATACAAATTCCTACATGAGATCATGCGCAAAGTAATGTACGACAAACTGATGCCCGGAGATCTGGCAATTTATCAGACCGTCGGAGAAAATTACCTCGAAACATATCTCTGTCCCGACCCTCAGCCTCGCGGATCGGCATGGATACACGTCGATGTCGAATGTGCCGAAGCACTCAAGCAAATCGTCAGCTGGGCTGATACGGGAGCCACTATCGGCTCCTTCACCGAGGCTATAATCCTTGTGCATCTCGGTCTGAATGATGAGCTTCTGGAACAGATGAAGTCAGACGTTTTCAATTGCCAGTCATGACAAAAGACCTACTGCTGGCTGCCGTCTTTCTGCTGAATATCGCACTGATGGCCTACATCACTCTCGATGTTCTGCGACGAAAGAAAGATTCATCTGCCGAAACAACCGGCGGTTCTGCGGATACCAAATCGGAGTCCCACGCAGAATCTGGTTCTACTCCGGTACGGAAGGCCGGAATTGGAAAAAGTCGGTATTCGGTTGATGCTGTGAGAAAGATTGTGGCAAAGGCAACAGAAGCTGCTGTTGTAGAACTATTCAACGAGGATATTGAAATTGACGATGTCGAGTTTGATGTTCCTGAAGAATCTACGACTCCGCCCTCTCCTCCGGCATTGTCACCTGAGGAAATTAAAGAGGCTTTTGAAACTGACAAGCGTATTGCCGAGGAAATTGCGGCAAGCGATAATTCAGTGGCTGAGCCTATAGCCGAGGGAGCGACTTTTGACGAACTTGCCCGAGCTGAACTCATTCTTGGGCGCAAGACTGCTCCGACCTCTGATGAACATCAGTATGTGGTGCGTGTCTTCGCTGACTTCAAGAATACAGAGTTGATGACCCACCTGCCAAGGTATATTCTGGATAAACTCGATGAATGCCATCGTAAAGTCGATGAAATCGCTGCTGAAAAGGAGTCTTCAAAAATTACGGCTCCCGAACCTGTCAGCGTGAAGGCATACGGAGAGTTTGAACTTTCTGATTTCTTACCCAAGTATCAAAAAACTATCCCCACTCCCCAACAATGAAACCCTCTATCATCAATAAAATTAAAATCATCAAGTGCCGCCTTGTGGTGGCTCTCATCGCCGGACTTCTCGGCGGTCTCCGTGCCGCTGCCGCCGGCAACGGTCTGAGCGGTATCAACGAGGCTACCTCTATGGTGACATCGTATTTCGACCCAGGGACGAAACTCATATACGCCATCGGCGCTGTTGTCGGTCTCATCGGCGGCGTCAAGGTCTATTCCAAGTGGTCGAGCGGTGATCCCGATACCACAAAGACCGCCGCATCATGGTTCGGAGCGTGTATCTTCCTTATCGTAGCAGCCACAATCCTCCGCTCGTTCTTCCTCTAATCATCTGAGTCAATGGCCGAGTATGCTATCAACAAAGGCATAGGACGGTCGGTGGAGTACAAGGGACTGAAGGCGCAGTATCTGTTCATTTTCGCCGGCGGGCTTCTCGCCCTGTTCGTGGTGTTCGTCATCATGTATATCGCCGGAGTATCCCAATGGATATGTATCGGATTCGGCGTTACTGCCGCCTCAGCCCTTGTGTGGCTCACCTTCCATCTTAATGCCAAGTACGGGCAGTACGGTCTGATGAAAATGACAGCGGTGAAATACCATCCCCGCTATATCATCAACCGTCTGCGCCTTAACCGACTGATTAAAGGAAGAACAAAATGAGAAACACGTTAAAAGCCACAACACTGGAATCCAAGTTGCCGCTGCTTGCCGTGGAACACGGCTGTATAATCAGCAAAGATGCAGACATAACAGTCGCTTTCGAGGTCAGTCTGCCGGAACTTTTCACCGTCACCTCGCAGGAGTATGAAGCCATGCACAGTGCATGGTGCAAGGCAATCAAGGTATTGCCGCACTATTCGGTGGTGCATAAACAGGACTGGTTCTGTTCTGAGAAATATCAGCCGGAACTCCAGAAGGATGATTTATCTTTCCTCGACCGTTCATTTGAACGACACTTCAACGAGCGTCCGTACCTCGCCCACAAGTGCTTCCTCTTCCTTACGAAGACAACGAAGGAACGGGCGCGTCAGCAGAGCAACTTCTCAACCCTTTGCCGTGGTCGAATCACCCCGAAGGAACTCAATCACGAAATGGTGGTCAAGTTCATGGAGTCGGTTGAACAATTCGAGCGAATCATCAATGACACCGGCTATATCAAGCTGCGTCGCCTATCTGATGATGAACTGGTCGGGACAGAGAAAACTTCCGGACTTATCGAGAAGTATATGTCGCTGACAATGGACGATGTTTCCTGTCTGGAGGATATAGACCTCGATGCCCGTCAGATGCGGATTGGCGACAAGATGCTCTGTCTGCACACTCTGTCCGATACCGACGATCTCCCCGCAAAAGTCAGCACCGACAATCGGTATGAGCGTCTATCGACTGACCGAAGCGACTGCCGCCTCTCGTTTGCCTCACCTGTCGGTTTGTTGTTGCCCTGCAACCACATCTATAATCAATATATCCTGATTGACGACCATGACGAGAATCTGGCGAAGTTCGAGAAGACTGCACGCAACATGAACTCGTTGAGCCGCTACTCACGCTCAAACGCAATCAATAAGGAGTGGATTGACCGCTATCTCAACGAGGCACACTCATACGGACTGACCTCCGTCCGCTGCCATGTCAACATCATGGCATGGAGCGATGACACCGAGGAACTGCGACGCATCAAGAATGATGTCGGCGGCCAGTTGGCGACAATGGGGTGTATGCCACGGCACAACACCATTGACTGCCCGACACTGTTCTGGTCGGCTATGCCCGGCAACGAGGCAGATTTTCCTGCCGAGGAAAGTTTCTATACGTTCATCGAACCTGCGGTCTGCTTCTTCACTGCTGAGACAAATTATCGGTCATCGTTGTCCCCATTCGGGATAAAAATGGTTGATAGACTGACCGGGAAACCGATACATCTTGACATATCGGACGAGCCGATGAAGAAAGGTGTAACGACCAACCGAAACAAGTTCATTCTCGGACCGTCAGGTTCCGGCAAATCGTTCTTTACCAACCATTTTGTCCGACAATATTATGAACAGGGAGCGCATATCCTCCTGATTGATACAGGCAACTCTTACGAGGGTCTCTGCAATCTGATTCATAATAAGACGCATGGCGAGGATGGTGTCTATTACACCTACGCCGAGGACAGCCCGATTTCTTTCAATCCTTTCTATACGGATGACGGGATCTTCGATGTGGAGAAGAAAGATTCAATCAAGACGCTGCTCCTGACACTCTGGAAGTCAGAGGATGACAGAGTGACAAAGACCGAAAGTGGCGAATTAGGTTCGGCATTGTCGATGTTCCTCGAAAAAATGGCTAAGGACAAAAACATTGTACCATGTTTCAACTCTTTCTATGAGTTTATGCGTGACGAGTATCGCGCTGAAATGGCACAGCGTCCTATCCCCATCTACAAACAGGATTTCGACATAGACAATTTCCTGACCACACTGCGGCAGTATTACTGCGGAGGCCGTTTCGACTTCCTGCTCAACTCCAAAAAGAACATCGACCTGCTCGGTAAACGCTTCATTGTCTTTGAAATAGACAGTATCAAAGACAACAAGGAACTTTTCCCGGTGGTGACAATTATCATCATGGAGGCTTTCATCAACAAGATGCGAAGACTCAAAGGTATCCGGAAAGTACTTATCTGTGAGGAGGCTTGGAAGGCTCTTTCTTCGGCTAACATGGCGGAGTATATGAAGTACCTCTATAAGACTGTGCGTAAATATTTTGGCGAGGCTGTGGTGGTAACACAGGAGGTAGATGATATAATCTCCAGTCCTATCGTGAAAGAGACTATCATCAACAACTCCGACTGTAAAATCCTGCTCGACCAGCGCAAGTACATGAATCGCTTCGACCAGATTCAGGAACTGCTCGGTCTGACCGACAAGGAGAAGGCTCAGATACTCTCCATAAACATGGCTAACAATCCGAACCGCCTCTATAAAGAGGTGTGGATTGGTTTAGGCGGCACTCAATCCGCCGTCTATGCCACGGAGGTGTCAATGGAGGAATATCTCTGCTATACAACCGAGGAAACGGAGAAGATTCAGGTACTCAACAAAGCGAAGCAATTAGGAGGCGACACCGAAGCTGCCATCAAAATGCTCGCCAACGAAAGGAAGGAGGGTGTGACATGAAAATTCCCAAGGCGTTTCACCCGATTCTCGGAGTGCTGACAGGATTTATCCTTTTCCTCGCCGGAATTGCAGTTCTCTCCGCAGTCTTCGTGGCGACATACAAGGCTATACAGTATGCCAAGCCATTTGCCTATGACGTGATTACAAACATTGTCAACCACCTCTCACAATGGCTACCGCTATGAAAGTCCTCTATGTCCTGTGGGCAATAATTGCCGGTCTGTTCATCGGGCTGCTTGCCCTGATAACCTTCCCGTTGCTCCTGCTTTTCGTGGGAGTGAAAATAATCGGAGGCATGGCCTCCAAAATTCGATAACCCTTAACCCAATAAAAGTGAACCAGCAAATTTTTGAACTGGCAATGACACTAAAATATGTGTTGCTGCCCTACCTTTTCGTTGCTGCCATTGTCATCGGCATCATTGCCTTGGTGATTATCGTGGTGTGCGCGATCAAAGACCGCAAGAAAGTGTTCCCACTTTCTGTAGACGTCACAAGTCAGTTTGACAATTCAGTCCTCATCTCAATTGATGAGAGGATGAAGGCAATAGCCGACATGCTCAGGACTGAATTTAAGCCCAAGCCCCAGATTAACCATAAGGCTAATCTATGTGGCGTTTGGACAAATATCGACGATTCAATGAGGTACTACATTACCCCCAGAGGCGGATTCTATGTACTATACATTGAAGACCGGTACCAGCCTGAGATTCCTGGAAAAACCTTCGTCATCAGATGTTCCACATCCAATCCTGACGACAGCGACATCTTCTTCGCCGATGGTGACACTCTGCTGACTTTGGCTTACAGCCATGAGACTGACAGAATCTATCTTGCCGACTCTGGCGAGGAACTGGAACGCTATGAAGTACGTGAATTGTCTGACATTGACAGCCTCGCTCCGGAATCCGTGGATTTTGACATCAATTCATTCATCGACTCAACAAAACAATGAAACATCTGAAAGCAATCCTTACCATGTTTGCCTTCTGTCTGCTCTTCGGAGCGGTCAAGGCAAACGCCCAGTGGACGGTCATTGATCCATCCAATATCGCCCAAAGTATCGTAAATTCCTCAAAGTCACTTGTTCAGGAGTCGCAGACGGCGACTCACATGGTCAAGAATTTTCAGGAAACTGTGAAAATTTACCAGCAGGCAAAGAAGTATTACGATGCTCTCCAACAGGTAAATAACCTCGTCCGTGATGCCCGAAAGGTACAACAGACCGTTCTGATGCTCGGTGACATCTCCGGCTACTACGTCAACAACTTCAAGAAGATGCTGACCGACCCGAACTTCACCAGCGCAGAATTGTCTGCAATCGCCTCAGGTTATACCCGGATTCTTGAAGAGGCCGGAGCTGTTCTTAACGATTTGAAGCAGGTTGTAAATATTACCACATTGTCCATGACTGACAAAGACAGGATGGATGTAGTGGATGACTGCTACAACGAGATGAAACGACTGAAAGGTCTGACGGCATACTTCACCAACAAGAATATCTCGGTGTCCTATCTACGAGCTAAGAAGAAAGCAGATACCAAGAGGGTTGTCAACCTCTATGGCGACGGCTCCGAAAAATATTGGTAATGCCTATGTTGTGTGCGATAGATTTTACAAATCTTCACTCCATACTTCGGTCTCTCTATGACGAGATGATGCCCCTGTGTAGCGACATGGCCGGCGTAGCCCAAGGAATTGCGGGACTCGGTGCATTGTTCTTCGTTGCTTATCGAATTTGGCAGTCTCTGGCAAATGCGTCACCGATTGATGTGTTCCCGCTTCTTCGACCTTTCGTCATCGGATTCTGCATCATGTTCTTTCCGACCGTGGTGCTCGGTACCATCAATTCGGTAATGTCACCTATTGTGCAAGGCACGGCCTCAATGCTTGAAGGTCAGACTCTTGACATGAAGAAGTACCGGGAGGAGAAGGACAGACTGGAGTATGAACAGATGATGCGCGATCCATCGACCGCCTATCTTGTCGATGATGCCGAGTTTGACAGGCAGATTGATGAACTCGGAGTGACTGAGGTAGGCACCGCTGCCGGAATGTATATCGAGCGTGGAATGTATAAAATGAAGAAGGCAATCCAGAATTTTTTTCGTGAATTGCTGGAGATGCTCTTTCAGGCTGCTTCGCTTACAATCGACACAATACGAACCTTCTTCCTGATTGTGTTGGCTATACTCGGACCGATTGCCTTTGCAATATCGGTATGGGACGGATTCCAGAACACCCTCGTCCAATGGATTTGCCGATATATTCAGACCTACCTGTGGTTGCCTGTGGCAGACTTGTTCTCGACAATATTGGCGAAGATTCAGGTTCTGATGCTCCAGAATGACATTTCCGAGCTGACCAACAATCCCAATGTTGACCTCGACGGAAGTAACACTGCTTATACCATCTTCATGATTATCGGCATAATCGGATATTTCACTATCCCAACCGTTGCCGGATGGATTATTCAGGCGGGAGGCATGGGCAGCTACAACCGGTCTATCAACAATACAGCCATGACCGGAGGGTCTTGGGCCGGAAGTATTGCCGGAGGCGTGGCCGGGAATGTTGTCGGCAGAGCCGGTAAACTATTAAAATAACTCAGACTGTGGAATTCAAATCACTAAAAAACATCGAGACGTCGTTTCGGCAGATACGACTCTTCGGCATAGTGGTTGTGAGCCTTTGCGCTGTTGTCGCTATTTCAGCGGTATGTATGTCGCTGAGATTTGCAGAAAAACAACGGGAAAAGATTTATGTCCTTGACAACGGCAAGTCCCTAATGCTTGCCTTGTCGCAGGACATGAACCAGAACCGCCCGGCTGAGGCCCGCGAACATGTACGCCGATTCCATGAACTGTTCTTCACTCTGTCTCCCGATAAATCGGCAATCCAGCACAATATTGACCGTGCGCTGATTCTCGCTGACAAGAGTGCCTACAATTATTATTCTGACTTTGTCGAGAAAGGATATTATAACCGCATTATAGCCGGAAACATCACTCAGGTTGTCAAGGTGGACAGTGTGGTCTGTGATTTCAACAATTATCCTTACATCGCAAAGACATACGCTAAGGAGATGATTATCCGTCAAAGCAATGTTACAGAGCGTAGTCTCGTGACGACTTGTCGCCTGACCAATGCGTCAAGGTCGGATGATAATCCCAATGGTTTCATAATCGAGGGTCTGACAATCTTGGAAAATCGAGATATTCAGACCGTAAAACGCTAACAACAATCCCCGTGAAAATATCAAGTATCAAGGGAGCCATATATAATAAGGTATGGCTCTCTCCCAAAACTCGTCTTTCCGGATTCATAAAACGGAAATGTGATGAGCTTCCACAGAAGCAGCGACTCACTGTAGTGACTGTAATGCTGACTGCATTTATTCTCATAGCATTCTTTGTCTTCGGACACGCTTGCTATAAAATGGGACTCGGACACCGCTCCGAAATGCAGGTTGAACACGTCCATCATATTGAGGTCTGTAAGTCTAATCCGGTAAAATCTGTTCCCGATGAAGTGGCTCGATGATCTTAAAGCCCGCTTAAAGCCCAAGAATACGGCAGAGCGGGAGAAGATGAAGAAGTATCTCGTTGTATTCCCTCTGATGTTCATTTCCTGTATCGCCAGTATCTGGCTAATCTTTGCCCCTGGTGAAGATGATGGCAAGACAAATGGCGGCGCCAACACCGAGCTTCCCGATGGTTCTACCGAAGGAATTGAGGGCAACAAGATAGCCGCTTATGAGGCTCAGGCACATCTGGAGGAAACAGAACAGAGAAACGCTCAGGCTGTCCAACTTGAAGCTGTCACTGATTCTATTACAGCACCTCAGGATACTGTTTCCAATGAAGTTCAGTCCTCAGCCGAGGCTTATCAGCAGGTTCAGGCTTCTCTTCAGGATTTTTATATTCCGGAGGATAATTCCGCCGTTCAGGTAGCGGAATTGCAGGCACGGATTGACGAGCTGGAGGCACAGAACGCTATGGCGCAGCAACAGAGTCAGCAGCCCAATGAGATGGAGCTGATGGAGCAGTCTTACAAACTGGCGACGCAGTATCTCGGCACCGGCAATGACAGTCAACAGGCTGTGATTGTCGATGAGCCGGAGAAAGACCGTAAGGTTATGCCCGTCAATCAGGTAAACCGCAATGTAGTGTCTTCCCTCAATGCCTCGACCGATAACACCCGCTCTTTCTCTACCGCCGTCGGCACCAAGCACACGAATTTCAAGAACACCATTTCAGCCTGTGTCGCCACTGACCAGTCGGTTATCGACGGGCAGAGCGTCAAGCTTAGGACACTCGAACCGATGTGGATTGGCAACTCTCTGTTGCCGAAGAACACCAGCATCGTGGGAGTGGCCCGGCTTCAGGGTGAACGTCTTGAAATCAAGATTGAGAATGTTGAGGCTCTCGGCTGCATCATGGAGGTTGACCTATCGGTCTATGACTCCGATGGTCAGGAGGGTATCAATATTCCGAACTCTATGGAGAGCGATGCGCTCCATGAAATCGGTGCCAATATGGGCAGCACGATGGGCAGTTCCATCAACCTGACCACTAACGCCGGGGCACAGCTCGCTTCCGATGTGGGCAAAGGGC
Source organism: uncultured Duncaniella sp. (assembly GCA_910577335.1). Lineage (GTDB taxonomy): Bacteria > Bacteroidota > Bacteroidia > Bacteroidales > Muribaculaceae > Duncaniella. The sequence continues at coordinate 535 of CAJTMJ010000059.1, read as the reverse complement.
TTATCAACGGTGTGAGCCAGTATCTCAACAAGAAACTGCGCACTGTGAAGGTCCACCTCAAATCCGGATACAAAATCATGCTCAAACAAAACGAGCAGTAATCACCAACAAACATCCAACAACAACGAATGAAAACAATCACAAAATTCTTTGTTGCGGCAGTGGCACTCCTCGGAGTGGCCACCGCTGCCAACGCCAAAAATTCCGATAACACCAATAACAACGTGTCTTCTGACACTGAACAGGTAGCCGAACACGACATGAACGTGTACGGGGCCAACTACACCGATGGCGACAAGTTCGACGGTCTGACCCGCAAAGTAGGTTTCGACCGCATGATTCCGCCTCACGCGCTGGAGGTCTGTTACAACAAGACCACACACATCATCTTCCCGGCTGAAATCACCTATGTCGATTTAGGCAACGAGAACCTTGTGGCAGGTCTCGCTGATGGAGCGAAGAATGTACTTCGCGTTAAATTGAACTGAACCCAAAAAGTTGGACAAAACAGAGTCTGAAAAATGTCCGACAAAGT
>CAJTMJ010000058.1 GCA_910577335.1 uncultured Duncaniella sp. | reverse complement strand
AACCGAATTTATTTAATTTTTAACCTCGTCCATTTTTTAGTGGACAGTAGTGATTTCCTTGGTTAAAAATTGTTTTATATCCAATTTTTATATATTTTTGCAAAGTAATACCTAATAAAATACAATCACATACAGAATCAAGCCCACACAAGTTACACGATGTCAGTGATTTATGCTGGGCGACATTCATGAATTCTAATTATAATTTACAATAACTCCAATTATTAACATCTAAAAGGAAACCTTACCATGAATGACGTAAAAAGTCTATTCTTGTCGGTGCTTAGTCGTCAGGTGTTTAGGGGAGGCAAAAAGTTGGTAATCAGCTGTTTGACCTTACTCGCAACAATTTCAGTCTTCGCACAGGACATCACAGTGAAAGGTACGGTCGTCGATGACACAGGCGAACCGATTATCGGTGCCACCGTTATGGTGGATGGTACTAACCAGGGAACCCCTACGGATATTGACGGTAATTTTACCCTCAAAGTTCCTGAAGGGGCGAAACTCAAAATCTCTTACATCGGATACGACACCCAAATCGTTCCGGCAGTTGACGGCATGGTCGTCACAATGAAAACCAACTCTGTGGTACTCGGCGGAGTGGAAGTCGTGGCTTACGGCGTGCAGAAGAAAGTAACCGTGACTGGTGCTATCTCCAGCGTCAAGGGTGACGAACTCGTTAAAACTCCGGTATCTTCAGTCAACAACGTCCTCGCTGGTCAGCTCTCAGGTGTGACCACCGTGCAGTATTCAGGTGAGCCGGGCGACGACGCAGCGTCAGTGTTCGTGCGTGGTCAGGGTACTTGGAACAACTCGGCACCTCTTATTCAGGTTGACGGTGTGGAACGTTCCATGAACGACATCGACCCCGAAGAAATCGAAAGCATCACAGTGTTGAAGGACGCATCCGCAACAGCCGTATTCGGTGTGCGCGGTGCTAACGGTGTTGTGCTCATCACCACAAAGCGCGGTACTGAAGGCGCTCCGAAGATTGATGTCAGCACTTCATTCTCAGCCCTTTCCCCGACCAAGATGATTGATCAGGCAAACAGCTGGGAATATGCAACATTCTACAATCAGATGCAGCTCAATGACTACGACGGTGATATGGCATCATTCTCCCCGATGTTCTCCGACGCTATCCTCCAGAAATTCAAAGACGGTTCGGATCCTATCCGTTTCCCGAGCGTACGCTGGACTGATTACACCATGAAGAAATCAACCCTCCAGACCAAGAGCAATGTAAATATAAGCGGTGGTACCAAGCAGGTACGCTACTTCGTGTCACTCGGTCTTATGACACAGGGCGGTCTATTCAAGGAATTTGACTATGACCAGCATTTCGATTACAGCTACAGCCGTTTCAACTATCGTGCCAACCTCGACCTTGATGTGACATCAACAACCACAGTCACATTCAACGTGTCAGGTATCGCATCAAACGACCACAAGCCGCTTACCTCAGGCGGTGCCACCGGTTTGATACGCGGTATGTATCAGGCAACCCCGTTCTCATCTCCCGGTATCATTGACGGACGTATCATCAACACCACTACCGACTACACTGACGGTTTGACACTCCCGTTTGTCGGCGGTTATGGTCTCGGTTATATCAAGTCAGGTACAGTGAGTGGTTCTACCAATAACAACCTTAACAAGTTGCAGTCAGACCTTATGCTCAAGCAGAAACTTGATTTCGTGACCAAGGGTCTTTCATTCCGCATAAAAGGTTCTTACAACAGCCAATTCACATCTACCAAAAACATACGTTTGGTACGCTCCAACTACACTCCGGTGATTCAGGATGACGGCACTATCCGTTATCGTCTCGGCGACGTGGAGACCAAGCCTTCGTATGATGAAGAGAATGCCAAAGCCCGTGACTGGTACTTCGAAGCTGCATTCGACTACAGCCGTTCATTCGGTCCTCACTCTGTAGGTGCGCTTGCTCTTTACAACCAAAGCAAGATTTACTACCCGAAATCTTATTCCGATATACCTTCAGGTTATGTAGGTTTCGTAGGCCGTGTGACTTACGACTACGACAACCGTTATATGGCAGAGTTCAATATCGGTTACAACGGTTCTGAAAACTTCGCACCCGAGCGCCGATTCGGTACATTCCCCGCAGGTTCTATCGGTTGGGTACTCAGCAATGAAAAATTCTGGGAACCCCTCAACAACGTTATCGACTTCTTCAAGCTCCGTGCTTCATGGGGTCTCGTAGGTAACGACAAGGTTGGTGGCGACCGTTTCATGTATATGGCTGACCCATTCAACTACAATACCAAGATGGCTACCCGTGGCGGTTATGCTTACAACTTCGGTATAAACAACGGTACCCTTACCCCCGGATATGCCGAAAGTGGTAAAAACAACCCTGCCGTAACTTGGGAAAAGGCGTTCAAGCAGGACTACGGTTTCGATGTCTATCTGCTTAACTCAAAACTCAAAGCCACATTCGATTATTATAAGGAACACCGTACAGGTATCCTTCTTCGTGACATGACAGCCCCGAGCTACATCGGTTTCGCAGTTCCTTGGGCTAACATGGGTATAGTTGACAGCGACGGTTTCGAAATCAGCCTTCAGTGGAACCAACGCATCAATGAAGACTGGCGTTACTGGGCAAACCTTAACCTCTCTCACAACCACAACAAGGTAGTTGAAATGAAGGAAGCTCCCCAAGTCAACGCATACCAGTACTCCGCAGGTCACCGCATCAACGCACGTTCAATGTACAAATTCTATCGCTTCTACGATGCAGAGACCCCCGCACTCTATGAAAAAGAATTCGGCAAACCGTTCCCGAAACAGCTCACCACTATGAAAGACGGTGACGCTTGCTACGTTGACCTTGACGGCAACGGATATATCGACGCAAACGATATGACCCGTGATCTCGGCTGGACCGACGATCCTCAGTGGGTAGCAGGTCTTAATGCCGGTTTCGCATGGAAAGATCTCGAACTCTCAATGCAGTGGACAGGCGCATGGGGCGTAAGCCGTATGATCTCCGACGTGTTCCGCGAACCATTCCTTTCACGTACAGGTCGTGACGACGGTGGTCTTCTCTCATACCACCTCTATAATTCATGGAATGCCGAAAATCCCGGTCAGAATTATGAATATCCCCGTCCGTCATGGAACGCATGGGACAACAACTACGCCGAATCAACCCTCTACGAGAAAGACTCCAAGTATCTGCGTCTGAAGACCATCCAGCTCGCTTATACCTTCCGTTTCCCGTGGCTCAAAAAGGTGGGTATGCGTAGTATGCAGGCTGCAGTCAGCGGTTACAACCTCTTGACATTCACCCCCTACATCTTCGGTGACCCTGAAGCACGCGCAAGCTCTTCTCCCTCTTATCCGCTTCAGAAAACCTATACATTCAGTCTGAAAATTAACTTCTAAACTACTACGATGAAACTCAATATAAAGCATCTTCCCATCCTTGGCGCATTAGCGTTATCCGCCATCAGTATGGGTTCTTGCACCGACAAAATAGCTTTCGGTGACGACTTTCTCGAAAAAGCGCCGGGCGGTACTGTCACAGCCGACACGGTGTTCGGCAATGCAGAGTATACCCGCAACTTCCTTGCGCAAGCGTACGCATACCAATACTATAACCTTCCGAGTAACTCTACCAACAGCGCACCTCAGTGCTGGAACTATTGGAAAGGTATGCCTGACCTTCTCGGTGATACACACCAAGCATGTAGCACCACTCCATTGATTTTTACAGCATATTATAATGGTATGCTCACCTCAATGCAGGACAGCAAGAAGAACTATAACGTTTACCCGTATCACAACGAGCATATCTGGGAAAATGTCCGCAGCTCTTACCTGCTGATTGAACGTATTGACGGTGTCCCCGGTATGGACGACGCTGAAAAAGCACGCATCAAGGATGAAGCCCGCTGCCTTCTTGTCAGCACATACTTCACAGCGTTCAGACATTACGGCGGTCTGCCAATCCTTAAAGGCACCTTCAACGGTAACGAAACCAACTATGAAGGCAGAAAGTCAGCCGAAGAGAATATCGAATTCATGGTCGGGATGCTCGACGAAGTGATTGCAGGCAAACATCTGCCTTGGGGTTACACCGGAGCTGCCGCCGCATCTGAGACTGGTCACTGGACACTCGCCGGTGCCATGGCTCTTAAGATTCAGATTCTGCAATTCGCAGCTTCTCCGCTCCTTAACTCTGAAGCACCTTACTTCCAAGGTAAATATCAGATGGAACATCCCGAATTTGTATGGCTCGGTGGCTATGACGCTTCCCGCTGGACTAAACTCCGCCAGGCATGTCAGGACTTCTTCCAAGCTCTAAGTGCAAACGGCATCTACCACCTCGTAGTTCCCGCTGGCACTACACAAGAGGATTATGCATACGCATACCGCTCAGGATATATGTTGCAGGATTCACCTGAAATTCTTCACAGTGTCCGCACCTCTACCAGCGCCAACGGTAACGACTATGGCTGGTACAACCTTGGTTTCGGCAACAATAACAACGGTTCAGGCACAAACACCCGTTACTCTTATTGCCCGACTCAGGAATATGTTGAAATGTTCCCCTACGCCGACGGTACTCCCTTTGACTGGAACAAGGCAGAAAAAGAGGGCAAACTTGATGAGATGTTCATAAAGGGTGACCGTGTGGAAGGCAAGCAGGAACTCCAGAACATCAAATACACTCGTGACCCCCGTCTTTATGAAAGCGTAGGTACCAACATGACACGTTGCGTAATCGAATGGAACAACGGTCGCCGTTCAGGTGAACCTTACGAAGCTTACGTAGGCGGCTCGGTAGCCCACAATGACCCCAAAACAAACACCAACGTATGGGGCACAGGTTACCGTAACCTCAAATATCTGTCAGGTACAGCATTCCGTCGCCAGAAACCGCAATGGAACCCGCTTATGCTTAGCGATATGTACCTCACTTACGCTGAAGCCATCATCCAGTCAGGCGGTTCATGCACCGAGGCTCTTCCTTACATCGACGCAGTGCGCGCACGTGTCGGTCTGAAAGGTCTTGCCGAATGTAATCCTGACAAGAACCTCACAAGCAACAAGGACAACCTCCTTCAGGAAATCCTTCGTGAACGTGCTTGCGAATTCAGCTTCCAGACTACCCGCTACTTCGACATGATACGTTACAAACGCGCCGACCTTTTCGAAAGACCGTTGCACGGATTGAGAATCTACCGTATAGTCGATGGCAAACGAAGCGAAAACCAGTGGTATGCCGGTGACCGCAAAAATGCCGCAAAGGGAAGTGACGCATGGTATGAACCAAACCATTTCGAATATGAGAAATTCGAAATCACTACAGGTGCCCGCATCTGGTGGACTCAGGGCTTCGACCCGAAATGGTATTTCCAGCCATTCCCCATCACCGAGGTAAACAAGAACTATGGTCTTGACCAGAACCCCGGATGGTGATAAGAGCAATGTCAACATCATTATGCAATGTTAACAACGTAAATTAGACTATGTATAAGAAACATATAACCGTGCTGTCAATCCTCGCCGCATTTTCAATGACGGCAGCAGCACAAACCGATTCAATAAAAAGCAGTCTGTCTCCGCTGCAGCCTGCCGACATCGGTGGTGACAAAGTGTTCACCCTCGGTGAGACCACCGGCGCAGTGTCGGTTATCGGCAGTGACCAGATCAACCGCCGCACAGCCAAGAATATCGGTAATGACATTCTCGGTCAGGGCAACGGACTCCAGTCGCTTCAGGGCGCAGGTATATACGCCGTTCAGAACCCCACATTCTATGTTCGCGGGCTCCAGACACTCAATGACAATAACGAACCTCTGTTTATAGTTGACGGTATCGAGCGTGACATCAACTCTATCTCACCCGAGGAAGTAGAGTCAGTTACCATCCTTAAGGATGCCACTGCTACAGCTCTCTATGGCAACAAAGGTATCAACGGCGTCATCGTCGTGACTACCAAACGAGGTATCAAGAACACCCGTGAGATCACATTCTCTTACGACCATGAGTTCAAGTCGATAGCACATCGCCCCAAATTCGTTGACGGTTACACTTACGGTCTCGCCATCAACGAGGGTCGTGCCAACGACGGTCTCACACCCCGCTATCAGTCATGGGAACTTGATGCGTTGAAGAATCAGACATATCCCTATCTCTATCCCAACGTGAACTGGGTGGACGAGACATTCCGTGACAATTCACCTGTCAATAAGTACACCGTGCAGTTCCGTGGCGGTTCTGAAAAGTTCCGTTACTATGCTATGGCTAACGTCCTCACCGAGGATGGCTTCGTACAGAAGAGCAATGCCAACAGCAACGACGGTTACTCTACTCAGGATAAGTTCAGCCGTGGTAACGTCCGCATGAACCTTGACATCGACCTCACACCCACCACTGTGGTATCGGTTAACGTGTTCGGTTCATTGACAGAACAGCAGCGTCCGGGCGATCAGGCTAATCTTTGGGACATGGTTTATACCGTACCCTCAGCAGCCTTCCCCGTGAAAGCAGAAAACGGCATGTGGGGCGGTTCAAGTACTTGGTCAGGAACCATGAACCCGGTAGCTCAGAGCACATCGGCAGCTTACTATAAGAATCATATCCGTTCACTCTTCACCGACCTCACCATCAAACAGGATCTCGGTGGACTCCTTCCCGGCTTGAGCGCACAGGTGCGTGTGGCTTACGACAATACTGCCAACATCTACGAGAACCACTCCAAGACCTATCAGTATACTGTAGTCACTCCCAACTGGCCCGAAGGCGCTTCCGAGCCCACTTTCTCAACCGCTATCCAAGGTGCTGACTCAGAAATGGGTTCCGACGCTAAGGCAAGCGTATATGACCGCTTCCTCCATGTTGACGCAGGTGTAAACTACCAGCAGCAGTTCGGTGACCTCAACCTCTATACTCAGCTCAAATGGGACTATGAGTATACTGACCCCGAAGGTATCAACAACACTATCTACCGCCAGAACATCTCTTGGTGGTCACACCTCAACTACAAGAACCGCTACCTCGCCGACCTCACACTTGTGGAGACAGGCAGCAGCCGTCTTGCTCCCGGCACCAAATGGGCGTTCTCACCCACTCTCGGTCTCGGCTGGGTGATCTCTAACGAAGATTTCTGGAGCGACTCTAACCGTTACCTCAAACTCCGTGCGACAGCAGGTCTTATCAACACCGACTTCCTCCCCAAGGACAAGGATGGTAACTGGGTATGGACTTACTACGCACAGCAGTACACCACAACCGGTGGAACCTATCCGTTTAACTCTGCATGGGGTTCTGACTTCGGTAAGACTCAGTTCGGACAGATGCCTACCCCGAACCCAAGCCGTGAAAAGGCTTACAAATACAATGTGGGTATCGACGCTTCTCCTATCGAAGGTCTCAACTTGACACTTGATCTCTTCAAGGAACGCCGCAACGGCATCTGGGTATCGTCAGCAGGTAAATACACTGCCCTCATCGGTATGGAAGCTCCTTACGAGAACGGTGGCGTGGTTGACAGCAAGGGTATAGAAATCGCAGCTGACTTCACCCGCACTTTCGGCGACTGGACTTTCAGCGTGGCTGGTAACTTCAGCTACAACAAGAACAAGATTGTAGACATGCTCGAAGAACCTCGTCTGTATCCCAACCTCGTTCAGACCGGCAACCCTGTAGACCAGCTCTACGGTCTTGAAGCTATCGGTTTCTTCAAGGATGAGGCAGATATCGCCAACAGCCCCCGACAGGCATTCTCTACCGTACGTCCCGGTGACATCAAATATCGTGACGTGAACGGTGACAATGTTATCGACTCTAACGATAAGGTAGCTATCGGTTATACCACTACTTGCCCGGAGATTTATTACAACTTCCGCCTCGGCGCTGAATGGAAGGGTATCGGTGTTTACGCTTTCTTCCAAGGTACAGGCAACTATACCGCAGTGCTCAACACAAAGAGTATGTACTGGCCCTTGATCAACAACACCAACATCTCACAGTATGCCTACGACAACCGTTGGACTCCCGAGCATCAGGACGCACTCTTCCCCGCCCTCAGCAGCCAGAGCAACGCCAACAACTATCAGACCTCAACACTTTGGATGCGTGACCGCTCATTCCTTAAGCTCCGCAACCTCGAAGTTTATTACAATCTTCCCAAAGCGTTCCTGAACGACAATCTTAAGGTTGTGAATGGTGCCAAGCTCTATGTCCGCGCCATCGATCTCTTTGCCACAAGCAATGTACCCGAAAACGATCCTGAATGTTACGGCATAAATCCTGTGAACAAGAGCGTGGCTTTCGGTCTTAGTGTTACATTTTAATTCTTGATTCCTTAACGAATAAGATATGAAAACAAAATATATGATCCTTCCCCTTGTGGCTCTCGGCATAGCCGTGACCTCTTGCAAGGATGACATGGACTATCATGAATATTCTATTGTAGACAAGGACTTTATCGAAAAGAACTTCGGTAATGTCGGAGGCTTTATGACCGACCTATACAACACCGTTGAATACGACTTCGGTAATTTCAGCAGCGGTGCCATGCAAGCGGCTGCCACCGATGAAGCCGAGTACAGCAAAATCGGTAACTCCATCGAAGACTTCTACAATGGCGGCTGGACTGCTACCAATGCCAAGTCCACCAACTGGACAAACATGTACACCGGCATTCAGAGCGCAAATCATTACATTGATTTCTTCCAAGGTCTGAAGTTTGATGACTACGAGTTGAATCCCGATTACGCTCAGCAGATGTACCGTTACGAGAACTATGTATATGAAGCTCGATTCCTTCGTGCATATTACTACTTCGTGCTCGTGCGTCAATATGGCGGTGTTCCCCTGATCGACCATCAGATGGCAGCCGGCGAGGTTAACACCATGTCACGCAACACTTCCGATGAAATCTATGAGTTCATCATCAAAGAATGTGATGAGATAAAGGATAAGATTATCCGCAACTATGCCGATCTTGGAAGCATGGCTCTTGGTCAGACCGAATCAGGTCGCGCCGGAAAAATCGCCGTACTCGCACTTCGCGCCCGTGCCGCACTCTATTGGGCAAGCCCTCTTTTCAACCCCAATGGCGATAAAGAGCGTTACAAAAAAGCTGCTGACTACTACAAGGATCTTTTTGACGAATGTCAGTATCAGGGCAAAGGTTTGACCGCAAAGTACACAAACCTTTGGGATGCCAACAGCTTCAACGACCCGGCTATTGACAAGGAACTCCTTTTCTGCCGCAGATATTACAAAAATGCCAGCGGTGACAACCTCGTTGAAACCAATAACTACCCCGTAGGTATCGAAGGCGGCACAGGTGGTACTTGTCCTACTCAGAACCTTGTTGACGCTTACGACATGCTCAACGGCAAGTCAATCAACGAAGCCGGTTCAGGTTACGACCCGAAGAATCCTTACGCTAACCGTGACCCGCGTCTTGCAGCCACAGTGGCTGTCAACGGCGATGTATGGCCCTCTTATCAGAAGAACAAACTGCAGACTTACTACGGTGGTACCAACGGTCAGCCCCTCAGTGGAGCTACCACTACCGGTTACTACCTCAAGAAACTTTGCAACGGTGCCATCGACCTCTCAGCAAGCAGTAAGTATAAAGAATCAAGACACACCTACCTCAACTTCCGTTACGGTGGTGCACTCCTTGACTATGCAGAGGCTGTATACCAGTACACCGGAAGTGCTGATGTAACCCTGCCGGGTCACACTATGACCGCCCGTCAGGCTGTGAACCAAGTGCGCAACCGTGCCGGTATGCCTGATGTCACTGAGACAGGCGACGCTTTCTGGACTAAATATCAGAACGAGCGTTTCGTGGAACTCGCATTTGAAGGTCATCGTTTCTGGGATGTTCGCCGCTGGAAAGAAGGTAAGAAGTTCTTCACTTCCATCACACGCATGAACATTATTCAGAATGCCGACGGCTCTTTCACCTACAATCCTCAGCAGGTTAGCCGCCAGTGGGACGAACGCAACAACCTCTTCCCCATCCCGCAGACTGAAATCTCAAAGAACGGCAATCTGGTGCAAAATCCGGGTTGGTAATCCACTCAAGGTTCTTATGCGGGCAAAAGTCCGCATAAGAACTCAAAAAACATGGGGCGTGTCAATTCTCTCGCACGGTCTATTAATTAAGGTAAATCACCCAATAGAAATCCCATTGATTATTACGTGAGCTAACACGCTCCACAATTGGTCCTCGCAACAAGCGGGGACCATTCTTTATATATTACCCTATATTATGGCTAAATCCCATATAATCAAGCTTAATTCAATCTTAATTAACCCTAATAATTAGCAACTTCCAAAATTTTTGTCTAATTTTGCAACCCAAATTCAGAATCCCATGTGCGATATAAAGCTTTTTCTCACCGATGTTGACGGTACTTTGACCGATGGAGGCATGTACTATACTGCTTCAGGCGACACAATGAAGAAATTCAACACCCGTGACGGTATGGGTCTACAGCTCCTGCAAAAGACAGGCGTTAAAGTCGGCATAATCACCAGCGAAAATACTGACATAGTGACCAAAAGGGCTGAAAAACTCGGTCTTGACTTCCTTGTGCAAGGCAAACGTGACGGCGGAAAGCTTGCAGCGGCACGTGAGATATGTGAAACCCTCGGCATCACCCTTAATGAATTGGCATATATCGGTGACGACGTGAATTGCGCCGAATTGCTGCGCAATGCCGGCATAGCCGCATGTCCCGCCGATGCGATGCCTCAGGTAAAAGCCATCACCGGCATACGCATCATGTCGCTCAAAGGTGGCGAAGGGTGCGTGCGTGAATTCATCAATTCACTCCTGTAGGAGCGCAATCTCTACAAATCTTAAAGCAAATCATCAAAAATATTAATGAACGAAACTAAAATCTCGATAACATTCCTGCTGCTCGCAGTCACATTCTGTGTGTGCCTGATAGTGAGCAACCTGATGGAGATAAAGACCGTCGATCTCGGTCCGCTCACCATCACGGCAGGAGTCATAGTATTCCCTATCTCCTACATCCTTAACGACTGTATAGTGGAGGTCTACGGTTTTAGCAAGGCAAGACTCGTCATTTGGCTCGGCTTCGGCATGAACCTGCTTGTGTCTCTGCTGCTGCAACTCGGCGTATGGCTCCCCGGGGCTGCCTCTTGGACCGGACAGGACGCCATGGCACTCATTTTCGGAGCCGTGCCACGCATTTTCGTGGCGAGCTTCATCGCCTTCCTTTGCGGCTCCATGGTCAACGCATACGTTATGTCAAAAATGAAAATCGCATCGGGAGGGAAGAGCTTCTCACTCCGTGCCATTGTATCTACACTTTGGGGCGAAGGTGTTGACTCGGTAATCTTTTTCCCGCTCGCTTTCGGCGGCATTTTGGCTTGGCACGAGATAGCTACACTCATCCTGACCCAGACAGTGTTAAAGACACTCTACGAAATACTTATACTCCCGGTGACAATGCGTGTCGTGAAATTCCTCCGTGACCACGAGGGCGGAGATGTGACCGACAAGCCCGACATGTCATATAAGTGGTGGAAGATAAATGAATTTTAATCACCGGATTGGCAATGAAATTTGACGGAATAAGATGGGTATGGCTCGACCTTGACGACACACTGATTGACTTCAAGGTCAACTCACGTGCGGCTCTCCGTATAGTGTACGATGAATGTGACATACAACGCTTCATCCCCACCGCCGACGAGTGGGTGGAGACCTACGAGGTCCACAATCATTCTCTTTGGGACAGATACAGCCGTCAGGAGATCACACAGGATTTTCTGCGTGTTGACCGCTTCTTCACTCCCCTTCGCCAAGGGTGGAAAGGCTCAGCCGACGAACTTGTGAAATTCAGCTGGGAGCTTGACTCCATATATCTCGACCGTCTTGCCAGACAGAAGACCCTGCTACCCGGTGCGATGGAGCTTCTCGATCATTTACGTGCGCATAATTATAATATAGGTGTATTAAGCAACGGATTCACCGAAGTGCAACATGCCAAACTCACCAACACCGGCATAGGTCCAAAGATAGATTTGGTCGTGCTCAGCGATGACATAGGTGTCAACAAGCCCGATACCCGCCTCTATAATCATGCAATGGAACGGGCAGGTGACACCGACCCAAGCCACCATCTGATGATAGGCGACAACCTGTCAACCGACATCCGGGGAGCCCTCGACAGTGGCTGGCACGCCATTCATCTTGACCGTTCGCAAAACGGCACACCTGAATGGGCTGCATCCTACTTGGTGACGCATGATTTGCCCTCTATTACAGCGATTTTCACGTGACATATCTCGCCATAAGCGGTTAAAGTGGTGAAAAAGTGAAATTTAAGCAAAAATTTTACTTAAAACATTGTTGTTAATCCAAAAAAAGTTACGATATTTGCACTTGCAAAATTCGAGCGGCACCCAAAGCCGCAACATTAAAGATATTAACCAATTATAAAATTCATACCGTAATGACTAAAGCCGACATCGTTAACGAGATTTCAAAATCTACCGGCATCGACAAAGCCAACGTACTTGAAACCATCGAGAAATTCATGGAAACAGTGAAGGATTCTCTTGCCAACGGCGAGAACGTTTACCTTCGCGGTTTCGGCAGCTTCATCATCAAAGTTCGCTCAGAAAAAACTGCCCGTAACATCTCTAAGAATACCACTATCATCATCCCCGAGCACCGCATTCCCGCATTCAAGCCCGCCAAGGTATTCATGGAAGAGGTTAAGGACGCTAAATAAATCGTTTTCCCGCTTTTAGCGGTGACGTCAAGTGATCACTACTCTTATTTTCTAACAATAACATAATTCCAACTATGCCAAGCGGAAAAAAAAGAAAAGGCCACAAGATGGCTACTCACAAGCGTAAAAAACGCCTTCGCAAAAATCGTCATAAGAAGAAATAATCTTCACTCATGACGTTGAGATACACGAAGAACAAACTCTGGAAGGGGTGATTTCTTGCCTCTGAAAGGTTTGTTCTTTGCGTCATTTCATCATTTTGTTTTTATCCATTCAAGTTAAATGAAAAGTGAACTAATTGTAGACGTCCAGCCGAATGAAGTGTCAATAGCACTTTTGGAGGACTCGCGGCTCGTATCTTTGCAAAAAGAGTCGCGAAACATCGCCTACGCTGTCGGTGACATCTATCTTGCAAAAGTCAAGAAACTGATGCCCGGACTTAACGCCGCTTTCGTCAACGTGGGCTACGAAAAGGATGCTTTTCTTCATTACTTGGATCTCGGTTCTCAATTCTCTTCCTACTCTGCTTTCCTGAAACTGATGCTTGAGGACAAAAAGACGGAGCCATCCGTCTCCAAAATCAAGCGTCTGCCCGACATCGACAAGCATGGCTCAATCACTAACGTGCTACAGCCCGGGCAGGAACTGATGGTGCAAATCGTCAAGGAACCCATCTCTTCAAAGGGCCCGCGTCTTACCACCGAAATCACGTTCACGGGAAGATACATGGTACTTATACCTTTTGGCGACAAAATCTCAATTTCCCAAAAGATAAAGACGACAGAAGAGAAACTGCGCCTCCGCCAACTCATCGAGAGCATCCGCCCCAAGAATTTCGGGGTCATCATCCGCACTTCCGCCGAGGGGAAAAGTGTCCGTGAGCTACACCATGAGTTGAAGACCCTCCTCAGATGCTGGGAAGAATCAGTGGCTAAAGCCCAAAAAGCCATAGCTCCCGCTCTGATATTCGAAGAAGAAAGCCGCATAGTAGGTATGCTGCGCGACGTTTTCAGCCCTACCTTTGAAAGTATCTACGTCAACGACAAGGAAATTTTCGGTCAAATATCAAAATACGTAAATCTTATCTCCCCTGAAAGCCACGACATAGTGAAATACTATGACAGCGACGTCCCGATCTTTGACCATTTCAACATCACGCGCCAAATCAAATCATCGTTTGGTAAAACGGTATCATTCAAATCAGGCGCATACGTAATCATCGAGCACACAGAGGCTCTCCATGTCATAGACGTGAATTCCGGCAACCGTTCAAAAGCCGCACCTGACCAGGAAAGCAACGCCCTCGAAGTCAACCTCCGGGCTGCAGACGAAATAGCACGTCAGCTTCGTCTGCGCGACATGGGAGGCATCATCGTGATTGACTTCATAGACATGAACAAGGCTGAACACCGCCAAAAGCTCTACGAACACATGCGCGAAGTGATGTCAAACGACCGTGCCCGCCACAACATTCTACCTCTCAGCAAGTTCGGGCTAATGCAAATAACACGCCAGCGTGTCCGTCCCGCCATGGACATCATCACTTCCGAAGAGTGCCCCTCATGCCACGGCAAAGGGGAAGTGCAACCCTCCCTCCTGTTCACAGACACTCTTCACGAGAAACTCGATTACCTCGTGAACACTCTTAAAGTCAAGCATTTTGTGCTCTACGTACACCCCTATGTGGCGGCGTATCTAAAGAAGGGATTCCCTTCACTTTACCGTAAATGGCAGCTCGAATTCGGATTCAGCTTCCGCATCATACCTGATGAATCATTGGCATATCTCGCATACCGTGTACTTGACCGTGACCGAAACGAGATAGACCTTAAAGAAGAAAAGGATATTGACTCCTCGGCGTCAAAGTCAAAATCCAAAGCGAAGAACCGCTCCAAGGAAGAATAGCTTCCGACAGAACCAAAGATAATCAACGCCACTACTGACGTGATTATCATTTTACCGATTCAACCTCCCCCGCACCGTGTCATAAAAACGACGGCTGCGGGGGAGGTTTTAGTTTTTTTATGTTGTAAAACATAGTCATTCTGATGATTTCTTAGCAATATATTTGCGAACTTTGCATAGTTTATACATTAACTATACAGTTCATACCACTACTGTCCACTAAAAAATGGACGAGGTTAAAAATTAAATAAATTCGGTTC
>CAJTMJ010000057.1 GCA_910577335.1 uncultured Duncaniella sp. | reverse complement strand
GAATCAGCTCCATTTATCAAAGCCAGAAGGACTGTATATGGATGCTGAAACAGAACGGCGGCGGTATTTGTGACTTCGAGGTGGGTTGTGGTAAAACGCTGATAATGTGTATTGCAGCGCATGAGATGAAGCGTCTCGGACTTGCCCACAAACCGATGATTATCGGTCTGAAAGCCAATGTAGCCGAAATTGCCATGACCTATCAGAGTGCCTATCCCAACGCCCGGATACTGTTCGCCGATGAAAAGAGTTTCAAGGCTGACAAGCGTGTGGATTTCTTCAACAATATCAAGAACAACGACTATGACTGTGTGATAATGTCGCACGACCAGTTTGGAAAAATACCCCAGTCGCCGGAAATGCAGCAGCAGATTCTTCAGGCGGAACTTGATACTGTCGAGGAAAACTTGGAGGTTCTGAAACAGCAGGGCCATGACATAAGCCGTGGTATGCTCAAAGGTCTGATAAAGCGTAAGGAAAACCTGACCGCCAAGATTGCGACCATCCAGTATCAGATGGAACAGAACAAGGATGCTGTCGTTGACTTTAAGCAGATGGGTATCGACCACATCTTTGTGGACGAGTCGCATCAGTTCAAGAACCTGATGTTCAATACCAGGCACGATAGAGTTGCAGGTTTGGGTAACTCGGAAGGCTCACAGAGAGCGTTGAATCTTCTCTATGCTATCCGAACCATTCAGGAACGGACAGGCAAGGATTTGGGTGCCACTTTTCTCAGCGGTACAACCATATCCAACAGTCTTACGGAGCTGTATCTGCTGTTCAAGTATCTTCGTCCGAATGAACTTGAACGGCAGGACATCCGGTGCTTCGATGCGTGGGCGGCAATCTTCGCCAAAAAGACGACGGATTATGAGTTCAATGTGACCAATCACATTGTGGCCAAGGAGCGTTTCCGCTACTTCATCAAGGTGCCGGAGTTGGCCGCTTTCTACAATGAGATTACCGACTATCGCACCGCTGAAGATGTTGGAGTGGATAGACCGATGAAGAACGAGATTCTTCACAATATCCCGCCGACACCGGCGCAGGAGGCTTTCATCGAGAAATTGATGAAATTTGCCGAAAGTGGCGACGCCACTATCCTCGGACGCGCCCCGTTGAGCGAGACCGAGGAAAAGGCGAAGATGCTTATCGCTACGGACTATGCCCGAAAGATGGCTCTCGATATGCGAATGATTGACCCGTCTTACGAGGATGACCCGAACAACAAGGCAAGCCATTGCGCCCGGATGATTGCTGAGTATTATAGGAAATACGATGCTCAGAAAGGCACACAGTTTGTTTTCAGCGACCTCGGCACTTACAAGCCCGGCGAGTGGAATGTATATTCCGAAATCAAGCGCAAACTGATTGAGGATTATGGCATACCTCCGCATGAAATCAGGTTTATACAAGAATGTAAAACCGAGAGATCAAGAAAGGCAGTTATACAGGCTATGAATGACGGTGATGTCCGTGTGCTTTTCGGCTCGACAAGTATGCTCGGAACAGGCGTAAATGCCCAACGTAGAGCGGTTTGCATCCATCATCTTGACACGCCGTGGCGTCCCTCTGACCTCACTCAGAGGGATGGCAGAGCCATACGCGCCGGCAACGAGATTGCCAAGCTATACGCTGATAATAAGGTGGATGTAATCATTTATGCCGTTGAGAAGTCGTTGGATTCCTACAAGTTCAACCTTCTCCATTGCAAGGCGACATTCATCGACCAGCTTAAATCCGGCGCACTCGGAGCGAGAACCATCGACGAGGGTGCTATGGACGAGAAGAACGGCATGAACTTCTCCGAGTATATGGCTATCCTCAGTGGTAACACCGACCTTCTCGAAAAAGCCAAGTTGGAAAAGCGCATCGCGGCATTGGAGAGTGAGCGCAAATCCTTCAACAAGGGTATTGGCGATTCCCGGTTCCGTCTCCAGACCATCAGCCACGACATTGCCAACAATGAGGTGGCTATTGAGAGGATGAAAGCCGACTATGCCCGGTATGAGGCGGTTGTTCAGCGTGATAAGGACGGCAACCCGGTCAACAATCTCACAATCGACACATGCAATCTCTCCGATGAGAAGAACATGGGCATACATCTTCAGGGGCTGGCACAGCGTACCGACACCCACGGGCAATATCAGCGCATCGGCGAGGTCTATGGCTTCCCGATAAGCATAATATCGGAGCGGACGGTCGTTGACGGCAGGGAAGGCATCCAGAACCGCTTCGTTGTCGAAGGCAACTACAAGTACAAGTTCAACAACGGCTTCATTGCCATGAGCGACACCCATGCCGCCTGTATGAACTTCGTCAACGCTCTGGAGAAAATCCCCGGCATAATCGCCCAGTATGAGGAACGCACGGCCAAACTCAAAGCCGATGTTCCGACCCTCGAAAGCATCGTGTCAAAGACATGGGGCAAAGAGGATGAGCTAAAGGCGTTGAAATCCGAACTTGCCGCCCTCGACCGCAAAATCACCGCCGAACTTGCTCCGAAGCACGATGAAAAGGACGGCGAGGAAGTCAACCACCAGTCAGTCACCCAAAGGGTCGAAGTAATGGATAACCAATCCCAAACCTCCGGCTCAAAGGAGTCGATGGTGGCAGAACCCAGACTTTCATATCCGAATGATTCTCCGGCTCAGTCTCGCTTCATCGCAAGCGCACGACCCTTTCAGCCACCTTCTCAGCCCCCGTCATTTCGAGCCGGGCCGAAATTCTAAACATTTCAGCCGACCATGATAGAGTAATTCTATTGTGGCCGGCTGATTTTTATTTCGGGATGCCATAAATTCCCATTAATTTATAAAGATGACCTCTTGAGCACCCAAGTCCTTTTGCAACCTTTGTTTTGTTGCCTTTATGATTTTTCAGGAGCAATTCTATGTTTCCCTTCGTATGTTCCAGCGGCTCAATGTCTTCTTCAGGCGCAGGAGGAATTATCATTGATAGGTCTCTTGGCTCAATCAACAGATTTTTTGCCGTTGAGACAGCCATTTCCAATACCTCGTGCATTTCCTCAAGATTTCCTGCCCACGGGTATTTCCTTATAATGCGTTGAGCCGCCGGACTCAGGACCATTACTTTCCCTCTTGATTTGAGACATAGGTGTGAAACCATCGCCTCCGCCATCTGAACAGTCTCTTTACCGTACTGTGCAATGGGTCTTATATCCATTACATTCTTCATCAGCAGCGAATATAGGCGTTCTGACACCTTTTTCGCTCTCACAAGTTCAGGCAGCGACTTGTTGTTGGTGAATATGATACGCCCCTCGAAAGTCGTTTCTTTCCCTGTATCCGGAGGAATACATACGCCTCTTTCCAGAACATCAGCCAATACCTCCTGCACCATATATGACAGATGAGTGAAAGAACGCAACAACAGAGTCCCTTTGTGAGCCTCTCCGAAAAGTTGCTCAAAATTTATGGCAAGAGCCTTTCTATTGGCGGGAGTATCTTTATTCGTCTTATAAACATAATCGAATCTCTGACGGGGATTGCAGTCAAGGACTATAAACTCATGTTCGCAACGATTACCCAGACTATGGACAATCTGCGCAAGAGACTCCTTGCCGGAGCCCTTGGGTCCTTGCAGAAGAACCGGGTTATCCATTGCCGGATTATTTTCGATTTTACCACGGAGGTTCTTTTGCCCTACTGTCATTTCCTTCACCCAGCTTAGATCCTGATAGTCAAGAAAAAGCGCGAACAACATTTCCGTGAGCCGGTCCATATCGGAATGGTCAAAATTAAATCTTTGGTCAACACCACGGCAATACACCTTTTTCAAGACTCCGGGCATATCGGTTCTTGTATAGCCATGTATCCGGAAATTCGGAATCGAGATATGGTTTTTCGTCCATCGAATAAGGCTACGGCCAGACGACTCAAAATCGGTGACATCCGCGATAAGGACTCCGTATTTACCACTTTTAAGCATCCTTTTGGCATCTTGTGGAGTGTATACTACATCGAAGTCAGCCCCTATATTTGTCAGGGTCTGGGCATAGTCATCAAGGCTTTCGCGGCTCGCGCTGTAAACAAGAATCTTTATGTCGGTATCCAGTTGTGCGCTGGATTTTGTCTTTGCGGAACGCTGTCTGCTCATTTTAATTCAAATTAAATAGTGTTAATCAAAAGCTCAGCATATTTTCCAAACCATTCTATATAACAAATGGTTGAACGTCATGCCAATTTTAACATTTGAGTGTTGCCGTTAATATTTTGTTGTGCATGGATGTTCATGACTATATCGTGAACAAATGAATACACCATGCTAAAAATCAACCATTTCCACAGATGCCGTGTTTGTAATTTCGCAAACCGGCAACGACGCCGGAGCACCCCAAAACCCAAAATAATGATTCGCCCCGATATGGACAATATTTTAGCCCTTACCGAGACAGAATTCTTCAAGAAGCTCCGTAAGGGGCTTCACGATGAAAACCTGCATGTGGATCTCCGCGACTTCATCGTCCGGGTTCACGAAGTTACCCACCCTTCATCGCCCCACCGTTTCTATGCTCTGGAAGCGCTCATCATCGCCGACATCGAGTTGAGCCAGTACAAAAGCAGCGAGGCACTTGTTCTGGCCAACGAGTCGCTGGCTACAGCCATCAACCGCGCCCATGACTACGTTCTGATGAAGCTCCATGAGCATCGTAATCTTCTCGGCTTTATGCCGCAAGAAAACGGGACAGAGATAGACGGCACACTCCACTGGTCGATGGACAAAACCAAATTCTCGATGCTCTGCATAGCGTTGAAGGTGGGCAAATGCTTCGGCAACTGTTCCCTTGACAAAATAGTCAAGCGACTCGGCAAGGCATTCAATGTCAAAGTATCTACCCAGTATGTGCGTAACCGTATACAGAGTTTCACCCAACGCAATCAGGATTACAGCCCGACCGACTTCATCGAATATCTGCTTTATGGTCTCAAAAGCTTCATGCTCGGAGAGGGAGATGAAGAAAAGACCGCCTGATGTCTGACCACTATATCCAAACAAAAAAAATTTCATTTTCCGATACGTGATTAGTGTGTTTTTGTATGCACACATACGCAACGATGCCCTGTTCCTCGTGATGAAGAACAGGGCATGATTTTTATACCGGCTGTCAGAATTGTTTAGGAAGCAACTTTCGCAACACAGGGTCTTTGGCTATGCGTTCCAACTCTCTGTCAACTATATCACGTACATCCTTTTTCACAAGCTCATAGTTTTTCTGGATTACCTCTTTCATGCCTGACCGGTCGGGGGTGTTATCCTTAAAATCAGTCAGTATCGGGATGGGTATATATCGGGATTCCTCCGTCTTGACTTTTTCGGAGTCCACAACAATCTCGGCATGGAAAATCTTTTGGGTTATGCGTTGGTCGATATTGTCGCTGACAGCGCCCACAAAGATTCCCTGCGTCAGTGTCGAGATTTTACTCTGCGGAATCAGGCTGTCCATCTGCGTGTTTATGGAGTGGCTCACATCGTTACGGTTGATGCTCATGGACTGGCGCTGCTGCAATACCTTTCCGAATCTTTCGGAAAGTGTCTTGGCGGTTTCGCCAACGACCTGTCCGGAGAAGATGTTGCCGACGGTATTCATCACCACGGCAGCCTCCTTGTCACCATAGTCGCGTTTGAGTTGAGAGAAATCCTGAAAGCCGAGGCAGACGGCAACCTTGTTGCTTCGAGCTGTGGCTATAAGATTGTCGAGGCCCTTGAAATAGATGGTGGGGAGTTCGTCTATGACAACCCCTGACTTCAACATTCCTTTCTTGTTGATTAGTTTTACAATTCTGCTGTTATACAGACCGAGTGCCGCCCCGTAGATGTTCTGACGGTCGGGATTGTTGCCGACACACAGTATCTTCGGTTCTTCTGGATTGTTGATGTCGAGAGTAAAATCATCCCCGGTCATAATCCAATATAACTGCGGAGAAATCATACGGGTAAGAGGAATCTTTGCGGAAGCTATCTGTCCCTGAAGCTGTTCCTGTGCGTTGCCCTGCCATGCGTCGATAAACGGAGAGAGATAGTTTTCCAGTTCAGGATAGCTTGTCAGAATCGGGAATATCTGTTCGTATGGCCGGCAAAGAAATTCTATCGCATGAGGGAACGTGCAATATTTACCATTCTCAAATCGCTTCAAATACCAGATGATAGCGGCGAACAGGACGATTGGCGACTCGACGAAGAAGTCTCCCTGCTTTTGCAGCCATGTGCGGTTCAAGTTCATCATGATGGTATATGCCGACTCGTAAGCGTCGGCAATATCCGTCATGAAATCGGGATGTATGGGGTTACAGCGGTGAGAGTGTTCCGGATCATCGAAGTTGATGAAACAGAATCGAGGCTTTACCTTGCCGTATTTGTCCATATTGGCAAGCATGTGGTTATAGGCGATAGTCGTGAGGTCGGGGCATTTGAAGTCATAGATATATGCCGCAAATCCCTTCTCTATCTGCTGTTTGATAAAACTGTTGACTACTGCGTATGACTTGCCGGATCCGGGAGTGCCAAGCACGATGGTGGCTCTAAACGGATTGACCACGTTTATCCATCCCCGATGCCATTTCTTCTTATAGAAGAATTTCGTAGGGAGATTAACAGAATACTCATTGTCGAGGCGTTTCGTTTCCTGCATGAAGGATTCATTTTCCTCGTTGAAGCGGTCGTCCATCATATTGTTCTTCAGCAGACGGCTCATCCATACGCCGCCTAACAGCAGGCATACGAAACCGGCTATCGTTGTGGCGATATACAGCATCGTCCAGCCGAGACTGACCATCCACCAGTTCAGGAAGAACAAGACGGCGCCGATGCTCAGGAACATCCATATCTGACTCCATTTTATTTTCTCGTTCTTCACACCCTTCGTGCCGAAGCACGAAAGAGCAAGAAGCAGCAAAGACCACCATTTGGCGTTCCATGCGTTTTTGAAAAGCCCTCCGGCATCGTTGAGATTGCCGAGGACTTTCATTGTCTCAGGATGAAACCGCCATCCATCGACCAATGCCTGTGAGAACCAATAGATATTGGCAACTACAAGGATTATGCTGACACCACGGAGCAAGTCCATGATTTTGGCCAGCGATCTTAAATCATCTTCTTGTTGACTCATCGATATTCTGATTACTGGGTTTATAATTTGGGGCCACGACGCTTTTTCTTCTTGCGCCGTTGCATCTCGCGGTAGAAGGCCTCCTCCTGTGCATCGAAAGCCGGGCCGACAGAGAACAGACCTCCAAGCCCGTCGAACATGGAAGTGTCATCATAACCGTGCGGATGGCTTTGTACGGGCGAGGATTGTGCAGTCTGCCCATGTCGGTTGGATTGATCGTCGGATGCAGTGCCACCGGAATGGCTCCTTTCTCCATGAGACTGATGCCGACTATTGTCAGGAGTCGTACTATTATCTTTAGTGTTACCTTGCGTCTGGATAATCGGTTTATCTTCCGGATGATTGAACCAATTTTCGAGAGCATTGGCGGAGAACTCCTTCCCAAGACGAGAGCCATTGAGAACTGTCCGGGTATTGTGGTCGATATAGGTTGCACCATATATCCGGCCATCATCTGTGTATCGAAGCACAAGCTCTATGTTCTCCGCTTTCATACGGGCGATGAAATCGTCCTTGTCGGATGACTGCGCCATGACCGCTGCGACTTTTCTTTTCGTGGGTCTGACATCTATTTTCTCTTTGGCACGTTCATATCTCTGTCCGATTGCCTCTCGTCCGGCAAATTTACCAAGACGCGATGCTTTGAATGGAGTGGCGATAGTCTTGCCCTCATCATCAGTGGCAAAATATACCAGACCATGATATTCCCTGCCGTTTACCCGACCGTCGGCTTCCTCACACCTTATATTATATACGGAGAGGATTGCGTTGTATTCGCCAAGAGTCTGGAACTTGTAGCGCATACCCACCATCTTGACTGTGTTGGCGACCTGTCGCTTGATGTCGCCATTGGGATCAATCTTTTTGATAGGCATATCAGGTGTGATTTTCTGACGCTCGGCGGTATGCAGCCCGTACTTGCGTTCAATCTCTCGGGTTATCTCCTTGCTGCGGTAGTAATTGTTTTTCGAATCGATCGCAGAGCCGTCGGGTCTGACACGCAGGGCTACTATATGTATATGGTGCCGGTCGATGTCCTCGTGTTTCACTACAAGGTAAGGCATTTCGGCAAACCCCATCTTCTCCATATACTCATGGGCAATCTGAATATACTGTGCCTCACTGAGCCGGTCGTCGGGATGCGGGTTGAGGGATATGTGCATCATAGTTTTCTCTGCCTTAGTTGCCTGAGGCATCCATCGCTTGAAATCCTCGAAAACCCTCTGAATGTTTATAGTCCCGGTGCCGTCATTGTAGAGTTTATTGGTATCAAGTACCCTGCCATGCTCCTTGTTGATCTTCTCCCCGTTATACACCAAACTACCGTATAGGGAGTTGCCTAAGGAGATTTTCGCAACCATCGCTCGTCGAAATCCTTTGCGAGAGCGACAATCTCGCGGTTCAGTTTCACAAGTTCTATGGTCATCTTCTCTATCTTATAGAGTGCCGCCATCGCTTTCTTTTCGTTGAAATTCTCCCTGAGAGTAGTAAGCATAAGATTGTAGCTTATGCGAATCTCCCGGTAATGGTTGTTCATGTTCGATAGACGGTCGATGAAAATCCGGCTGTTGTCATCGACAACATGAACCTTGAACGGCTTGCCGAATATCTGCATCTTGATGAAGGCAGAGAGAGATTCTATGCCTGACTGCTCCTGCATAGAGAGCAATTTGGATTGTTCCGAGGCGGTGAAGTTCACCGAACATCGGAATGCTGTGGACGGGTCGGCCTTTTTATGCCGCCCTCCACGGTAACTGTTTTGATTCATAAAAACGGGATTTGGTGGTTAAATGGATACGGTGCCGGATAGCACCTAAGAAAATCCTATGGCGATTACGACTTCGGAGTAATCGCAACAGCTCCATGCAATGGCAAGGGGGTTATGCTGCAAAATGAGTTTCATGCAGCGTAAACCATACCTTGCAAGGTTCATGTGAACCTCTAAATCATATGTAAACAGGAACTGATGCGGATTATACGGAATCAATATTCCAATGGATTGATTCAACCAGAAAAAAGCCGTGGCTTCGGCCCGACCCATGCCGGATTTTCCGCCGAATATTATAATATTGGCGATAATCATAAGCCTCGCTTAGAGAACTTTCTTTGCATAGAGTAACAACTAAAGCCCTGTAAATGGTTTTGGCTAATTTTCCCAAATGCCCGGATATGACCACGATATGCTTTGAAATGCACATTTCCAAAACGAAATAATCTATTTTCAATCAGCCAATGTTTAAGTTGCAAAGGCAGTCGCTCACATGGCTCGATGCCAATGTCTCTGACTGTCTGTCAGGCAAGGCAGATGTTCAACCGAACTGTCGTTCAGACTCATGTTTATTTATCTGAGCGTATCTATGTCTGTTCGGTCATCACATTGATTGCCCATTCACTTGGATATGTTTCTGTCCACCCGTCTGATTGCAGACCTGTCTGACCAGATGACTGACCGGTACCTCCTGCAATCAGCCCCTTCCGGTTGACTGGCTGACCGGACAGACAGGCAATCAATATAATGAATGGCTGACTGATTGAACAAATGCCCGGATATGCCCACGATATGAACTGAAATGCACATATCGAAAACAGAAAAATCTTTTTCTTCCGACATTGCGTTTCACTTACAAACGACCGACAAACCTCTCGGCGAAATCAAATCGCCGGCGGTAACCGAAAAAGCTGAATCAGCGACACCTGCAATCAGACAGGGCCGAAGGTGACAGCGATACCGGCTGACTGAACAGACGGAAAGACGGCTGACTGAACATATTGCTGGATGTGTGTATGTAGAACCGGCAAATCAGTCAAAACGACAATCACGGAGTCAGTAGAACAGCCTTTTGTATCGACATATAAACGTCTGGTTAAAATTTCATACGGCTGACCGTATGGCTGAATCACTGAACAATCATCCTTTCGCCTGATTGTGGAAGCATACCGACCCACAACTCCACATATCAGTGCAAGCCACTCCGGATATATCAGCGGAAAGTGGCACCCAATGGCTATGCGCCCTCCATGAGTTAATCAATCCCATTTACAAATCTTCTGAATTATCTTATGAGCGACCCCGTATTTGTCGCCTTTGCGTCCCAGAAGGGAGGCTCAGGCAAATCGACACTGACGGCGCTAACGGCAAGCTACCTCCACTATGTCGAAGGAGTGGATGTTCTGGTAGTTGACTGTGATTCCCGTCAGTACACCCAGAAAGACTATCGTGACCACGATATTGTCGTAATCAACGAGACCCCGGCCTTGAAGAAGACTTTCATGAACTTCTACAAGCGTTTCGACAAACAGCCTTACGAAATCCTTTACTCTACCCCGGCCACGGCTATTGAACAGGCCGAGGAATACATGAAGGATTATCCGGTGCCCAAGGTGGTGTTCTTCGACATCACAGGCACCATCAACGACATGGATCTCGTGAACCTACTTGCACGGATGCACTATCTTTTCATTCCGATCACGACCGACACCGGCGACATGAAAAGCTCCATCCGTTTCGCCAACAAGGTCATGAGCGAGATGATTGCGCCCGGCGATTCATCCATCAAAGAGATAAAACTTGTCTGGAACCGCATCCCGTCCCGAAAGAAATCAAAACTATGCGAGTTGATTGACAACTATCTCGAAGAACTGCAACTGTCGTCCCTCAACACTGTCCTCAGCAACAGTGCCAGGTTTTCAAAAGATGACGGAGGCATGGCCGCGAGACCAACCATCTTCCGCTCGACAATGATGCCTCCCGACAAGCAGCTTCTCAAGGACAGCGACCTGCCTGAACTGGTAAGGGAGATTCGTGAAATCATAAATGTATGACCCTATGGCCGATGAAAACAGCAAAGGATTCGATGCCGCCAATTTTCTCGACAATTACCGGGAGGATATAGCGACACCGGTCCGCAAGACCAAGAAACAGGGTGTACAGCAGCCTGTGATTGAGACACCCACGCCGGAGGTGGAGACACCACCTCCTAAGATCTGTCAGGATACTGTCCGCAAAACACGTTCAGCCTCTGACGGCAAAACCTCTGACGGCATTTTATCACAAGAGGACAGCTATATTCAGGAATTTCTTGTGGAGCGGGTACCTATCGGGTTCTCAAAGTCCGGCTGGCAGGTCGCCGTGTCGGAAGCTCACCATGACAAAATCGTAAAAATAATAGCGATACTCGGTGAGCGGCTGACATTCGGCGGTTTTGTCGATAACATCCTGCGCAAACATTTCGATGAGAACAAGGATATTATCCGTAACCTCATATCGAAAAACACCGATTTCTAACCACCAAATCCAAGTTAAGTAACAGAAACATGAATAATCCAAGATTCTGCGACCTTCATGCCTGCGGCGTGAATATCGCAAAGGAGGTCGAGACAGGCCTCCCCGTGGAAAAGGACATCGCGGCATACCGTGATGAGTTCCTGACTCCATACACTGTCGGTGCCAGAAAGGGCATCTTCGTACCGCGCGAACTGGTTGACAAACTCTCCAAGACCATCGCGCTCTTCGGCAATCCCGACCTTACAATCGGAGCCTTCGTGACCAATATCCTGATTTCTCACCTTGCCGCTAACCGTACAGTCATCAACGAACTGACTGGCCGTGGCTCCAAAACGGTGCTGGTATGATGGACAGATTCTATTATTACCTGTTCTACGGGTCTTTCACCCTGATGCCGATTCTGTTGCTTCTGATACTCATCACACAGCAACGCTGCCGAGTATGGGCCAAAAGATGTGCCCGAAAACTCGACATCATCAATGATACGGTCGAAAGCGTAAAGTATTCCGCTGAATCAGCGATTACACGCTACTTGTCGGATTCTGTGCCGGACAAAATGCACGGCCTTATCTCTGAAATGGTGGAGAAGCATTTCAGAGAGAATGTTCTTCCGTGCGAACTTCGGCCTGAAGATGTTGAATTTGGCTCTCCATACAAGGAGCCGGAAATATTCCCCAAGGAATCGTTTGACATCAATGATTTTCCGACGATGGAACCTGAGCTACAGGAGAAACTCAGACCTGCGATAGAAACCATAGTCTTTGAGGAAGGTTATGCTGACAAATATATAAATCGCCCTTCCTTCAATCTCAATGGCATCGGGATGAAACGTGTCGCCCTGTCTCCCGAACATTGGACAAAGCTGGTAAGTCTTGGCTTTGTAAATGAGGAGCCGGTATCTGTAAGTGCCATAGTGCATAACATTCTTGCTGAACATTTCGACAAATACGGCAAGGAGATCGGGGAACTCGTAATAATCGGTGACCGTAACAAGAAATATGGTTATGGGAGGAATTGAGATTTTTATCGGAGGCGGTATCCTTGTCTGCAATGCCGTTCTGGTTGCCT
Organism: uncultured Duncaniella sp.; assembly: GCA_910577335.1. Taxonomy (GTDB): domain Bacteria; phylum Bacteroidota; class Bacteroidia; order Bacteroidales; family Muribaculaceae; genus Duncaniella. The sequence continues at coordinate 2,473 of CAJTMJ010000057.1, read as the reverse complement.
ACCTGATTAAATCGGGCCAAAGCCGGAACAATGTAAAGCAAGACAATAATCCTTCGGAACCTATATCGGATGATACGCCGGTAGCAGCGCCGCCGGATTCTGTTCCTCCGTCAAGCTCTGTTGGAGACACAGGTGTGGCACCAAGCAAATTCAGTATGGATGAATTTATGGCTAAGGTGGCTTCTGAAATCGTATCGGATGTAAGGAAGCAAATGCCGAAAATGCTGTCTGAAATGGTCGGAGAACTGAAAGTGCAGGATGTGGAGTTTGTCCCTGATGACGAGATTGAGAAATTCTCTCCCGCGAAGGTCATAGCGCCATTGAACAGTGACGAGATTGAGGATGCCTTCAATACCGACATGAGGGATATAGACGATGCGCCCCCGTCAGAACCGATGGCCAAAGCCGCCTCGATAGATGAACTTGAACAGGCGGTGGCGACGGCTGTAAATCCAGAATCATCCGATGAAGAACTGGCTGCTGCCGGAAAGGTTATCGAACCTTACAGAGAAACACGACTGTACGATGTCATAACGTCAAATGAAGAGATTGACCGTCGCGTGGAACTATGTTTCAGACTATCAATTCAGTCGGAACTGTCTCTGAAAAAGATACCTTCAAAAAAAGAAGAATCGCCGGAACCCGACAATGCCAGGTCTTCAAAGAAAACCGTGTCAAGGTCGTTATCCGTAGACCTCGATAAAGTTGATCCTGAGACATTCGATGTTGCCGACATCCTGAAAAAATAATCGACCACTAAAATCCGCGTCCGAAAGGACAAAAACTCCAACCCCAATTTATCAACCCGAAGTGTGGGCTGCTCCCGTCTGCGGAGCGGTCGGGGGCTGCCTATGCTTCAAAATACTGAAACAAAAACATGAAAATGACTATCAAGAATCTCAACAAGACTATCTGTAAACTCGTCGGAAGCCGTGGCTTCCAGTTTGCCATGCTTTTCGTCATGGCACTCGCAACCGGCATCCGTGCCTACGCCGCCGGTAACGGTCTCAGCGGTATCAACGAGGCTACCTCTATGGTAACCAGCTACTTTGACCCTGGCACCAAGCTCATCTACGCCATCGGCGCCGTGGTGGGTCTCATCGGTGGCATCAAGGTCTATTCCAAATGGTCATCGGGTGATCCCGACACCAGCAAGACCGCCGCGTCATGGTTCGGTGCGTGTATCTTCCTGATTGTCGCCGCCACAATCCTCCGCTCGTTCTTCCTCTAATTCGACGACATGGCCGAGTATGCTATCAACAAAGGCATAGGACGGTCGGTGGAGTACAAGGGACTGAAGGCGCAGTATCTGTTCATTTTCGCCGGCGGGCTTCTCGCCCTGTTCGTGGTGTTCGTCATCATGTATATCGCCGGAGTATCCCAATGGATATGTATCGGATTCGGCGTTACTGCCGCCTCAGCCCTTGTGTGGCTCACCTTCCACCTCAATGCCAGGTACGGGCAATACGGATTGATGAAGTTATCTGCGGTGAAATACCATCCCCGCTATATCATCAACCGTCTGCGCCTGAATCGTTTAATCAGAGTCAGAAAATGAGAAATAGCCTAAAAGCCACAACACTGGAGTCGAAACTGCCCCTGTTGGCGGTGGAACATGGCTGCATCATCAGCAAGGACGCTGACATTACAGTCGCCTTTGAGGTCAGTCTGCCGGAACTGTTTACAGTCACCTCTGCCGAATACGAGGCAATGCACGGAGCATGGCGCAAGGCAATCAAAGTATTGCCGCATTATTCAGTGGTGCATAAGCAGGACTGGTTCATCAGTGAACGATATAAGCCTGAACTTCAAAAAGATGATTTGTCTTTTCTTGACAGGAGCTTTGAACGTCATTTCAACGAGCGTCCGTATCTCGCCCACAAGTGTTATCTGTTCCTGACAAAGACCACGAAGGAAAGGGCGCGTCAGCAGAGCAACTTCTCGACTCTCTGCCGAGGGCGTCTGACACCCAAAGAACTGAATCACGAAATGGTTGTCAAGTTCATGGAATCGGTTGAACAGTTCGAGCGTATCATCAATGACACCGGATTTATCAGGTTGCGCCGTCTCTCCGATGATGAACTTGTCGGCACAGAGAAGTCTTCCGGGCTTATCGAGAAATATATGTCGCTCTCGATGCAGGATGTAACCTGTCTGGAGGATATAGACCTCTCGGCACAGCAGATGAGAATTGGCGACAAGATGCTGTGTCTGCATACGCTGTCTGATACAGAGGATCTACCCGCAAAGGTCAGCACTGACAACCGATATGAACGACTATCGACTGACCGAAGCGACTGCCGCCTTTCTTTTGCAAGTCCAGTCGGGTTGCTGTTGCCCTGCAACCATATCTACAATCAGTATATCCTGATTGACGACCACGATGAGAATCTGGCGAAGTTTGAAAAGACGGCACGTAACATGAACTCGTTGAGCCGCTACTCACGCTCAAACGCCATAAACAAGGAGTGGA
>CAJTMJ010000056.1 GCA_910577335.1 uncultured Duncaniella sp. | reverse complement strand
AAAGGAGAGGTGGGTGAGTGGCTGAAACCACCAGTTTGCTAAACTGACGTAGGAGTAATCCTACCACGAGTTCGAATCTCGTCCTCTCCGCCAACAATGCTGATAATCAGCAAATTACAACATCTACACCCAATTTTACACCCAAAAGTGCGAAATTGGGTGTTGTTATATATTCTTAACTCCGTGGGCTGGTCAAAAAGAAAACGGATTTAACATTTCCGGCATAGCTCGCCTACACTTTACTCTTGCCCCTTTTTTGCCCAGCCCTATATATTGGTTTGGGTTTAGTCGGGCATATATAAAGCCCGAACCAAACCAAAATGATATTGACTATAATGTCGGCTATATTTCGCTCCAACAATATTTTTTGAAACTCCATGCAGTCTTTTGGCCTATTTCTTATCTATTATTAGTATATTTAAATCAATGGACAAAGTACAACTTGTCAAGCAATGTCAATCAGGAGATAGAGAAGCCTTCGGGATTCTTTATCAGACTTACCTTGCGCCTATGCGTGAGGTTGTGGCATATTATATTCATAACATTGATATTGAACAGGATGTGCTTCATGACGGCTTTTTAATTGCCTTTACTGCAATAGGCTCATTGGAGAATGGTTCAAAAATAGAAGCATGGCTTACCACCATTATGAGAAACTTGTCGCTCCAATATCTGAAAGATGAATCAAGCCATGTTTCTGTTCCTATGTCAGATATTGCAATCGATGACATCAGTACAACATCAGATGAAGTACATGAACTGACATGGGAAGAATTGGACAAGATAATAGACAAACTTCCAGAAGGCTACGGTAAAGTCTTTCGTCTTGCCGTGCTGGACGGACTCTCTCATAAAGAGATCAGTGAACTGCTCGGCATCGCTCCACATTCTTCATCCTCCCAACTCGCACATGCAAAAGCAATGTTGCGCCGTATGATTAAGGAATACCGTATGGAGATGGGATTACTTTCCTTACTTGCTGGTATTGCGATTATATGGCATTTTATTCCAAAACACGAGGAGGTAAAACCGTCCGATTCCGTCATAAGCAGCAATGATGACAACAATCACAAAATTTTGCCGGACACTGCCACAGTCATTGATGATTCTGATAGTATCGAAGTCAGCCAAAAAACGATTTATGAGGTTCTACGAAATCAAAAAGCGCAGGAATCGGAACTTGTCACCGAAGTCGTAGTTAAGAATGACACCATACCTTCTGCCTCAAAGGATAGTATAACTGAAGATGATAAACAGACTGTTATCAGGTTGAAAGACTGGGATTATCCAATAGCAGAGCAAAAGACTCCAGTTCAACAACATAGCTCAAGCCCCGATTGGAGTCTGTCATTGGCATATTCCGGCATTGCAGGGCAGAATAATGACAATAGATATCGAATTCCAGACCCAAACGCACCAGATCTTCCTTCAGGAGGAGAGCCTGACGCTGAAATAGAAGTCAGCGAGAAATCGCATCACAAAATGCCGGTAATTATAGGTCTGTCGCTCAACGAGGCTCTGACATCGCGTTGGAGCATTGAGACAGGAGTGCGTTATTCATTCATGGAATCTGACTTCCTCTCTGAGAGCAAACTTTGGGAACAGCGTGTGAATCAGCAGATACACTATATTGGTGTGCCGTTGAAATTCAATTACCTCATTTATTCTGTGGAAGGATTCTCTTTGTATGGTCATGGAGGCGGTGCACTGGATATTCCGGTGAGCGGACAACAGTCTGTCTGGAAGTCCTTTATTGATATGCCGACGCCACAAACTGATAAATTCAATATACATGCCCCGTTGCAATGGTCGGTTGAGGGTGGTCTTGGAATACAGTATCATTTTACACCGTCGTTCAGCATATTCGCTGAGCCGTCGCTTCATTACTATTTCAATCCCGGTGGTGAAATCAAAACAATCAGGCAAGAAAAGCCTTTTGAAATCTCCATACCTGTTGGTTTGAGATTTAAGTGGTAGAGAATTTTAATCTCAGCTATATCATGCAGTCTTTAGCCGTTGTGTGCATCTATATGGTAAAACATATCCAAATAACAGCATGATGACTGAAAATAAAAACTCTCTGATTAGACAGCTGTCCATATTCACTGTGGCACTGCTCCTTATGTCATGCACTGAGGACAGTCTGGCTAATGAACCCGAACCACAGAGTCCGAACACGGTTTCCGGCTCTATACCGGCTTTATACATCGAAACCGAAAACCACGCTCCGATTGTATCAAAGACTGAATACCTTAATGCTACATATTGGCTTGACCCTATGGGAGCTGAAGGCATTGCGGCTCTCGGAAGTAAGGCCCAGCCACTACCAATGCAAATTCGCGGTCGCGGACATTCTTCGTGGAAAGGAGCGAAAAAACCATATAAGATAAAACTTGATAAGAAAACAGCAGTGATGGGAATGCCCAAGAACAAACATTGGGCACTTCTGAAGCCAACCGAAAATACAGTGGCTGGTTTACAGTTGGGTAAACTCATGAATATGGCATGGACACCGAGTTTCCGTCCCGTTGAAGTCGTTTTGAACGGAGATTATATAGGGTTGTATTTCCTTACGGAAACTATCCGAATTGATGAAAACCGTGTAAACATATATGAGCAACAAGATCAGGAAACCAATCCGGAACTTATAAAAGGAGGATGGCTTGTCGAAGTTGACAATTATCATGATGAAGATCAGATTACTATTCCCGAATGTAGCAAGTGGAACCTGACTCTGCGATACCACTCGCCCGAAGATTTGTCCAATGCTCAGTTGCAGTGGCTTACGGATGAGTTCAAATCCATCAATGCTGCCGTCTATTCATCCGACAAGACATCGACGGAGTGGGAAAAATACATTGATGTTGAAAGCATGGCGCGTTTCTTCATATTACAGGAGGTCATGGATAATCCCGACGGATTTCACGGGAGTTTCTATCTTCACAAGGACTTATCAGACAATGCCAAATGGATAGCCGGTCCGATATGGGATTTAGTCTGCTATAACCGCGAGAAAACCGATTATACCTTCAGAATGAAAGTCCATTACGGATTCACACCTCACTGGATAGGCGAGATTATTCAATACGACAGTTTCTGTAAAGCTGTTGAACGAGTATGGAATGAGGCTTATCCCAATAGGTTGTCGGAGATATACAATCAAATCGACGAAATTGTATTGCCGCTTGGCAGCGCATGGGCTAATGATTGCGCACGATGGAATGAAGACCCGACACAGACGGCTCAACTCCGCGCAGACCGTATCAAAAACGCCCTCAGGCGCAACATCGAATGGTTTGACAATCATCTTCCTGTAAGCCAATATGCTTCCGTACAAATGCCAATGGAAGACCAAACCGGCACCTCTGTCACAGTCTATAACCTTCAAGGCATCTTTGTTGGAAATTTCAAGAACGAAACGGAGGCAATTTCAAATTTGAGACAAGGAATCTATATCATTAATCATAAAATGATAATAATCAAGTAACATGAAATATCTAACCATAAAACTGATAGTTATAACCTTGGCCTCTATTGCATCGACTTCTTGCTCTAGCATGGAGGATACAGTCATTCAAAATCCTCTTATTTCAAATCTCGCAAATACTGGCTGTATATCACACTGGGATTCCGTCAACACCGAGAGTCGTAGTGAAGTCCGTAAGGGCTCCTTTGAGATGTTTTTTGACGGTCAGGCAGCAGAATGCAGATTCATATCGCTTGATTATCCTTGCGATTTCTGGAAGGTGAATGTAAGGACAATCTATAGCTCCGGAACATTGACGATAATCGAGTATTCTACCTTCGATGAGGCCGCTTGCCGTTGCGAAGTGGACGCATCTTTTACCATTGAAAATATACCTCAAAATGAGTTCGTTTTGAAAATTTATCATGGCGACACGGACGGCAATTACAATATAGCGGCACCCAAATTCAGTGGTCGAGTCAGAGTTAAGGATGGTTCATTTTCAACACCATATTAGGTGGACTATATCGCAACTGCCAATACAAAAAATCTATTAAAAAATCGACTAATAAACTTTAGCTAATACGCCCCGACAAGAGCAATTTTCTTATCGGGGCGTTGTTTGATGCCGGAGTTACTTCTCGGACGGGTTAAAGTAGAGGAAGGTGTCGTCGATGTTGCGGGAGGCTTCTATATGTCGGATTAAGTTTTTCAGGGAGTCCTGTTGAAGCGTGGTGCCGATGCGGAAGATTTTCTCACGGCGGATGAGGTCTTCCTGATGTTTCCCCTCCCACCACAACCTTTCGTAGCGGTATAGCCATTCTGTCTTTCGTAAGTTCTCGTTGTCATCATAGAGATGGAAGCAACCTATGCCGAGGCCGACGGCAGCGAGTATGATGAAGCCACCTAAGGCATATACCCACTTTGGGATTGCCGCCCATATTGCGCCGTTTACAAGATTGTATATGCGGTGCATGACGGTATCTGCCGCTGCATCCAGTTTGTCATAACGGATGTTCATCGCCTTCTCCGATGCTTTGTCCGCCGCCTCTTGTGCGATTTTTCTTATCTGTTCATCGCTGATTGCCGCTGGCGAAGTCTCCGATACTGACTGCTTCGGCAAGACAGTTGTATATAGCTGCGTTATTGCATTTGTCATGACCTCCGTATTCCTTTCGATAGCATCATCGACCAGATCCGATATATTTTCGGTAGTTGCGATGTTGTCGGGAATTGACACCGTCACATTCGGTATCGGCGCGTCTGCATTTGTCGGTGTCGCCATCGCTTGAGTTTCCAGAGTCTCGATTCGGGTGCCGTGGCTGGTTACTTTCTTTTGCAGGTCGTCAAGCTGTTCTCCTTGTTTTTTGACGTCATTGTAGAGTTTTGACATGTTCAGATTTTTCTTGATTTGCGTTTACGTTTGGCTTCCTCTTTCTTGATTTCGTTCTGGAACGCCTGTTCATCCGGGTCGAAGCCGGGTCCGAGAGTGAACAGATTTCCGATTGCCCCGACGGTGGCTTCCAGCACATCCCCGATAAGAGAGGACTTTTGAGACGGAGCAAATTCTACGGTTCCTTTGGGTTGCTTTACTGTATCAGACTGCTGATGCCCGTGCTTGCGGTTGAATTCAAAGAGATTGTTCAGTCGTCGATATGTGAAAGCGCGGTCGATTTTGGAACCGTTCATCGTAATATCGCCATCGGAAAATTTCACACCGATATGCTCGCCGGTGTTGTGGTCATCGTGGAATTTCACATCAATTCCGGCACAGGCAAGACGGCGGCGGAACTCATCCCATGACTTGCAGCCATATATTGCCGCAGAAATCTTGGTCTTGAACACCGGCTTTTTCTGTTCGTATTTTTCTTTCAGCGGCGAATATGTAAGCCCGTATTTGTCTTTCAGAGCCTTGACAACCTTGTCGCTCCGCTTGAAATTATTGCGCTCATTGACGGCTTTGCCATGAAGATTCACACGGTTATAGACTATGTGGAAATGCGGATGTTCGGTTTCAAGATGACGCACGATAAGATATTGCGTGTCCTTGAATCCCATTCCGTCCAGATATTCTTTGGCGAGCTGTGCCATGAATTCATCGGTAAGCCGGGGAGCGTCGGCCTTGTCAAAACTTATGGAGATATGTCCCGCTGGATTCTCCTTGCCGGGCATAAATCCGTGTATTGCCTCAAAGGATTGCACCATCTTGGCATAGTCGGAGGTGAAAACATTATCGCATCCGATGATGCGCCATGTGTCGGGCGTGTATTCTTTCGGGTCGTGAAATTGGCGCGTCACATACCCCACGACATCGTGGAACGTGCCGCTTTTAAGGATTCTTGCAAACATAGTCGGTCTCCTTGTTGGGTTTAAGTTTTTTGAGAATGTCAAACATCCGGTCGACGACAGCCACCAACTTATTGGCCGCGCTGCGGAGTTTGAGCTGATGAAAACAGGTCATCGTCTGATTGAAATCGGAACTGAGATTGAGTATTCCTCGGGCTATTTCCTTTTCAATCTCGGTCAGGCGGCTGACGATTGTGAGCCGGAATGCTCCATGGCGGACATACTCTGCCAGTTTTACACCGGCATCTTTCGACCGCTTTTTGAGGTCGGCATGTTCAGCATCCGTCAGCTTGATAGTCACTACATGGGTACGCTTCTCGTCGGTCGGTTTAGAGGGGCGACCGCCCTTTCTTGTGGGTGATTTACTCATTGTGGTCATTATGATGGGTTATGTGAATTAGGGAGGCAAAGAGCGGCATAAGCTGCGCAGTTTCGGGAGGCGTTTTCGGAGAAAAAGAAATCCCGAAACATATCCTTGCCTTCCCAATTCACTACGTTCATCGGGAAGCTGCCCCACGGTGTACCGGGTGCAGTGGTAACCCGACATTATCATCTCAGAGTTTACGCCATATTTCGATGTCGTCGGCATAGAGATTCAGATGCTCCAAGAGGACGGCGTTGATGTAGCTACCGACGGTGGTGTCACGGTCACCGAGGATGCGGGCGATGCGTTCGAGCTTCGCCCATACGCTATCCTCGATGTTGACCGGGTGACGCTTCATCAGCTTTGCCGGCGTGAGATAGGTAGCCTTGAAATCGGCGTAATCCGATTTGCGCTGCTGCTTGCCGATGCGCTGTTGCTTCGGCGGCTCGGTCGTTTCGATTACGGATGTTGCCTCGGTTGCCGTCTGCTCGTTGCCAAACAGATTTTCATTGGCAACGGCGTTGGATGTAGTTGTGCTGTTAACAGCATTGTCGCTGTTGACTGCGGGATTGGGGTTGGTGGAGTTATCGGATTGCATAATAATTGGGGGGTTAGAGGTTGATACTTCGGTTTCGGGTGCATCGGTCAACTTGGTTGACTTGGATGCGGTGGATTTATTTGTTTTCATTGGAAATTTTGTTTTTGATGAAATTTTGATTGACAAGAAAATCGTTCAAGTCGTTGAACTCTGAGTAGAGTGTTGAGCGGTCAATCACGATTGAGCCGTATATGGCTGTCAACTCGGATAGTGCGTTTTGTCCGGCAGTGTCGTTGTCAAGATAGCAGTTGATTGTTCTGTAACCTCTGAGAAAAGGCACTGCCTTGTTGACATTGACAACCGAGTTGAGTATGATTGCGTCGGCTCCGCTGATTATGGAGAGTGTGAGCGCAGAGAGATAATCAATGAAGCCCTCGAACACGGCACACTCTGCAGACGGGCCATCTCTCGCCCACGGCAGATATGAGATGTCCTTGCGTCCCCGGCAACCTTTGAAATATCGGTTGCGCAGTTCCCAGCCTCCGCTGACATTCTCAAATGCCACGGCAAAATATGACTTATAGTTGACGCTGTAATGAGCCTCCTTGCAGTTCGCCTTGGCGATGTGTGCCGTAATACCACGCTCTTGGAGGTATGCGACAAGTGCGCGGTGTTTCAGTGGCACTACCTCAAACCGCACCATACTCGGTGCAGAGTGTCGCGGAGCAAAAGAGGAAGAGACTGTCGGCACCGATGGCACCGGGTAGCTGTCAGCAATGCAACGCAGTATATGGCGCAGGTCGGTTGACTGATACAACTCGGCTGCAAGGTCGATGATGTTGCCGCCTTTGCCAAGTCCGAAATCATACCAGCAATTTAGCGTGGTTTCGACCTTGAAAGACGGCGTATGTTCCTGTCGCAATGGCGACTTATACCAGAGCCTTGTTCCTTTTCTCGCCGCCGGCTCATGTCCGAGCCGGGACAAGAAGGAGGCTAAAGGGATTGATTTAATCTCTTTGATCATGGGTTCTAAAATGTTAGAGTGAGTTGGTCTTTGGTTTAGCGCCTATTATATATGCCCTTTTCTAAACCAGACCAGAATTGTGGTTTTCTTTCTCCGCTTTGCTACGAAAGCGCTTCGCGGTTATCAATAGTAGAAATCCGGATTGTAGATATACTCTCGGTTCTCGTAGCGAATCATGCCCTTGTTGTCAAGAAAGGTCTTTAAGCCCTTGACCTTGTTGTTGGAATAGGAATGTCCACAGGCGACATATCCGGTTTTCAATGCCGCCTCAAAGTTGCGGCAACCTTTTATCGGGCCGTTGGCGAAGATTACGCCCAATGCCTCGCGGTGTTGTTCTTCGGTCAACTCCTTGTATGGATAAGGGTCTTTGGCTTTCTTGCCCGGCTCGGTGAACACATATCCGCTTGCTATCTCCGGCAGTCCGTAGTCATTGACGCGGAAGGCGAATGGGTCGAACTCGGCGGCGCGGATCATGGCGGCGCATACTTCCGAAACAGTATCGTCAGTTTTGCTTCGGCTCACCTGAAGGACAGTCTCAGCCTTGTTGTTCAGCTCAGTGCCGACATGACCACGGGCATTGTCATCGCTCTTGTTGAGATGCAGAACCGTGTGGATATGTATCTGGAACTTGTCCGTCCATTCCATTAGCTTGCCGATAAGGTCGGTTGACTCTTTGGCGCAGTTGATGTCATACATCAGGTCTCGCACACCGTCTATCACTACCAATCCTACGCCGGGAGTATTGATTATAGCCTGCTCGATGACTTCAAGGCGCAACGAGGGTGTAAGCTGGCGCAACGCCGCGAATTTCAGATGCTCCGGGTGGGTGTCGGTCGGCAACTTTGCCAGTCGCAACGTTCGCTCCATAACCTTCTGACAATGGTACGGGCTTTGCTCGGTATCGAAGTAGAGGATTGTGCGCTTGTCATCGGGGAACTCTGCGGTGTAGCCCAATACTTTGCCGTTGACGAGCGATGCTCCGACAATGGCGGCGACATTGAAGGTCTTTTTGCTCTTTGCCTTACCGGTTGAAGCCGAGAAATTGCCGAGTGTTCCGATAACGCTTCCGTTGGCATACAGCACCTCCGGCGCAGTCTGAATCTCATCAGTGATTCTCAACTGCTTTTCCTCCCAAAGCCGGAGGATGTCCTCTTTCACTTCTTGCATCGGCGACCTCCTTTCTTATTTTCGCTATCTTCCTTAACGAGGTCGAGAGCTTTCTGTCGGTCAATGATGATTGTCCGGCCAGTCTGGATTATAGCATCTTTAATAATGCCGCTTTTCTTCAGACGCTGCGCCGTGGGTCTGCTGCAACCGAAAATCTCACAGATACCGGCTATGCCATAAGCATACCTGTTTCCATCAGAGCAGTCGGTTGTTCTGACCGGCTCCGGTTCCATCTGTGAACGATAGCGGAAGGCTTCCGCCATCAGTGTTAAGAACTGCGCCCCTGTCATAAGGCCGAGGGGCAGGCCTAAAATGCTGGACAATTCCATACGCAAATCGGGGTTTGATTATACATGCCCTTTCGCCGGATTGCTCTGTTGAAAGGCATCGGGAAGTGTTCCTCGACAATGCAAAGTTAATACCCAATTTGAGTGGTATCCCAGTGGTAAAATTCAGAAAAATACAGTCAAAAATAAAAATTTTTCATGTGAGTAATCAACGCTGTTTTTCAGGCTGTTGGCTCTTGAAATCTGTAAAAATTAAAGGGTGGTAGCAGATTTTTTGAGTGGTAAACGAGTGGTGGCGTACTACCACTCATAAAGCCTCATATAGGCTTATGGACAATTTCGTAGTGTCAGAAACAAAAAAGCTCTGCCGAAGCAGAGCCTTTATGATGTGTTCAAGGTCGCAAATTGCGACATCAAAGATTGTCAAGAATATAGTCCGGAGAAATTTCCAGTTTCGAGAATGCAAAAAGCTTTTTGCCGAGGTCTTTTATGGAAGCTCCGATATGATAAAGCGTATCGTCAATAATCAGAAATCGGTCATGGATTCTGTCTGCTGTCCTTATATCTATGGGCGCGTACTGACGGTTGTGCCTGTTAACACTTTGACGGAAAGTGCGGCTTATCTCTCCGGTATATATCAATGCTGACACATCTGCATCACGGTTATCAAGTTGAACTAATACAGATTCATCTACATAGTTGTCAATAAGAATAATCCTTTTATTTGCGCTCTTGATAAGACGACAAATAAATTCATGGGCATCAAATATCTGTCCGTTGAAGAATACGCCTTCCTTTGGCGGTAAAGATGTGCGGATAAAGAAATCAACCTTGTCGGTCAAATCATCAAGCCTTTTATCATGCTCCAAAAAGCGCCGGTCAATTCGGCTCTCCATATATAACAGTCGCTGATTTACGCTATAACCACGCAAAAGATAATCTTTCAGAATTTTATTTGCCCAGATACGGAACTGAGTGCCACGGATTGATTTTACCCTGTAACCGACTGAGATTATAACATCAAGCGAATAGAACTTAGTCTTATATCGTTTGCCGTCGGCGGCAGTTAGTAAGGATTCCTTACATACTGAAGATTCCTCTAATTCTCCTTCCTTAAATATATTGCGAATATGTAGAGTAATGTTGTTTCTGGTGGTTTGGAACAGTTCTGTCATCTGTGCCTGTGTCAGCCATACGGTCTCATTCTCCACTCTGACATCCAATGACAGGGTAGAATCAGGCTGATAAAGAATAATTTCATTATCTCTATCAGGCTGTGTGTTGCTAATATTGTTATCTATTTCGTTCATTGGAGTCTCAGTTTCAAGTGCAAAGTTACTAAAAATAATCGGCAAGTCAGCGATTTACAGCGTAATTCATTGACTTGCCGATTATATTTCATACATCTGCTTAGGAGGCTTTGGCAAGCTCGTCAAAATTCTCGATAAGTTCTTCTATCTTTTCACGAAATTCCACAGTTCGCGGATTCTCGCTGTCTTCTGCCTCCTTGTATTTTGAGTTATATGCTTTATAACTCAGTCCGAGGTGCTGGCAGATGGTCTTCCGCCAGTTGAGCTGGAGGTCTGTCTGAACAAGATTGCCTACGACATTGATGAAGTAATAGACGCGGTTCTTCTCACCCTCTCTGATTTTAAGCCGCTTATCGCAATCAAGGAGGTTAAGTATGGCATAGAGGTCATGCGGGTCGATACTGTGGAACTGTTCACACACGAAGTTCTCGTGAATGTATTGGATGTGCCCGAGGGAGAAATAAACATGTTTCCTCTCCCCGGCTTTCTGTGCGGCTTCTTCATCAGTCGCTACATCCTCGCCGGTATAGAATATGTCTCTGAGATTGGCACAGGTGATATTTTCTTTCTCTACGATGTCATCGTCATCAGGAGACCACTCGAAAGCCTTGATTCCGTATTTCTTCATATAGCTGTGCAGGTCTTCGAGAGCTTCCTGAAAATTATACATATCGAAATTGTGCGCACATTTACGCAAATCACGGAAATTGTAGATGTACTCAAGACGCTTGATGTCGGTCTCTATCCGAGTGAAGAACTTGTCGAAATCACCGTCAAGAGAAAGACGTATTGCGTCAATGTCCGCACCACTGTTAGCTGTCTTATGCAGCCCTACCGAACCCATCGCCAAGGTTGTTAGCTCCTTATGGGTCTCCTTGTCGTTGATATTCAGTGAATGTCGCAGGATTCCGATTGTCTCGGATATAAGCGCGACATCGAATATCATTGCGATTTCCATACGCGACAGTGTTTCGATATTTGGCTTGATTTTGGTAAGCAGACGCTCGACTTCTGTCGCAAGACTGCGGAGAAGCGTATGATGTTTCTTGCTGCCGGCAAGGGCCCGTATGCTTCTTTCTATGAGTGTCAGTTGGTCGAAGACTATGTCGCACGAGCCCATTACGATACAGTCGTCAAATTCCAGAGATTTGTGTACGAGATAGTTTGCGATGATATCATTGGCTCCGTCAAACTTCTCCACGAGAGATTCTACAATTTCTTCAGGGGTCATATTGATATGTTTTTATGTTACGTTGAAACGTGCCATCGCCTCTGCTTTTGTTTTGTCAGCAATGGCGATATACGGCATCATTGATTTGTAGCTACGGTGTCCCGTCCACTTCATTATCACATCGGGGGGAATGTTCAGCGAAAGTGCGGTACAGATGAAGGTGCGTCGCCCTGCGTGTGTGCCTATGAGCTGATGCTTGGGATATACTTCATCCACACGTTCATTACCCTTGTAGTACGTTATGCGGACTGGAGTGTCAATTTCAGCCATCTTGCAAAGCTCTTTGATATAATCGTTCATCTTCTGATTGGTCAGAACCGGGAGTGCCTTATTGTCTTTGAACGGTATATCCTTGTACTTGTCAAGAATGGCGCGTGTCATATCGTTCAATTCGATACGAAGGGAGTGTGCTGTTTTTACGGTCGTGATTGAGATATGGTCTTCATGGACATCACTCCGTTTCAGGTTGAACAGATCCGAATGCCTGAGGCCAGAATAACAGCAGAATAGAAAGGCATCGCGTACCCGGTCAAGATGTTCTTTCTTCGCCGGAATCTCGTATGCCATGAGCTTCTTCAGTTCATCGGCAGTGAGAAAAATCACCTCCTTATCGGTCGATTTGAGCTTTGCCTTGAAGCCCATATAGGTAGGGTCAGAGAAATGTTTTTTCTGAAAAGCCCATTTGAGAAACCATTTCAGATAACCGAGCTGCTTGCCTATGGTGGAGTTCCGCATATTCTTGGTATTGCGGAAGAAATCCACAAGATCATTCAGACCGTTCTCGGTCATGTTATCGAAGGAAAGATTTGCGTTGTGCTCGGTAAGATGGTTTTTGAGAGCCGCGAATTTCTGATAGGTGGCGGTGGTCCAGTCGTTCATCCTGCCACGCTCCTTTACAAACTCATCGTAGGATTCCCAGAATGATACTCCCGTCGGAACTTCCTTGTTTTCTTCCTCTACCGTCGGCTCCGGCTTCCCTGCGAGATACCACTCAAAGCGCTCTTTAAGCTGGTCGGTGGACGGCATCACATCCTGAACCTCGAAGTCCTTGAACACACTTTGGATCAGAAGCTCGTAGTTGCCGAGAGCTGCGTTTATCTCGGCGGCTGTAACCTTCTGCCTGTTGGTGTACTTGGCTTTCACTCTCTGCTTGGCGGCATCCCACTTGTCGGCGTCGATACGATAGCCGGTGGAAAACTCTATGCGGTTGCCGTCAAACGTGAGCCTCATCCTGATAGGCACGTTCTCCGTAACGGCAACGCCTTTCTTCTTTCGCTGTTCTAATTTGAAATTTACGGTTCTTTTTATGTTCATACTCAGTGGCGTATAAAATTAGTTGCACCCAAAAGTACACCCAATTTTGGTGACGTCAAAACAGCGTTAACGATTGTTTACATTTCACTGACGATCGCTAAAACGCTTCCTTTCAAACACATGAGCCGTTATGATTGTTCACTTGCCCGATAATTTGCTTCTCGTCCTCTCTGCCAAAATCCTGTAAGTTAAGGGCTTACGGGATTTTTTATTTTTAACCTTGCGCACAGAGTATTGAGTACGCGGATTTTGGTATCAGCGGATTTTTCAGTAATTTTGTAGTTGAGAGACTAATCCAGGTGAAAATATGATGATTTCTGCATGGTCAGCAATGAGATTAATATTACGAACTGATTTAAACTTTTTATAAAATGTTAAACTCAGGCTGAAAATTACCTTGTTTTCAATCTTTGAAGCTATTTTCGGCTGAATTATCAGCATCTCTTCGGTCACTTAGCTCGCTAAGCTCCATCATCGAACTAATAATTCATCTCGAAAATAGTATCAAATCTTAAAAAATAAAAAGTTTAAATCAGTTCTACGAACAAACCCGAACAATGAGAAAATTTATATATGTATTAGCGATAATTGTTGTGTTTGGCATTGCTTCCTGTTCGAAGTCAATGTCACAATATGACAAAGAGATTGACCGAGCCGAAAAGATGATGCGTAGCAATACCGACAGCGCATTGTCTATGCTGGATGCAATAGATCCTTCCGAGCTTAGAGTTGATTCCCTAAGGGCTAAATACCATTTTCTGAAAGGATATGCCCACATGAGCCGTAACCGTTCCATGATAGGTGATTCACTTATCAGATACGCTCACGATTATTACCGAGATAAGGATATAGTGAGGGATATACGGAGCGGCATAGTATTTGCATGGTATAAATTCTGGGTTGGCGACATATCAGGTGCGTTGGGGATGCTTGACTCTCTTGCTGCGTTGCCGAATGTCCCGGATTCGATAATGGTTCAGACTCTCAGGACCCGAGTGTTGCTCGGAGCTTCAGAATATCAGGGCAAACCACTTATACCGTACGCAAAAAGGCTTTATAAACTGGAGACCGATACCATGAGAAAGATTGAGTCCAGATATATGCTTTTGGCGGCATACGAGTATGCCGGCGAGACGGACTCGGCTCTTTATCTTGTGGATGAGCTTATAGACTATGCTCGCAATAACAACTGGGGAAACAAGCATTTCATGTTTGAACTCGAACGGGCACAGTTGCTGACAGAGAATGGCAGGAGTGCAGACAGCGACGAGCTGATAGATGAGATATTCAGGAAAGCCGGAGCTGACAACGGAGCGGCAGACCTGCTTCATTTTCAGTATGCAATAAATGCGTTGAACTCCGGCAATGTCGGTAGGGCATCACGGCACCTTGCGTTGGCTGACAGCCTTGCCGTCAAATTGAGAGGGGAGGATAATGCTTACTTTCGCAGTTACAGTAATCTGCTACATGCAATTATTGACTTCAAACAGAGCGGACGCATTAAATTGACCCATATTAACGGACTTAACAACCGCCAGACCGAACGCTTCAATCGTATGAAAGCCTCCCAATGGGAGTCAGAGCGTGGTGCGTTGCACCAACAGAACCGGGCTTTGGCTCTAAAGGCTGAAAGCGAACACAAGACAGTGATAATACTGGTTATAAGTCTTGTCGGTCTTTTAGCATTGGCAGCAGCGTCATGGATTATCATAATCCGTCGCCAACGTGAGCGTGAAAACGAGGAGCGTATTGAAGCATTACAGAAAATGGTTGACGATTATAAATCTGCGCCTGTAACACGGGAATCGGAGATTGCCGGCTCGTCTGCGCTACGTAATGCTATGCTCAAACAGATAGGCATTATCAAGATGGTGGCTGAAACGCCCACTGAGCAAAATCGTGAGATGTTGCGTAAGATTTCTTCCATAGACGGAGAGATAGATGGCGAACTTGTGGATTGGGGAAATGTCTTCGGGATGATTGACAATCTTTATTCGGGATTCTATACCAAACTGCACGACAAGTACGAAGATGTTCTAAGTCTGAAAGAAGAACAGATAATTGTGCTTATGGTAGCCGGTTTTTCGACGAAGGAAATAAGTGTGATAACGGGTCAGACCACATCCACCATTTATGTCAGGAAATCTTCAATAAGGAAGAAGCTCGGAGTGCCTGAAAAGGAAGATATAGTCCAATTCCTGCAAAGTCAACACATGAGTTAAGAGCCCATTAAGACGGCTTAAAGTAATATTAAAACTTTTAAGAGATGCGACCGCTGATAGTCAGACGGTTGCATCTTTCGTGTTAAGACTTTTATATTTGGAATTAAAATAGATTCAGACCTAATTTTGCATCAGAAATCGTTGCAAGACGTACAAATAATAATCATTAAAAATTGATCATTAGTGTCCACTAAAAAATCATAAAAGTTCTTTGAAATAATTGAAATTCA
>CAJTMJ010000055.1 GCA_910577335.1 uncultured Duncaniella sp. | reverse complement strand
GTTTTTCAGCAGATTATCAAAAAAGAGGCTGCGCCTATTTTGACACAGCCCCATTAAATAGTTTCTTCTATTAGTCGCCCATTGTGCGGAGGAGTTCGTCGTTGTCGGAGGTGCGCTCCATGCGGTCTTTGATGAATTCCATTGCTTCAATCGAATTGCGATCGCTGAGGAAGCGGCGCAGAATCCACATGCGGTTGAGGGTCTCGTTGCGAAGCAGGAGGTCGTCACGGCGTGTGCTTGATGCCATGATGTCAACAGCCGGGAATATACGTTTATTGGAGAGCTTGCGGTCAAGCTGGAGTTCCATGTTGCCGGTTCCTTTGAATTCTTCAAAGATAACTTCGTCCATTTTGGAGCTTGTCTCGGTAAGGGCAGTTGCGATGATGGTGAGCGAACCGCCATTTTCGATGTTACGTGCAGCTCCGAAGAAACGTTTAGGCTTTTGAAGTGCGTTTGCATCAACACCACCTGAAAGAATCTTACCGGAAGCGGGAGCGCATGTGTTGTAGGCACGTGCGAGACGGGTGATGGAGTCGAGAAGAATCACTACGTCATGTCCACATTCCACCATTCGTTTAGCCTTTTCAAGCACGATGGATGCTATCTTCACATGTCGTTCTGCCGGTTCGTCGAATGTCGAAGCGATCACTTCGGCATTTACACTTCGGCTCATGTCGGTTACTTCCTCCGGACGCTCGTCGATGAGGAGAATCATAATATAGGTCTCGGGATGATTCTCGGCGATGGCATTGGCGATATCCTTTAGGAGGATTGTCTTACCGGTTTTAGGAGGTGCCACAATAAGTCCGCGCTGACCTTTGCCTATAGGGGAGAACATATCAACCACACGGGTGGAAATGTTGCTGCTTCTGCCTGAAGTCAAATCAAATTTTTCATCAGGGAAAAGCGGGGTGAGGTGTTCGAATGCCACACGGTCACGGATATATTCGGGTGAACGTCCGTTGACACTCTTGACTGATGTCAGAGGGAAATACTTCTCACCTTCGCGCGGGGGACGTATGGCTGCGTCCACGACATCACCTGTCTTAAGTCCGTATTGTTTGATCTGCTGTTGCGATACAAGCACATCATCGGGCGATGTCAGGTAATTGTAATCGCTTGAACGGAGGAAACCATGACCTTCAGGCACGATTTCAAGTACGCCTGTGGCTTCTATCAGTCCGTCGAAATTATATTGTGCAGGCTGCTGGAATTTCTGACGATCCTGTTCCTGCTGCTGGTTCTTATTGCGGTTTTTCTTGTTTTTCTTGTTATTGTTGTTCTGGGGCTGCTGCTTTTCCATTCCGGGTTCGCCAAGCACTATGGGTGCAGCCTGAGCTGCAGCTTGGGCAGCCTGTGCAGCCTGTTCTTTTTCCTGCTGGCTTCGTGGAGCGAATGTCCTACCACCGGCACGAGGAAAGAATGAACCGAATGAAGTGTCTTTAGGATTGCGGATGAATACACCATGCTGACGGGGAGCGTTGTTCTCATTGTTATTTTGCGCCTCAGCATTGCCGCCATCGTTATTGTCGTTAACACGGTCAGGATTATTGTTGTCAGCCGTTGCTGCCGACTGTGACTCTTGCGTCTCAGATTGATTAGCCTCAGGCAAAAGAAGCGGTTCGTCAGAGGTCGTGTCAGAGATTACCGGTTGCTCGTCGGCGATATCTTGTTGAGGTTTGTCCTCCTTGTTTTGCTGACGGGCAGGACGTCCGCGCTTGCGCTTGGGCTGTGATTCCGGATCCTGAGGTATGGCTTCTTCCTGTTGCTCAGGTTCTGGAATATTATTTTCAGAAACAGGCTGATCTGACGGCTCGTTGGTTTCGACAGTCATCTCTTCAGTCTCCTGTGTCAATTCATTTTCAGTTGTATTATCTGCCGTTTTAGGTTTTCTGCCGCGGCGTTTGGGCTGTGCGTTTTCAGCATTTGCAGCCTGTGCCGTATTTTCGGCAGGTTCGGCAGGTTTATTCTGAGTCTGACGTTGTGCTTTGTTTTCTTTACCGCTCTCTTTTCCGTCTTTTTTATTTCGACGAAGCTTGCCGTTTGAGGCGTTGGATGCAGATGCCGATGCGACATCGACAGCTTGTTTATCGAGAATCTGGTAGACCAAAGTCTCTTTATCGTCAGTGTTGATTTTCTTTATACCGATTGATTCTGCGACTTCACGAAGTCTTGAATCATCCATTTCGTATAATTCCGATAGATTGTACATATAATAATGTAGTGGACTAAATATTGAGAGTTTTTCTTTTTACAAGTTGAATTTGTGACTTTGTATATAAAGCCTGATATAATCAGCGAAGGAAGTCACATATTAGTAATTTGTGCTGTTAAGCAAAGAGTAACGTGGAAAAACAGGCTATCAATCAACCCTGGGATGAATTTTGCTTTAATATAGAGGTTGGCGTGCGAAACCACGTACTCACCGTGACAGGCATAGGGACACCTGTATTTTCAATGAAATTTGATTGTTGGAATTTGCCTTTTATCCAAATCTTGTCCGAATTTCAAACCGATAATTGTAATCAAACTATTTTGGACGTAGCTTTGGAAAGCGATGCAAAGTTACAATCAATTTTATTAAATAACAAGTTTTTCAACCCAAAAGTTTTTGCGTGTTTTATCGGAGCGTTTAACATTTCATGAAAAGTTTAGATGTGTACTGTATGTATTATTGCGGAAAATTGCCTAAATTTGCAGCGTAAAAATTATTTGTAAAAATAAAATAGCTCTTTATAGTCATGATAAATCGAGTTTTGATAAGAATCAAGGTCGTGCAGTTGCTCTACTCATATCTTCTTACCCAGTGTGAATTTAAGATAGAGCCTCCCGTAGAGAATCCCTCGCGAGATAAAAAGTATGGTCATGACTTATATGAAGATTTGCTCATGATGGTGCTTGAGATGTCGGGTTACGACGTGACAGGCGGTCGCCATGCATCCCCCTTGCGTGGCATTGCTCTTAATAAGCATATCAACAATAATCTTCTCGCACGTTCCCTTAACAGCATTGATGAAGTCCGCACAATTGTGTTGAAAAACCGTTCGAACGTGACACAGTTCGACTCGGTAATCCCTGCCATTTACGATGCCATCCCTTCACTTCCGGCTTACAAATCGTATATCCGTCTTAAAAAGGTGGAACTAAAGGATGACGTGGAACTGTGGACTTCCATTATTAATAATCTCATAGCGAAGAATCCTGAATTTATAGCCGCCGCACGTAAGAATCCCGAATTTACTGTTGCCGGTTTTACAAGAGGTATAAATTCACTGCTCTACACATTGAGCGATTACAAGGATAACCGTACATTGTTTAATCATGCCCGTCATGCGCTTGATTATTCTCTTGACAAAGCATACGAGCTTTATTACAGTCTCTTGCTTCTCGCTGTTGAGATAACCCGTATGCAGGATTTGCGTTTGGACGCTGCTAAACATAAACTTCTCCCCACTGACGAGGATCTTCATCCTAACATGCGTTTCGTGGAAAACAAGTTTGTGAAAGCATTGTCTGAAAATCCGGATTTCGTCGAATTTGTCGATAAGAAAAAGCTTTCATGGGACGTGGACGACGCTTTGCTGCGCGGATTGCTTGACAAAATACTTCAGAGCGACACATACCAAGAGTATATGGCTGCTGAAGGTGAGCCTTCGTTTGAGGCAGACAGCGAACTGTGGAGAGTGATATTTAAAAACATTATTCTCCCCGGCGACGATCTTGCCGAAGCTCTTGAGTCGAAATCGGTTTATTGGAATGATGACCTTCATGTGATGGGTACATTCGTGTTAAAGACCATCCGTAAGTATTGCCAAAGCAAAGAAGATGGGGCAGATGTCAAACTGCTTCCGCAATACAAGGATGATGAGGACCGCCAGTTTGGACCCACGCTATTTGAAACAGCCGTCAAAAACTATGACCAGTACAGAGAATTGATTGACAGTTTCGTTAATCAGCATCGCTGGGATGCCGACCGCCTCGCATTCATGGATACAGTCATAATGGTGGCTGCCATCACCGAGCTTCTAACTTATCCCGCAATTCCGATTGCTGTGACACTTAATGAGTACATAGAGATAGCCAATGCCTATAGCACCCCTAAGAGCGGAGCTTTTATAAATGGTATTCTCTACTCGGTAATCAACAAACTTAAAGCTGACGGTGTTCTTTTCAAAAGCTGAGCACTGTAGGCTATAATCAGGAATACAAACTCAAAACTAAATATTTTTAATATGCTTAACTCCATTTTACTACAAGCAGAAGGTGCTGCATGGACTAACATTGTAATGATTGTTGCCCTTATCGCTATTTTCTATCTTTTCATGATCCGTCCTCAGCAGAAACGCCAGAAAGAGATTCGTAAATTCCGTGAAGGTCTCAGCGCAGGTGACGATGTGGTTACTGCCGGCGGTATATATGGTAAGATTCGTACTGTAGGCGAGACTACTTTCACTATCGAGATCGCCAAGGATGTGCGCATCACTGTAGACAAGGGTTCTGTTTATCCTTCAGCTAAACAGGCAACTGAGGACGCTAACCAGAAATAAATAAACAGCCTCACCGCTGTCTCGCAGAGGTGAATGTTTGATTGAACACTACAAACCTATCGTCATGAACGAGAAAGTACGCGACATACATAATAAAGTTCAGACCGCACTCCATTCGAGTCGCGGAAAGGATGTGTTGCTCTACCTTCTGTTCGTGGCGGTGGCTTTTGTGTTTTGGGTCTTTCTGTCGCTTGATACTGAAGTGCAGAGAGACTTTGATGTGCCTTTTGAGGTACAGGATGTACCTGATAGCGTGACCATAATCGGTCAGATTCCGGCAGAGATCGGTGTGAGCGTCAAGGGTAAGGATTCCCAACTCCTAAGATACATGTGGGGCAAAATATCATCTGTTAAATTCAAATGGGAAGAGAATATAACTGAGAACACATTCCTTTTGCCACACGCTAAAATAGAAGCCCGGTTACGTGATTATTTTGGCACCGGCATACAGGTTATGTCTTATCGTCCCGATTCTGTCAGGGTGGCATATACAACTATGCCGGGCACTAAGGTGAAACTCAACGTGCAGGCTGATATCCATCCGAATCTCCAATATATTATCTCCGGACCTATAAAGGCTGATGTGGATTCCGTCACGCTTTACTCGGCGACAGATTTACCTCACACTTTGAAATTTGTTTCCACCGAACCTATTGTGAAATCCGACCTCAGGGACACTATGCGCTACGAGGTGAAGGTGAAACCTATTGCAGGTGTGCGTATCGTTCCTGACAAGGTGGTGGTGACAGTGCCTGTCGAGCCGCTTATCTCCCGTAAACGCACCATAAAATTGGATGTCATGCATCGTCCGGATGACAAGGGGTTGATTACCTTCCCGTCGAAGGTGGAAATCTCATATCTCGTTCCCATGAGTGCGTATAATGACGATTATCCGGTGAAAGCATACGTTGATTACAATGATATAAAGCCAATGCGCAAGAAATTGCCTGTGTCATTGTCTGTCATTCCTGACGTGTACCATAATTTGTCATTTGCTCCCGACAGCGTTGAGTATATAATAGAAAACAAGTAAACAGCGTCTATAAATTATGCTCATTGCTATATCAGGTGGAATAGGTAGCGGAAAAAGCGTTGTAAGCCGAATGGTCACAGTGTTGGGCTTTGATGTGTATGATTGCGACAGTCGTGCCAAAGCCTTGATGGATACCGACCCGTATATAAAGGAACGGATTCGTAAAGAGATTCATCCGGAATGTATCCTGACTGACAACGGTATTAACCGGAAGCGTCTTGCCGATATAGTTTTCAATGATGCCGCCGCCCTTGATCGTCTGAATCAGATAGTACATTCAGCTGTCCGTGACGATATAAGGAAGTGGGAGGGTGCGTCCGATAATGGTATAAAATTCGTGGAAACGGCAATACTGTACCAGAGTGGTTTGGATAAGATGGTGGATATGGTATGGGAAATAGACGCTCCGCTTGATTTGCGTATAGAACGTGTGATGAAACGCAATTCCATTACTCGTGAAGAGGTGCTTTCACGTATTGCTTCTCAGGATGCTTTCACACCATCGGCTCTCCATCACAAGGTGAAGCAGATTATTAATGACGGTATTCTCCCTCTATTGCCTCAGATTGAAAGGGAGCTTGTTGATATTGTCCTTTAAGACTTTAACGATTTGTTATATAGACTCTTGTCATGGGTGAAGTTAAAATATCCGTTATTATTCCGGTATATAATGTTGAACCATGGCTTGAGGAATGTCTTGATTCCGTCATTTCACAGACATTTCATGACATTGAGATTATATGTGTCAACGATGCGAGTGTTGACGGTTCGCAGGCGATTCTTGACAGATATGTCGCTAAAGATTCACGCATCAGGGTAATAATAAATGAGCAAAACGAGGGTTTGATGAGTGTCCGCAAGCGGGGATATGAAGCAGCTGCGGGTGATTACCTTTTTTTCTGCGATTCCGATGATTTTTTGCCATGCAATGCTTTGGAGCGTCTTTATAATGGGGCGTTATCCTCCGGTTCGGATATAGTTGCAGGTGATTTAGCTTTGTGGCGCAAGGATGGTAAAAAGGCTATTAGGGGCCGTGGAAACATCGGTAAGCAATGGGATTCTTTTTTGTCGGCGATTCTTGACGGTACCACATGCTCGCTCTGCGGAGCGTTGTTTCATAAATCTCTTTTTAAAAATGTTTCGTATGAGACATTCATGCGCTGTAATTATTCCGAAGATCGTATTCTTCTGATTCAAATACTGCTTAAAAAGCATCCTTCGGTGCTGTCGGTTGGTGATGTTACCTATTATTATAGGATTAATTATAGCTCGCTGACACGTGTGAATTTCTCTGTCACAGCTTTGCAGGCACAGCTTAAAGCTTTGTTTTGGTGCTATGATTATGTTAACGCAAATGATTCGGGTGGTGATTTCGCCTGTAAAAATGACCGGTTTATCATGCGTTATTTAAGCTACTATATAGAATGTGGATATTCAGCCGAAGAGATCAAGGGATTTAATGCT
Source organism: uncultured Duncaniella sp. (assembly GCA_910577335.1). GTDB lineage: Bacteria > Bacteroidota > Bacteroidia > Bacteroidales > Muribaculaceae > Duncaniella. The sequence goes on along the minus strand of CAJTMJ010000055.1, from coordinate 8,523 downwards.
CATACTCTTAGGATGATGGAAGGGAAGGAGTTAATGCGTGTCCTTGGGTGCAGATTAGGCGTGCATACCTACTTGTGCGTTAAATCTGAATTATACCGCAGACTGACACATTCATCCCGTAGAGTGATCAGAAAAATTCAAGGTAAGGATTAGGATAGTTATTAAGCCATGAAAATTCTTGTAGTCTCCAACATGTATCCCTCTGACAAAGATCCGGTGTATGGTACTTTTGTCAGAAGTTTTGTGGAAGGAGTTATCGATAGGAATATCGGCGGGAAATGTGAGCTTGTAGCTATACGTGGAAAACGATTCGGTGTGACAGCTAAAATATTGGCATATATTGAATTTTATTCTAAGCTTACATGGCAATTACTATTCAATGAATATGATTTGGTGTATGTTCACACAGTAACTTTCCCGATTTTGCCTATACGTTTTGTGTCGCTGTTTCGGAGACTTCCATTGGTGTTTAACGTTCATGGCGACGACGTGCTTCCCGGCACACGTTTGAAGAAATGGCTGAAAAATCAGGCTGCTAAAATTTTACCTAAGGCTAAATTGGTTGTAGCGCCATCAGCGTATTTTAGAAATGTGGTGCTCCGGGAATTTCCGGGGGTAAGGAGGGAGAATGTTTTTGTCTCTCCGTCAGGCGGTGTGGATGAATGTTTTTTCGTGGGAAAACGGGATGATTTTTCTGACAATCGTCCTTTTGTGTCGGGCTTTGTTTCACGTATTGATCAAGGAAAAGGATGGGATTTGTTTGTGAAAGCAGTTTCGAAGTTAAGGGAAGAAGGTGTCGATTGCCGTGGTGTTATGGTTGGGCGAGGGGCTGAATCCGATAAATTGCAATCCCTGATTCGGGAATTGGGAATGGAGAGCCACATATCTTATTTGGGGGCGGTGGAGCATGAACGTTTGCCTGAAATATATGGCTCATTTGATCTGTTGATATTCCCGACAGAACGAGAGGCTGAAAGTCTCGGACTGGTGGGGCTTGAAGCTATGGCTGCAGGAGTGCCGGTAATAGCAGGAAATATCGGCGGACCTTCAAGTTATGTCAGAGATGGGGAAAATGGCTATCTTTTCACCCCGGGAGATTATAAAGAACTGGTATCGAAAGTTAACGCATATCTCGCACTTGACAACGGCTCAAAGAAGTCCATCTCCTCAGCCGCTTACCAAACAGCCTGTTCCTATCAAAAAAGCAAAGTAAACGACCAGCTCTACGATAAGCTTTTGGCGATAACCTCGGGAAACGAATAGCGATATTCGATTTCGGATATTGCCATGGGCTTGTTGCAAAAAGAGATTTTGTATAATTGTAATGGGTAATATAATAACCTTAGAGTTATGTCGTTTATATTATAATAATGGTATTAGAAAATAAGAGGACTATCATCACATTATGAATATAAAATTACTCGTTTCAACAATTATTGTCGGGGCTGTTATGGCTTCGTGTGGGTCATCCAAGACGGTATTACCATATTTCACTGATATTTCAACTGTTAAAGAAGGGACGCTGCCGGTTGACAATTACCTGCCGAAATTGCAGCCTGACGATGAACTGTTCATATCTGTGACTTCAAATGAGCCTGAGGTTACTGCCGTATATAATTTGCCGGTAAACAATCCGGCAACAAAAAATATTCTCGGGCAGTATGTGTCACCTTCTGCTCAGACATACATTGTGGATAGCAAAGGTGATATTAATTTCCCTGAATTAGGTAAACTGCATGTGGCAGGTATGGATGTGGAACAATTGCAAGCTGATCTGACTGCCAAGATTTCTCAGGATGTCACTGACCCGTTGGTGCGTGTGGAGCTTGTGAATTTCAATGTGAATGTGGCGGGAGAAGTGGCTCGACCGGGGCAAGTGTCGGTTAAACGCAATCGTTTTACAATTCTTGACGCTCTCTCAGCCGCCGGTGACCTGACTCCATACGGAGAAAGGTCAAATGTGCTGATTATAAGGGAAGAAAACGGTGAGAGAAAATATGCGCATGTCAATTTAAACTCCTCAGATTTGCTTACGTCGCCATATTATTATGTAAGGCAGAACGATTACATATATGTCGAGCCTAACAATGTGCGCCAGTCAAATTCCAAGTATAATCAGGATAATGCTTTCAAGCTTTCAGTAGTTTCCACTGTGGTAAGTGCGGCATCGGTGATTGCATCTCTTGTAATCGCTTTAACAGTTAAGTAAGATGGCAATAAAAAATTCATCAGATTATATAGATGTGAGGGCGTTGTTGCGCACCTATATTTTAAAATGGTACTATTTTGTCATATCGGTAGTGGTATGTTGCCTGTTGGGAATAGTGTATTGCCGTATCAACCCGGACGAGCTTGCAGTGCGTGCTAATGTGCTTATTCAACAGGAGAACACTAATCCGATGGCAAGTTTTGGTGGCCTGGATCGGCTGTTCGGCTCTAACGGTTATGTGGATGATGAAATCTTTGTCATAAGTTCTCATTCTCTATATCGTGATGTGGCTGAAGAGTTGCAGACCAATAAGACACATTATGTGCGTGACGGTTTCTTGAAGTCGCATCTCGCATATCCCGAATTTCCCATTGACGTTACTGCTCCGGCTGTCGCCGATACCTTGCGCACAGTGGTGGTGTTTAAAGTAAAGGTAAAGAAAAACGGTATGGCAGATATTACTGCCAAAGCGAAACGCCATACTGTTGCAAAGCTTAAAAATGTGACACTCCCAGCTGTCGTGAAGACTATTTACGGAGACTTTACAGTGGAGACAACCTTAAGTTTCCCTAAGGGGGAAGAGGTTAGCAGCAAGATCCTTTTTGCCGGTTACGACCGTGCCGCAGAGGATTTAAGCCGGGATATAGAAGTCGATATTCCGAGCAGGAAAAGCAATGTCATATCACTCGCTTTTGATGTGCCTAATTCCGATTATGGCAGGGCTATACTTAATGCCGTGATGTCTAAATACAACGACAGAGGTATAGTGGAAAAGAACCAGCAGGCAGAGAAAACAGCTATATTTCTTAAAGATAGAATAGAGTTATTGGCCCACGACCTGAATATCGCAGAATCCGATATACAGAAATATAAGGAAAACAATAAAATAATAGATGTCGTTGCGGAAGCGACCTATCAGACTGAAAAGAAGGGTAGGTTAGAGGCTGAATTGCTTGAGGCTGAAACAGATATGGAAATACTTAAAATGACTCGTGATTTCCTTGAAAATTCAGCGAACGCATACGATATGATACCCTTGACTATCAACAATCAGGAGATGCAGGAGGGTATCAAAGAATACAATGAGCTTGTGCTTCGCCGTGAAAACCTGAAACGCAATGCGAAAGAGCATAATTATGCCTTGAAGCAGCTAAACAAGCAGATAGACTTGATGCGGACAAACATACTTTCGTCTGTCTCCAAGGCATACGATGGCGCCCGTATACAGTTGGCTGAATTGCGGAAGGAAAAATCTGGAGCGGATAGCAAACTCAGTAATATCCCCACTCAGGAGCGAGAGTTCCTGAACATGAAACGACAGCAAGAGGTGAAGCAGCAACTTTATCTGTTCTTGCTCCAACGTCAGGAGGAGAATGCCATGCTGTTGGCAAATTCAGTGCCTAAGGGTGTGATAATCGATGAAGCATTCACACTCACGGAGCCTCTCGGACTCTCGGCTAAGTGGATTTTAGTGATATGTTTCTTTATTGGCTTGTGCATCCCACCGGTCGGGATTTATCTATACCGATTGTTGCGTGATAAGATTGACTCCCGTGACGATGTTGAAAAAAATCTGTCGGTTCCCATACTTGGGGAGATGTGTCAGGATGGTTCCGGGCGCAGTCTTGTCGTGGCTGACAAGGATTCGTCGTCATCCAATGAATTGTTCCGCCTTCTTCGCTCAAATCTTCAGTTTATGCTTAATCATAAGGAGGATAAGGTGGTATTGCTCACATCCACACAATCGGGAGAAGGTAAGACTTTCATTGCTATAAATCTTGCTGCATCACTTTCATTGTTACAAGGCAAGAGGGTGTTGTTGGTGGGTATGGATATTCGTAAACCGCAGGTTGCGAACTATCTTGAGATACCTGATTCAGTAGGTCTAACGTCATATTTAGCCGAATCAGACATGAATTTGGATTCGATAATTCGCCCTGTGCCGGGATTTAATAATCTTGATGTGATTGTGGCAGGTCCCATACCTCCAAATCCTGCCGAACTGCTGACCTCTACAAAAGTCGAGGAGCTTTTCGCTGTGTTGCGTAACCGTTACGATTACATAATTGTCGATTCCGCTCCTGTGGGTATGGTCAGCGACACATTCACTCTTAACCGTATAGCCGATGCGGTAATTTATGTGACTCGAATTAATCACAGCAGCCTTTCCGACCTTAAATTCATAGAAAGTATATATGAAGATAAGCGACTTAAGAATATGTCGGTAGTGGTTAATGGCACGAAGGTGAAGAGAGGGTACGGATATGGCTATGGCAATGCCGTTTCCTCGCATAAATAATCGGTGGCAACCTTATGATTGAGAAGTACAAGATATATACATGCTTGCTGTCCGCATTCCTGTGGCTATCTTTGTGCTGGGGATTTGTTCAGGATGAGCTTGTGCCGGGATTGGAACATGTGCGTTCGTTCGTGTTCCTGTTTGCCGACTTTGTGTTTCTTGTGCTTGGACTATATGCGTTGCGCAGCCGGCGAGATGTGTATATAGTTATTTCATTTCTGCTGATATTGCTGTTTTCAGCTGTGCTCAATCGGCAGGGGATCGTTACCATCTTTAACGGTTCGAGAGATTTCATAGGTCTTTTATTGGCGGCTCCTGTCATAAGGATGTTATTGCTGTCGAAATACTCGGAACGATTTGAAAGGTCGTTTGACCGACAGTTGTTGGTATTTCTATCACTACAGACAGTCTGCGTTACTTGGCAATTTTTTAAATATGGTCCGGGTGATTATGTAGGCGGCAGCATGGGAGAGGGCGCTTCGGGTACTATATCCGTACTCATATATTTCATCTCATTTTATCTTATGATTAGACGGTGGGATTGCGAGTTGTCATATTTTATGAATATCAGAAAGAATTTCCTATTGGTATTCTTGCTTTATCCCACGTTTTTGAATGAGACAAAGATAAGTCTTGTCCTCTTCGTATTCTATTTTATCTTACTCGTGAAGATCGACCGGGATATAGTGCTTAAAGCGATGAAGATGTTCCCGATAATAATAGTGCTTTCTATTGCCTCCGTGACTGTGTATTCATACGTGGTTGATACCGATGCGGGAGATGTGTTCACGGAAGACAATATGTATAATTATTTCATCGGTGAGGATATTGATTATCTTATCGATGTGGCTATGAAGGTACAGGATCAGGAGATTGAAACCGACAACGTGTGGGCGGTTGACATACCCCGAATTTCAAAACTTGTGCTTGCACCTGTTATTCTTGACGATACAGGGGGTAAGATTTGGTTAGGTGCAGGAGTGGGGCAGTTTAAGGGTGCGTCGGTCATAGGTCAGACGTCATTTGCAAGGAAAAACAACTGGTTTCTTCAAGGCTCGCGCCCGCTGTTGTTTTTTATCATCGTGCAATTGGGGGTGATAGGACTTATATGGCTGCTAATTAATTTGATTACAATCGTCCAGACCGGTGACAGATTTACATTTGCATGGAACATACGCTTATACCTGTATCTATTGATTGCTATGTCGATGCTATATAATGACTCATTTCGTTTATATCCCTATTGCTTCATCCTATTTTACATAGCCATGACAGGTTTGGCTTACAGAGAGGGGAGAACGGAAGAGATGCGCAATCTGAAAGGTCAGTGATTTAGCTTAAATTTAATCAGTCCGAGTACTTGTGTCCGTTCTTTAGCGGTGAGTCCGAGATAGTAGGTTGCGACCGGCAAGGATACCAATGTCAGAATAGTTGTCACAATCAATGATGATATACCGGTCAAAAGGTAAGCTGCTACTACGGGTAATATCGCTGATACCGACATGGTTTTAACGAGCGGTATAGCTACACGTGTAATATATGATTTTATCGGTATATGGCACTGCTTATGCGCAAATGATAATCTCACTATTATAAGTATAAAGCTGAATATTATTTGAGTTAGAATCACCCACTGAGGGGAGCCGCCGTTTTTAAAGATTATATATGTCGTGGGGAGTATCGCTATCCAAATAAGACTCGTGGTAATCTGATATGCCTTTATTTTTCCGGTGGCTTGCATACCTATCCACAATGGACCGACCAAAGAATCTATGAGGGCGAAACATATCATCAGCCGAATGAATATTTCTGTGTAGGATGGAATCACAGTCAACCATAGAGAAAGTATCGTGTGAGTATTCAGCATAATGGGGAGCCCCGGGAGAAAAAGAACCAAAAATGATATTCTGGATATTCCATATATGAGATTTGAGAAGTTCTCATATTCCCCTTTGGCAAATTCTTTTATAATGTGGGGATTTGCAGCGAACTGTACATTTTTAGAGAAGGTCAACACAGCTGTCTTAACCTGATTAGTCACACCCATAGCTGCGTTTAAAACTACTCCGTAGAACATATTCAGCACTATGTTCAATCCTTGCATGTAGCAGAGGTCGGCAAAGCTTGAAAGAGTGTTCCAGCCGGTGAATGATATTATAGATCTTAATCGTTCCCTGCCACCTCTGATAGTTATTTTAACAGAAGGGAAGTTAATACGGGAGTAGACCACATAACATATCAATATTATAAGGCTTGAACAGGTCAGCAGAATCACGTATATGCGTAACTTATCACCGCCGAATATGGCTAATAGGGATACAACAGTCAGTTTCAGGACAGCTTCCGCTATTGACAGATATGCAAAAAACGACATTTTCTCGTATGCGAGAATAAGGTTTTGAAAACATGATCTGAATAGCTCTATAACTATCATCAATAGCGAGAACTGGTATACAAACAGGGCATCATCCTCACGCCCCGGTGGTATGTCAAGCAGGTGACCGATTGCAAACACACCTGCGATTTCTCCGACTACAACCAGCACTACACATATAAGAATAGTGACCACAATTCCCGAGGAGAAACATTTTTGAAGACCTTCGTCGTTTTTGATACCTATCTCGTATGCTAAAAAACGCTGTATGGCAGTTGAAACGCCATAGTTGAGAAACAGGAAAAACATCGACAGGCTTCCCACCACGCTATATACACCGAAATCCTCCACTCCGAGCTGCTGTAGCACAATACGACTGGCATACAGACTAATGCCCATAGTCAGAAACATTCTGACATACAGGAAGAATGTATTTTTCACAATCAGTCTATTGCCGCTCATAAATATAGTATGTGGACGTGATTCAGATGTTAAAAATAATTTTAGACTATTTTCTTAACTGTCGTATGACTTTTTTGTTAAGCTTTACAGGGTATTTCTTCCTAAGCTTTTCAACCCATTTTTTCTCAAGTAGTTGCTGATAATCGGAAGTGACGGGACCCCGTACATCCGCAGCCTCTTCGGGTGCATTTATTATGCGACCCATATATCCAAACCAAACATTCCATCTGCCTTTGGGTTCGGGTGACTCTCCGGAAAATGCTATATGATCCACTATCGGGTTTTCTCCACGGGCTGTTATGACTTTTTCAGCCTTTATATCTCTGCCAAAGTTTGCTCGTAAAACAGTAGTTAGAGAGTCGGGGTGGGGTTTTGTGTTGTTTAGGAATATGTCGGCTTCATTTGCCAATGAATCATTTGGGGCGTATATCACATATCCCTTATAGTGAGGTTCATCCCATTTATATGCTGATATATTTGACCGGAAGTAGTTTTCAAGCCCTGTTTTGTCTGTGACTGACTTTTCCCAGACATTGCGGTTGCTTATTTCAAATAGAAGAATGCCATCATGATATTCATTCATTATATTTTTGAATTCAGACTCTTTATCGGCGAGTTGGTCGAATATGTTATCATCGGTTAGCTGCGTATGCTCGCTGAGATATGGGAGTGCAAGGTCTTTAAAATATCCTCTAAGTTCGTTGCGGAAAGTTGAGGTAGTGTCGATTCCGGCAGCTTCCGCATCTGCCACCTTGAGTTTATATACAATGAACATTTCAAGATATTCATCAAAACTCTGCGGTTGTGCCTGTTGAAGTTTATTTTTATTGTACAAGTATTCAAATTCGCTTTGATGCACATCCTTTCCATTGATGGTCATTAAAACGGGGTCATTCTTGGAATCTGCCAATACTTGGAATATCACTGTGACAAAAAATACCACAGGGATGATATATCTTTTCATTTATATGATAATTCAATTAGAGGTATTGTTACAGGATTAACGTATTCGATTACGATTTTATTGTATGAATTAATACCTGTGATATGTGGAGCAAATATTTGTATTGTGAACTAATTATTTATATCTTTGTGGAAATTAAAAAAATGAACTGATTTAAACTTTTTTTTAGTAGATGACAAAAATTAAATTTATGCTGTTAAACACTTAATTTTCAG
>CAJTMJ010000054.1 GCA_910577335.1 uncultured Duncaniella sp. | reverse complement strand
GAGGGTATCAACATTCCCAACTCAATGGAGACTGACGCGCTGCACGAGATTGGCGCCAACATGGGCAGTACAATGGGTAGCTCGATAAACATCTCAACCGATGCCGGGGCGCAGATAGCGTCTGATGTGGGTCGAGGCCTCATCAACGGTGTGAGCCAGTATCTCACAAAGAAGATGCGCACTGTCAAGGTGCATCTTAAATCAGGGTACCGTGTAATGCTTTACCAGCCCGAAAACAACTAAAACCACTTAAATCCAACGTAAATTTTTATGAAACTGAAAACAATTATTCTCTCAGCCATTGCCGTTATCGGCATGGCAACCCCCGCCTTTGCAAAAGATAAGGCACCCAAAAATACTGATAACAATGTGTCGTTTGATACTGAACAAGTCGCCGAACATGATATAAACGTGTACGGTGCCAACTACACCGACGGCGACAAGTTCGACGGTCTGACCCGCAAGGTCGGCTTCGACCGCATGATTCCGCCTCACGCGCTGGAGGTCTGCTACAACAAGACCACCCACATCATCTTCCCGGCAGAGATTGTATATTGTGACCTCGGCAATGAAAACCTCGTGGCTGGAATAGCCGACGGTGCGAAGAATGTGCTACGAGTTAAATCGGCCTTCAAGTCGTTCAAGCAGGAGACTAATCTCTCGGTTATCACCGATGATGGCTCTTACTATGTCTTCAACGTCAAGTTTGCGAAAGAGCCTCTGCTTCTGAGCATTGAGATGACAGACTTTCTCCATGACGGCGAGGCGGTCAATCGCCCCAACAACGCCCAGGAGGTGTACCTCGAAAAACTCGGTCAGGAGTCTCCGACGCTTGTCAAGCTGATTATGAAGTCAATCCATAAGCAGAACAAACGCGAGATAAAGCATATAGGCTCAAAGCGTTTCGGGGTGCAGTTTATTCTGAAAAGCATCTATACCAACAACGGGCTTCTCTACTTCCATACCGAACTGAAGAACACCTCCAATATCGCCTTTGATGTGGATTATGTCAGCTTCAAGATTGTGGACAAGAAGGTTATCAAGCGTACTGCCATGCAGGAGCAGGTACTCGAACCGCTCCGCGCCCAGAACTATGTGACGGTGGTGCATGGAAAATCGTCTGAACGCACGGTGTTCGCTCTGGAGAAATTCACTATCCCTGACGACAAGCAGATCGTCATCGAGGTCGCCGAGAAGGAAGGAGGCCGACACCAGTCCTTCGTGGTCAATAACGAGGACATCGTGAGAGCCAACGTAATCGACGAAATCGTGTGCCAATGAGAGCAGAGACAAACTTGTTTGGCTATGCCGAGTGCAGCCACGATTCGCATAATGCAATTATCAATCCAATAATCAACAAGCCCATGAAGAAGATTCTTTCAATCTTCGCTGTGGCGGTGCTTTCCCTCTGCGGAGGGGAGGCATTCGCCCAGCGGAATCTCCCTGGAATGTCGGCGGTAGAGGTTCGTGCCAACATGGTAAACGGTTTCTATACCGGCAACTCCCGCAACTGCGGATATAATCTCGGCATATTCTATTCAGTCATCAAGGGCAACAATGCGAATACTTGGTCTTTCGGCGGTGAATACCTCCAGACCTATAAGCCATACGGCGAGAAGGGTCGCATACCGGTGGCGCAGTTTACAGGCGAGGTCGGCTACAATCTCCGCATTGTCAGCGACTACTCGCAAACCTTCCACCTCTATGGCGGAGTGTCGGCTCTCGCCGGATATGAGACAGTGAACTGGGGCAAGCAACTGTTACCCGACGGCTCGACCATTCAGGCAAAGGACGCTTTCATCTATGGCGGCGCCGTAACCCTCTCGGCAGACTTTTATCTCTCGGATCATGTGGCGCTCGGTGCCCACATCAAGGAGCGGTTTGTATTCGGCAACGACACCGGGCATTTCTTGTTCCAGTATGGCGTTCACCTCAAATATCAGTTTTAGCCTATGAGGTACACAAAGAATGATATAAAGAATATACCGCTGACGGAGTTCATGGCGGCCCTCGGTGAAAAGCCGGTCAAGGCTTTCGGGGACATGAAGCTCTATTATGCACCGCAACGCGACGACCCGGAGCCGATGCTGGTGGTTGATACCAAAACAAACCGATGGTATGACCATGCCACTGACCAGAGCGGCGACATCATCGACCTCGCAGACCTGAAGATGAATCCTAATCTCTACACAGATCCACGGGATTTCATCCTGAAGTATATGAACGAGTACGAGCAAGGGAAGGAACTATCGGCAAATGCTCGGACTAAGCAAGAGCCAACGGTTATCAACCTCGACATAAAGAAAGTGAAGCTCACCGACTTTATGAAGGTTCTCGGTCAGGAACATCCTGTGGCAGCCGACGGCAATCTACGCATCTACAACGCGCCCTATGACCCGAAAGGTGAGCCGACAATGGTAATAAACACAGAGACAAACCTCTGGCGTGATACCAAATCGGGCGCATACGGCGGAATTTATGACCTCGCGTATGAACTGACAGGCTCCTGTAATATGTCGGAACTGAACCGCTATATTGCCGGGCAGATGCAAGGATTGGAGAAATCCCAAAAAGTTGAACCGCCCAAGCAGGAGCAGGATAAACCCAAACGGAAAATGCGCCTATGACCATCGACGAAATCCGCAAAATCCCCCTCGTCGAGTTCCTGAATCAACTGGGCTATCAGCCGACAGGCCGCGACAGCAAAGGATTATGGTTCTATTCTCCTTACCGCAATGAGCGTAAGCCGTCCTTCCATGTCAATCCCCGAAAAAATGTATGGTTCGATTTTGGCAGCGGAGCTGGTGGTGACATCTTTACTCTCGCCGGGGAGTTATGCAATTCCGGCGAATTCATGCGACAGGCTGAATATATCGCCGAGAAAATGAAAATGCCCGTTGAGAAGCCATATAAGCCTGTGCCGTTCATCGAGCAGCCGACCTTTGAGAACTTGATGGTCTCAAATCTGGAATCACCGGCATTGCTGAAATATCTCGCTGACAGAGGTATTCCCCGGAACATCGCCCAACGGTGGTGTGTGCAGGTCAATTACAGGCTTCACGGCAAGGACTATTATGCCATTGGCTTCGAGAACAGCGCACATGGATTTGAGCTTCGCAATCCCTTCTATAAGGGGTCGTATCCACCGAAACACATTACCCATATCGCCAACGGTCACGCCCGTTGCAACGTGTTCGAGGGCTTCATTGACTTCCTTTCGGGGGAACGCCTCGGTATAAATGACGGCTTTGATGCCGTGGTTCTCAACTCCGTCGCCAATGTCGGCAAGGCTCTGACTGTCCTACCTGACTATTCCGTCATAGCCTGTTATCTCGACAATGACGAGGCCGGACGTGCCGCACTCGCCAGACACCGCAGGGAGTTGGGCGACAGGGTAATGGATAAGTCCGCACTCTATCCCGACCACAAGGATTTGAACGAATACCTTGTGGCTACCCAACCTAAAATTTCCAACAATTCAAAAATAAAACTCTGAAACAATGAATACAATTCTGAATAAAATCGGCGCAATGCGCCTCACTCCCGCCCGTTTCTTCGGGTTCTGGGCAATCCTTTTCGCCCTCGTCTTCACTCTCTCATCATGCTCCGATGACCTCGACGTGCAGCAATCCTATCCCTTTACGGTGGAGGTCATGCCATACGGCGACAAAATCAAGCAGGGCGAAACCGTGGAACTGCGATTCGAGATTAAACCGGAGGGCAACTATGCCAACACCCTCTACACCATCCGCTACTTCCAGTATGACGGCGAAGGCACTCTCAAACTCGTTGATGGCCCGGTGCTGGTCAACAACGACCGTGTATTACTCGAAAGCAAGACCTTCAGGCTGACATATACAGCAAAATCCTCTCAGGCTCATAAACTTCTGATAGTGATTGAAGATAACTTCAATTCGACCCCGTGGGAACAGACATTTGAGTTCAACGGCAAGGACAGCGGCGACGATGACGGAGGCAAAATCGTCGGTCCGATAGTGACACCTGTAAATCCGGTTATCCGATGAGAAAAATCCTGATATTCTTCATGGCGATAGTGGCGTTGACCGCCACTTCGCCGGCTTTCGCTACCAAGCGGAGCATAATGGAACTTCCGCTCTTTGAACGGGCAGTTCTGATAATCAAGCATTTTGAGACGCTCCATCAACTAAAACATCGACCTTACTATGGCTATGGGCATAGAATCCTACCGGGAGAGAGATTTCCTCAAAGTAGACCTTTGACCGAAAGTGAAGCCGATGCACTTCTTCGTAAAGATTTGAAGAAATTCTGCGCCATGTATTCCAAATACGGCAAGGACTCAATTCTTCTCGGTACTTTAGCATACAATATCGGTCCCGGAGCGGTGAATAAGTCCAGCGTCCTCAAAAAACTGAAATCCGGCAACCGCGACATCTTCAAGTCATACACCTCCCATTGCCGCTACAAAGGCAAATGGCACAAAGGTCTCTACACCCGCCGCTGCATGGAAATCGCCGCCCTTTTCATCCCGTAATAATCATCGTCTAATATTGCACCGAGGGGATGCACTCTTTTCGGAGTGTGTCCCCTCGCTGTATCTTAAAAGCAAAAATACTCACAACAAAATGGCCTCGATAAAAGTAAAGTTCCGGCCCTCGACTGTCGCAGAACACGAGGGCACAATCTACTATCAGATTATACACGAGAGGAAGGTGCGACAGCTTCTGACCGAGTACAAGGTCTTCTCATCTGAATGGGATGAAAACCGTTCAATGGTCACCACCACCCAGAAAAGCGAGCGTAAATCTTTCATTCTCTCAATCCGCGAGCGCATCCGCTGGGATATAGAGCGGCTGACGAAGATTGACCGTAAACTGGAAGTCAACGGTCTGACATACACTGCTGACGATGTTATCGACGAGTTCAACCGCTACGCGCATGAATACTCGCTGTTCAACTTCATGGAGGGTCTCATCGCCAAACTGAAACAGAATGGCAAAGTCAGAACTTCCGAGACATACAAGTCCACTCTCAACAGTTTCAAGAAGTTCCGCAAGGACGAGGACATCATGCTCGACTGCCTTACTTCCGAGATTATGGAGGGTTATGAAGCTTGGCACAAAAGCCGAGGCGTAGCCCCCAACACCATATCGTTCTATACACGCATTCTGCGGGCAGTCTATAACCGTGCGGTCGAAGATGACATCATCGAGAACCGAAATCCGTTTCGCCACGTCTATACCGGCGTAGACAAGACTGTCAAACGCGCCTTGCCTCTGGCTGTCATCAAGAAAATCAAGGCGTTGGACTTATCTCTGACTCCAACACTCGACTTCGCCCGTGATATGTTCCTGTTGAGCTTTTATCTCAGAGGAATGAGCTTTATCGACATGGCTTTTCTGAAAAAGTCAGACCTCAGAAACGGCTATGTCACCTATCGTCGCCGCAAGACCGGCCAGCAACTCGTAATCGAATGGACAAAGGAGATGCAGATGATACTCGACAAATACCCTGAAAACGCCTCCGACTACTTGTTACCCATCATCCGCAACCCCGGCACCAATGAGCGATGTATCTACCATAATGTGGGATACAACATCAATCATAATTTGAAACGTATAGCCGGAATAGTCGGTGTCTCCATCCCTCTGACCCTTTACGTTGCCCGTCACAGCTGGGCCTCTGCCGCCAAAGCAAAAGGAATCCCACTCTCCGTCATCTCCGAAGGAATGGGCCACGACAGTGAAGCCACCACCCAAATCTATCTCGCAAGTCTTGACACTTCAATTGTCGATAAGGCTAATTCTCTTATCCTAAAATCTCTCTAATGTTGTGTGTTTAGCAAGCGTCCAAATCTCTTGCCAAGAGATGGTCTTAGCCATGCAAAGTTACTAAAAATTACGGACATAATCGACCTTTATCCCTGATTTTAACCAAATATATGTGTAATTCGTGTCATGAGAAGGGATATTGTTTAGCAACCTTACCTTTCTACTAATCACTATGCATTGATACAAAGAACGGTGCAAGGCATCCAAATCTCTTGGCAAGAGATGGTTGCCCCAATCGTTATGACATTTAATGATATACTACATAAATTTCGCTCGGAATCATTCACCGAGCATGACAAAGGAACGCAATTTGAGCGTCTAATGCGCCTATGGTTGCTTTCCGACCCTCGCTATTCCAACCTCACTGACGTTTGGTTGTGGGAAGACTTTCCCAGTCGAGGCGATTTAGGAGGTCGGGACACCGGCATTGACCTCGTAGCCCGTGCCGACAACGGCGAATATTGGGCTATTCAGTGCAAATGCTATAAAGAAGACGCGGTCATTGACAAGCCCGCTGTCGATTCTTTTCTTGCAACATCAAGTCGCCAGTTCCTCGATGTCGATACATTGCAAACCACATCTTTTGCTCACCGCCTTTGGATTTCCACCACCAATCACTGGGGCAACAATGCCGAGGAAGCAATAAAAAATCAGAATCCACCGCTTAACCGCGTGGGTCTTGTTGACCTACAAACTTCGCCCGTCGATTGGAAACTCCTGCTCGACGGCTTGCAAGGCAAAGATGCGATGTTGCCCGGTAAGAAACCGCGCGAGCATCAGCTCCGCGCTATGTCGGCTGCCGCTGAGTATTTTGCCACTAATGACCGTGGCAAACTCATCATGGCGTGTGGCACAGGCAAGACCTACACAGCCTTAAAGATTGCGGAGCTAATGCTTCCCGAAAAGGGACTTGTGCTTTTCATGGTGCCGTCCATCTCTTTGCTCGGTCAGACCCTCAACGCTTGGTGTGCTGATGCAGACAGGCCCATTAAGGGCATTTGTATCTGCTCAGACAGCAAGGCTTCTCGGAAAATCAAAAAAGATTTTGACGATACGCAAGACAGCGTTATCGACCTCGCAGTTCCGGCAACCACCAATCCCAAGAGTATAGCCAAACAACTCGAAGCATACCGCTCGCACGATGGTCTGACCGTGGTATTCTCCACTTATCAATCCATCGAGGCTGTCCGTGCCGCTCAGCAAGAAACCCTCCGTCAGACGTCGGGTTCTTATGGCACTTTCGACCTTATCATCTGCGATGAAGCTCACCGCACAACCGGCGTAAAGCTCTCCAGTGCCGACGAAAGCAACTTTACAAAGATACACGACGCAGATTATATCAAGGGCAGGAAACGTCTTTATATGACGGCAACCCCTCGCTTGTATGGCGAGAACGCCAAAGCTAAGGCTTCTGAGAAGGACGCTATTCTTTGCTCTATGGACGATGAATCTCTCTATGGCAAAGAATTTTTCCGCGTCAACTTCTCTTATGCCGTCGAACATGGATTGCTGACTGATTATAAAGTCCTCGTTCTCACAGTCAACGAGGACGATTTACCTGCCAATATCCTTGATAAAATCCGCGACCCGAATAACTCCGAACTTAATTTTGATGACACATCAAAACTCATCGGCATTATCAACGGACTCTCTAAAATCATCCGAGGCGATAAAGGCACCACTTGGGCCACTGACCCGGTAGTAATGCGCAGGGCTATCGCCTTCTGCTCATCCATCGGCAATGTATCTTCTCCCGGCACCTCCGTTAACACGGCAAAGTTACTTCCCGAAATATGCGAGAAGTACCGTGACTCCTTAGACCCGGAAGAACGCGAAAGGGTAGTCGAAGTATCTGCCCGACACATCGACGGTTCGATGAACTCTCAACAGCGCAATGAACAGCTCTCTTGGCTCGCTGATGAAAACCTCGATGAAAACGAGTGCCGCGTGCTCACCAATGTTCGCTGTCTGTCTGAGGGCATTGATGTTCCTGCCCTCGATGCAGTTCTGTTCCTTTCTTCCCGAAACTCACAGGTGGATGTCGTGCAATCTGTCGGGCGCGTTATGCGTAACTTCCGCAAAGGTCAGTCCGACGAAAAGAAATATGGGTATATCATTATCCCTATCGTTGTGCCGTCCGATGTTACACCCGAACAGGCTCTTGATAACAATGCATATTTCGCAACCGTCTGGAGCATCCTTAACGCACTCCGCTCTCACGACGATAACTTCAATGCCGAGGTCAACAAAATTGCCCTCAATAAAAATAAATCCTCCAAAGTTATCGTCGGCGGCCCCGGTATAGGCCATAACGCCATGACCGACGGCCAGGATGCACACGACGCACAGCAAATTGAAAATGCAGAGGTTGCAAAGCAACTCGAAATTCGTTTTGGCGAAATGCAGAATGGCATTTACGCTAAACTCGTCGAGAAATGCGGCGACCGCCTCTATTGGGAAAACTGGTCTAAGACCGTCGGCATGATAGCCCGTAAGTTCATCAAGCGTATTGCGAAACTCGTTAAGAATGTTCCTGAACTTTCTTCCGAGTTCGCTATCTTCGTCAAGGGATTGCAGGATAACCTCAATCCCTCCGTCGATGAAGGACAAGCCATTGAAATGTTGGCTCAGCACCTTATCTCGCAACCAGTTTTCGATGCGTTGTTCAAGGATTATAACTTTGTAAACAACAACGCCGTCAGCCGCTCCATGTCACGCATGATCGAGCTGCTTACTAATGTAGGTGGCTTCTATAAGGACACCGCCGAACTGGAGTCATTCTATGACTCCGTCCGTGTCAACGTCGGTGACATTGACAACTTGGAGGGCAAGCAAACCGTCATCAAGAACCTCTATGAGAAGTTCTTCAAAGGTGCTTTCCCCCTGACCGTCGAAAAACTCGGCATAGTATATACGCCGATTGAGTGCGTTGACTTTATTATCCATTCTGTCAACGACATTCTGAAACGCGAATTTAATTCTTCGCTTTCAGATGAAAACGTGCATATAATCGACCCGTTCACCGGCACCGGCACTTTCATTACTCGACTTCTCCAGTCCGGCCTTATCAAGCCTGAGGACATGGAGCGCAAGTATCTCCGTGAGATACATTGTAATGAAATCGTCCTGCTCGCTTATTACATCGCTGATGTAAATATCGAGGCCGTATATCACGATATAGTCAAGCCCGACCACTACGTTAACTTCGATGGAATTTGTCTTACAGACACCTTTCAACTCGCGGAGTCTGCGCAGCCTTCTTTCTCGCAAGAGTTTTTCCGCGAAAACTCCGAAGGGGTTATGCGTCAGCAGAAAGCACCCATCCGCGTTATCATAGGCAACCCTCCTTATTCAGTCGGGCAAAAATCCGCCAATGATAACGCCGCTAATCTCTCTTATCCAATTTTGGATAAGCGCATTGCTGATACTTACGCTAAGAATAGTTCGGCAAGCTCCGTAAAGGCTTTATATGATAGTTATATTAAGGCTTTTCGTTGGGCTTCTGATCGCATTGCATCCAACAAAGAAGGCGGCATTGTCGCTTTTATAAGCAATGGCTCATGGCTTGATGGTAATGGCAATGACCAAATGAGGGCTTGCCTTGAAACTGAGTTTTCTGATATTTACGTCCTCAATCTTCGGGGCAACCAACGCACAAGTGGCGAGTTGTCGCGCAAAGAGGGTGGCAAGATTTTCGGAGGAGGCTCGCGCACTCCAATATCAATAACATTCCTCGTAAAGAATCCTGCCAAAGCAGGTCAGAAAGCAACCATCCACTATCACGATATCGGCGACTACCTTACTCGTGAACAGAAACTTGACCTTGTTAAAAAGTTCAAGTCAGTTCATGGCCGTTCTATTCAATGGCAAACCATTGAACCGACCGACCGCCACGATTGGATTAACCAACGTGATGGTTTGTTCGATACACTTATTCCTCTTTTCCCAGAGAAAAAGTTCGATTCAAAATCTCATAGTTTCTTTAGTACCTATTCATTAGGCACTGCTACCGCAAGGGACTCTTGGGTTTATAATTACGGATTAGATAGTCTGCGTCGCAACATGGGCTCAACTATTAATTTCTATAATGAAGAATCGAGCCGACTTCAAAGCACTCCTGAATATGAACTTTCATCTGATAGTACAAAGATAAGTTGGAATGATTCTCTGAAAAATATTTGTTCCTCAGGTACTTCTCTTTCTTATTCCGAAGCCGATGAAAAAATTGGAATCTACCGTCCATTTTCCAAACAGCACTTGTATTTTCAGCGAGAATGGATTCAACGTCCATACCAATTAACAAAATTCTTTCCATCTCCGAATATACAGAACATTCTAATTGGCGTAAGTGGCTTGTCGGGAAGCAGACCATTCTCAACTTTAGTTACTGATGTAATTCCAAACCTGCACTTAAATGAAAATGGCCAGTGCTTCCCCCTCTATTGGTACGAAGAAAACAAGAATCAGCAAGGCAACCTATTCGACTTCGACACCCCCGATGACAAGTACATCCGTCACGATGGTATTACCAACTGGATTCTAAAAGAAGTCCGTCGGCGCTTCGGCAACGCCAAAGCGATTACCAAAGACCACATCTTCTATTATGTCTACGGCATACTCCACTCTCCGCAGTATCGTGAACGTTTTGCCGCAGACTTGAAGAAATCTCTCCCGCGTATTCCCATCATCGATAATGTGCAAGACTTTATGGCTTTCTACAAAGCCGGTAAAGCCCTCGCAGAACTCCACTTGAACTACGAGCAAGTGCCGCCTTCTCCTGATGTTGTTCCTCACATCGCCGATGCGGTTTATCAAGAACCGACCGACGATGCTCCTTTCGGGTACACAAAGTACGACCATTTCGCGGTAGACAAAATGGCCTTCCCGAAAGTGCGCAACCAAGCCGGGAAACTCGTTCCCGACAAGTCGCGCATCATCTACAACGGCAACATCACCATTGAGAATATTCCGGCCAAAGCCTACGAATATAGCGTCAATGGCAAATCCGCTATCGAGTGGATTATGGAACGTTACGCAATTTCCCAAGACTCCAAATCGCTCATCATAAATGACCCCAACGATTGGAGCCGCGAACACCATAATCCAACGTACATCTACGACTTGCTGCTCTCCGTGATAAATCTCTCCGTGCAGTCTGTCGATATAATTAACTCACTACCTAAACTCAAACTGTAATGCCAATTCCATCTGAAATAATACTTACTCTAAAGATGCTCAAAGGCATCGGGAATAAGACTATATTAAAATTAGTCCAACAAGCGAAATGCGGCATCAATAATCTTGATGAGTTGATATGCTTTTGGGCAACACTTAAGGGCAAAACTTTTGAAAAGATTACAGACGATGATTTGGTTGAAGCATACCGGAGCGCAATCCGGATTATTTCCATGTCTTCTGAACATGGTATAGGGGTATTCACATATTTTGATGATAGCTATCCTAACATTCTCAAAGAGTGTACTGACGAAACTGGCAAACTTGACCCTCCAATTTTACTCTATTACAGAGGAAATCTGGATGTTCTAAAAGCTCCCGGTGTAGCCGTTATCGGCACTCGTGAGCCTACCGAAAACGGCGTCAAAGCTGGGTTATATTTTTCAGAACAGTTTGCTGCTAAAGGTTATAATATCGTGTCGGGGCTTGCTATCGGATGCGATACTACCGGTCATAAGGGAGCTTTACAAGCCGGAGGTATTACTACCGCATTTCTCGCAAATGGACTTGATTGGGATTCAATATACCCCAAAGAGAATCTTGAACTCGCAAAACGAATTGTCGCTAACAATGGATTATTACTCAGCGAGTATCCTGTCGGTCAGAGTTGCGGCACATACGGTCTGGTCGCGAGGGATCGATTACAAGCCGGACTTTCATTAGCAACCATTGTAATACAAACCGGCATAAGCGGCGGCACGATGCACGCCGTTAATGCCACTATTGCCTCAAAGAAACCACTTTTTGTTGTAAGATATAATTCCCCAACGGACAAGGAACACGAGAAAGTGCTGGGTAACGCCTATTTGGTTAAAGAAAAAGGTGCATATCCCCTACAATCAACAACATTCGATTCTGCTATCGAGATTATTAACGCTTCGCGAAAAAGAGAACCGCAAAGTCAGATGAATCCCAAATCCTTATTTGACTTATGAAAAGCGTAATTTTTGACCTCGATCTTACGCTTATAGACACCACTTGTCTTGAGCAATTTCGCCATAATAGGCAATGGCAAGAAGCGTATGCGAATATTCCTAATACTTCAATGTATGAGGGTATTTTCAATATACTGGAAATAATTCGCAAGCATAAAATCACAACGGCCATTGTAAGTACATCTCCACGTCCATATGTGGAGAAGATAGTATCTTATTACAATATCCCTGCTCAGCATATTGTAAGTTACCATGATGCCAAACCGATAAAACCGCATCCGGCTCAAATGCTCAAAGCTCTTGAACTAATGGGAGTTCAAGCTAAAGACACAATTTCCTTCGGAGATAGGGTTATCGATATTCAGGCATCTAACGCGGCTGGTATTGAGAGTGTCGCTTGCTTTTGGGGCACCAAAGAAAAGGGGGAACTTCTACGTTCAGGTTACTCTCATGCGATTGTGAAGCCTGAAGAAATATTGACCTTAATACGTTGAGCCATGATAAAGGAGGATTGTGTACCACCAAAATATGTTGATGGTGTTGAAAAACTACATAGCCAGCTTCATGAAGAATATCTGAAAGCCATGAAAATTGCAAATCAGCTTTTAGGTTTTCCTATGCCCAGCCCAGATCGACTTGAGACTTTCAGCATATTTGTGGATCTTAATGAGCCACAACCATTAGACCGGCTTAAAGGTTACTTTATGTCTCGAAAAATGGTAATGAGATTTCTTCCAATCGAATTTGACTATGCCATTTTATTCCCTGTTCGGAATCATGGAGGTGGAGATTTTAAGGCAGCTCATGGTATAACATACGCTGAGATCAGAGAGGCCATAAACAAAAGTGAGCGAATTCGTATAGTTTTTCGCTCTATTCCTACTATCGAAGACAAGGTATTATATAGCGTGGATTTCTTGAACTCAGAGAAAATGACATTCGCTCCATTAGAGAAAATGCTCGATGATGTTGGCTTGCCATATTCCAATTTTAGCGACATCGATTCTTTAAGCCTTATCGATGTTCCTGACGGGCTGGGTTCTCAAAGTTATTCCCTCGTTGGGAAACAGCATTATGCTCCATATACTACTGACAAAGAATGCCATTGTGTTTTATTCGCTCAAAAAGATAACGAATACGATACCAATGCAATCAAAGTCCTTCGGTGGTTCCCGGTAAAGAAGGGAATTGAAGTTGATCAACTCTTAGGCTTTCAGGAAGACGGGGGAGATATTTTCTTTGAGCTTGGTTACATTTCCAGAGAAGAAAATGGTGGTCTCCATGATTTTATGGTGGCCTCTAATTCCAGAATACTTTTTGGTAAAGCAGTTGATAACAAAATCTCAATTACTGGTGGAGTTAAGCTGTTTATGGAAAACGAGTTCAAGTATCCGAGAAGTCTCTATAATATCAAATTAAAATGAGCGCTTTCTTCACATATATCTTTAAGCATCAGCATTATAAAGATGTTATAGCTGATTATAATGAAGCTATAACAAAATACTCTCATGCCTATAAAATATGGCTGGAGCATGAGGGGGCGAAAGAAGTTGATAACTTCGGCTTTAAGGAAACTGTTGCTTCAAATCTTCAGGAAATCAAGAGAATCAATACTTGGATTCAGATAAGTACAACTATCCTGAATACTAAGAGGAAAGCTTTACTCTGGTTCTTTAATGAAAAGGGAGTAACTTCGATTCCAGATTTTCACTATAATGAATATCGAGTAATTGCCGAGCATAAATCATACATCGAGAACCTTCATGTCACGCTGGATACATACAATCAATTAACCACGAATGATAAGGAAGCCATTGATCGATACTTGCAGGTCTCAAAAAACTATCATTCCTACGATGAAATAAAACAAATCGTATCATCCAGAGAAGAAATAGTAAAGAATACTGCTATTCTGTCTAAAGCACATTCTTTACGGACAAAATATTGCTTAGCATGGAAATTATTTGCCAAAGGTCGAGACTTTAATGATATTTCCATATCAGAATTGGAGGGTCTCAGAGAGGAAGACTTCGAGCGGAAAGATACATTCCTCTTTGTGTATGGCAAAGAACCAGAACTTATTAAACTTATATTGGGAAGTTCATTCTTGCCCATAGAGTCGTTTGAACAGGCGGCATTAGAACAAGAAGAAGATGTTACAGTAATCTTAGCCGCTCGTGATATAGATCCAATCGAACACTATAGCGCAAACATACGATTAGAAAATCCTAAAGAACTAAAGAGGGCGATTCTTGATTCTGTTAAATATGGAGAATTATGCAATTTCACAGATAGTTACTCCATATCACAGTTCTACGGGTTAAGAGCTGACTTTGATAGAATCGGAACTTCTTTTGATGATGCCGTTACGTTAGTCAAAAGTAATGATGCAGCCATTAAGTTATATCATCAAAAAGAATGTGACCAAAGTTGTGTCTACATCGAAGATTATCTGCGTATTGTCACTAATGGAAGTCCATTATCTCTATATATCCAGACTTACAGAGAGGAAAAGAATAAACGAGATGAAGCTAAACGGATAAAAGCGAATTATCCAAAGGGTTTCTCTGCCATATTTGGTGGATTAGACCTTGATAGCTGTTCCATTCAGTATATAGAAGGAGTCATCAATGCTAAATCAAAGGTTCAAATAAAGGATAATGAACTTGAAAGAATTGAGAGGGACCGATTAGAAGCAGAACGAAAGAGGCAAGCAACTATACGTAAACAGCAGGAAATCCGAGACCTAAAGTCTTGTGTTGTTTCTTGGTCACAACCTCGTCGGTCAAGCATTGACTATTTCTCATTGTATAACTACTATCCAACGACCTGTGCTTGGGATGCTTCTGAAAGTGAATGGGATGTACGAAATCTTATATGGGACTTCAAAGCCAATCCTAATAGACCGCAAAGCGAATATGAAATCCGTATTAGACACGAACAAGCCTTAAATCAGGTGCTTCCTAAATTGGTTAAGGTTATCAACCATTTTTTCGGGAGCAAAAAATCAAAACTTACACTCGTTTGCATACCATCTTCTAAGCGCATTGTAACAGAAAGACGCTATAAAGACTTGGCACAGAAGTTGTGTAGCGCTACAGGAATGTCAAATGGATATGATTATGTTTCAGTAACAAGTGATGGTGAGGCAAAACATCTTGGCGGTACATCATCAGCTGAGTTTGGTATTGACAGTAATTACTTCAAAGATCGGTATATTCTGTTATTCGATGATGTCATTACCTCAGGATCGTCTATGGAACGATTCAAAAGGCTATTAGAATCAGTTGGAGCAACTGTTATCGGAGGATTGTCTATAGGTAAGACAAAACACGATAGACAGCAATCAAATCCAATCGACAATATATACAGTGATTTGCCATTTTAATCATAATCGGAAATCATTAGTGTCCACTAAAAAGTCATAAGAGCCCTTTGAAATTATTGAAATTCAATCTGTTATAAGAGATTTTGAGGCGCAACGATTTGAAATTACTTTTGCAGTCTGAATCAGACTGTTATGAATAAGAACAAATATGTTTTCGCCCAATTAGTCGGCTTTCTTGACAACTTCAAGTTCCTGCGTATTGTAAAGAAATATGACGGCGACAAGTATGTAAAGAGTTATACTTGTTGGAATCAACTACTTACACTGATGTTCGGGCAGTTGTCAAACCGCGAGAGCCTTCGAGATCTCATCGTTGCCATGGAGGCCCATGCCGGAAAGCTCTACCATCTCGGAATCGGGAAGTCCGTGACTCGGAGCAATCTTAGCAAGGCCAACGAGCAGCGGGATTACCGCATCTTCGAGGAGTTCGCCTTTTTCATGATAGCGAAAGTTCGCAAACGTAGGATTCAGAAAATTTTCGAGATTGACGGCCATGTCTACGCTTTCGATTCCACAACCATAGATCTATGTCTGTCGGTGTTCGAGTGGGCTAAATTCCGTAAGCACAAGGGCGGCATCAAGATGCACGCCCTCTATGATGTAGAAGCGCAAGTGCCTGCTTTCGTGCATATTACTCCGGCCAAGGTGCATGATACAAAGGCGATGCCTGAGATACCTTACGAAGCCGGGGCGCATTACATCTTCGACCGTGGCTACAACGATTTCGGCAATCTGTACACCATCCACCGTATCGGCGCTTTCTTTGTCGTCAGAGCGAAAACCAATGTCAGATTCAGGCCCGAGACGTGGAAACGTAGACTTCCTCCGAACGTTGTCTCCGACTCTATCGGCTACTTCACGGTTTATAAAAGCGCCAAGGATTATCCCGAAAAACTCCGGAAGGTAGTCTGCATTGACCCTGAGGACGGTACCAGATACATCTTCCTGACCAACAATCTGACGGCTTCAGCCGAGACAATCGCCGAACTTTACCGTAACCGATGGAGCGTGGAGCTGTTCTTCAAATGGATCAAACAGCACCTGCGAATCAAGAAGTTCTGGGGTACATCCGAGAATGCCGTCCGCATCCAAATCTATTGTGCCATAATCACTTATTGCCTTGTGGCGATAGTGCAGCACGATATGAAACTGGAACGCAGCATCTACGAAGTCCTTCAGATACTTGGAATATCGTTGACCGACAAGACCCATCTGCGCGATCTCTTCGACAAATCGAATTTCAAAAATGTCAATGTTCTCTGTGATTCAAGTGAACCGAATTTATTTAATTTTTAACCCCGTCCATTTTTAGTGGACAGT
>CAJTMJ010000053.1 GCA_910577335.1 uncultured Duncaniella sp. | reverse complement strand
TGAATTTCAATTATTTCAAAGAACTTTTATGATTTTTTAGTGGACACTAATGATCGGATATATAATCTGATTTGATTGCTCGATGCCGTCAGCCACAAAACTGTGATGCCCTTTCTCCTCTGTGGCTTCGAGGATAAGCCCCGGTAGACCACGCAGCTTCCAAGGTCCGTCCTGAACGGGTATTTCCGGTGTGAACCACGCTGTCCATTTCCTGCCGTGGTAATCGGCTGTCGCCATCACGCACTCGTAGCCAAGAACTGTCTTCGTGGAGTCGCCTATCTCCCATGTAAGTTCCGAAAACGATTCGGAATAAACGCCTCGTTCCAATATTCCCGCCTTGTCATATATGGTGGATTGCTCTTTTGCGTAATCCTTGAACACATATAAAAATGACTGATACACTACACCGTCCATGATACTTTCATCGCCGGTTTCATGATATTTTTTATATGCGATGCTTCTTATTTGCTTTCTCGTTGCTCGACCTGATGGTGTCGATTCAAGAGAATCTTTGTATTCTGTTCCGGGGCAATAGAATTTTGATTGTTTGGAATTGGCAAGCAATAGCATGGAGACATCCTTTTCTACAAATTCATTATTGCCACGTAAAAACTTCTCATGGTAATTGTAACTCACCTTAATGTCAGCGCACGGGTAATCATTCTTCTTTGATAGCTTTGCAGAAATGTCGAAAGCAATCATGGATACTAATCCGATCAGAATGACAAACCGATTTAGCATATTGCGTTTCAGATTCATTTTTTTTGTTTTAAATAATTCGTTATTTTGCAAAATTACTAAATTAGGTCATAAAATCCAACACACAAAAGTGTATTTTCTAAATTAATTTAGAATTATTTTCATAGGATATTGATTCTGAAATATTAAATATCTAATTTTTTAAATGAAATTGAAATATGCCATAAAAAGAGAGAGGAACGGTTACGGCTTCCATTCCTCTCTCGGCTTCAAAATCAACGTCAAAACTATTGTTATGTAGCGCCGTATTGTTTCCTATTTTTATTCATCTTTTCAGTTGAAACGACGTTAATTCTTCATTTTTCGTAACATGTATTTAGCGCGGTCGCAATCTTTTTGGAGTTCGGGTTGTAATGTACCGGCTTCTATCTCATCGACTAATCGCAGATCCGCATACCTGTCCTCATTCCGGATATAGTCACCGGTTTCATTTACAGGCTCCGGATTGGAGTAACGTGGAGAGGTGGTCTCCGGTATTGACCCGTTTGAACCGCTGTTGTCAGCACCGGGAATAACACTGTCAATAGTAAGAGCGTTTTCTCCACGAGCCGCAGCCTCAGGATTGTAGCGATATAGATCCCAATACCCGGCTTCTACGGCACGGCGTTCTTCCACTATCGAATGTCCGAGTCCGGGACGTATTCCGTGATTGATACATGGGCAATATGCTATTACTATTGCCGGACCGGGATAACGTTCGGCTTCCACAAGCGCATCTATGGCTTGCTGATAGTTGGCTCCAAGTGCGATAGATGCCACATATATATTGCCGTAGCTCATCATCATCTGACCTAAATTTTTCTTGGAGGTACGTTTGCCGTCAGGTGAATACTTGGCAACGGCACTCCTTGGTGTGGCTTTCGATGTCTGTCCTCCGGTGTTTGAGTAACATTCGGTATCCATTACCAGCATCTTTATCGCTTCCCCTGAGGCAAGCACATGGTCGAGACCGCCGAAGTCAATATCGTATGCCCAACCATCACCACCGATAGCCCATACCGTTTTTTTAGTCAGCATATCAGCCATAGATAACAGTTCCGAGTATTCAGCCTTCACATCTTTTAATGGTGACATCATTGATACGAGCTGTGCTGCGGTCTTTTTAGATTGTTCCACAGAATTACGTTGGGTATACAACGCTTCGAGCGGTTCTTTGAGGTAGGGGAGAGTGTCGGGATCATTGATAAGTTTCCTTACCAAATCCATGGCATGTTCATGCCGATGTCTTAACGAGACAAACATACCATAGCCGTATTCGGCATTGTCCTCAAAAAGTGAATTGCCCCAAGCGGGCCCTTTGCCGTCAGTGTCGGTGCAATATGCGTTAGAAGGATAATTTGCCCCCCATATTGAACTACAGCCGGTGGCATTGGCTATAATCATATCTGATCCGAAGAGCTGGGTCAAAAGTTTAACGTAGGGAGTTTCACCACAACCTGCACAAGCACCTGAAAATTCCAAGTATGGCGGCTGTAGCTGGGAACCATTTACAGTATAAGCAGATATGAGGTCACGTTTCAAGGATACGCTATCTTTTACCCATTCGAGCATCGGTAACTCAGTGGGTAATACCTCATCAATCGGTGTCATGGTTAATGCATGTCCCGGACAGATGATTGAGCATGACGAGCAGCCTAAACAGTCCTCAGTGTAGTTCTGTATATGGAACATATAACCCTTGAGTTCAGGAGCGCCATGAGCCTCTTTCATTTTGAACCCATCCGGAGTCTTTTCGGCTTCCTCTTTGGTTAGCACGAACGGGCGGATGGCTGCGTGAGGACATACCAAAGAACATTCTGTGCATTCAACACACTTATCCGGATCCCATACAGGGACACGTGTGGCGATACGGCGGTGTTCGTATGCGGTAGTCCCCATTGGCATTGTGCCGTCAGGTGTGAATGCCGACACAGGGACTGAATCCCCCTCGCCATGCATACATGGAGTATGGACTTTTTCTATGAAATTTTTAAGCTCTGGAGTGCGGTATCTTACAGCTCTTTTTATCTCTGCATCAGGTGTGGTTGACCATCCATCTATATTAGTGTAGTCAATCTCAGTGATAGCGGGGACAGTCAAAGAGATAGCCTTGAGATTCTTCTCAACAACTTCTCCACCTTCATGGGCGTATGTGGTACGTATTTTGTCTTCCAAAGCGTTATAAGCGTTCTCAAATGGCGCTAATTTGCTTAGGTATAGAAATACGATCTCCATCGGCATATTGATACGAGGCAATAACCCGACTTGTGCAGCTATTTTGTCAGCATCTATGTTGTAAAAGCGAAGTTTTTTATCAGCAATAGTCTGCCTCATTTTAAGTGGCAGTTTAGTCAGCATCTGCTGAGCATTCCAAGGCGAATTAAGTACGAATATACCTCCCTCTTTCGCCTTTTCAGCCATCCGGAATCGATGCACGTATGAAGTCTTGTGACATGCCACATAATCAGCCTCTTCGATGGAATATGCCGATGTGATAGGTTTGTTGGCGGTGCGTAATTGGGATATGGTATATCCACCTGATTTTTTAGCCGAGTAGCTGAAATATGCTTGTGCGTAAAGAGATGATGTGTCACCTAATATTGTGGCGACTTGCTTTGTGCCACCCACGGTACCGTCATTGCCGATACCGTAGAAGATACTTTGATATATCCCGTCAGAAGCATTAGTGTCAATAGTTTCAGTCACATCTAACGACAGGTGAGTGACATCATCATTGATACCTACAGTAAAAGTTTTTCGTGGATTCTCTGATGCCATCTCGTCAAATATGGCTTTAACCATTGACGGATTGAAATCTTTGCTTGATAGACCGTATCGTCCACCTATGACTTCCGGTCTGTTATCTCTTATATTTGCTATGGCTGAAATCACATCCAGACATAACGGTTCATGCTGCGATCCCGGCTCTTTTGTGCGGTCCATGGCAGCTATTGTTCTGACTGTTTTGGGCAGTGCTTTTATTAATTCTTCGGCAGGGAAAGGTCGGTACAGGCGTATTACTATGACTCCTGTCTTATACCCACGTTCACGGTTGAGATACTCGACTGTTTCTTTGACAACTTCCGCTCCCGAACCCATTATCACTATAACACGGTCGGCATCCGGTGCCCCGAAATAATCCACCAAATGGTATTGCCGTCCGGTGGCGTCGGCGACTTTATCCATCGCAGATTGCACGATGGATGGGAAAGCGTCATAATATTTATTGGCTGCCTCACGGTTTTGAAAATAAACGTCAGGATTCTGAGCTGAACCTCTTAAATCGGGATGTTCAGGGTTCATGGCTCTGTGTCTGAATTCTGCCACTTTATCCCAACTGACAAGTGGCCGCATAGTCTCATAGTCGATAACATCTATCGTATCCATTTCGGAAGATGTGCGCCATCCGTCAAAAAAATGCAATACCGGCAGAGAGCCTTCGATTGCTGCGAGATGAGCGACAAGCGCAAGGTCCATTGTCTCCTGAACCGATGCGGAGGCTATCATTGTGAATCCGGTAGCCCGGCAAGCCATCACATCCTGATGATCTCCAAAAATAGACAGAGCATGTGTGGCAAGTGAGCGGCACCCTACATGGAAAACGCCAGGGAGTAACTCTCCGGCTATCTTATACATGTTAGGGATCATGAGCATCAATCCTTGCGACGCTGTGAATGTCGTTGCAAAAGTTCCTGCTGCAAGGGCGCCATGTACGGCTCCGGCAGCACCGAGTTCACTCTCCATTTCATATACGTCCAACGGTTGCCCCCACAAATTGCGGCGACCTTTCATGCCCCATTTTTTTGCAGTTTCACCCATCGATGCGATAGGTGTGATAGGGTATATTGTTGCGATTTCGCTTAAAGCAAAAGCAACGTGTGCTGCTGCGGTGCATCCGTCAAGTATCTGTTTGCTCATGATGTTACTATATAATATGGGGACATAAGTGGCAATTTTCGTTGCCACTTATGTCCTTATAATTAAATAACGGTTAGAATGCTTTTAAACACATATCGGTGATCCATATCCATAACGGGCAGAAGCCTATGAATAAGATTACTGAAAGGGTTAATGATGAAGTACCTGTCGCTACATAAGTGTCGTATTCGTCGGCAATAATTATACCGGAGAATGCCGGTGGAAGTGCGGCTGCTACAACAAGCATCTTGAGGTTTAACGGATCCATGTGGAAGATGAGACCCATGATCAAAATCACTGCCGGCATCATGACCATCTTAAGGATTGAACCAAGTACAGCCTGCCAGTTAAGCTGGATTTTAATGGCTGAAAGGGTTATACCTGCTGAGAATACTGCCATTGATGCATTGGCGCCTTTGATAAGGTCAAATGAAGGGCTTGCCCAGTCGGGCCAAGGTATCCCGACCAAAACCCATACAACTGCGAGTATAGGTGCCCATGCCACCGGTTGCTCCAAGGCGTGTATCACCGGAGTCCATGCGCTTTTACCTTTTGACGAGCCGGGATTTTGTTTTTCAAGGGATGCGTTCATCAATGAAAGACCTACCGGAATGCCGACGGCATTAACCACGATACCTACGATGGCTACAACAAGGGCAACTGACGGAGTGGTACCGAATATAGGCTCAAGTACTGCAAATCCGAGGAAGCCGATTGTCGGTGAGCCGCTGATAAGTGCTGATACCGCTGCGTCAGCTCCCGTATTTTTTTTGAACATTAAGAACACATAGTAGACTATCATGAAACATAACATGATACCTACCAATGATATTAACGACAGCTTTATATCCTTGGCAAGCATCTCTCGACTTGCCTGTGCGATAGATACGAAAAGCGCTGCGGGTAAGGCGTAATCAAGCACGACTTTATTGAATTTCTTCGCATCGTCGCCACTAAAAATACCCTTCTTCCCCGAAATGTAACCTGCCAGCATCACCACTATGATAGGGACTATGGCATAAAGAATAATGTGGGTCATAAATAGTCGTTTTAAAAATTAATATGATATTGAATCTAAAAATCACGGGTGCGGCGTCGGTAGATGCTGCGCCCGTGATCTGGTATTTCGGGAAATTCTATACGGTAATATCCTGAAGTGGTGCCGGATTAAGATATCCGATATGTCCTGATTCCTTTCCAGAATCTGCTGCGAGCTGAACATCGATCAGACACGGCTTTTTGCTTGCGATACTTTCGGTAAGAGCCTTGGAAAGTTCCTCAGGGGTTTGCACATAGTAAGTCTGTGCGCCGAATGCTTCTCCGACCTTATCATAACGTGCATTAATATCAAGAGTGGTAGGTGCGGGATCGCTTGTCTTATCCATCGGTACGCCAATACCGTTATATATACCGCCATTATTGAATATTACCACGGTGACAGGTAGTTTGAAGCGACATGCGGTTGAAAAGTCCATTCCGGAGAATCCGAATGCAGAGTCACCTTCGATTGCCACTACTGATTTTCCGGTGGCGACGGCAGCTCCTACCATTGAGCCCATACCCATACCCATGATAGCCCATGTAGCACAGTCCACTCTGTGTCGTGGAAGCGACATGTTGATGGCATCACGAGTGTCATCAAGGGTATTTGCACCCTCATTGACAAGGATTACATCAGGATTTGATTCGATAATAGGTTTTATAACACCGAGGGCTGTCCAGTGATGCATCGGCATCATGTTCTTAGCCGAATCAAGACGGGTCGCAAACTTAGCGTCTTTCTCTTTGGTCTCAGCCTGTAGTGCGGGTACCCAAGTGGGGTCTGTGCTCATTGTAGCACCTTCCATTTTTGCAAGGATAGCCTCAAGGGCAAGTCCCATATCACCTACTACAGGTGCTGCGATAGGTACATTGGCATCGATTTCCTGCGGTTCAACATCCAGCTGAATGAATTTCATTGCAGGGTTCCATTTACCTTTACCGAAAGAGAGCAGCCAGTTGAGACGTGCTCCTATCATCATCACTACATCAGATTTCTCCATAATGGTGGAGCGGCATGAAAGTGCGCTTAAAGGTCCTGCATCAGGCATAAGACCTTTTGCCATTGACATCGGGAAATACGGGATGTTGTATTTCTCAATCAAAGTCTTGATCTTATCGTCAACTTGAGCGTAAGCAGCACCTTTACCAAGCACTATTGCCGGTCGTTTGGCTGATTTAAGAATCTCGACAGCACGATCGACTGATGCGGGATTGGGTGCTACGGGAGAATAAACATCTACCGGTTGATAAAGTAGCTTTTCGGCATCCTCACGGTTCATAATCTGACCGAGTGCCGGAGTAGTCATGTCGATATATACACCGCCGGGACGACCTGAAACGGCTGCACGATAGGCACGTGCAACTGCCGATGGGATATCCTCAGCCTTGCTGCATCTGAAAGCTGCCTTTACGAGAGGTTTGGCTGTGTTAAACTGATCCAACTGTTCGTATGTACCCATGTTCATATCCACCATGGTAGGGTCGCTTGCGCCTGAGATCTGAATCATCGGATAGCAGTTGACAGTGGCATTCGCTGTTGCAGTCAATCCGTTGAGGAACCCAAGTGAGGAAACTGTCATGAGGACACCGGGCTTCTTGGTGAGGAAACCGTCGGTAGCGGCAGCCATACCTGCCTGCTGTTCGTGGCGGAAACCGACAAAACGGATACCCTGTCCTTGGATAAGGTATGCGGCTTCGGTGATAGGAATTCCCACCAGACCATATACATTCTCAATCCCTACATTCTTTAAAGCTCTTGCAAGAATGTACATACCTGTGACTTGCTCAGGGAAGTGAGGAGCCTGAGGAGCTTTGGCTGATCCTTGCGGAGAAGGAGTAGTTGTTGTAGACATATTGATGATTATTTAAAAAAGAGGGGACAATGGGCAATTGCGCTCGTTTTGTCAAGACAATTGTCAATTGTCCCCTCCTTATATGTTAATTACTTAGGTTGATAGTGAGTTTTGATATGCCTTATTTGGCGGCAGGCTTAGGCATCGGGGTAGTGGTGTGATTTGCCGCAAATGAAGCAATCTGTTCGTCGGTATATCCGTAAGCCTTAAGCACATCTGCTGTGTCACCACCGAGTTCAGGACATGGACCGTATGTAGGCTGATAGTTAGATAGAGTAAACGGACATCCTACAGTGACAAATTCTCCGATCTTACCGCCTTGGTTGATCTTAACCAATGTGTTGCCGTCATACAAGCTCTGGTCATCCATGATTTCCTTGGTTGACAATACCGGACCTACAGGTACGCCTGCCTTAGAAAGGATTTCAGTCACTTCAAATTTATCCTTGGTGATGGTAAATGATTCGACACGTTTGTAGATTTCCTGTTTGTGCTTATCACGAGCATCGGCAGTGTTGAAGTCGGGGTTGGTAAGCCAATCTTCGAAACCTAATGCCTTGCAAGCGAGTTCGAAGTCTTTAGCGCCACGCTGGAGGATTACATATACGTATGCGTTAGGATCGGTTTCCCAGCCTTTACATTTATATGTCCATCCAAGCACGCCACTACCTTCTTGGTTACCGCTACGAGGTACGAAGTCACCGAATTTTTCATTCGGGTATTGCGGGAACTGAGTAAGATAACCGATACGGTCAAGTGTCAACTGGTCACGGGTCTTGATACGGCAGAGGTTCAAGCAAGCATTGTGCATTGACTGATATACATAACATCCTTCGCCTGTCTTTTCACGCTGGAGAAGAGCGGAAAGCACACCGATAAGTAGGTGCATACCTGAGTTTGAGTCACCAAGGGCAGCTCCTGACTGAGTAGGAACGTCTTCGGGTCCTGACCACCAGCCGGTAGTCGAGGCTGCACCTGCGGTAACCTGAGCTACCGGTTCGTAAGCCTTCAAATCTTTAAACTTGGAAGAAAGAGGGAATCCCTTAATTGTACCGTAGATACACTTAGGATTAAGTTTATGTACTGCTTCCCAACTGAAACCGAGTTTATCCATTGCTCCGGGGTGGAGGTTTTCGATAAATACATCGGCAGTTTCAATTAATTTTGTCAAGATAGCTTTTCCGTCAGGGGTCTTGGCATCAAGAGCTAACGATTTTTTATCTGAATTTAACTGTAGGAAGTAATAACTTGGACAATCCGGATCGAACTGAAGTTCTTTACGAGTTGCATCACCAACGCCGGGGCGCTCAATCTTTATAACTTCTGCGCCTAACCATGCGAGCATCTGAGTACAAGAAGGACCTGACTGTACTTCGGTGAAATCTATCACCTTAATTCCTTGAAGAGGAGCTGTATTCATAATAGTAAATAGTTTTAATATAATTTTCGTGTATTAATAATTGTTTTTCATAATCTCTTTGTCTTTAAAACAATATTATCTGTGAAAAGTTCCTAAACTTTCATTCTTTGTTACTTTTTTTGTATTTTTGCACGCCGTTTAAGTTTGAGGGTGTTACGATAAATCAGCTTATGATATGAATAATATATTTGTCCGTTTATTTATTACATTTTTCAAAATCGGAGCGTTTACTTTTGGCGGAGGATGGGCTATGATTTCAATTATCGAAAAGGAGATTGTAGATAAGAACCATTGGATAGAACGTGAAGATTTTTTGGATCTTCTTGCCGTAGCGCAATCTCTCCCCGGCATACTTGCTGTGAATATCTCAGTGGCAGTGGGCGATAAATTGCGTGGAATAAAAGGATCGTTGGCAGCTGCTTTAGGCACAATATTGCCATCGTTTATGATAATACTTTGTATCGCCATATTTCTAACCCCTGACCTTATTAAAAACAATCCTACTTTGTCAGCGATTTTTATGGGTATACGACCGGCAGTCGTCGCACTTATTGTGGCACCTGTCATATCATCTGCACGGACTGCCAAAATCGGCTGGAAGACTATAGCAATTCCTGTGGTAGTGGCATTGCTGATATGGTCAAGGCTTCCTATTATCTCCAATCCCATCATATATATAGTTCTTGGTGGATTTTTTGGATGGTTATGGCTTTCGAAGCACCATAAAGAATTGCAAAAGATTGAAGAGGATATAAGAAAGGAGGATGAGAAGTTATGATTTACCTTAAACTTATATGGTCATATCTTAAAATCGGACTCTTCGGGTTTGGCGGTGGTTATGCCATGCTTGCTCTTATCGAGCGAGAGATAGTGGGTCCGGGATGGATTTCAGAACAGATGTTCACCGATATTGTGGCTATTTCTCAGATGACTCCGGGACCTATCGGTATCAATTCAGCAACATATATCGGGTATGTTGCTCCGGGTGAATACTCACCTGATTTTTCATCGCCAATTTTCGGGATTCTCGGTTCGTTGTTATGTACGCTTGTCGTTGTCCTTCCTTCGTTTGTGTTGGTAGCATATACGAGTCATTTGATACATCGTCATAGGGACAGCACCATAGTAAAAGGTGTTTTTGCCGGTCTTCGTCCGGTTGTTGTGGGTCTTATAGCATCTGCGGCGTTGTTACTTATGAATTCAGCTAACTTTGGCGAGACAACATGGCAGGTTTGCTGGAGCATCGCATTGTGTGTAACTGCATTTGTGATGGTTTACTGGCTTAAATGGCATCCTATTTTGATTATATGCATCGCCGGGTTTGCCGGCTGGTTGATATATTAAATATCAGGATGACGGACACTAAAATTTAGAGATTATGACTTATTCAGAAGCTATAGATTATTTATATAACTCACTCCCGGTATTTCAGAAGGAGGGAATGTCGGCATATAAGCCCGGGCTTGGAACATCGATCGCTCTTGATGATTTATTTGGCAATCCCCACCGAAAATACAAAACGGTACACATAGCCGGTACAAATGGAAAAGGTTCGACTGCCCACACGCTGGCTGCTGTACTGCAATCTGCCGGATATAAGGTTGGGCTTTATACCTCACCGCACCTATTTGATTTCCGTGAGCGTATACGTATTAATGGTGAAAAAATCCCACATGAGGCTGTGGTATCCTTTGTGGAGCGATGGCTTGAGTATTATAAAGAGGATAAATATAAGAGCCTTTCACCATCGTTTTTTGAGCTTACCTCCACTATGGCATTTGAATATTTTGCCGCTGAGAAAGTAGATGTGGCAATAATAGAAACCGGTCTTGGTGGCAGATTAGATAGCACTAATATCATAACTCCGGTATTAAGTGTCATTACGAATATCTCATTAGACCATACATCTCTTTTAGGGGATACGATTCCTAAAATCGCATTTGAGAAAGCCGGAATTATCAAGCATGGCATACCGGTGGTCATCGGAGAGAGACAGGAAGAGACAGTTCAAGTGTTCGAGACCAAGGCAAAAAGCGAGGATGCAGAACTGATATATGCATCGCCTGTAAAATCAGAAATTAGTGAGGATGGTATTATATATAAAGATACCCCATACGGTGATTTTATCGGGGAGTTGAAAGGTGAGTATCAGATAAAGAATACCGCTACCGTCATTGCTTCATTAGCTCAACTTGAAAAATGCGGATTTGATATAACAGCGAAATCAGTAAGTGAGGGATTCAAAAATGTCACATGGCTGACTCATCTTATGGGTAGATGGACCACAATAGGGGAGAATCCGAAAACCCTTTGTGACACCGGGCATAATGTTGGCGGATGGAAGTATATAACGGATCAGCTTGACAATTACAAGTCAGGAACGGTTCATCTTATCATTGGCTTTGCCGCCGATAAAGATATTATGCCGGTGTTACGTTTGATAGCTGGGATTAGTACTCCAGTTCGGTTGTATTTCTCATCTCCTTCAGTTAAGAGAGGACTAAACGCCGATGCTCTTGCCGAAAAAGCAAAAGAGTTGGGATTGGACGGAGTGATAATTCCCGACGTCAACGAAGCGTTGACGATGGCTAAACGCAATGCAGATCCTATAAATGATATGATACTGATTGCCGGAAGCAATTTCCTTATTGCAAATTTGAAGATTTAATGGATATTGATTATCAAATACTTGGCTTCTTGGCTTTGGCAAGTGAGGAGTTGTAGTATTGAGGGTCACCAGTGACTTCTTTCCCGATGAAAGGCGGTAACTCAGGAGTGCAATTCGCTGAAGGCATTTCAACTTCTGCGATGATAAGCCCTTCGTGGTTGCCGTGGAATTCGTCAACTTCCCATACATATCCCTTATATGGCACTATGTACCTTGTCTTGTCAATGGCAAAACCATGAGAAAGGTGTTCAGCCATCTCCAATGCGTCCTGAGCAGGTATTTCATATTCCCATTCATCCCGTACACACCCGTGGTTTCGTCCTTTGACGGTTATATAAGCGTTATCGTCCTTCAATCTGATACGCACTGTGGCATCAGGAGAATCGGACAGGTAGCACTGGCGTATTCTTGAATGGGAAGTGGCAATATTTACAAATGTTCTGTCAGTTACGAGGAATTTTAGTTCTATTTCTTTTGCCATAATATGGGATTTTATGCCTAATTTTGCAAAGGTAAAAAAGATTGGTACCACACACAAATTTATATTCTTGAAATATTTCAATAATGTTGAATTTTATGCGCTTGCGCCAAACCATAATATATTTCATTATCATAGTTTCTGCTGTCTGTGCGAATGCTCAGAATATTACAATCAGCGGTGTAATACGTGACTCCATATCCCATAAGCCGGTGCCATACGCCACAATCCTTTTGCTTGGCACTGACCGTGGCGAGCTGACGGGTGAAAATGGTAAATTTTCCATTGCCACTGCTCTGTACTGCAATAAGGTTAGAGTGGCGGCTATGGGCTATGAGACTAAGGATGTGGAAATTAAACCATATCAGAGTGCAAAGTTGACCGTGGATTTGCATCCTATCGGTATGCTGTTGGGTGAAGTTACTGCAAAACCTCATAAAGAGCACTATTCAAAGAAGAATAATCCCGCAGTGGATTTTATGGAGAAAATAAGGGCTACGCAGGATTTGAACGATCCGCGTAGAAAACCTGACTACAACTATAATAAATATGAGCGAATAACCCTTGCGATAAACAATTATCAGTTTAATGACTCGGCAAAGGGTGGTATTGATAAGAAATTTGCATTTATAAAGGAGTATATTGATACATCCGAGGTTTCCGGAAAGCCGATTCTTAATGTGGCTCTTAGGGAGAAGGCATCAAGTGTTCATCACAAGTTGAATCCTGAAAAGGAGAAAGAGTACGTAACAGGTCTTCGTACTGCCGGCTTGGATGAAATGCTTGACAAACAAAGCACCCAGACTTTCTATGAGGATGTGATGAGAGAAATAGATGTTTACTCCAATGACATTACTGTCCTTCAGAATAGGTTCGTAAGCCCATTGTCACGCATAGCTCCCGATTTTTATAAGTTCTATCTCACTGATACCATAGATATTGACTCTGTAAAGTGCATCGAGTTGACATTCGTTCCGAGAAATCCGAGCTCATTCGGTTTTACGGGGAGATTCTATGTGCCATACGGTGATACCACAATGTTTATCAAGAAGATTATTATGAGAGTCCCTCATGACATTAATCTTAATTTCATTGATGGCATGGAGATAAGGCAGGAGTATGTGAAAGCTCCCGACGGTTCACGCTTAAAGATGAGCGATGATATGACCATCGAAGCAAGCTTGATACCGGGCACGCAAGGTATATATGCACGAAGGCATACTGTCTACGATAATCATAATTTTAACGCTGCTCCTGATCAGTCGATATTTGACAGAGGGGCAGCTCAAATCTATGCTCCCGGAGCTGAATACAGAGACCTTTCATTTTGGGATACCAACCGCATGGCTACAATATCGAAGGGTGAAAATTCGATGGAAAATATGATGGCTCGGTTGCGCTCAGTTCCGTTATATTATTGGACGGAGAAAGTTGTCAAAATATTGGTATCGGGATATGTAGATACGGGGAATCCCTCTAAATTTGATGTGGGACCAATGAATACTTCTATCTCGTTTAACTCCATGGAAGGTATGCGACTACGTGCCGGTGGCATGACTACGGCAAATCTTTCACGCAGGTGGTTTGCGAGAGGATATGGCGCATACGGTACGAAGGATCACAAATGGAAATATATGGGTGAGTTGGAGTACTCTTTCCGTGATAAAAATTATCATTCAAGGGAATTTCCTGTTCATTCTATAAGGGCTACCCAATTGTATGACGTTGACATGTTGGGTCAGCATTATTACTTTACTAATCCTGACAATTTTTTCCTTTCGTTAAAGCGAATGACCGACAACCAGATGACCTATCATAGGGTTAGTAAGCTTGAATATATACTTGAACTTGAAAATAATTTTTCGGTTCAGGCTAAGCTGCAGAGCGAACGTCAAGAAGCTACAAAATTCATGACTTTTGTTAATGGATATGGCAATAATTTCAGCCATTACACCATGAATTCTTTTACCTTGCAGCTTCGTTATGCCCCCGGTGAAAAGTTTTACCAGATGAAGACTACACGTTTGCCGATCAACCTCGATGCTCCAGTATTTGTGTTGTCGCATACTTTCGCACCGAAGGGTTTCATGGGGAATCCGTTTGCCATAAATACTACCGAAGCCTCTATTCAGAAGCGATTCTGGCTATCGGCATTCGGCTATGTCGATTTCATAGTTAAAGGTGGACATGTATGGTCACGTTCTCCTTATCCGAATCTGTTAATTCCAAATGCGAATCTTTCATATATCATTCAGCCGGAATCGTTTGCCTGTCTGAACCCTATGGAATTTATAAACGATACCTACGCACAGTGGGATTTGACATATTGGGCAAATGGTGCTATATTTAATTTGGTGCCTTATCTTAAGCGTCTGAAACTACGTGAAGCATTCATGTTCCGTGGTTTTTATGGTCATCTCAGTCATCGAAACCGTCCATGGCTTAACAAGGAACTCTATTCCTTCCCCGAAATTTCTAACACTCAACTTATGAGCGATCAGCCATATATGGAAGCC
Source organism: uncultured Duncaniella sp. (assembly GCA_910577335.1). Lineage (GTDB taxonomy): Bacteria > Bacteroidota > Bacteroidia > Bacteroidales > Muribaculaceae > Duncaniella. Next base: position 3,070 of record CAJTMJ010000053.1, on the reverse strand, counting down.
GGGGTAGGTGTCGATAACCTTTTCCGTGTGCTTCGCGTGGACTATGTGTGGCGTCTCACATATAGAAGAAATCCGAATGCCTGCAAGGGAGGCATCCGGATTGCTATGCATTTCACATTCTGATTTCTTAGAACGTATTTATCTTAAATTTTCTGGTAAAGATAACGTTTGATGGAACGCTTGGGCGTTTTTTCAAATTCTTCGTCGTATATCTTTATACGCTGCACTTGCGAGTAGGCGGGAAGATTTGAGTTGAGAGTCTTGATATTTTCTTCCATCAATTCTTTAATCTCTTTTTCACCCATGCCTTGTGCGGTTGCGTTTTCAAGGTCGGGATATATCAACGCTATCAAACGTCCTTCTCCGCCATCGACAATTAGCGATTCAGAAACGTATGGAAGATTGTTTAGTTTATCTTCAATCTCTTCGGGATAGATGTTCTGACCTGACGCACCGAGAATCATGTTTTTGTCACGTCCGCGTATATAGAGGTATCCGTCCTCATCGAGGTTGCAGATGTCGCCGGTGGTCATCCAGCCGTCTTTGTCAAATGTGGAATCGGTGGCGTCTTGGTTTTTATAGTATCCAAGCATCACATTGTCACCTTTCACATGGAGCACACCGGGAATTGTTGCCGGATCGGGTGAATCTATTCGAGCTTCGATACGATCTACAATCTTACCACACGATGCCATTCGGTTGTTGCTTGCGCTTGCGTATGAAATAAGCGGACCACATTCGGTCATTCCATAACCTACAGTATAGGGGAAACCGCATTTACGTAAAAATTCCTCTACCTCACGGTTAAGACCGGCACCACCGATTATAATCTGCTCAAGATTACCTCCAAATGTATCACGTAGACTTACGAGAACCTTATTAAGAAGATGTTCGTCCACAAACGGCACCTTCATGAGCAATTTCATGAGTGGCTTGTCGAGTAATGGGAACACTCTTGTCTTTATGATTTTTTCAATGATAAGCGGTACGGTAACTATATATCTTGGACGGACTTTTGCGAATGCGTCCATTATAATGCGGGGAGATGGGGTGCGTGTGACAATATAGATATGATTACCACTTACAAAGGGACGCAGCATGTCGATGGTCAGACCATACATGTGGGCTAACGGGAGCATACATACCACTCCGTCGCCCGGTTCGGTGGGTAGATAGTTAAGACAATACTGCACATTTGACCAAATACTTCTGAATGGCAGCATTACACCTTTCGAGAATCCTGTAGAGCCGGATGTATAACTGATCATGCAGAGTTCATCTCTGCTATCCACATAGTAATTTACATCTTCTTTAGTGAATCGGTCGGGGTACCTCTTGCCAAACAGCTCGTTAAGATGAGCACGTGTTTCATCAAGCTTTTTGTTATTGCTGTTTATCAGCGAGAAGTCTTTTACTGAGAGTGTGCCGATAAGTTTAGGCATACTTTCAGGATTTAATTCCTCCCATTTAGCGTCATCAATGATGGCAAGTTTCGCATCGCTGTGGTTTATAAGATGCTGTACGTTATCCGATTTGAAATCAGGTAATATAGGTACAATCACAGCCCCGTAGGTCATAGTGGCTAAGAATGCCACACACCACATGGAGCTGTTTTTACCACATAGAGCTATCTTGTCGCCGGGTTCAATGCCTACCTCTTTAAATAATAGATGTAGCTTGGCTATCTTTCTTGCCACATCTTTATATGACATTGTGCTACCGCCAAGGTCGGTAAACGCAGGAAGATCCCAGTTTTTACGTATAGAATCCTGAAAATATAGATTGATGCTGTCTCTTTGTTGCATGGGATATTTTGTAAATTAAGGAATTGATGAAGATTGCCTGTCGGCAATTTTGCGACAAAGGTAGCAATATTTAATGAGAGTATTCCAACGGATTTACCAAATAAATCTTAACATGGCTAATGGCTGGCAGGCATTGATAGGGGAGAAATCACCTCATACCTCTATTAGGGCATGAGGTGACGTGTGTGTTTTAATAGTCGGTTTCGATAAAATCCGCAACTGTGCGCATTACAAAAATGCTATTGCTGATGTCCGCACCGTCCTGATTCTTAACTTTGAGGACTGTCATTCCGTTTCCGGCAAATTGGGCGTTTATTTTGCCTAAGGGATTGTCAATAAAAGCACGTTTTGCTTTCAAAAAACTCTTTCGGCCGGTTTTCTCGTATCCGTCAGCAAGATAGATAATGCCTATAGGCTTAGATGTCTGCTGTATACCTGTTGCCACAAAGCCATATTTACCGTCAGCAGTTGATGCTTCCAATATTAAGCCCGGCAGACCTCCGAGCTTCCATGGACCATTGGAAATGGGAATTTCAGGTGAGAACCATGCTACCCATTTTCTTCCATGAAAATCAACCGAGGCTTTTACACATTCATATCCGATGACATTTTTGGTCGAATCGGAAATTTCCCACATCCACTCTTCGGGCGTTTCATCATAGTAGTATTGATCCATCCCGGCGGAATCGTAGTATCTAAGAGTGTTCGAATTGGTCGATTTTACCACATAATAACTGCCATCTTTTTTAGGTATATCGTCAAATTTCCCACCCATAACAGCAGCTCTGCTCATTTCCTGAAATTTAGCCTTCCCCTCAGGTGTTGAGTTCAATGAGTCGATATATTCTGTTTTCGGCGAGTAAAATTTTGATTCAGATGTGTTGGCAAGTAACACATAGTTTTTCTTTACGTCAACATCGCCGTTCTTGAAATTCGGAGAAAAAGCCGTATAGCTGACTTCAATATCCGCTTTTTGCTGTGCGACTGCGGCTATGGTCGCAAGGCATATCGCTATTAAGATGCTTATCTTTTTCATTGATGTTTCTATTTTGAAATTTCAGTAGTGAAAATTGAATCTATTTCTTCAAATTGACTGTCTGCGTATGTTCTGAAGAATTTTATCAAGTTGGGATAAAATGTGTCAATTGAAGGATATCTGTCACGGTTGCTGCTGTATTCCGTAAGGGATTTTACTAACTCCGGTGTCCAATAAAAACCGACTGACATCTCATTTATGACGCTTTCACGTACTTTGTCTTCTGGAT
>CAJTMJ010000052.1 GCA_910577335.1 uncultured Duncaniella sp. | reverse complement strand
GACCCTCAACGGTTTTCAAGACCGCCGCAATCGACCACTCTGCCATCTCTCCTTGATGTTTCTTTACAGCTTGAATTGAGAAGGAGTCTCAATTTCGCTTGTCATGTAAAGTGGTTGTTTGTTTTTAACGAGTGCAAAGGTATGACGAATTTTTGAACTGTGCAAATATTTTGCGAAATTTTTTCAAAAAAGTTTCAAAACATAAGTCTGAGGTGGGGAAGAGAGGGTGGTTGACTCCCCCAAATCCGCTGATTCGGAATTTAAAAGTTATTTATAAATTAAGAAATGCCCCCTATTTTTCCCGTTCTATGAATCAATAAATAGACAAGATTTTTAATTTTACCGATGTATAAATCTTAAAATATACATATATTCTTGTTTTGTGGCGTATAAATAGGTATCTTTGCAATAAAATTTGTAAATTATGGATATCATTGTTCGTAAAACATATTTGTCACACATCATATCCCATCTAAACCGTGGTATGATGATTATACTTGTCGGGCAGCGAAGGGTTGGCAAGAGTTTCATGCTTCGTCAAGTTTGTAATTGGCTTGAAGAGAGCAGGAAGGGTTCCACCGTTGTGTACATCAACAAAGAACTTCTCGATTTCAGTCACATAACAAACGCAAGGGAACTTCATGATTATGTCGTCCCCAAATTTGTTGACGGAGACGACAATTACCTTCTTATTGATGAAGTTCAGGATATTGAAGGCTATGAGGATGCTCTTCGCAGTCTTCAGGCCGAAAACCGTTGTCAGATTATCGCTACCGGCAGCAACGCTTATATATTCTCTTCTGAATTAAGCACCCGGCTGGGGGGACGGTATGTTGAGATTCCGATATACGGGCTATGCTACCGTGAATTTCTTGTGTTTCACGGACTGGATGATACTAACGAGTCCCTTAACGACTATCTCAGGGTGGGCGGTCTTCCCGGTCTGAGACTATATGACATAAAGGATGAAATCCATGTCAGAGACTATCTGCAGGGGGTGTACAACACCATCATGATGCGTGATGTCATATCGAGGGAGCAAATCAGGAATGTTCCGTTTATGGAGAATCTTTCCAGATTCATCGCTGACAATGACGGAAAACTTATTTCCACCAATAGCATAGTCAGATTCATGAAATCACAAGGAGAGAAAATTTCCGACACTTTGACTTCCGCATATATCAGTCATCTCTGCAAGGCACTTATCATAAGTCCGGTTGTACGATATGACATTCACGGCAAAAAATTATTTGAATTAATCTACAAATACTATTTTGCCGATCATGGGCTTCGCAACTATCTTTGTGGATTCAATGTGCGGGGCAGTATAGAGAAGATTATGGAAAATGCAGTTTATCTGCACCTGCTGGCGCAGGGCTATAATGTCAATGTCGGAATACTCCGTGCCGGTGAAATTGATTTTGTAGCAACTAAGGGAGGCAAGACGATATATGTGCAAGTAGCATATCTGCTTGCATCGGATGAGACAATATCTCGCGAGTTTGGCAATTTGGCAGCCATAAGGGACAACTATCCGAAATATGTAGTGTCGATGGACCCAATAAGCGGAGAATTCGCCGACTACCCCGGAATCATCCATGTCCACCTACGGGAATTTCTTAAAATGGATTTCTAAATCCGCTGACCCTTTCTAACCTCATCCATTATACTTGCCGTGGGGGTGAGGGGGATATATGAAAATAGCCGTAACTTTTTGAGCTACGGCTATTCATTGCTTGAAATTTGTCGGGGTGACTAGACTCGAACTAGCGACCTCACGCCCCCCAGACGCGTACTCTAACCAACTGAGCTACACCCCGATATTTCTGAAAAGCGATGCAAAGGTAGGCACTTTTTTTGAACCCTCCAAATTTTTATTCATAAATTAACTGATATTAACATATAAAACCAGTAATTAATAATGAATGTTAAATTACGCCCCGTTTTTCTTGCTGTTTTTCTATACGTTCACGTTTGCGTTCGTGAGGTTTTATGATATATTCGTCATAATATGCCATCAGCAGGGTAGTGAGCGGTATGGCGATAATAAGTCCTATCATTCCCAACAGAGTACCCCAAATGGAAAGGGACAGGAATATCAATGCCGGGTTCATGCTCATGGCTTTCCCGATGATTTTGGGGGTAAGAAATAAATCCTGAATGGCTTGCACGACTATATATACCAGCATCGCCTCCCAAAATAGCACCCAGAAGCCGACATCGCTGCCGACCGAGCATACTACACATATCAAGGTTGTGGGCACAAGCGATATGAGTTGCAGATAGGGCACCATGTTAAGCAGTCCTATGAACATGCCAAGCACAATCGCCAATGGCAGTCCTATAATTAGAAAGCCGATACTGAAAAGTATTCCCACGATTAGCGACACCAGTGCCTGTCCGCGGAAATAATGGTTCATGGACGTTTTGACATCCCGCCCGATTTTAAAAACTATATGGCGGTACTTTGGCATTACCATTCGCCGAAATCCTGCCGAGATCTTTTCGTAGTCAATCATCACGAAGATCACATACAGAAATACAATCACCCAGCTGAACAGCCCCATTATGAGTGATATCGAGCTTGTGATGACTTTCCACGATGCCGACAGACCGTCTTCAATCATTTTAGCCCATTCCTCTCGTGTGAGTTTTGAGGCTATGAAGTTGAAATCCACATGCTTTCGCAGGAAGTCATGGAATGACTCAGGCACAAACGGTATGTGTAACTCTGTCGATGCGTAGGCTTTCAGCATACTTGCCATCTGGCTGGCTTCGTTCATAATCATCGGTATGATGAAATAACATATAAGCAGGAATATGAATGTCATTTCCGACAGAGTTATGAACGTGGCTAAAATTCGTCCCTTCAACTTTAGCAGATTGCGGTTGAACTGCACGAAGGGTTCGAAGAGGTAGGCGATAAGGCATCCTACGCAAAATGGCAGCAGGACATCTTTAAGTATATTGATGAGCCATATCAAGGCAATAAACAATACGCAGTTTATCACAAGGCGCACTGTGCGGTCGAGGTCATAGCGTTGACGTACAAGCATAAATATGATGAATAATTTTTAAACAGCTTCTTAATTTATGGCGAAATTAGTAATTAAATTCTAATATTCCGTTATTTTGTGTAATTTTGTGGTTAATATGGTTAATAAATGGCAAGAAAATAATTTAAAACAATAAATCAGTTAATAAACTAATGGAAAAAGTTAATCAAAAAATTACGGAGCCTGTGCGTCAGCTGCTTTCCGACAAGGCATGGGCTCGGTGGACTGCATTAGGGCTTGTGGCATCGATGATGCTGTTTGCCTACATGTTTGTCGATGTGATGTCACCGCTGCAGTCTTTAGTGCAGACTCAGAGAGGGTGGTCGCCTGACGCATTCGGTTATTACGCCGGTGCGGAGTATATATTAAATGTGTTCGGATTCCTCATTCTTGCCGGTATTATCCTTGATAAGACCGGTATCCGTTTCACAGGTACATTGTCAGCCTCTCTAATGGTGATAGGTGCTTTCATCAAGCTTTACGCAATCAGCGACATTTTCCAAGGCACTGCTCTTGACCAATGGTTGAATTCATGGTGGGTGGAAATGCCCGGTAGCGCCAAGCTCGCAGCGTTTGGATTTATGATTTTCGGTTGCGGATGTGAAATGGCTGGTATCACCGTGTCAAAAGCTCTTGCGAAATGGTTTGAAGGCAAGGAGATGGCGTTGGCTATGGGCGCAGAGATGGCGATTGCACGTCTTGGTGTGTTTGTGATCTTCTCTATTTCGCCCCGTCTTGCCAACTGGATGGGCACTCCGTCAGTGGTAATCCCTGTGGCATTCTGCTCGGCATTGTTGTGTATCGGTCTCCTTTCATATATAGTGTTCACATTCATGGACACCAAACTTGATAAGGAGATGGGTGCCACAAAGGTTGCTGAGGAAGCATCGGAAGAGGAATTCAAGCTTGCCGACGTAGGTTTCATTTTCCGAAGCAAGCTCTTCTGGATTGTGGCTCTCCTTTGTGTGCTCTACTATTCAGCCATTTTCCCCTTCCAGCGTTACGCTGCCAATATGCTCCAATGTAACCTCGGCATTTCCGAGACTCAGGCTGCCGACATTTTCCGCTGGTTCCCTGTTGGCGCAGGTATATTGACCCCGTTCCTCGGATATTTCCTTGATAAAAAGGGTAAGGGTGCTTCGATGCTTATACTCGGTGCTATCCTTATGATTGTGTGCCACCTGACATTTGCATTTGTTGTCCCGGCTACAAAGAGCGATTTCATAACCTATTCAGCCATCGTGGTTCTCGGTGTCTCATTCTCATTGGTTCCCGCCGCTCTTTGGCCCTCTGTTCCCAAAATCATGGATAAGCGTTTCCTCGGTAGCGCATACTCTCTGATATTCTGGGTTCAGAACATAGGTCTTGCGTTCGTGCCTATTATCATAGGTAAGATTCTTACTGCAACCAATCCGGGCGTCGATGACCCGATGATGTATAACTACACCGCCCCGATGTGCTTCTTTGCTTCTCTTGGCGCGCTTGCTCTCATCTTCGGCATTATCCTCAAAGCCATGAACGCCAAGAACCATTACGGACTCGAAGATCCTAATATCAAGGCTGATATTGACGAAGTTCGTCTCGATGGTGAAGCTTAACACCTCTATTTGAGACTTGATAAATACAAAACTCCCGGACACTTTCCTAAGTGAAGTGCCCGGGAGTTAATCTTTATTTATAATGCTATTGCAAATGTATTTCTGAGATATAAATCCCGATAAATGTTGCCACAATAGCTGTGATAACCGTGATAAATATTGGTGATACTTTATCAGAATGAGCGTTCGCGGCGGGAGGCGTCGATGCGGAGGAGGATGAAGAGGAGGAATGTGAATCCCCAGAGTGACGAACCGCCATAGCTGAAGAAGGGTAGAGGTATGCCGATTACAGGACATAGACCTATGACCATACCTATGTTAATGGCTATATGGAATATCAGATAACTTGCCACACAGTAGGCGTAGACTCGTCCAAACACCGTGGGCTGACGTTCAGCAAGTGAAATGATGCGTAATATCAGTATCAGGAACAGCAGCAGTACCCCGGCAGCTCCTATAAATCCCTCTTCCTCGCCGATGGTGCAATATATAAAGTCGGTATGCTGTTCAGGCACATATTTCAACTTGGTTTGTGTACCGTTAAGGAACCCCTTACCCCATATACCCCCTGAGCCGATAGCTATTTTCGACTGATTCACATTGTAGCCTGCCCCTCGCAAGTCCTCCTCGATTCCGAGTGCCACTTTGATACGCATCTGCTGGTGCGGTTGAAGTATCGAGGTGAAAGCGTAGTTTACTGAAAAAAGAAAAGCTATGGAAATCACGGCAGTACCTACAGTTATTATGAGATTTCTGGCTTTTGTTTTGAACATCAGCAGCACGCAATATAAAAGCGAGACACCGATGGCAAACAGGAAATAAGCCATTCCCGGTACCGGTATTCCGAACCAGCTGAGTGCAGCCACGATTATCCCTGTGCCTACATACCAAAGGAATACATTTCTTGCACCTTCGAAATGTTTGCAGTATATCGCAAGCATCGCCACCACGAGTGTCATGATCATCATGAAGACCGCAGCCTCGCCTGTAGGGATGCCGAGTAGCATTGTGCCGGTGAACTTCACTTCCACGACGAAAAACACTACGGCGCACAGTGCTGCTAACAATACAAGTCCGCTCATACCCTCACGGTACAGCACAAAGAACAACGACATATATACGAGTGCCGAGCCCGTTTCCTTTTGTCCGAGAATGAGTATGACCGGCAAAAAGATTATCAGGAGCGCCCTGACATAATTTTTCTTTGAGGCGTTGAGAACAAAATTATAACTTGAAAAGAGTTTGGCAAGACATAGCGCAGTGGCAAATTTACCAAATTCGGCAGGTTGCAGACTCATCGGTCCCAATACAAGCCACGAATGAGAGCCTTTAATATCAGGCGCCACGAATATGGTGACCAGCAGCAGGATCAGCACACTTATATATATTATATATGCGTAATTCTCATAAACCCTGACATCTATAAGCAAAATCACCAATCCCAATCCAAGCGAAAGACCTATCCAACGAAACTGTTTGCCGGAAAATTCGGTGAAACTCAACATGTTTGCATGGTCAAAGTCATAGCTGGCAGCATAGATGCTCACCATCCCGGCAGTGACCAGCAATATATATATGATGACGGTAAACCAGTCAACATACTTTAGTACCGATGTATTTGTGTCTTTTTCCACTTTTGTTGAAAAAATATGGGAGATTTTAGCTGTTAATGTTTCTTTGTGCCGGCAAACTGGATTGTGTTGGCTTGCAACATACGTTCCTCAAGATATTTCCGTTCGGGAGGTATGAACCCTCTGAGGTAACGTTCCATGACAAGTGAACCTATCGGCACACCATACGTGGCTCCGAAGCCGGCGTTTTCGACATAAACCGCTATTGCGATTTTAGGATCATGATACGGGGCAAAGCCCATGAAAGCCGAGTGGTCTTTACCATGGGGGTTCTGTGCCGTACCCGTCTTTCCGCACACCTCTATGTCTGCGAGGTTGGCAAGACGGCACGTACCGCCTGTTACCGCCATACGCATACCTTCGGCTATATCCTCATACCAATGCGAAGCAATGGTAGGGGTGTGCTTTTCAAGATATTCGGCAGGGACTATGGTGTCCTGAATCTCTTTCACGACATGTGGAGTGATATAATGCCCTCGGTTGGCAATCGTGGCGCAAAGATTAGCAATTTGAAGCGGTGTGGCAAGGATTTCACCTTGACCTATGGCTACAGAGATGATAGTATTGGCACTCCAGTGACCAGCGCCATACCATTTGTTATAGAAGTCCACGTTAGGTATGAAGCCTCGGTACTCGCCCGGAAGGTCGATTCCGAGTTTGTAACCGTAGCCCATCGACACCATGTGCTTTTTCCATATATCGAAAGCGTTTGCCGAGCTGCCATATTTCCCTCGTTTGTCAATCATCGCCTTGAATCCCCAGCAGAAATATGCGTTGCACGATGTCTGCAATGCGGGTTTTAAGGGTAGGGGTGAGCCATGTCCGTGGCAACCGACTCTCAGACCTCCCGATATGAAGCCGTGAGAGCAGGGAAACATTGTCCCGGTGGTGATGATACCTTCTTCAAGCAATATTAATCCTTGCGTAGGCTTGAAAGTTGAACCCGGAGGGTAGGTGGCTTGAATGGCACGGTTGAATAGAGGCTTGTCAAGGTCTCTCATCATCTTGTTGTAGTTGTTACCTCGTTCCCTGCCTATGAGCAAGCTTGGGTCGTAGGTAGGAGCCGACACAAGACACAGCACCTCACCGGTGGATGGCTCTATTGCGACCACAGCGCCTTTCTTGTTCATCATCAGTGACTCGGCATACTGCTGAAGCTCTATGTTAAGGCTGAGTTTTATGTTTTTCCCAGCCACTGCGTCACGGTCCAACGCTCCTTCTTCATATCTACCTTGTATACGTCCGAGAGCGTCTCGCATAAGGACCTCCACACCTTTGTTGCCACGCAGATGTTCCTCATAGGTATGTTCCACACCGATGTCACCGATATAGTCGCCCGGCATGTAATAGGGGTCTCTGTCAATATCCTTTTGTGATACTTCACGGATATTTCCGAGCACGTTGGCGGCACTTTTGTAATTATATTCCCTGAGGATACGTTTCTGTATATAGAAACCGGGGAAGCGGTATAGTTTTTCCTGCAAGCGTCCGTATTCCTCGGCTGTGAGGTGGGTCAGAAGCCGTTGGGGTGAATATGTTGAATAGCCGGGATTGCGACGTTTGTCCTTCATGTCGGCTATTCGCTTATTCAGATCCTCGGGCGTGATATTAAGTGTGCGGCAGAAATCTATAGTGTCGAAATCCTTGACGTCACGGGGTATCATCATCACGTCGTATGCCGGCTGATTGTACACCACAAGTCTGCCGTCACGGTCATAGATGATGCCTCGTGAAGGATATACCGCTTTCCTCAAAAAAGCGTTTGAGTCAGCGTAATCTTTGTATTTGGAGTCAGCCACCTGTAAGCTGAACAGGCGTGCTATATATATCAATGCGATTATTATGATGAAACCGCTTATGACATAGCGACGTTTTTCAAGATTATAGTCTTTTCTCACTTCTTGGTGTCATTAAGCTGTCAATACCCAGCATCAGCACCATTGACAGCATTGTGCTTGTGACGATGCGTAGTCCGAGCTGGATGGGATTGAAGAAAGTAAAGGCTTCGATTAAGAATATAAGTGTGCAGTAGAGCAGTGTCATCGTGAGCAGGTACTTGAGATAGGCGGAGGTTCCGAGCGAATACATTGACGGTTCCGGACGTGTCAAGTCCTCTTCACGTGGCACGTAAAGACGCAAAATAGGACGACGCAGCATGGCTTCGATGGTACATGCAAGTGCGTTCATGCCGTATGTGTCTGAGAATATGTCAACTATCAAGCCGAGAAAGAACCCGATGGTGAGCACCCAGTTTATGGAAAGGGTGATGGGTAAACGGATGATGAGATAGAAGAACACCATCGGCACAGCGACATTGAACAGGCAGATATGGTTGAACACAACTACCTGTGCAAGCACTAATATAAAGCCTAACAGTAAAAATTGCAGTGTGGTCTTGCTCATCCTTAGTTTACATTTTTTATTTCCGGTTCTTTTTCCACCGCCGTAAGTTCATCCTTCATCTTGTCACGTATCACACGCACGGTTGAGAGCGTGGAGAAGTCAGTGAACAGTTTCACACGCAGTGTGTAGAAGTTATCCTCTCGGTCACGTGTGCCCGAAAGGATTGTCCCGACGGGAACACCTTCGGGGAACACCGATGAGAATCCGCTTGTCACTATAGTGTCACCTTTCACGAATTTGGCATGTTTGGGCAATTCCTCCAAGATAGCCTCGCCCGGATCTTTGCCGTCCCACACAAGTGAACCTACCTGCTGCTCACCTTTCACCTTGCATGAAAGACGTAAGTAGGGGTTAAGCACTGATATCAAGCGAGCCGTGTGGTCGCCCACCACATTCACTATTCCCACTATGCCGTTCTGGTCAATCACACCCATCTCAGGTTCCACGCCGTCAAGACGACCCTTCTCGATGGTTATGTAATTATGTGAACGGGTAATGGAATTGTTTATGACATGTGCTATCAGGAAATGATACCGTGTAAGGGCTGAATCCACAGTCATAGTGTCGGCATGTACTTCCTCCTGATATTTGCGTATCACATCCTTGAGACGGTAGATTTCAAGTTCGAGATCGGAATTTCGGCGTTGAAGATCCTCGTTGATGTCACGCAGCGAAAAATAAGATGTGACGCTATTGGCTGCCCTGTAGACACCCGACGACACAACATTGGCAGATGAAAGATAGACATGGTGCTGAAACGGGTTGTTGGAAAATAGTAACACACATCCCGCCACGATATAAGCCGCAAACAGAAACCATGAGCTATATTTAACGAAAAATTTTAATAGTTCGCTCACGTTTTATCAAGATGGATGTATATCACAGCATCGCCGGTTCGGGCTGGCTATGATATAATTTGACGATTGACAGCCAACTGAAATATGACTGTCAATCGCAATTTATTTTATCGAATCAAGAATGAGAATGTCTCGATGTTTTTGAGTGCCACACCCGTACCTTTGGCTACGGCAAGCAACGGATCCTCGGCGATATGGAACTGGATTCCTATCTTGTCAGTCAGACGTTTGTCAAGTCCGCGGAGCATTGCGCCACCACCTGCGAGGAAGATACCGTTCATCACGATATCTGAATACAATTCAGGCGGGGTTTCGTCAAGTGCCTGAAGCACGGCTGCTTCGATACGTGAGATTGACTTTTCGATACAGTGGGAGATTTCCTGATATGATACAGGCACTTCCATCGGCAGGGCAGTCATCTTGTTAGGTCCGTGTACGATGTAGTCCTCCGGCGGATTTTCAAGCTCTGTGAGGGCTGAACCTACATGTATCTTTATCTGCTCGGCAGTACGTTCGCCCACTTTCACGTTATGCACACGGCTCATGTGTTCCATAATGTCGTCAGTGAGGTCGTCGCCGGCTACTTGAATACTCTTGTTTGAGACGATACCTCCGAGCGAGATAACTGCGATCTCAGTGGTACCACCACCTATATCAACAATCATGTTACCTTGAGGTGCGAGCACATCTATACCTATACCGAGAGCGGCTGCCATTGGCTCGTATATCATATATACGTCACGTCCGCCGGCATGTTCCGACGAGTCACGCACGGCACGTATCTCAACTTCAGTAGAACCTGAGGGTATGCCTACCACCATTTTCATGGCGGGGGAGAACCAATTGCTTTTCGAGCTTGCTTTCTTGATGAGTCCGCGGATCATCATTTCAGCGGCGTTGAAGTTGGCTATGACACCTTTGCGGAGAGGACGGATGGTCTCGATGCCATCGTTTTCCTTACCCTGCATAAGCTTTGCCTCGCGTCCTACCGCGATAAGCTTGCCAGTGCGCTTCTCTAACGCCACGATCGAAGGCTCGTCGATAACAATCTTGTCGTTGTGTATTATAATCGTATTGGCTGTTCCGAGGTCAATTGCGATTTCTTTTGTGAATGAAAATAATCCCATGATTTTGAGAGGTTTGTATTAGAACAATTAGAGATGCGGTCTGTCCTGTAAGTGAGACCGCATCTTTAATCGTATGTGAATTTTAATGTTTGAAGTGACGGAAACCGGTGGTCACCATTGCCATTCCGTGTGCGTTGCAATAGTCCACACTCTCCTGATCACGTATCGAGCCTCCGGGATGTATCACAGCTGTCACTCCTGCCTGTCCGGCTATCTCTACACAGTCGGGGAAGGGGAAGAATGCATCTGATGCCATGACTGCGCCGTGAAGGTCGAAGCCGAATGAATGTGCTTTTTCGATAGCTTGCTTCAATGCGTCAACACGTGAGGTCTGACCTACGCCACTTGCAAGCAACATGCCGTCCTTTGCAAGAACGATAGAGTTGCTCTTGGAGTTTTTCACAATCTTGTTTGCGAAAAGAAGGTCGGCAACCTGTTCGGGGGTAACACCAAGTGTTGTTACCTTTTTCAGATCCTCCGGAGTCTCAATCTTCAAGTCACGATCCTGCACGAGTGCTCCGTTGAGTATCGAACGGAATTGGCGTGTGGTGGTAAGGGGTGACTTCTGGATGAGTATTATGCGGTTTTTCTTCTGCTTGAGTATTTCAAGAGCGCCGTCAGTGTAGGCAGGTGCTATGATTACTTCGAAGAATATCTTGTTAATCTCTTCTGCAGCGGCTTCGTCAACAGTTCCGTTGGTGATAAGCACACCTCCGAAAGCGCTCACCGGGTCGCCGGCAAGTGCGTCTTTCCATGCTTCAGCTATGGTAGGACGTGTGGCAAGACCGCAAGCGTTGTTATGTTTGAGGATTGCGAAAGTCGGGTCGGTAAATTCTGAAATCAGCGATACGGCTGCGTCGATGTCGAGCAGATTGTTGTATGAGATCTCTTTGCCGTGGAGCTGTTCGAACATTGCGTTGAAGTCTCCGAAAAATGTTCCCTTCTGATGGGGATTTTCGCCGTAGCGCATCTTCTTGGCGTCGTCGAAAGCTATGCGGAGCTCTTCACGTGACTCGATAGGTGATTCAACTTCGGTTGAAGCGAAGTAGTTGAAGATGTCGGTGTCATAGCCTGATGACACGGCAAATGCCTGTGATGCAAACCAGCGGCGTTCCTCCAACGATGATTCAGCGCCGTTGCGGGTAAGCATCTCCGCAAGAGGTTTGTACTGGGCTTTTGATGCCACGATTACGACATCTTTGTAGTTTTTGGCAGCGGCACGGATAAGTGATATGCCGCCTATATCGATCTTCTCGATAATGTCAGCCTCAGGCGCGCCCGATGCCACAGTGGCACTGAAGGGGTAGAGGTCAACAATCACGAGGTCTATTTCGGGAATTTCGTATTGCGCTATCTGTGCGCGGTCACCCTCGTTTTCACGACGGTTAAGGATGCCTCCGAACACTTTGGGGTGGAGTGTCTTAACTCGTCCTCCGAGAATGGATGGATAACCGGTGAGATCTTCTACCGCATCACATTCGTAACCGAGTCCTTCTATGAAGGAGCGGGTTCCGCCTGTTGACAGGAATCTTACACCGTTTTCATTGAGTTTGGATAATATTTCTTCTAATCCGTCCTTGTAAAATACAGAAATGAGAGCCGTTTTGATTCGTTTATTTTCTGACATGGGGGTAACTATTGATTTTGTGACTGCAAAATTAATGAAAATTACTTAGTAATTCAAAGTTATAGCGATGAAAAAATGTTATATAACATAAAATATATGTGTTAATGATAATGCGCATCAAAAACACCATGTAATCTTGCATAAACAAAAAAGGTTGCCGTGGTCTGTGACCGGGCAACCAGTTGTAATCTTCAAGTAGTGCCTGTGAGGCTTACTTTCTGATACCGAGCTCCTTCTGGGCGATGATGGCACGGTAGCGGTTGATGTCCTTGCGGATAAGATAATCCAACAAGCGACGACGCTTACCGACCAACGCCTTAAGTGCTCTCGCAGTCGTATAATCTTTATGATTTGACCGAAGGTGTTCAGTCAAATGAGCGATACGGATAGAGAATAATGCAATCTGTGCTTCAGGCGAGCCAGTGTCAGTCTTGCCCTTACCGTACTTCTCAAAGATTTCTACTTTTTCATCAGAGTTCAAATGCATTGATACAGATGTTTAAAAGTGGTTAATAATTATAATTTGCTCAAATGAGCGCACAAAGGTAGACATTTTTTTTCACTCCACCAACTTTTTCAAGCGCAAAAACACTCAAAAACGGTTTGAAAACAAATATTTTATTAAGGCAATGGCAGTTGTGGTGTGGATTGTGTGGTGTGGATGACATGAAAGTTACGGGTGTATGTATAAAAACGACGGCTCCGTCCTCTCTGAGACGGGGCCGTCGTTTTATTTTGCTATACGATTTATTTGTATACAATTGTTTTGCTATGCGATTACTTGTATAAAGTTATTCGCTATACGATTTCTCTGTATACGATTACGATTACTTGTATTAATCGAGATTCAGATTCTCTTTTGCCGGGTTACGGTAGTGGATCTTGTGATCGATATATTCCTGTGTGGCAATGAGAGTGGGTTTGGGAAGACGTTCGTAGAAGCGGGAGATTTCTATTTGTTCGCGGTTTTCGGAAATTTCCTCAAGGTTGTCGCTCAATGATGCGAATTCCTGAAGTTTCTTTTCCAAGTCATGCTTCATTTCCCCGGCTATCTGATTGGAGCGTTTTGCGATGATGCACACAGTTTCATAGACATTGCCTGTGTCCTCGCTCATCTTGATAAGGTCGCGGGTCTGGGTGTTCAGAGGAGCGTTTGTCTTCTTGTAGTCCATTGTTTTTATTTTGATTTTATGTTTTAATCTTTGTAATCGTTATTCTTTGATGTATCGCTGGGCGATCTTAAGGATGTTGTCGGCTTCCTCACGGTTGGGGGAGTCGGGGTAGTTGTTGATGTATGAGTAATACTCGTCAATAACCTCACGGAAGCGATCGGCTTTCTTCTCGTCGATACTCTCCTTGGCTTCCTGATAACGGGCTTTGAGTATGAGAAGTTCGAGATCCTCTTTATACTTTGAGTAGGGGTAATCCTTGATGGCGTTACGTGCCACAATGATTGCGCTCTCGTAATTGTTTCCGAGATAGGTGCCGAGGTTGTAATAAAGCTGGGCGTTTTCAAGCTGCTTTAGAGTCAGTTTGTCCTGAAGCTCGAAAATGGCATTCTGTGCGATTGAAACTTTATCGCTGCGCGGGAAGTAGTCAAGGAACGCCTGAAGTTCCTGAATAGCCTTGATGGTACCAGTTTGGTCGAGCTGAGGCTCGGGTGAGTCAAGGTAATAACCGTATCCGGCATAGAAACGTGCGAGTTCGGTGTATTTCCCTTTGGGATAACGGGCATAATATGTCTTGAAGAACTGACCTGAGGTCTCGTAATCCTTGTTCTCGTAGTTTGAAAGAGCCAAGAGATACAATGAATCCTCTGCCTTGTCCGAACCCTTGAACTGGGTCACTATGTCAGAAAGCACTGTTGCAGCCTGAGTATATTTCTTTTCCTCGAATGCTCGCTTTGCGAAGTCAAGTTTGTAGTTCGCATCGGTGCTTTTAAGCACATGCTGGTACTCACCGCACGAGGTGAGTGCGAAGGCTGCAAGCAGGATGTATATATATTTGCGCATGTCTGTTTTTTGCGTTGTTGTGATGTGGGTATGGATTTCAACTTGCAAAATTAACCATTTTCCCGGAATAATGTACTATGTCGGCTAATTTATTTTTAATTTTTGCCTTCAATTACGATTCAAAGTGCTACATTTGCATATAAATTATGCGATATGGCTCGATTACTCTATACATTATGCTTATTATTATGTGTATTAATTTTTGAATCTGCCCATGCCCAAAGTCCTAAAAGGGAATTTCGAGGGGTGTGGATAGCAACCGTCTGGGGCATTGACTGGCCCTCGAAGGCAGGGACTACACCAGAGATTCAGAAGAAGCAGAAAGATGAGATGATTGAGATGCTCGACAGATGCGAGCGGCTTAATCTCACCACTGTGTGTTTTCAAGTGCGTTCAATGAGCGATGTGATGTTCAAATCCAAGCTTGAGCCGTGGTCGTCGTTCGTGTCGGGTAAGCGTGGTGTCTCACCGGGTTGGGATCCGCTTGAATTTGTGGTAGATGAATGTCATAAGCGTGGTCTGGAATGTTATGCGTGGGTCAATCCGTTTCGGTGGAGCACAGGCACAAATTATTCCACACCTCAGGATAATGAATGGAAGCTACGTTGCTGGCTGCTGAGACATGAAAAATATACAGTGCTTAATCCCGGGCTTGAGGAGGTGAGGAGCCACGTTGTGGAACTGTGTCGGGAGATTGTGACCGGATATAAGGTTGACGGGCTGATCTTTGATGATTATTTCTATCCGAACAGAATACCTGAAACCGATGATATTCCTGATTACAGCCAATATATAAAAGAATCTCCGTGGATGACTTTCGGGGATTGGCGCAGGGCTAATGTGCATAAGGCTATAGCCGATGTGTATGCCATGATAGAGGAGGAGCGTCCGGATATAGTGTTCGGCATCTCTCCCGCAGGTGTGGCAGGGAAGGATGATACTTCTTCGGCAAAATGGGGTATGGAGCCTTGCGGTGTGAAGGCTGCCGACTGGCAGTATTCCGAGATATATTCCGATCCGCTCGGGCTGCTCTATCAGCGCACGGTTGACTTCATTTCCCCTCAGATATATTGGCATACCGACCATGCCACAGCACCGTATGCTCCTATAGCTCAGTGGTGGAGCGAAGCTGCCAACCTTTACGGAAGGCATTTTTACGGGAGTGTCACCATGGAGCATATTGCAAAAAATGATACTAAGGCTAATCGTGTGCAAATCGTGAATCAGGTGGGGTATAACCGTTCCCTGAGCATCGACGGCAATAGCGGGGTGATAATATATAGTGCCAAATATCTTCCACTCATATCTAAAGAATTGAAGGATGCACGTTTTTCCATGCCGTCACTCACGCCTGTGATGTCTTGGAAGCATCAATACGAGTATCCGAAACCTTCAGGAGTGAAGCTTGACGGTGATCTCCTGACATGGAACCCGGTTAGGAGTGAGGGGCGTGAGCAGGTCAGGTATACTGTCTATGCCATACCGTCGTCAGTGGCTACGGATGACGCTATGGATGAATTTGGCGACGGAATTTGCGGTGAGTATCTCGTCGGGATGACGTATGATGCCCGCAAAAAGGTGCCGAAAGGTGATTATGTCTATGCTGTGTGTACATACGCACCGCAATCCATAGAGTCAGCACCGACTTTTTTCAGGCGTTAACATAAATTTTGTTGGATGTGTCATTATGCTGCCCATGTTGGGTGGTAACTTTGTCATGTCGATAAGCGACAACAATGTTTAACCAAGAAATTATTCACATTCAACTTAAGAGGTATCATTATGGAAAGCTCAGTTATCATCTCCAAACGTGTAATCAACACAATCAATTCGCTATCCATTGCTGACCGTCAACCCATAAGCAATGCGTTGAGTATGGAGTTTATTCTCGGACAAAATCCGGAAGACACTCTGACACCCATGCAGAATGTGATCTACTCCATAATCCGATTCTACGTTAATCAAGACACCAAACGAAAACAATGCGAGGCTAAAATATCATAAGGATAATTATTGATTAGGACCTTATCGGGACTCTACTACTAAAAAACACACATTCTTGATTCGTCCGACTGAGGGTGCCGTAAAGCCTCGTGATAAACTCGAATGGCTTTCCGACACCCTTTGCTCCCACGGAGCATCCGAGCATCAGCCGTCCCATTAAAAAACTGACAGCCGCAGTCAAAAGATAAAATAATTCTTTTGACTGCGGCTGTTGATTATTAGTAACTGTATGAAGCTATGCCGGAGATTTGCTCTCCGTTATAATCATAGCTTAAAGCATTGAAATAGAACGTTTGATAAATTCGCTAAGGTCACGTCCCTGAAGCAGACCGTTGCCGAGTAGGGCTATGTCTATAACCTGTTTGATAATAGGCTTTTCAGACGCATACTTACCGATTATCTCCTCCTGTTCTTTACGAGATTTGTCAACCTCCTGCATAAGAGCCTTTTCCTTCTCAGATTGTTCGTCAGTGGGCTTGTTGTCCTTGATTTCGGCACGAATGGCTGAGAGCTGTTCATTGCCTTCATTCATTGCTTTGCGCAGAGGTGCTATCTTGTCGTCAAGAGCTTTTTCGGCTTCGTCGAGTATCTTGGCGATGACAGGCTGTGAAGTGTTCACAATCAAGTTGTAATTGTCAGGAAGTTCGGCATAGAAGCTCATTCCGGGCTGAGTGGCTGCCATATCTTTCATACGTCTCATATACTCGTTCTGAGTGATGAGTATAGGATTGGCTGCCGGGTCAAGCGATTCGAACGATACGAGGAAGTCGCTTTTCTCCATCTTGGGCACCTGACTGTGGAACAGAGTGGTGAGAAGTGAGATCTGATCTGCGTTGAGGTCTGTGCCTTTCTTGTCAACCTTAGGAATAAGATTTTCAACCACATCGCTGTCAACACGCACGAATCTTGTCTTGTCAAGCTTGCTTTCAAGCATCGAGATAAAGTGTCCGTCGAGCTGTCCGTCCATAAGCAGGATATTATATCCCTTTTCGTTGGCTGTGTGGATATAATTGTATTGTGCAGTGGGGTCAGTTGCGTAGATATATACGAGGTTGCCGTCTTTGTCAGTCTGTGTCGCTTCAACAAGAGTCTTATACTCGTCAAGAGTGTAATATTTGTTGTCGGTATCTTTAAGAAGCACAAATTTCATGGCTGCGTCACAGAATTTTTCATCGGTGAGCATACCGTATTCGATAAATATCTTTATGTCATCCCACTTGGATTCGAAGTCGGCACGGTTGGCTTTGAAAAGTTCTTCAAGGCGTGAAGCAACCTTCTTGGTTATATAGCCTGAAATTTTCTTGACAGCAGTGTCGCTTTGGAGGTATGAACGAGATACGTTAAGAGGTATGTCGGGAGAATCGATCACACCCTGCAGCAACATCATAAATTCAGGAACCACGCCTTCTACCGAATCAGTCACATATACTTGATTGCAATATAGCTGTATGCGGTCTTTGCGGATTTCAAGATTGCTCTTGATCTTCGGGAAGAAAAGGATACCTGTGAGGGTAAAGGGGTAGTCAACGTTGAGGTGAATCCAGAACAACGGATCTTCCTGTCCGGGATAAAGCTCGTGGTAGAATTTGCGGTAATCCTCGTCGGTTAACTCGCTCGGTTTCTTTGTCCATGTAGGTTCGGTGTCGTTGATGACTTTATCCTTGTCAGTATCAACATACTTGCCATCCTTCCACTCCTGTTCTTTGCCTGAAACTACAGGAACGGGGAGGAAGCGGCAATATTTTTTCAACAATGTGTCGATACGAGCTTGTTCAAGGAATTCTTTGTTATCGTCATCAATGTAAAGGATTATGTCGGTACCTCTGGATTCCTTGGTGATAGGTTCCATTGAGTACTCGGGGCTGCCGTCACATTCCCATTTTATAGCTTCTGAACCATCTTTGTAGCTGAGTGAACGGATTTCAACTTTCTTGGCTACCATGAAAGCTGAATAAAATCCGAGACCGAAATGTCCGATGATGGAATTTGCGTTGTCTTTATATTTGTTGAGGAACTCTTCAGCTCCTGAAAATGCTATCTGGTTGATGTATTTTTCAATATCCTCGGCTGTCATGCCAATACCGTGATCGCTCACTGTAAGTGTGCCGGCTTCTTTGTCAACTTTGACTTCCACTTTCATCTCCCCAAGCTCGCCCTTGAATTCACCAAATGATGCGAGTGTTTTAAGCTTTTGAGTGGCATCGATAGCGTTTGACACTAATTCACGGAGGAAAATTTCATGGTCGGAATATAAAAACTTTTTGATGACCGGAAAAATGTTCTCGGTGGTTACACCAATCTGTCCTTTTTGCATGATATGTTATATTTTTAAATTGATTAGGTAGTGTTTCACTGAGTGTGTCTGAGGCGAGTTCACTCAAGCCTGTAGACCTCA
>CAJTMJ010000051.1 GCA_910577335.1 uncultured Duncaniella sp. | reverse complement strand
AGTAGTAGTTATAGGCACTCTTGTCGGCCAGTGACATGGCGCGGTTGATGTTGTGCTCTATCGCCGACTTGTCGGGCGACAGGGTGAAGAACAGCTCATGGAAGCGGCGCACGTGTTCCCGTGCCTCCGCCGGGCGGTTCTGCTCCATGTCTTGCGACAAGGCAAGCATCAGGCTCTTGCCGTTGTCAAGGACATAGATTTTCTCCCTCTGTTTCTCGGCGAAGTTCAGCGACAGCACCACGGCGCCGATTGCGATGAAGGCGCAGAGCGATACCATGACAATGCCGAAAAGCCTTATCTGCCGGAAGGAGGTCTCGATGTTTTTTAATGACTTAAATTCCATTCTTTTTAGGTTTTAAGTCATAGTTATGAGTGATGAAGTGAACCTCGTCACTCGTAACTATGAGTTATTACTTTATTTAAGGAGTTTGCCGGCTCGACCTGCCACGTTTCCTGCCACGCCTCCGGCGATGCTGCCGGCCCATGAGCCTCCGGTCATGGCGGTGTTGTTGATCGAGCGGTTGTAGCTGCCCATACCACCTGCCTGAATAATCCAGCCTGCGACGGTCGGGATTGTAAAGTAGCCGATGATGCCTATGATCATGAAAATCGTGTAAGCGGTGTTGCTTCCGTCGAGGTCAACATTCGGATTATTAGTCAGTTCCGAAATGTCATTCTGTAACATCAGCACTTGGATTTTGGCAAGGATTGTGGAGAATAAATCAGCCACAGGCAACCATAGATAGGTCTGAATGTATCGGCATATCCACTGGACAAGGGTGTTCTGGAAACCATCCCAGACGGATATGGCAAACGCTATCGGTCCCAATATCGCCAGCACTATCAGGAAGAATGTCCTTATCGTGTCTATCGTGAGCGAGGCAGCCTGAAAGAGCATTTCCAACAGTTCGCGGAAAAAGTTTTGGATTGCCTTCTTGACCTTATACATACCTCTCTCGATATACATTCCGGCGGCTGTGCCAATCTCTGTCACACCGAGTTCATCAATCTGACGGTCAAACTCGGCATCGTCAACGAGATAAGCGGTCGATGGGTCGTTCATCATCTGTTCGTATTCCAGCCTGTCCTTTTCCTCCCGGTATTTCTGCATATCGAGAGTCTGCCCTTCGAGCATCGAGGCGGTTCCCTGCACAATCGGTGACATTACCGAGTTGATTGTACCGAGTACGACATTGGGGAAGAACATTATACAGAAACCTATAACGAAAGGACGGAGCAGCGGGAACACATCAATCGGTTCGGCCCTTGCCAGCGACTGCCAGATACGGTAAGCCACATAGAACAGGGCGCCGAGACCGGCTATGCCCTGGGCCACTCCCGCCATGTCGCCGCACAGAGGCATCATCTCGTCATATAGCGACCGGAGTATGGAGTGGAGGTTTGAGAAATCTATCGCGCAGAGCATAGGCATTACCAGTATTTTTCGGAGCCGTCACCGTAGAGGCTCACAACCCTCTGGGTATCCGCCTTCTTCTTGGCGCGGAGATACGACACCGAGATGTTCTTGTTGGTGAAATACGCCGTCAGGTTCTTCAGACGCTTCATCTCCTTGTGGCAACTGTCCACGATGTCCATGCGATCCTTGTCGGTCATACTGAGCGTCGTGATGTTGACCACCTGCTTCAAGTCGCCCAGCACGCCGTTGG
The DNA here is from genome assembly GCA_910577335.1 of uncultured Duncaniella sp. Taxonomy (GTDB): domain Bacteria; phylum Bacteroidota; class Bacteroidia; order Bacteroidales; family Muribaculaceae; genus Duncaniella. Next base: position 17,398 of record CAJTMJ010000051.1, on the reverse strand, counting down.
CTTCTTCGAGGATGCGGGTGTAGCCGGAGGCTATGGCCGATAGTTCGGCACTCGTGAAATTGGGGTCGGTCAGCATCTTCTTGAAGTTGTTGACGTAATAACCGGATATGTCGCCGAGCATCAGGACTGTCTGCTGCACCTTGCGGGCATCGCGGACGAGATTGTTCACGGATTGCAGGGCATCGTAATATTTCTTCGCCTGCTGGTAAATTTTGACCGTCTCCTTGAAGTTGTTAATCATATTTTGGGCGGTCGTTGATTCCTGTACGAGTGATTTTGAGGAATTTACGATAGACTGGGCGATGTTTGACGGGTCGATTACCGTCCATTGGGCGTTTGCCCTGCCCGTGCCTAACATGAGGCACAGGGCAATGAGAGGGAATAGAAATTTTAATTGTTTCATTTTTTACGTTGGATTTTGTGGTTATCTAATTTTGGAGGCCATGCCTCCGATTATTTTCACTCCCACCAAAAGCAGGAGCAACGGGAAGGTTATCAGGGAAAGCAGCCCGATGAAGATGCCGGCAATTATTGCCCATAGAACATAGAGGACTTTCATAGCGGTAGCCATTGTGCGAGGTGGTTAACGATGTTTGTAATAACGTCATAGGCAAATGGCTTTGCATACTGGATAGCCTTGTATGTCGCCACAAAGACTGCGGAGAGGACTGCAATTCCGGCGAGAAACAGGATAAATCCAATCAGCACTCCGAGAATCGGGTGAAACACTTTGGGAATTTTCATGTCACACCCTCCTTCCTTTCGTTGGCGAGCATTTTGATGGCAGCTTCGGTGTCGCCTCCTAATTGCTTCGCTTTGTTGAGTACCTGAATCTTCTCCGTTTCCTCGGTTGTATAGCAGAGATATTCCTCCATTGACACCTCCGTGGCATAGACGGCGGATTGAGTGCCGCCTAAACCAATCCACACCTCTTTATAGAGGCGGTTCGGATTGTTAGCCATGTTTATGGAGAGTATCTGAGCCTTCTCCTTGTCGGTCAGACCGAGCAGTTCCTGAATCTGGTCGAAGCGATTCATGTACTTGCGCTGGTCGAGCAGGATTTTACAGTCGGAGTTGTTGATGATAGTCTCTTTCACGATAGGACTGGAGATTATATCATCTACCTCCTGTGTTACCACCACAGCCTCGCCAAAATATTTACGCACAGTCTTATAGAGGTACTTCATATACTCCGCCATGTTAGCCGAAGAAAGAGCCTTCCAAGCCTCCTCACAGATAAGTACTTTCCGGATACCTTTGAGCCTTCGCATCTTGTTGATGAAAGCCTCCATGATGATGATTGTCACCACAGGAAAAAGGTCCTTATTATCCTTGATACTGTCTATTTCAAAGACAATTAAGCGTTTACCGAGCAGGTCGATATTCTCTTTGGAGTTGAGCAGGAAGTCAAAACGACCTCCGTGGTAATACTGCCTCAGAGTAGTCAGGAAGTTGTCAATGTCGAAATCCTGCTTATAGATGGGGATAGGACGTTGCGCCATTTCAGCGCGATACTCGTCACGCATAAACTCATAGAACGAGTCGAAGCACGGAACTATGTCCTTATCCTTAGCCATTTTTTCAAGGAACATCGACAACGCCGAGCCTAATTCACCGCTTTCGGTCTTGCTCACCCTGTCGTCCTCTGACTTCCAGAGAGTCAGGAGCAGCGTCTTGATGGAGTCTTTCTTCTCCACATCGAAGACTCCGTCATCGGTGTAGAAAGGATTGAACGAAATCGGGCTGTCCTCGGTATAGGTGTAATAGACACCATCTTCGCCATGCGTCTTATTATGAATCAGATTGCAGAGACCCTCATAAGAGTTGCCGGTGTCAATCAGGAGTATATGCGCACCCTGTTCATAATATTGTCGGACAAAATGGTTGGTGAAGAAAGACTTACCGCTGCCTGATGGTCCGAGGATGAATTTGTTGCGGTTGGTCGTGATACCTCTTTTCATCGGCTCATCGCTAATATCCAAGTGGATAGGCTTGCCCGTGAGGCGGTCAACCATCTTGATACCAAAGGGTGACAGGCTACTGCGATAGTTCGTTTCAGCAGTGAAAAAACATACCGATGGCTCGATGAAAGTGTAAAAACTTTCCTCGGCTGGGAAATCAGCCTCATTGCCGGGTATCGCCGACCAGAACAGTGTCGGGCAGTCGATGGTGTTGTGCCGTGGCATACATCCCATTGTAGCCAACTGACCGCCGACATCATTCTTGATTCGCCGCAGTTCCTCAGCGTCATCACTCCATGCCATGATATTGACATGGCAGCGGACGGAGGTCAGACCGTATGAATGTGCCTCGTTGAGATAGCGGTCAATCCACTCCTTGTTAATTGCGTTTGAGCGTGAGTAGCGGCTCAACGAGTTCATATTGCGGGCAGTCTTTTCAAACCTTGCTAAGTTCTCATCGTGGTCGTCAATCAGCACATACTGGTTGACGATATGGTTGCAGGGCAACAGCAACCCGATGGGACTTGCAAAGCTCAATCGGCAGTCGCTCCGGTCAGTCGATAACCTCTCATAACGGTTATCGGTACTGACCTTTGCGGGGAGATCATCGGTGTCGGACAGCGTATGCAGACAGAGCATCTTGTCGCCAATCCGCATCTGACGTGCATCGAGGTCTATATCTTCCAGACAGGTAACATCGTCCATTGTCAGTGACATATATTTCTCAATCAGCCCGGAAGTTTTCTCTGTACCGACCAGCTCATCATCAGAGAGGCGACGCAGCCTGATATAGCCGGTGTCATTGATGATGCGCTCGAACTGTTCCACCGACTCCATGAATTTGACAACCATTTCGTGATTGAGTTCCTTCGGGGTGATTCGCCCTCGGCAGAGAGTGGAGAAATTGCTCTGCTGACGCGCCCGCTCCTTCGTTGTCTTTGTCAGGAACAGATAGCACTTGTGGGCGAGATATGGACGCTCGTTGAAGTGGCGTTCAAAGCTCCTGTCCAAAAAGGATAAATCATCCTTTTGCAACTCCGGCTTATATTTCTCCGAGCAGAACCAGTCCTGCCTATGCACCACCGAATAGTGAGGCAACACCTTGATTGCCTTGCACCATGCACCGTGCATGGCTTCATATTCGGCAGATGTCACTGTGAACAGTTCCGGCAGACTGACCTCGAAGGCAACCGTTATATCGGCATCTTTGCTGATGATACAGCCGTGTTCCACGGCGAGCAGCGGCAACTTGGATTCCAGTGTTGTGGCTTTCAGTATATTTCTCATTTCTTCCTGTATCTGATTAGGCGGTTAAGGCGAAGACGGTTAATGATGTAGCGCGGATGATATTTCACAGCGGCAAGTTTCATCAGACCGTACTGCCCGTACTTGGCATTGAGATGGAAGGTAAGCCAGACAAGGACTGAGGCGGCAGTAACGCCAAACCCTATGCAGATCCATTGGGACAAGCCGGCGATATACATGATGACGAACACCACGAACAGGGCGAGCAAGCCCCCGGCAAAGATGAACAGATACTGCGCCTTCAGACCCTTGTACTCTACACTTCTACCAATACCCTTATTGATAGAATATTCAGCCATTAGAGGAAGAACGAGCGGAGGATTGTAGCGGCCACAATCAGGAAGATACACGCTCCGAACCAGGACGCGGCGGTCTTGGTTGTGTCGGGATCTCCGCTCGACCACTTGGAATAGACCTTGACACCGCCGATAAGACCGACAACCGCGCCAATGGCGTAGATGAGCTTGGTGCCCGGGTCGAAATACGATGTCACCATAGAGGTAGCCTCGTTGATGCCGCTCAGACCGTTGCCGGCGGCAGCGGCACGGAGACCGCCGAGAAGTCCGGCGATGAGAGCCACCATAAGGCGGCATTTGAAAATGAGATACTTGTTTTTGAGATTCTTAAAAGTCTTTTTCATGTTCTTGTTTCAATTTGTGAAGCACGGGCAGCCCCCGACCGCTCCGCAACCGGGAGCAGCCCACACTTCGGGTTTAGAAAATTTGGGTTGGATTTTTTGCCCTTTCGGACGTGGGATTTAGTGGAGTCTCATTGAGACATGGATTCAGTGAGTGGTGAGAATTATCCTACAAACTCATCAAGATCGAAATCGTCGGAATTCAATTTATTGAAATCATATCCCGATTGTTTTTCAGACCTTTCCGGCTCAGTCTTGACTTGTTCAGTCTGTGGAGCCGGGGCTGTGGACAACTCTTTTTTCTTATCGTTATTTGAGTCACCCTTGGCAGGTTTGAGTTTCATTGACAATTCCGCTCGAAGCGCGAGTGTCAGACAAAGTTCTATCCGACGGTCAATCTCCTCATTAGTGGTGATGGCATCGAAGAGTTTTGTCACAGTAAAAGGCTGAATGACCTTACCGGCCTCTGCCAGTTCCTCATCAGATGATTTGTTATCCATAGCAACATCCATAGCCTTTTCCAGTTCATCTATCGAGGTTCCGGTCGCAATAGGTTCGGAGGGAGGCGTGTCATCAATGTTACGCAGATCAGTGTTGAATGCGTCATCGGTTTCATCTGTATTCAGAGCCTTGAATTTTCTGGGAACGAAATCTTCATCCGGTTCTGAGTCATCTTCATAGCCGTCTTCAAACTTTATATCCGAGAATTTGACCTCGCCTATTGCAGCTTTCAATATCTTAGGAAGTTCCTTCCGAACATCGGAAATAACTTCCGATGAAATCTGAGCCATAAACTCATCGACATTGAATTTACTGGGTGCCACCACGTGATTGTTGTCGGGTTCTGCTTCCTCTTTTGGCGGTATCTTCTCTGCCTTTTCTTCACCGGGCTTGTGGGAAACCGGTTTGATGATTCCGGTCAAGAACAGCATACAGAATATGGCAATCACCATAAATCCGCCACAGAAGAATATTTCAATACCTGTCATATCCTCTGAGAATTTTTTCAGTTCCCCGTTCAGCCAGAATGTTGATTTCCTCTGAATGAGAATTGAAGTGGTCATTGATGATATTGAATGCGACAGCACTTATTGAAAGCGGCTCAATGTTCTGGCTGCCGCTGGCATTGGCATACGCCAGTGAGTGGATGGTGTGCCACAACTCAGGCGGAATCGAGATGCGCTTGACTCCGACGTTATTGAGACAGATGTCGGGACGTTTCAGGAACTTGTCGGAGTAATCCGCAACCTTATCGTTGCTCACTTCTCTGACTTCTTCAATGTTAACTTCATCGAATGCCGCCTGTACTGCGTTATCGATTTCCTGAAACGAACCATATTTTTGAAGCGCATCTTCATTAGGGAGAAGTTCAACATCGGAGTATTGGACCTCAGCCGGAACAAGCACAGCTCGCAATTTTTCATTCTCAGCGGCAACATATTTATCAATCGCCTCCGCAACATACAATTTGACGAAAGGTGTGATTTCATCAGATAGTTCCTTTGAGAACTGAGGGATGTCACCTATGGCTGCCTTTAATTGCTCATCAAGCTTTTCGGCATGATTAAGGATTTCTTGAAGCTCCTTTTCGAGTTTTTCTCTGAATCTTTTCTTGAAAAATTCAGATAGACAATATCCGAAGATTATCGTGTTGACCACGATAACGAGAAAGATGATTACATACATCATACCAGAACTGTTTTTGCGCCGCGCTCAGTCAGTTCATTGATGACATCGCGATTGGCAACGAGGTGGGTAATCAGGATATTTGTCACGAAAGCACCTATTGTGAGGTCAGGGTTGCCGAAAAGCGAAACGGTCTTCGCCAGTTTATCGACCAACTCACGCGGTACGAAGATGCCTTTTCTTGCTCCGACGGTATAAGGAGCGAGATATTTGACGCGATAGGCGGCAATATCTTTCTCTATGGGTTGGCCGGTTTCGACCTCTTGGGCGACCTTTACACCACAGGCGTTCAAGTCGCAGAATCTTGGATTGTTCATGTTCTTGTTTTTTGGGAGAATTTAGCGGTTGTTTAGTTTAGTGTTCTTGTTCAGAAGTCCGGTTATCTCGGCTTCATGCAGGTCAAAATGTTCCTTCAACATATTGTTGATTATACCTCCGATTGTTACATTATTACCATGCAAAGCGCGAAGTATCGTTATCAGTGAATGATATTCCACATCTATCGGCACTTGTTTACCGGCTCTTCCGAAACCTACATCGACATTGTCAACGAGGAAGGTTTCTATATAATCTGCCTCCTTGTCATTCAAAGGCGAGATTACGGCAGGTTTGTTTCTTCTCCGACTTCCTCTTTTGCCGCCGGAAGTTCTCTCTTCGGCATCGGACACGCTTCTGTCGGCTGATGTCTCCTCCGGAGTGCTGACCTTGGAAGTCTCACCCTGTTGCTCCTTCCTGCTTCCGATACTCGGAGAAAGGTTGTCCTCGTAGTCATCGAGGAACTTCTGGGGGTCAAATTTTTGCTTTTCATCCTTGGGCATAGTTTTTAGATTTTGATTACTTCACGAATTTCCTTAACCAGCTCAGGGAGATTGCTGTCTTTGAGCAGCCGTCTGTCTGGCGGAAGCAGAGTGGAACGGAAAACTGTCGGCGAGGCACCGGCTGTGCCTCCATCCTTGAAATACTTGGTCGCATAGGTCATGACCGTATTCAGTGATGACAGTTGGAACTCAGACAGGTAGTTGTCAATAAGTACGCAGATTTTAGTCTTCTGCCTTCCGGGAACTCTGTTCCAGACCAGTTTCATGTCCCTGATGGACGTGTCGCCCGAGTCGATCATCCGTTCCTTGACATTGACCGCAAAGCGCAGAGAGCTTTTCAGGTCACCGGTATCCGGAGAAATGGGAACCAGCAGGTAGTGCATTGATGAAATGAGATTGATAATCTCAAGGTCATTGATTGTACCCGTGATGTCAAAGAGTACCACTTTGATCTCAGGATTCTGTTTTACGTATTCCTCAGCGTCTTCAACAGCTGCGCCCGGCGTAGAATAGATTATCTTGTAGGGGCGTTTGTTGAACTTCGTGTAGAAATTTGTGAAAGTTTTGTTGATTGCTGGATTCTCCTTGGTAACGCGTTTATCGTTATCCCTGTAATCCTTTTGGGTGTGCTGACGAGGGTCACAGTCCATGACAAGCACATCCACCCCGTCAAGGTAATAGAGGTAGCTTGCCGCGAGTGCCGTCAGCGTCGATTTGCCAGAGCCTCCCTTTTGGGACGCAAAGGCGACGAATACGGTGTCGCTCATTCAGTAAAATTTGAGGGTGAAAAATGATGATCAGGAGGGCCGATGCCATTGGGTGTCTTCGGGCTAAGATTGCCGACAGACTGGCTCATCATCGTCACGCTTGGGTCGGAGAACGTAACAGTAGAATGATGTAGCAAAAGTAATCGCTTTCAAGTTAAGTTTTCCGAGAATTTCAAAGCCTATATACCATACACCAAAATTGCGGCTCATTTATTCTCGTCAAGCATTTGAATTACTTGCGTAGTTCGCTTGATGGGCGTTTGTTAGGGAAACATAGCCGTTTGCGAAAAAGTTTATATTTTGATTCAGATTGTCATCCATAGCCAAAAGTAGTTCATGAGCGGTCATTTGAACGATTGTTCATTCATACGATTGACTGCTTGTTCGATTGATAAGCTGTTAATCCGTCTGAACAGTTGAACATCTGAACGTCTGAACGTCTGAACGTCTGAACGTTTGTTCAACTGAACGTTTGAACAGTTGAACGTCTGAACAGTTGAACGTCTGAATCTGTGTTCAACTGAACGTCTGAACAGCTGAACGTCTGAACAGCTGAACGTCTGAACAGCTGAACACTTGAATGTATGAACCAAAGAATGACCGAACATTCAGTTGTATGTTCAATCATTAAATCAGACAGACATCCAGTCTTGTGAACACGGTTTTGAAACATTGACTGCCTGAAAAAAGTTTAATTTCCAATCTCGATTTTCATCCATAGCCATAAATAGTTCATATCCGTGCATGTCAGCATTTTGCAGTGAACAATTTAGCGAGTATGCAGTTATTATTTTCACAAAGGGGATGCTCCCCAAGGATGCTTGAATAAAGCATTTCAGACCTTCGATTATGATGCTCCTGATACAAATCAGTCATGGGTCGGACTGATTATATGATGAAAGCAATACATCAAATATATGTCATCACATTCTGGAGCATAGTCATTATTTCCACAACGATTATTCTATCGAACAGGATGCACAAACGTGCATTGCAAGGTATGGTTTACGCTGCATGAAACTCATTTTGCAGCATAAACCGCCTTGCCATTGCATGGGGCTTGCGATTACTCCAAAGTCGTAATCGCCGAAGGTCTCCCTGCGGGGCAGTATCTCTATTTATCCACTAAATTCCATCCAGATTATGAAACAGTCAAACTACCGTGGAGGGCGGCATAAAAAGGCCGACCCCTCCACAGCATTCCGATGTTCGGTGAATTTCACCGCTTCGGAACAAGCGAGATTACTCGACATGCAGGAAAAATCCGGCATTGAGTCGCTATCGGCATTCATCAAAATGCAGGTCTTTGGAAAGACTTTCAAGGTACATTATATTGATGAAAACAGCCGAATCTTCATCAGCAACCTTTCCGATTTCAATAATCAGTATCGCCGGATAGTGAATGATTACGACCGGATGGTGCAGACATTGAAGGAGAATTTCACCGAAAAGAAAGCTCTGAAATGTCTTTATGCGCTGGAACAGGAGACTATTAAACTGGTTAGGCTCAACCGTGAGATTGTCACTCTCGCCCAAAAATTCGATGAGCAATGGTTGCAAAAATCTCAGTAGGCAATTCGCTCTACGGAAGTCTGGTATATAACGGAGAAAAGATCAACAAGGAGAAAGGCAAAGTGCTTGCCACTAATAAAATCTACAATGACGGCAGCGGCACCATTAATATCCACCGTGCTTTTGAGGACTTCAAGATGTGGGTGCCTCAATCCACCAAGGCGGAGAAACCGATGATGCACATATCCTTGAACCCGCATCCTGATGACCGTCTGAGCGATGCCGAGTATGCTCAGTTAGCACATGAGTATATGGAGAAAATGGGCTTCGGCGATATGCCTTTCATAATAGTAAAGCACGAGGACATTGACCGTCACCATATCCATATCGTGGCACTTCGTGTACGACCTGACGGCACGGCAATATCCACCAAGAATAACTTTTACAAGAGCAAGGAGATAACCCGTGAGCTTGAACGGAAGTATGGACTTCACGCTGCCGAACGTCAGAAGATTACTCCGGATATGCCAATCACCAAGGTTGACCCGAATGGAGACGTCAAACGTCAGGTGGCAATGGCTGTAAAGATGGTTGGTATGCGCTATAAGTTCCAGACATTAGGCGAATACAACGCCATCCTCTCCTTATATAATATAAGGTGCGAGGAAGCCGACGGACGCTATAACGGTCGCGAGTATCATGGACTGGTCTATTTCGCTATGGACGATAACGGCAAAACTATCTCAACACCGTTGAAGGCTTCCCGGCTTGGCAAATTTGCCGGACGTGAGGCTATTGACCAGCGTTATCAGAAAGCCAAAGAGAAGATAGATGTCAGACCCACGAAAAGAAAAGTCGCAGCGGTCATGGCGCAGTCATCCGGCAAGGACGATTTCATTGCCCGTCTGAAAACGGAGAATATAGACCTTGTGCTTCGATACACCGATGATGGCCGGATATATGGGGCGACCTATATCGACCACAATACCCGGACAGTTCTCAACGGCTCCCGTCTCGGCAAGGAGTTTTCTGCCAACGCCCTTGAAAAGTGGTTCAATAATCCGGCTGAGAAACCGATTGTCCAGACGCATAGTAACACTAAGGACAACGGAACGGCTCCTGACAATAGTCAGCATCAGTATCAGCATCAGGGTGGAGACAGCCAATCCGACGGCACAGCATCCGACAATCAATCCAACCGGCACGGGCATACTGCACAATCAACATCCGCTCAAAGCCAATCCCACGGATATGATGACACTTCCATGTTCGAGGGGCTGGGCGGTTTGTTCTCTGTCGGCCCGGCTTTCGATGCACAGGAAGAAGCCTTCTATCGCGAGATGCAACGGCGTAAGAAGAAAAAACGTCGTGGTCCGAAACTCTAATTCTAAATTTCTAAATCAAAACAAGTATGTCACAACAAGAAGATGACCTGCGGTCACTTGCCAAAATCATGGATATGCTCCGAGGGGTAGCCATGATACTTGTGGTCGCAAATATATACTGGTTCTGTCGGGAACTGGTTGCCGGGTGGAGATTCCATCCCGAAACAATGAAGGTTCTCAGCAATCTCAATGATGCGGGGAGTCTGTTCTCTAATCCTTGGAACGCCAAATGGTGGGCGTTGCTTCTTCTTGCCCTTTCGTGCTTCGGCACGAAAGGTGTCAAGAATGAGAAAATCCAATGGCGGCAAATCTGGATTATACTGTCGGTCGGCGCATCCCTGTTCTTCCTGAATTGGTGGATGGTCAGTCTCGGCTGGACGATGCTGTATATAGCCACTACAATAGCCGGTTTCGTATGCCTGCTGTTAGGCGGTGTATGGATAAGCCGCCTGTTGAAGAACAATATGATGGACGACCGCTTCAATGAGGAAAATGAATCTTTCATGCAGGAGACCGAGAAGAAGACAAATGAATATTCCATCAACCTACCCACAAAGTTCTTCTACAAAAAGAAGTGGAACAGAGGCTGGATAAATGTCGTCAATCCATTTAGAGCCACCATCGTGCTTGGCACACCCGGCTCCGGCAAGTCATACGCAGTAGTCAACAACTTCATCAAACAGCAGATTGAAAAGGGGTTCAGCTTATACGTCTATGATTACAAAAGTCCTGATTTAACGATGATTGCGTACAATCACATGCTGAACAACAAGGATAAATACGGCAAGTTCCCACCCCGGTTTTGCTTCATAAATTTCGATGATCCGGAACACTCCCACCGCTGTAATCCTATCCATCCCGATTTCATGACGGATATTGCCGACGCTTACGAGTCGGCATATACCATCATGATGAACTTGAACCGCACATGGCTGCAAAAGCAGGGAGACTTCTTCGTCGAGTCGCCAATCGTCCTGTTCGCCGCTATCATCTGGTATTTGAAGCGATTTGAGAATGGTAAATATTGCACGTTCCCTCATGCGATAGAATTTCTTTGCCGGCCATACGAACAGATATTCCCGATTCTGACAAGCTATCCGGAACTGGAAAACTATCTTTCGCCATTCATCGACGCATGGCAGGGCAACGCGCAGGAACAGCTTCAGGGACAGATAGCATCGGCAAAGATTCCTCTTACCCGCATGATTTCGCCGCAGTTATACTGGATTATGACCGGGGATGATTTCACTCTCGACATCAACAATCCGAAAGAGCCGAAGATACTGTGTGTCGGCAATAATCCCGACCGTCAGAATATCTACGGGGCGGCTCTCGGTCTGTATAACAGCCGAATTGTCAAACTCATCAACAAGAAGGGAATGTTGAAGTCTGGAGTGATAATTGACGAATTACCAACTATTTACTTCAAGGGACTCGACAATCTCATAGCAACGGCACGAAGCAATAAGGTTGCCGTCTGCCTCGGCTTTCAAGATTTCTCACAGCTCAAACGCGACTATGGCGACAAGGAGGCGGCCGTGGTGATGAACACTGTCGGCAACATCTTCTCCGGGCAGGTTGTCGGAGAGACCGCCAAGACACTTTCCGAAAGATTCGGAAAGGTGTTGCAGAAGCGCCAGTCCATGAGTATCAACCGCAATGATGTTAGCCATTCATTCAACACCCAGATGGACAGTCTGATTCCGCAGAGCAAAATCTCGACACTGACGCAGGGTATGTTTGTAGGTTCAGTTTCAGACAATATCGACCAGCGTATCGACCAGAAAATCTTTCACGCCGAGATAGTGGTGGATTCCAAAAAGGTCAAAGCGGAAGAATCAAGATACCTGCCGATTCCTATTCTTACAGACTTCAAGGATGATACTGAGGACAAATCGCAAATGAAATATGTAATTCAGAAGAATTACGAGCGGGTCAAAAAGGATGTTCGTGACCTCGTGGTTCGAGAGATTGAACGTATCAAGGAAGATCCGGTTCTATGCAGGTTACTTCCAAAGGGTATATAAATAGAAATCCCGACTCATTCAATCACTGAATGGGCCGGGATTTTCCGTTGGGTGACTCTATTGAATAGAGATTTATGCGCTCAGGCTTTCGTATTCATCGAAGTCGTCATACTCGTCGAAGTCATCTTCGATATATTCGAGGTCGTTTTCCTCATCGTCATAAGAGTCGAAACCCTCATAGTGACCGGTGGCGGTTATTGATTTGAACACTTCATCTTCGGGAGTGTCTGTGGTGACAGCATCTGCAAAGATTCTTACGAGTTCTTCCTGCGGAATATCTTCGTTGAAGCATCCGTCTTCTTTCAGAGCGTCATACAGTTCTGCGAACTGGGCTCTGTCAAAGCGTATAGATTCTTTCATACGGGGAATTCGGATTTAGTGGATGGACATCAGGCTCTGTTGTCTTCATCGTCGAGTCTGCGTTGAATGTCTTCTTCGACTCCTTTTCTGAGGGAGTCGAGAAACTCGGTGACGCTCTTGCTCGACTGCTTGGACTTGAGCGAGGAAATGATGTTGTTGACGTAGTGCACGGATACATCTATGTTGAGTGCCGAAGCCATGTTTCGGACAAGTTGGGAGAACGAGTCATCGTCCATGATGCACCCGCCGACTTTGATTGCGTGGCAGAGGTGAGCGAAGTGGGATTTTGGCTTACGCCAGCGGAGTGTGCTTTTGATTTCTGGCGCCTCGGTGTCCGGGGTGAAACCAGTTACCGACGACAGGGTCTGTAGTTTTCTGGCCACATAGTTGTGGGCTGTGTTGAACGCGGAAGCCAACGCCTCGTTGACTTGATCGAGCATCAAGCGGCTCTTGATTTCCGCAAACTGGATGTCGGCGATGGTGAGAAGCTCCAGTGCGTGGTGGCGCATGGGAGAGTCCGTTGACGTTACTCCGTGGATGGAGATGATGAGGTCTGTGAGTTGTGCCGGAAGGCTTTCTGAGAAAAGGCCCTGACGAAGATTCTTGAAGACTTCAAGATTTGTCAAGTGGAAAAGATCCATTCGTCTTGATTCCATAAACAAATAGTTTTTTGTGGTTTCGAGGCATTCAACCGTGAATGCAGAATCATAACAAGCTGAATAGTCAATTTTGTTCGTTGTCGTCTATTAGTCAATGCGTTGATTTGCTGTGTTTTATGTAGTTGAGTGTATTCAGAATGTATTTTGAACTGTCTTTCTACATTCAAAAATGTCTAAAGTGTTTTCAACCAAAAGAACTTTATCTGCTGATAGAATGTTTCTTAATGTGTATTTGAGATTTCAAGACTTCATTTTCTCCCCCAAAATTGGATATATCGAAGAAAAAATGAAAAAACGACCGAAAAAGATGCCTTTATCCGAATGGAAGGTGCTCCTTTTTGCCTCAAAGGATGCGCCACTCGCGCTGCTGCTGGACTCAATCACGGCAATGAGGTCACGTGTTACCATAACCCATGACTTCAAAAAAGCAATAGCGGAGATTAACGGCGGCAACTATACTCACGTTATGTCTGATGTCACTCAACAAGACCCGGTCGCCAGAAGAATCATGACGTGGGTTCATATAAACCATTCCGAGATCGAAACCTGTTTTCTTGGAGTAAATGGTCATCCAAGTGGGGAGATTGATATATGGAAACTCTCTGACGGCAAGATTTTCACTCACTCAATGACCGGAGTAGACCCGCTGACCGAGCCGTTGAGTGTCCTGTATTCCGAAGAAACGCCTCTGAAATGGCTCAGTCATGCAAAATGTGAGTGTCTGCAAGTCCGTGAAAGGCTGAATCCCCGAAAAAATAATGTGGTTTTGATAATGGGTGCCGGAGGAACCGGTAAGGCTGTCCTCGCACAGATTGCCCATTTCAGCAGCCCGCGATGCGAAGGATTATTCGTATTTGCCAACTGTAGTTCAGATAACAATATCCCCAATGATAGTGTATGGACTGCGGAGTGTGAGAACCGATTACGGAAAAGCATTAGGCACATGTTCGACCAGGCCGACAAAGGTACCTTATATATTCATGACATTGACAAACTCGATCGGGTTGCTCAAAAAATTATGTATGAGGAAATCAAGAAAGTTGTGGATGCTCCTGTCGCTGACAAGAATCCCCGTCTTATAATCTGCGCCACAAATAAATATCTAGAACAGGAGGTCGGTAACGGGAGCTTCTCCTCTGAATTATACTCACTTATCAGCGATTACATCATCAATGTCCCTTCACTGAGCCAGTTCAAGGAGGAATTGCCGATGCTTGCCGAGAATCTGTTGAGGGCATATTGCCTTACGGCAAAAATTTCAGAACGGAAATTCACTAAAGATGCACTGGAGACTATTCGCGCCCATGTGTGGGATGAGAATCTCCGAGGTCTTTATCAAGCTCTCAAACAAAGTTATATGATGGCTGACTACATGTATATCAAGCCCTCTCACATGAACCTTACGCCACATCTTGACAGGAATGACTCGCTGATTGACCAGAGCCATAGCATCAAAACAGCTTTGCTGAATAACAAAGGGGTTGTTATAAGAGCCGCAAAAGAGCTTGGCATATCAAGAAGCCATTTGTATAATCTCATGACGTTATTAGAAATCCCGCATGGATTTGGTTTGCCACCTATAAAGCAAAAACGACGACTGGAAATGAAAAAGAATAAAAACTCCGGAGAAAATAAATAGAAATCGCCGAGACCACGACCGCGCCTGGTGGCAGTTTCGCCACCTCGTCTTTTGCCGCCTCCATTTTATCAACGGCAATCAAACATATACGAAAGACAGGTATCCCGCCTTTCGTATATGTTTGATCTTGTTTATTATTCGGTAATTTCGATTATATTGCCCTCAAATCCTGCGATTTGACTTTCATAATAACCGTCACCTGTAACTCTGGGCCGCTCATTATTTCAAAGCCGTCGGTTTCAAGTTGAGAGGTAAGCTTATCAACCGTTTCACGATTCCCGACACTAAATGACAGATGAATAAAACCTGTGCGCATACGCATATCATTCTGCTCATTCAATCCCGGACGAGTCATAATTTCAAGTCTTGCCCCGCCGTCAAAGATCAGAAAATATGACTTGAAATCTGTTTTGGGGTTGTGGTACTGTTCGGATGGTACAGCATGGAAGTACTTTACGAAGAAATTTTTAGCGCCCTCCAAATCGTTGACATACAAGGCTGTATGGTCTATTTTCATTATCCGAGATTATTCGTTGTTTTCGAGCCATTCGGTGCGGACTGCATCGGGCAGATGCTTTACCGAGAAATCAGAGAATGTCACATTGAAGCCGTTACCGTCAGGACAAGCACCCATCATGCCGATTTTAACCGGACGGTTGGCTTCCATCCATGCGTTTCGCATCATGATGTATTCCTTGTCGTCGAACGAATAGGAAACCTCTATCGCATCCTTTCGGCGCACTGCCTTTATCCAGATGAAATCGACGGGCTTGTCGAGGGCTATGACGCTCCAGTCGGATGTGTGATGTGTCACTACCGTGCTGAGGTTGTATTTGCCGTCAACGAATTCGATACCGGCCTTGATATAATTTTCGTGGTCGATGCGAATCATCATGCCGGCTTGGTCGAAGCGCACTTTGTAATCGCCTGACACTTTCACTTTTGCCTCGAACTCTCCACCGTATTCCGCATAATAGAAGGGAGCGTCATCAACGGTGAAACCATAGTGCGAAATGCGCCAGTAATCGCTCTTGGGCGTTACCGACATCGAGAGTTCGTCGCCTGAGATATTCCAATGCGACGGTTCGTTGAACCAGTTCATTTTTTCGAGGGTCTGGGCTGAAAGTGCCAACCCTGACATCAGCACAAATGCTGTCAGTAAATACTTCTTTACCATATCTCTTTAATTGATTTTATTACTTTACAAGGATTTCCGACAGCCACCGAGTGAGGCGGAATGTCTTTCACCACAACACTGCCGGCTCCTATTACACAATCGTCGCCTATGGTGACGCCGGGCATAACGCATACATTGGCACCAATCCACACATCACTGCCGACAGTTATCGGACGTGCATATTCGAGACCCTTGTTCCTCTCTGCGGCATCAATCGGATGACCTGCGGTATAAAAACCACAATTGGGAGCGATAAACACGTTGTCGCCGAATTTTACAGGTGCCTCGTCAAGTATCACTAAATTATGATTGGCATAGAAATTATCACCGATATGGATATTGTACCCGTAATCGCATAGAAACGGCTGCTCTATCAGGAAGTTTCCTTTCACACTGCCCAACAGTTCCAAAATGATATTCCTTCTCCCCTCGACATCCTTTGGGCGGAGATGATTGTAGTCATGACACAATTCCTTGCAGTCAGATCTCTCTGCTATAAGCCGGGGGTCGTTGTTCGCATCATATATCATGCCTTTCAGCATCTTTTCTTTCTCTGTCATATCGAATAACCATATATTATAGTTAACTTTGCAAAGTTAATCACTTGTAATATGGTGTGCAATGATTATAAATAACCATTTTTCTCATGAGCAACCTGACTAAACTCAACCAACTTCTGAAAAATCAGCCCGTTAAGGCAGACTCCATAGAAGCCGTACAATTGCTTGATTATGCTGATAATATATCCCGGATAGAGAATGTCACTGCTGTAGTAAGCGATCTGAGGCGTGGCACCAGCAGGATATTCCCCGGCAAATTCGGCATTGTTTTAGGTGTAATAGACTATTCGGAAGAGGATTCCATTTGGGAAAAGACTATTCTCAATCTGATGTCAGAAGAGGAACGAGAGGAAAAATATCTCGCCGAACTGCGGTTCTTCAATTTCCTGCGTCATGTTCCACGTTACGCCAGACCGGATTACTATCTTGTGTCAAAATTACGGATGAAAACGGCGACAGGCGACTCGATAGATGTGATTCACAGGATGTATTACATCTATGCTGACGATTCCGAAACTGTTACCCATGCACTATGTCTGTATGGATGTAAAGCATTTGATTTCGCCGGGAAAAGCATAGTGGTCAATTCACTCACGGGTGTTTCGGAAGAATTGACCTCGTCAGCCGATGCTTCAATCCTAAGCCGCCGAGAAAAACAGGTTCTTGCACTTATTGATTCAGGAAAGAGAAGTTACGAGATTGCAGAGATTTTGTCTATCAGTAAAAACACGGTAAGCCGCCATCGACAGGAAATACTCGCCAAACTGCAAGTAAAGAACTCGATGGAGGCTTGCCGCATAGCTAAGACAATGAAGATAATCTGAGCAACCAGAGCTTTTATAGTAAATGATTTAGTAGATGACAAAAATTAATTTTTGTCAGTTATATGATTGATTTTTAATTAG
>CAJTMJ010000050.1 GCA_910577335.1 uncultured Duncaniella sp. | reverse complement strand
TGAGGTCTACAGGCTTGAGTGAACTCGCCTCAGACACACTCAGTGAAACACTACCAGTTTTTTAGAGAAATTCCCATATATAGCATATTTAAAGCCATATTTTTTTACAAATTTTCATCTTTGGGAGCTATTTTAACGGTATCGCCATCGATATACCGTCGCACAAGAGCCTCATATTGAGGGGTGGTCTTAAACCGTTTGATACGAGCATCAAGCGTGTCGGCAAGAGCCTTGCGATCCTTGTTTACAACCCACGATTCGAACTGATTAAAAGACACGGGAGTGGTAATCTGCACCTCAGGATGCTCCCGCGCAAGCTTAGCCGCTATATCCTCGTTAATAACAGCAGCCTTAACATCTCCGGTAGCGGTAAGCATAAACAGCTGTTCGGCATTATGCTCGCCATCCTTATGTAGGATTATGGTGTCACCTATCTCTCTTGCAAGATTCTCCATTCGCTCCTCAGCGGGCGAACCTGCTACGACCCATATATTTTTACCGGCAAGGTCAAGAGCCGTGCGCAATGTTGTGTCACGGCTTATAAGCACTTGCTTGTCAAGATAGACAGGTTCGGTGAATCTATACTTCTCTTTCTGCAACGCAGTGACCGGAAGGTCGGAGACAACAATGTCATACTTGCCGTTATCGAGGTCGGCAAGAGCATCGGTGATGGACGACATGGGGTAAAATTTAATTTTATCCCCATACATAGCCGCCATCTCTTTCATCATAGTGTAATTGAAGCCTCCTAAAGTGTCGCCGTAACGATACAGCGACATCGGGGAATAATCTATGGCTATATTTATAGTGTCGCCACTACCTCTCACATATTCGTAACCATTCCTCCCAACCGGCGACGAGCATCCCCTCACCGTCACCAAAATACCGACTGCCATAATGGCGAGTGAAAGGATAATACCACCACGCGGAGCCTTAAAAAGCCCCATGAGTCCGTTATTATGTTTCTTAGCTGAATTATCTGACATAAGAATTCGGTCATTATATAATCAATGCATACACATTAATTATATAACAACCGAACAGTCGATAATAAGTTTAAACCTAAGGTTAGTTATTGAAGTTTACGGATACTCCCATGAGGAAACGGCGAGGATTTAGAGGATAATGCGGCATGGAGAAATAATTGTTGTCGCCGAACAGCCCTTGATTTACGTGAGAGAAGAGTACATAAAATCTCGCACGTGACAAACGCATGTTCACGTATGCATTCATATACGGGTAACTGCCACACTTTATCTCGTTCTGGTTGCAAAATGCCATGGTGGAAGGCTGATAGGACGGAGCATAATACTTGGTATAGTAGTCAACATCCACGCCAAACTGCACATCCAGCACCTTAGCCACCTTAAACAGCAGGTATAAATTGGAATATATTGCAATTTTAGGCAAGGGAATCACTGATTCATCAGATGACGTCTGATAAATCAATGTGTTACGCCAGTTCAATGCCCTGTATCGGAAATTTTGTTGCAACTGCACGCTAAACACCTGCACACTACCTCCGTGCTGCACAGGGACACCTATGGAATCGAAATAAATATGGTTCTGCACATTCTCGACCCCGACATTCACCTGTGTGCCGGTATGCGGGATGTCAAGCACACCGCCGAAACGCAATTTGCGTATCTTGCTGAAGTCATTTTCCCAAGCAAAGTGATTGGAAAAATAATTATTCATCAGGTAAGGAGCCGAGGTATTGCTAAAACGTCCGTAACCGGTGATGGTCACAGTGTCACCTAAAAGCTTGAAATGGGTTGAGACATTACCGTTAATCATCAGCTCGCCGGCAGCCGGACCTATAAGCCCGATCTTTGCCGTGGCGTCATAGTTAAGAAGTGTGCCTTGCTGTTTGGTGAGCTGTGCGCCGACATATAAAAGATTCTGAGTCTCCTTATGAGCCATACGCTTCTCAAATGGGTAAGGTGTAAGATCCGAGGGACGATCCTCACCCGAGATAGCCAATGTGTCGGCTGTCTGATAAAATTTTCTAACCTCATGCGTCACAAACGCACCCAATCCTGCCTTTGCATACTTGTTAAAGCCTTCAAGCAAAGATATTCCGAGAGTATTCTGCATGGAGGAGTAGCGGGTCTTATCCAATGTGCCATCTGTTGACACATAGTGATTTTCCCAAAATTCCTTCTCATTCGACCTGTCGGTATTTGAAAATTTATGGAAGCCGTCTTTGTAATCAAAAGTCCATATAAAACTTGACACCGGTACATACTCACGAGCTACCACCGAGTCATTTTCATCTTTTTCCTCCTTCCAGAATCCAACTTTGTAACGGTGGTTCATATAGAATTGCTTCCCTTTGTAACGGCTATGGGAGGCGATAAGGTTTGTCGGGATTGTCTTGGGGTTGATTGATGACACACCACCCTGAAGCTCTGCCGGGTCAGTGATATAAAGGTCGTTCGTAATACCTCCATTCTCCTTATTAATCATATTAGAAGTATTGAAGAATCCCTGAAACTCATATCGGTCACCGGTATAGGAGCCTGACAGACCCCAGCTCAGACCTTTGGCAGCCTGATAATTGTAACTACCTTTTGAATACGGATAATCCACGAATGCTCCTATCTGTCCTTTGGGTGAGAAATTGCCTGAAAAAAGCATTCTGAAATAGTCCTGAGCGATTTCCCTACCACCGCCGGTGTTATAGCTGACTATAGACATCGGGATACGTGTGTTATAAAATTTAGTCTTCGCAAGGCTCGGTAGCCATGGTGACTTAGCATCGCGAAAGAAGAAATCACTCATAGGCTCGCTTTGCATATATATCATGTTTTTCCCCACTGAAGCCTGATTACCGGTAGTGGCAAACGCCGGTGATATCGCTGACGGAATGGCACCTTGATAATAGTTGTAAAGCATAGTGTCAATCACAGCCTCTTGTCTCAATCCGAGAGGCTCCAACAACCGCCACGCATACGATGGCTCCACTTCAGGTTCGGCTGCCCTTAAAGAGATGACACCTAAAGCAAGTATAATGATGAATAATAGCGAATATCTTTTCATAAGTGGCAGCAAAGTTACGCAAATAAGCTCAAATCTCCATCTTTGAAAAGTAAAAGTTTCTTACAGAACCCCTATAAGCAAAAAAAAATTACCCGTCATCACGACGAATAATCTTCTTACCTTAAATCTAATACCATGAAAAACTGATGCAAAGGTAGGGAATTTTTCTGACTCTCCAAATTTTTATGCTAAAAAACATCATCATATTAACCTATTTTAACTAATCAGCACATTGTTATATATATTTTCACATAATCGAGCAAAATTCACTATTATTTCTATATATTTTAACGCGAGTTCGATGAAAATAATTAAAAGAGTGTCAGTTGGTTATCATAAACTCGTTCTAAATTTATCATAGGTTTCTTTGGGAACAGACAATAAGCAGCTATACCGCCAATGAGATTTACGACAAAATTCGGGAATGAACGGTGACGTGAATGTTCTATCTGGGCGATGTTTTTGAGTTCGTCGTTGATTGTCTCGATAATGGCTCGTTTTCTCAGAAGTATTCTGTCATACATCGATCTAATGCCGCCTTTCATGTTGTTTTTCAGCTTGGTTATCATCTGGATTCCGTCAATGAACAGCTTACTGAGCAGGTCTTTGCCTATATACCCCTTGTCTCCGACGAGCTTGCCGTATATGAACTCGACAAACGACCTCATCTTCAACGGCTCCCGGTCGTCAACATCTCCCGGAGTGATCATGAAGTTGAGTATCTCGCCCTTGTCGTTGCATATCAGGTGCAGCTTGAATCCGTAGAACCAGCCCAACGAGCATTTGCCACGTTGCGCTATTCCTTTGAACACCTTGTGCATGTGTATCCGTTGGTTGCGGCACACGCGCAAAAGGGTGCTGTCAACGAAACTTATGCCCGTGCATCTTCCCAATAGACATTTCTTTACGAAGATGACAAACTGAACCACAACAGAATTCTCCAGTTCCGTTAACCTGTTGTACGAGACTGTTTCGGGGAACAGATGCCTGTATCGCTGACATATCTCGTTCAGATAAAAGTGTTTGAGACACTTGTGGTTGGAACTGTGGAACATTATCATGATGACAATGACTTCTGCCTGTGACAGACGGCAATCCCGATGATATTTACGCTTTCTGTCCTTCCGGGGCTCTAAAAGCCCTCTGCGGCGGAGCATCGTATTAAAAACTTTGCAGAACTCGTATGCCATTACGAAAATTTCAGTAATTTTGTCTTCGGTGAGCATAGCGATAAGAGTATTTGTTTGAAATTTAGCAATTTAAATTTAATACTTTTGTCGCTAATCACCAAATTTTAAACTACTTAATTTTCATCGAACTCACGTTATTTTATCATTACTTTTGCAATCATGTCACCACAGACTTTTTTCGTGTATTTTCAAAAAATATTTTTAATATCACGCAGTCTTTGCATATTTTTCAACTCTAACTAATAAAGAACTGATTTAAACTTTTTATAAAATGTTAAACTCAGGCTGAAAATTATCCTGTTAAAAAGTTTAAATCAGTTCAAAGGATAAAAAATCCCGTAAGATAAATGGATAAGAAAACTCTGGTAGAACGTTGTCAGCATGGCGATAGAGAAGCCCTCGGACTACTCTATTCCAAATATTCTGCCCGGATGATGAAAATCATCCGACATTATATCGCTGACCCTGCTGATGCCGGAGATATACTTCACGATGGGTTCATTGTGGCTTTCACTCAGATTTCCTCGCTCAGAAATCCTGATAAATTGGAATACTGGCTTGGCACCATCATGAAAAATCTGTCTATCCAGTATCTTAACCAAGTGGAACTAAACACACTCCTTGATGAAGATGCCGACATAACGGATATGCCGGAGATTCAAGACCTGATTTCGTTAGAAGAACTCGAAGCCATCATCAATCTGCTTCCCGACGGATACCGCAAGGTGTTCAAACTCGCTGTGCTCGACAACAAGTCACACCGTGAAATAGGGAAACTCCTCGGCATTGCTCCACACTCTTCATCTTCACAACTTTTCCGTGCCAAAGAAATGTTGCGTAAGATTATCCGTGAACAGGGTCTTGAACTTGCCGGCGCAATATCTATAATCCTGCTTCTGCTTGCACTGTCACCTCGTATATTCCACCACGAGGACCCCATGCTTATACCTGACATAGACAATAGTGGTAATCTCTCGCTCGCCATAGCTGCCCCGAAACCCACATCTATTGAAAAAACTTCATCGATTGACAACACCTTTACACCAAGCGCTGTATCCAGACCGATCGCATCCACAAGTTCGTCTGTAAATGACACCGAAGAGAGCAATTTTACTCTAATGGAATCGTCGACAGCGACTGATGGCAATCCGACTGAGACGACCGACAACTCATCAGAGACCGACAATGCACCCAAAACCGGAAATAAGGATAATGGCAACCGAACCTCCGACAATTCACGCAGGACAATCTCTGACTACAGGTATTCCAACAAACTTTTTGCATCAACATCACGAAAATCACCTGTAACTATAGGGGCACAGTTGCGCGCACCCGGCTTCAGCTCTATCGGAAATGTTGAAAACGACGATATAAACAATATACAATCCGATTTAAGTTTCAAAGATCCGGAAAATCCCACGCCACCCGTACCGTCTGATCCAATCGGCTCAGGCAGACCTCCCATCCGGGAAGATGAGATTGAAGATATCCGACACTCCTCAACCCTCACATTAGGTATCACCGCCAATGTGCGTCTCACACGGACTCTTAGCGTGGAGAGCGGCATTACATACTCATACCTCCACTCCAAAGCCACTCTGGATAACAGTGAGACAGACTACAAGACCCATTATGTGGGCATACCCTTGAAACTAAACCTTTCACTATACACCAACTCCCGCCTTAACATCTACGGATCGGCAGGCGCAGCTGTTGACTTCCCCATCAGTTCCACAAGGGATATGGAAGGCTATCGCACGGATATGAACGCTCCGACCCAATGGTCGCTCTCAGGAGGTGCGGGCATCCAATATTCGATCCATCCCCATGTCTCCATATATGCGGAACCATCTTTACGTTATAATTTCCACAATTCAGAGACCAAAGTAGTGACTAAATGGCAGGACGACCGTTTTGAATTCACTCTACCCATAGGTTTACGCTTCAACTTCTAATTAAACATATCTCTAATGAACAAATTTTTTCTCATCCCCTTCGCAGGACTGATAGCTCCTGCGTCATGTTCCTCTGACGAGCCTGCCGGAAACGACAAGCCTTTTGTAATCTGTCCCACCCCAGTAGGGAGAAATATTGTGGAAGCACAGAACAATTTCTCATGCGATTTTTTCCGCCTTGCATCAGCGAAGGCGGAGGAGCCTAACATGGTCATCTCTCCGCTGAGCCTTTCCATGGCTCTGTCAATGGTTGCCAACGGAGCCGAGGGTGAAACATTGTCAGAAATCCTCACCACACTCGGCATGAGGTCGTCGCTTGGCGAGATAAACGAGCTTAACAATCTCCTGCTCCAGAGTTTCCCCATAGCCGATAAAAAAGTCACTGTATCGTTTGCCAACTCTATCTGGATAGACAATGAGTTCCCGGTGCTTGACAATTTTGTGAACATCAATAAGGAATGTTACAAAGCCGAGGTCAACAATGTCGATATCGGCACCGAGGAGACAAAAAATCTCATCAACAAGTGGGCGGAAAAACATACCAAGGGTCTTATCAAAGACTTGCTTCACAAACCGTTAGACGCAGGTACCAAATTAGCACTTTTCAACGCTCTTTATTTCAAGGGGAAATGGGCTAACAAATTTAACAAGGACAAAACTATACGCGCACCATTCCATAATGCTGACGGTAAGGAGACGAGGGTACGTATGATGTGTGCCTATTCATTACCGCTCAAAGCATTGGAAGATGACGGACTCACAGCCGTGACCTTGCCATACGGAAACGGGTCATTTGCCATGACACTTGTACTTCCGGCTGAAAATATGACTA
The DNA here is from genome assembly GCA_910577335.1 of uncultured Duncaniella sp. Classification (GTDB taxonomy): domain Bacteria; phylum Bacteroidota; class Bacteroidia; order Bacteroidales; family Muribaculaceae; genus Duncaniella. Next base: position 12,438 of record CAJTMJ010000050.1, on the reverse strand, counting down.
TCGACGAGTGCATATCTATGCTTGACGGCAAACGGCTATCGCAATGGCATAGTTATAATGAAAACGGGTCAACTATAGAAGCTGAAGTCCAACTCCCGAAATTCGAGATCGAATATGGGGCTGAACTTAATGACCACCTCCAAGCCATGGGAATCAAGAGTGCATTCTGTGCGGATGCTGATTTCTCAAATCTCTCCAATTTCTCCCTTTACATCAATAAGGTGTTTCAGAAAGCACGCATAATCGTTGACGAAGAGGGCACAGAGGCGGCAGCGGTGACAGGTGTGTCAATGGATTTAATGTCTCCGATAGGACCTGACAATAAGAGCTTTGTGTTTGACCGTCCGTTTGTATTCTACATCTCCGAACGTAGCACTTCCTCCATACTCTTCATGGGCAAAGTGACCAAACTATAAGATAATCAACTAATACTCTGTGTAAAGCGCACACCATTCCTTGAAGCACATCATATCTTAAAGCACACACAACCTCTTTCGTATTGCGCTCAAATCAAGAGCCTCACGATGCACCAAACATCATGAGGCTCTTAATTTTATTAATTATCTATAAATAAGATGATTAAATCCCAACAATCTTATTCCCACTCGATTGAGTGTTTGAATCGGGAGGGGCTTGATATATCGTCAGTTAGCATTTTGTCTTGTCTCATCGGGGATGAATTGCGGGGTTGTTTTGAGTTTTGCATGCGCACTGGAGGACAGCGAGTTAAGTCTGAAATCCCATACTGGTTGCTGAGAATTTTCTCGCTGCCGTTTCAGTGGGCTTTGCGTCTGCAAAGGTACACATTTTCAGTAATTCTCACAACATCAGAGGGCTGCATTTTTTTGGGCTTCCTCTGAGACTTGCAAAATAGCCTGGGATTGTGATTTGGAGTGATTTTGTTTGTTAATTTGCTCCACCATAGCACTGTAACCTCCATCACCCCTCCCGCCCTTCCTCCCTGGGTATGGGTAGCATTCCGATGTGTGTGGCTTTCCCAAAAATTTTCTGAAATTTTCCACGGAGTGTGCCAAGTGTTTGGGTGTGCCATTTTAATCTTGTCGGGGTCATCTGTTACAGCTTTCAAGTGTACCACTTTATTCTTTTAGGTTATTCTGTCGCAGTCGGGCGAGGAAGAGGTCAATTTCTGATTGGTCACGAGTGTTGCGTGGATAGCCGTTTCTCTCAAACCAAGGATTCATTTCATTGGTTACGATGCCGAGTTTTTCAAATAGCCCTCGGAAGGTGTAAACATAGAGGTCATTCACGAACCATCCGATATAAAGTCGGTCATTGTCGAGCCACACCTCAAGGTCAATCGGATAGCGGAAGGTAGCGGGTACTTCCAGTTTTTTCTCTGCTTGCACTAATGGAGGAATAACGGCTTTGCGGATGAGAGCTAAGTCTTCGTCTTTATCATCGTAATAGTAACAGTGACGAGGATTCTTCGCATCCATCCCCATGAGTCTACGCGAAAGATAGTAGCGCACTCTCCATGCAGAATAGCCGTCATGGAAATACGCTGCGTCCAGTATCGCGAATCTTTCGGCATAGGTCGAGAAGGCTCGGTAATCCTGCCTCTGCGCAAACCAACGGTATGCTCCGATATTCTCAAATAGAAACCAGTCTACATATCGGAATAGTTTGACATAGTGCTTCGGTGGATTGGGATGATTCTTATATGAGAAGTCATCATAATCGCATAGTCCCAAACTTATAAGTTGTGCTATTGCTTTGTGTGGGATGTTAAAGACGAGAACACAGTTGCGTTCATAATCAATAGCATGAATATAATGCCCATGGCTTAACCAGTTGGAAATTTTGACTTCCATAGTAGGCTCAAATGGGATGGAAAGGAAATTGTGAATAAGTTCCATATTATATAATGTGTCGATTGCTTAAGTTAATTGGGCTGCGCTGAGGATACACGCAACCCAATCTCCGTCGTTGTGGTGAGCGCAGATGTTATCTTTTCACTATGATAATATGCTTGCGAAGTGAGGGGATAAGGGTTAGAAGATTGCTGAAAGTGTTATATACTTCTGTCGGTGTAGATGGACTCCACTTAAAGCCAAATGACCTCGAAAGATTATACAACTTTATGTTGAGAGCAATGGCGAGACCTATGCCGATAGTTCTCTTCATTGAGTCTGCAAGGTAATAATCCCAAATCCATTTTACCAATAGAGACGTAACTATGGCATTGTCCGTGTCGATTGACACAGAAATACGGATGGGAGGTTGAAAGTGCCCTTCATTGTAGACCCACTCCTCAATAAGCCGTTTTGCCTCACAAAGAGAATTGGGAAGAAGATACACAGCAAGGGCGCACTCATGGCTGTTCATAAGCGTACAGATGGTGAGTTATAATCTGAGTGTATTGCCAAAAATGGTGATATTGGCTGAGTTGAGGTGTGAGCGGTCGATGGGTGGCTCTGTCCCTTCAAGGAGGCAGCGACGGCAAATCATTAGAATCTTGCCTATGTTGTTCTGTCCGACGAAAGTACCTATGTTACGGACGGCATTGGTCTCGATGTTGATTTTGTTGTCGAGAGCCGTCTTAGTGAGGTTAGCATCGCTCCATCGCGTGATGCGGTCAGCAAGCTCTTTGCGGTAGGCTATCAGCTCGGGATTCTTACATCCCCAAATCTGAGCTGTGCCGCCAGTGTCGAGAGTAGTTTCCTCGACTAATATCACTCCTTCGGGGATGGAGAGTAACTTGGTTCGGAAATCTGCATTGCCCAGGCACTTCTGCCAAACGACAAATAGCATCCACTGTAAGCGGAATGTCGGGAAATCCTCGCGGACTTGAGCCTTATACTTCGCCTTGATAAAACGTTTGGCGGCGTAACCGCTTGTTACGGAGAGGAGTTCTTGCTGAATGGCTTCGTCGGTAAACTCTCCGCAAAGATATAACTGCTCCGATGATGCCCAGTTGACCCCAGCAAACTCAAACGGATATCCCCCTGCCATGTTGCTGAGTCTAAGCTCAATGCCCTCGACGATATCAATCACCTTCTTGAAGCACCACACGGGCAGTTCGGACGCGACAAGTCGCTCCTCGCGCCCAAGCGACGCAACGAGTTCAGACACGGAGGATGAGGTGGAAAGAAAGCTGGAATTGCTCATAACTTTTTATTTTACAGGTTAATAACTGTCGTGTCTGGATTTCTCCTACCACCGTGGACTGTCATGTAAGTCTCGGTTGGTGCAGCCGTAAGGCTGACTCTTGACACTGAGGGATTCCCCTCTTCAGACCGCAAAGTTACAACTTCAAACCACCCCTTGTCAAGTTTCCAGTGTTAAAAATTGATAACACGATAGTATCAATAAATGACAGTGCGAGTTATGGTAATCTTAATAATTTCAGAAATGCAGTATGCTTAGGGCGAAATTGCGGCTTAATCTTCTTTTTTCTTCTTGACGAGGTAGGTCGGCAGAGCGCAACCGAGCATAGTAAACCCAAAGAGCTGAAATACAGTTCTCTTGAAATTCATTTCAGTCTGTATGATTCTAATCAGCTTGACTTCAAAGCTCCAAGCCTCATTGCACATATAGGATTGGAAGTCATGTATGCTGTTTTCCTTGACCGCAGGTGGAATAATCACGTCGGGGTCATAGCCATCGGGATATTCGCCTGATGCGATAAAAGAAAAGATTGCAATACAGACGAAGAGAATAGAACGAATAATTTTCCAAACCATAATATTTGATTATAGGTTAGATGCGTTATATATGATATTTTTTATTCCTCTTGTTTATGTCCTCAGTCGGGCCAGTCTCGATAGCCCTCCTCCATTTTGAGTACTATGGGACGTTCTCCATAGGTAACGCCTAATTGTTCATCGGCTGGAATGAAAGTCCATTTGCCGCCAAGTGAACCCTCCCATTCCAAACCTATATATTTTTGACCCGTGTTCGCATATCTTCCTTCCACAACGGTATATGAATAGACTTTCGGCTCTCCCCATTCACCATCGCTTGGAAAAACTTCATAATGATAAACCACGCCATTTTTGAACGACAGTCTATGCCAATAATCACCTGTTCCTTCGAACTGTTTCATGTATGTCCATTCTGTACCTTCGATGTTATTGCGGACATTATCTACGGTCTTGAATCTGTTATAAGCGAACAATTCTGCGGCGCGTACTTTATCAGCTTTGTTTTTAATCGGTTGATATGTAGCACAACTCAGTACAACCAAGGCAAGTGCCGATAGCTGAACTGGTTTATAAGGGAATGTAAGCTGAACTCCACCCATCGTCAAAGCAGTCACAGCAACAATATGAATATACCAAGGAAGTCCACCACCCGAAAATCCTATACCGAGACAGATTGTTGCGAAGAACAATAAGATTGCGCCTACAACCTTTTTCCACGTGGATTCGTGAGATTTAACAGCCACTAATACACATACGATAATGGCAAATAGAAAAAATAGTCCAATCATATTACAGTTCCGTTATTGAGCCACTTTCATTTCTTCTTTAAGATGCAATGTCATATAATCATTCGCGCACGTCCCATCCCATTCGGGATTGGAGTTGTCAAAGCTAAGAGTCTTTCCATTATCTGTAATGGTGAATGTCAATTTGTTACCTTCACATCGCACGATGACTTCGTTTCCCTTTACAAGGTAATTACCAGTCGTTGTGATGGGTGTTGGGTATCCTCGGTACCAGTCAGATGTGCAAGTGCATACACCATTCTCGCCGAACTCAATCTCCATATCACATCCTAAGCCACTGCTATTGCCAAAACCGATATAAGTTTTTCCAGCCAGCGAGGAAGCCTCTGATTTCTTTATCTTTTCCAGTTCGTCCTTTGCGGGCTGATAATCAAGGTCTGCTGATTTTATCAAATATTCCTTGCCCTTATCCTTATTAACCGTTACTCCTATTCCGTTAAGATAGCACATTCCCATATCATAGAGTGCCATTGGATGATTCTCCTTAGCAGCGGCTTTGGAATATGAAATCCCAGTTTCTATGTCTTTCACACGTTCTACGGTAAGGAGAATATGACCCATCATAGCTCTTGCATCTAAAAATCCTTTTTCTGCGGAGGATTTAATTAATGCGAATCCAGCATCTTCATCTTGGGCTATTCCTTCTCCTTTGATTAGAGCTATACCATAGCCGTATTGTCCTGGTGCGTAACCAGCATCAGATGACTTTTTCATCCACTCGACTGCGGTATGAATATTTTTCTCACATCCCCATCCGTTATAGTAACATAGAGCAAGATTATGTTGAGCGACATAATGACCTTGCTCCGCAGCCAGCTTCATCCAGTAGAACGATTTCTCATAATCTTTGGCTACGCCATTGCCGAAATAATAAGAACGACCTAAATTAAGTTGAGCATTGGCATCTCCATCTTCCCCAGCCTTTACAAGTTGTTGACTATATGGCATGACGCTATCTGTAAATTCTTGTGGCGATTTTTTGAAAACAGAAGATATTGACTGCCCTATGTCTTGGATTCTGTAGGTGTTTGTAAATGCCAAAAGCAGGCTCAAAAGCATGACAACAAATGATACGATGAAACATATCTTCAATGATTTGACTTGTCGGTGTGTCTGAGTCTTCATCTGAGACAGTTCCTCGGCTTTTTCTGCTGATTCAGATGAAGTTTGACTGAGCCTACTGCAATATTGAGGAAAAAGACTCTTAGCACTCTCGCTTCGTAAGGCTTCTTCCATTTTCAGAGCAATTTTAGTTTGTTTTTTGTACCGCTCACTTATAAGACAGCCCTTAATCACTATGTAGAAAAATGCAAATAGCGTAGAGGGAATGAAGAAGAAGCCTAAATATGACTCAATTTTACCACATAAGAAAGGTATCATCGTGACAGCCAAAAATATGAATGCAAGAATCCCGAACATCCATGCTTTTGCTATAAAATTCTTTGATTCGTCATGCTCTTGTTTTGCTCCATGCTCATACTTTGGTACATTAACATAACGCTCGCCAGTAAGGGCATTCACACAACCATAATACTCGACTCCCTCATATTCAAAAGTAATATAATAGAAGCCAATCATCATTAGCTTAACATCATAGAAGTTTGCTTTCCATGTAGTTTGAAGGTCTACATAACTTCCTGAGATTTGACCGTGAGCAATACTGAAAGATTCATCAGCAAAGTATTTATCCGTTTCTCTATCATCCCTTAACTCTTCAAATCGTATGTCAGCTTGAATATCCTTACTCTCGCCTTCCATTTTTGTTTCTGAGAGTTCTGAGTCTGCATACTTTGAATATTCAGTAGTATAGGGTAGGCGTTCAGTGTAATCTCTCAGTTTCCCTGGTATTTCAGTGCATTTATTGGCTAAGAACAATGTATCACAACGTCCGAAGGCATTTCCGCTAATGGGATAATATTCTTTGTAATATTCTGTTCTCTCATTACCATTTTTGTCACGATATTTTCTCGATTTCTCAACTACGGACTGAGCTGACCAACATACATCTAAATTGATAAGGCTTCCATACATCGGGAGTCTGTATGTCTCAACTTTTATATTGTTAAGTCCCTCGAAAACATCGAGAGGTACACCATTTGTTATGACCAGTTCTTTTATGATGACAGAGATAGCATCATCCTCCGAAAGCACAAGAGGAAGGATAGTTGGAGATTCTTCATTTGTCTTTTTCGACGCTGATTTTAGCGTGGTCGATTTAATGACGCTTCCGCAATACGGACATACATTGTTGACACCATCAAATTGGAATGAAGCTCCGCAGTTAGGGCATTTTATCGTTTCCATGACTCATTTGACTTTTTAGATACAATGTTGGCGCACGTCAGTAATATCGCCTCTATGCCGAAAAGAACTATAATGGCTATGAATATCCAGTTGTCAGTAAATGCCGAGGGCATGAAAACAGCCAAAATATACTGTATCAGCCCGATTATGAAGAATAATACTAAGAGCGATACTTTGAAGCCGTCTTTAATCGTAGCTCTGTCAGCAAGAAGACACAGAAAGACTGTGAGAATGATTATTCCACTTGACACAGCTACGTTGAACCAATCGTAAGAAGACAGAATAAGCCCAAAGATAATGTTCAATGTCAGCAATATAGCAGACGTGATAAGAATAGCTTTTTTCATATTAGTGTATTTAGATTTGAGGGAGTGGAGGTGGACAATCCTCAAAAATATCGGCAAATTCGGGAACTTCACTCATTTGTTTCCATTCCGTCATTCCTTTGCGCCATACAAGCGTTGTTGCCGAATACTGACCACCTTGGCAAGCGTTTCGCAAAACAGTCAAATCAAACGGACCCTGCGGTTGACCGTTAACACCCACATAAAAAGATACCCTTGGGAGAGGCTGCATTTCTTGTGGGGCTACGTTCAGATTCTGATTGACAATATCACCAATCTGTTTTCCGATACCCAATCCTGCACCGATACCGACGGCTGCGCCTGCCAAACCTCCACTGTTTTCAGCAGCACCTTCAAGCACATCAAAGCTACGCTCCATCTGATAATTCTCTTTCCCCATGATGTTAATTCGGGCAAGAGAGTCCTTGGTATCCTTCAATCTTTTGAAACTTGCATCGTTTTCATCGACTGAGATTGCTATTGTCTGGAACATCTCAAAAGTAATGCCATAATCAGTGAACACTTCTGCAAGTTTTTCCTTGGCATAAGCACCAATAGCCTCGACATGAGTATTGATATTGACCACTGACAGATTGTCGGCATATAGCTTTTCAGTGATTATGTTTGTAAGTTTGGATAATATGACTCCTCTGAAATAATCAGAGACCTTCTGCGTAGCGAATGAAGGCATATTACCTACAAACTTTTCCAAGAACACCCTCGGGTTGCTTATATGAAAGCCGTATTGACCAAAAGCACGGATGGGGACAATCACACCATATTTGGGGTCTTCTATCTGAATGGGAGAGGGAGTGCCCCATTTGCAGTCAAGAAGAGATACTTGGTTTACAAACCATACTTCAGCTTGGAATGGTGATTCTCCACCAAACGGAAGATTTGTCAGTTTGCTAAGGAGCGGAATGTTTTCAGATTTTATGGTGAAAGTACCACTGATAAACTCATCCAGTATCTGACCACCCTTAACAAAGAAAGCTGTCTGACTCGGATATACCACAAGCTGTGACCCAAGTTTAAGGTCATTCACTTGGAATTTGTGAACCAGTTCGGAAGTTGATGCTTCCCATTTTATCACTTCGACTAATGCCATATCATCTTATTTGAATGAATCATAACATAGGGAAAGTAACTGTATGAGTTCTCCTTCACAATCACCCATTTTTCCCCCGTGCTTTATTGAGGCAAAGAATCCAGTAGGTTCTTCCGTTGGTTGATAATATCCCTTTACACATTTCTCCTTCTCTAAGAATTCAACCTCTCCAAACCCATATTTCTCAACAGTAGATTTCGTTTTCGAGAACTGCGTCTTTATTTGACTCAGATTTGTAGATTTCGGTAGGTCAAAGCAAAACATCATTGGCAGATGATTCGCAAAGAATGCTTTAAGTGATTTTTTATCACGGATGTAATTCTTATTTGTGGTGGTAATAAGAATTGGCATGGTATGTGGAACAAAGATATTCTCTACCACTTCTTTGAAAACATAAGCTGCTTTAATAGCATCATCTGTTAGTGTAATGTCGTAACAGATAGTGTTCGCGTCTTCGTTATTACGCACAAACTCAGAGAATATATTGAGCTCCTTAAACTGATTTTCTTGTTCGTTAGAAAACTTAAATCCTATACCTATCTGCGGACGATTTGTTAAGACACGACCTACATTTGAGAAGAAATAGCAATGTTCCCCCTCTTGAAATTCATCGGAAGAATGTAGAATTTCAATGGAATGATGATATTGAGGCTGTAATGTTTGAAGTCTCACTAGTTCCTCAAAAACCGCTTGCAGTTGTTTTGTATAATCCGACATATTAGTGAGCAAACAAAGATATCTCCTAACAATGTCCTTATCAGCTCAATCGGACAGCTTACGGTTTAACATATTTAAGACATATAAAAAAGAGTGAGCTGCAATCGGCATTTTATCTACGATGCAGGCTCACCACAAGCCACGGAGTCGATATTATACGCGATGCAACTCACCCACAGCGTATATTATCGACGTGTTGTCTCAATATGCAACTATGGGGAGAGCGTTACGCATTTCCTGACTCCGATTAGCAAAGGTGGTGATTTTGCATCGTCAAGAAAAGCCTAAACACTTTCCTATATGTCTTGTCAATGGCTACTAAGCCAATAACTGTACAAAATTACGAAATTTTTCTGAGGGGGCAAGTATAATCTTCTGATTATTGGCTTAAAATGCTTAAATTTGCACTCTGATATTTCTAATATATGCCACTCTATCTCGATACATACCCCCATCCTCAGCTCCGATATACAGTGAGATTGCGGTATGTCTGTCCCATCTATGGAGAGCAGATAACTGATTATATCTTTATGAGCAGAGATGAATACGAGGATGAAACATCCTATCAACGTATTTTGGAGGACAAGAAGCGTGAGCTAAATACCTTGGTCTATGATGGAGATGAGAAAATAGAGGAATGGGAGAGCATTGCGGAGATAGAGAACACATTCTATGAGAGTGAGATTTTATCTGATGCCGCTCTGTGTCTTCTTAAAGAGGGGAAGATTTCTTTTGCAGACGAGAATGCTTCTGAGGATGATATAAGGTTGGCGTTCTATTATCTTTATTCCATTCGAGACCAGTATAGTCGTGCGAGGGTCAAAAAGAAGATTGACAGTTTGAGTTTTCAACCGTTAAAGCATATTGTTGATGGGATTCTTTCTATATGGCGCACATCTACTAAGATGAGGGAAAAGAAGAATGGCACGGTTGAAACCAAGTGGACTAAGCAAGACCAGGAACTATCAAAATTACTTTCTGAAAAGGCTAAGGAAGCGATGTCAACTTTCCGAAAGGATTTGAGTCGGCTTAATAAGGCATGGGGAATCAGCACCGAGAAAGACCATTACAGAAGAGCTGTTATCATAGCTAAATTCTTATGTGACTACCCTGGCACTAAAGGTCTGAATGCAGGCTTCTCGGAGGGTATGAGAATTTTATGTGATTATTTTCGCGTGCCACAAACGACCTATAAGAAAAGGGTGCTGATTCCATCTCCCGAAGTTCTTGAAACCTTAACCAAGTCTCAACGTGCTTTCCAAGAGCAAATTAGAGACCCTTGGAAAGACTTCATCAGAACTTTCTGACCCCGTTCCCGAATCGTTCCAAAAATCAAAGTTGTAATCTGCTGATATAGTGCAAACTATGTCAGCTTGTTTTTTATTGATACCCGATAAATCGGGGACGGTGGTGCTAACTTTGCACTGTCAACGATGACCACGGATAGTCCGTTGTCTGGATTGACAGCAAGAATTTACATCTGTATGACAAAAAACAAAACAACCAAATCAAAAAGAATCTCTAAGTTCTTTACCAAGGCGCAGATAAATAAGAATCTCGCCAACTTCCTCCTCTTCAAATCTGATGAATTGGAAGCTCTTGCAGACTCTTTTATTGGACAGATACAGTTAGAGAAACCGTTTGAAGCTCTCACCTCAGATGAAAACAGCGACATCCTTGAACGAGTACCCTTTGAGTGTTCCAATGATATGACACCCGAAGAAATGAAGGCACTATTGTATGAGATAGAGGCACTCCAAGAGGCTTATGAAAGTTTAGCAGATGCCTTGCAAGCCGTAACACCCAATGAGCCTCATCCCCTTACAAGTGAGGCATTCAGCAATCAGTTCAAGTGGCATAAGTCTGTGGGAGACGAGGGTACAGTCTACATTCTCAGACACAATGAACTTGATTGTGTCGAGACGTTCATCCCAGAGGTTTGCCCCTATCTCCCTGAACAATACTTCACTAAGGAGGCTCTTGATTTCATCAAGAAGAGTAATCACTGATTTAGCCAATCCTTCAAACCCGATTTAGAATGAAAGAGATAAGTTTTCCCATCATCGACTACCAGTGCAGTAAATTCCGAGGTCAACGGTTTATAAGACCGCCCACCAGTTAATAACTCGGCTACTCCTACTCCAAGGGCTTTGGCAATATTTTCCAAGGTCGAAAGCTGGGGATTACCATTGAGCGCACGGCTTAGAGATTCGGGCTTTATTCCCATCTTTTCTGATAGCTCCTTGAGCGTGATTCCTTGCTCTGTACAGAGTTCTTTGACGCGGTTTGAAAGTGTCTTAGTGTCCATATCCATCGGTTATATACCGCAAAGGTAGCTAAATTAACGCGGAATATCAATTTTCTCAGCATGAATTAACTTTAGTTAGCTGAAGAAATTTGGAATCGCTTAACTTTAGATGTAACTTTGCAGGGTGATAATTAACCGATAATATCAAGAATATGGCTGAATACATCCTGTCAATCCTCCGCTCTCAACTCATGGTAATATGGTCGTGGGGTTTCAACTCGCCGACCCGCCTCTCGGACAACCGAGGTCTCGCCTTCAAGGTGCAGGGCTTCAAGTACAAAGGCTGGGTAGAGGTCATCTATGACGAAGGACATGACACATTCCGCGTCGTTCTCAGGAAAACTGGAAAGACTGTCGAGGATGTTTACTTCGATGAACTGGTGAATGTCATTGACAGCCTTGTGGAGCGCACAGATGACTACGAGGAGCGAGTTAACAAAGAGTATGGTTTCACTGCCTAATCATCTCTGAGAATGGAAAATACCAAGGTTGTTATCTATGCTCGCGTTTCTACCTCTTCACAAGACTATGACCGTCAACTTCATGACCTACGAGAGTATGCCTCTCGCCAAGGTTATGAAGTAGTCAAAGAGTTCTCAGAGAAAATTAGCGGAGCGAAGAAGGTAGAAGAGCGTCAAGCCATGACTGAACTTCTCGACTACACCAGTAAGCATAAGATTGACAAAATCCTCATCTATGAGTGTAGCCGTCTGAGCCGTCGAGCCGTTGACTTCCTTCAACTCATTGAGACTTTCACCGAGCGTGGGATATCGGTTTTCATCCTTCAAAATGCCCTTGAGACCATGCTTCCCGATGGGAGGGTCAACCCGATAGCCACCTTGGTTCTTGGTATTCTCGCCCAATTCAACGCTATGGAGCGCAGTCTTATCAGAAGCCGTATGCAGAGCGGTTACAATAACTATCGTGCCAACGGTGGTAAGGTAGGACGCAAGGACGGTTACACCAAATCCATCGAAGCCTACAAAGAGGAATATGCCGAGGAGTTACGACTACTAAGAAGAGGTTATAGCCTCAGAAATATAAGTAAAATCACTGGTACCTCTGTAACAACTATCCGCAGGGTTGCCGCAATGACTAACAATTAAACCAATGACAACAATCATAATAAAATATTGCTGTCCGATAAAACTTTTTGAGGCAAAACAAAATTAGGACTGGCACCTAT
>CAJTMJ010000049.1 GCA_910577335.1 uncultured Duncaniella sp. | reverse complement strand
ATCAAAACATCAATGCCACAAAAAAGAGGCTGCGCCTATTTTGACACAGCCCCTTTTTTTGTTACATGGAAAATTTTTTCTACTTTTGTATTCGGATATGCGCCGTTTCATAGTCATACTTATCGTGGTACTCACTGTTGTCTTCACCATTGGAGCGACGCAGCGGTGGGAAGAGGTGGACACACCTCCGAGAGCGATGGTTGAACTCCAGGATATTGACGAAAATCCGATAGGTATAGCTGTGAGCGACGGATATATTTATGTGTCGAGCGAGAAGCGTATAACGGTTAAAGTTTTCACTATACTCGGGCAATTGGTATCCGAAGAAACTCTTCCCGAAGGTATCCACAGGTTTCTTATGAGGGCTAAAGGTATTTATATAGTGAAAATTGGAGCATGTACGCATAGAGTGACTATTTAAGTCGCCATATCGGCATCTTATAACCTTGATTCTCTCCGAATGAATCTCCATTGTACAGAATTAAACATGAAATCACGACTCATAATTAACCCTATATCGGGCACACGAAGCAAAGCCGGGCTCGACGATCAAGTTAAAGAGATGCTTGCACCGCTTGGCTGGAGTGTCGAGGTGGTATATACCCAATGCCACGGCGATGCCACAAGACTTGCATCTGACGCTGTCGGACTTGGTTATGACGCTGTGTTTGCTGCCGGAGGTGACGGCACTATCAATGAGACGGCTGCCGCTCTGTGTGGCTCGCGAACAGTGTTGGGTATTATCCCTTGTGGTTCAGGCAATGGGCTTGCACGTCACCTTGGTATACCTATTGATATAAAGGAGGGGATAAAGGTGATACTTGAGAATCACCCGATGCCTATTGATTTCGCTACGGTTAATGATCGTAAATTTTTCTGTACGTTCGGAGTTGGATTTGATGCGGCGGTCAGTGCTGCGTTTGCCCGTAAAAAGACACGAGGGAAGTTTACTTATCTCCAAAGCACCTTTGAAACGTATGCCAATTACGAACCTGAATATTATACCATTAGCGCCAATGGGAAAATGTTGACAAAAAAAGCATTTTTAGTGGCGGTGTGTAATGCTTCGCAATATGGCAACAACGCATATATAGCTCCACATGCGGCTATTGACGACGGACTTCTTGACGTGACCATAATACACGCAGGAAACCTTTTCAACACTGCCATAGTCGGGGTGGATATGCTCACCGGTATGATAGAGAAGAATGTGCTTATACAGACATTCCGCACCCCACATCTTGTTATAGAACGTGAAAATTCAGGCGTGGCACATCTCGACGGCGAGCCTATGGAAATCGAAAAGCGTCTGGATATAGACTGCCACCATCATTCATTGAATGTGTATACACCCAAGCATGTGCAGCCCTTCAAGCCGATACTTACACCGGTAGCCTCAATGTTCAATGACTTGAAGATAGCTATAAATAACGTCTTTTCAAATTGACATTCTCTATCGCTTTCTGAAACTCAGTTGCACTTTTTCCATCCTTAACGCCATATAGATATATGCGAGCAGTAAGGGTGTGCGCACTAACATGTTAATCCACGGCTTGGCTTCTATTGCGATGATTTCGGAGAAAAACCAGAGCGCTATCGCAGAAATGAAGTAGAATGAAAGTTTTGGCAGATTGTAATTTATGGGATAGTATATACGTCCGAGTATGTAGCTTGCCGCCATCATTGAGCCGTAGCATCCGAAAGCTGCCCATGCGCATCCCATATATCCGTAATGTGGAACCAGCAGGACATTCAATCCTATTGTCATAGCCAACCCGAATAGTGATAGCCACATTCCCCAAGCGGTTCTATCGGTCAGTTTATACCATAGCGACAGATTGAATGAAATCCCGAAGAAAAGTTCGGCAATCATTACTATAGGCACCACTTTTAGTCCGCTGAAATAGGTGGAGGCGATGAAATGACGCAATATGTCAAGGTAGAACATCACTCCCAAGAATATTACCATCGCTGAGATCACGAACCATTTCATAGCATCACGATAGCTTTGAAGCTTATCCTCCCCGCGGTCTTTAGCCCGTGCGAATATGAACGGTTCGTAGGCGAATCGGAATGCCTGAATGAACATTACCATCACTATACCTATCTTATAGTTCGCACCGTATATACCTACCTGTGTCATGGCGTTTGCTTTGTCGGGATAGAGCAGCGGCATAAGAATAGAGTAGATGTTCTGGTTCATTATACCGGCAAGACCGAGCACAAGTAAAGGTGCTGAATAGCCTATCATTTCACGCCACAATGCCGGGTTGAACTTCCATTTAAACCCTTTTAGCTCTGGCAGAAGTAATAACAGGTTAAGAGCTGATGTAATAAGGTTGGCAAGGAATATGTATCCGATACCGAAGTCAGGGTCATAGAACCATGCTATCCAACCCGGAGCTTGCTTCCACAGCCATGGGCATATAAGGATGAAAAAGAGGTTAAGAGCGATGTTTGCTCCAATGTTTATGAGTCGCAGTCCTGCAAATCGCATGGGGCGTTTGGCATATCGCAGATAGCTGAACGGCAGTGCGGTGAAAGCGTCAAGAGCCACGGCGATAGCCATCATCATTATGTAGCTTTCATGATTTGCACAGTGGAATGTCAGTGATATGGGGCTTAGGAATATGGCTACCAACGCTATGAATGTGATCGAAGTCACCGACAGTGAAATCAATGCGGTGGAATACACCTCCATCGGATCCTTATACTTTTCATGGTTGGCAAACCTGAAAAAGCCGGTCTCCATTCCGTATGTCAGCACTATTAAAGCTAATGCCACAAGTGTGTATATGTATATCACCTCTCCATATTCACCCGGAGGGAACATTTGAGTGTAAAGTGGCACAAGGCACCAATTAAGAAAACGGCCTATTATGCTGCTTAAGCCATATACGGCAGTGTCTTTAGCAAGACTCTTGATTCCCGCCATAAGATATCTAATGATTGAATTGGTTATTCAAATAAGTTTGGCATCTGTCCTCTCTGAAATGAGCGCAGCTGCTTTTCATCGATTGAATCTTCAAGATGATTATAAGCTAATGAGGTGACTTCTCTCCCTCGTGGTGTGCGGCGTAGGAATCCTTCCATTATAAGGAAAGGTTCATAGACTTCTTCTATAGTGTCTTTCTCCTCACCGATGGCGGTAGCTATGGTGGAGAGTCCGACGGGACCGCCGTTGAATTTGTTGATCATTGTGAGAAGGAGCTTGTGGTCCATCTCGTCAAGACCATAGCGGTCTATGTTGAGCGCATCAAGGGCAAAACGAGCTATTTCAGGCTCTATGTCTCCTGTCCCTTTCACTTGTGCGAAGTCACGCACTCTACGGAGCAGTGAATTGGCTATACGTGGGGTCCCTCGGCTGCGCATGGCTATCTCGTGGGCGGCTTCGCCTGTGCATCTCACTCCGAGTAGGGCGGCAGATCGTAATATGATTCGTTCAAGCACCTCGTGATTGTAATATTCCAGATGGCAGTTAATACCAAAACGAGCTCTCATCGGAGCGGTAAGCATACCTGAACGTGTCGTTGCCCCGACAAGGGTGAATGGAGAAAGTGACAGTTGCACCGAACGTGCACCCGGACCCTTGTCTATCATTATATCTATGCGGTAATCCTCCATGGCGGAGTAGAGATACTCCTCTACCACACGGCTCAAACGATGTATCTCATCTATGAAAAGCACATCATTTTCTTCGAGCGATGTGAGTATACCCGCCAGATCTCCCGGTTTGTCAAGCACAGGTCCGGAAGTGACTTTGAAATTCACACCTAATTCGTTCGCTATGATACCGGCGAGAGTGGTTTTCCCAAGTCCGGGAGGACCGAACAATAACAAGTGGTCAAGTGCTTCGCCTCGCATACGGGCAGCTTGGACGAAGACTTTCAGGTTTTCCACTATCTTCTCCTGTCCGTTGAAAGAATCGAAGTATGAAGGGCGCAAGGCCTTTTCAAAATCTTTGTCTTTATTGAGATTGTCGTGTATGTCGAAATCATTTTCCATATTGTTCTACAAAATTAATGAAATTTTTTTTACTTTTTGGGCTTTGTCATGCCATAATAAGAAAATATTGAGTATATTTGTGGAGCGATAAAGACACTAATATCAAAAAACAATAATAATCCCTTGAAATTAAAATTATGAGCAAACCATACGTTTTAGGTGTCGATATAGGTGGCACTAATACCGTGTTCGGATTGGTAGACGCACGTGGCACAGTGATAGCAAGTTCCTCAATTAAGACGTTAAAGCATACCGATGTTAACGCTTACATTGATGAACTCTATGATGAGGTAACAAGAATGTTGATTGCTAACGATGCAGTTGATAAGGTTCATGGCATAGGTATTGGCGCTCCGAACGCTAATTACTATACCGGAATGATTGAAAAACTTGTCAATATACCTTGGCCCACTCCGTTACCTTTGGCTCAGATGGTAAGTGATAAGTTTGGAATACCTGTAGCTATCACAAATGATGCCAATGCTGCCGCAATCGGCGAAATGACTTATGGCGCAGCTCGCGGATTAAAGGATTTCATCATGATAACCCTTGGTACCGGTGTCGGTAGCGGTATTGTGATTAACGGTCAGTTAGTTTATGGTCACGATGGTTTTGCCGGAGAGCTTGGTCACGTGATTATGAAGCGTAACAACGGTCGTCTTTGCGGTTGCGGTCGCACAGGCTGTCTTGAAGCATATTGCTCTGCTTCCGGAGTTGCACGCACAGCACGTGAATTCCTTGAAATACGTGCCGACGAATCTCTGCTCCGCAATATTCCTATTGATGCCATCACTTCTAAGGATGTGTATGACGCAGCTGTGAATGGTGATAAACTCGCTAATGAGATATTCGAATACACAGGCAATATTCTCGGTGAGGCGTTCGCTGACTTCACTGTGTTCTCATCTCCTGAAGCCATAATCCTCTTTGGCGGTTTGGCTAAGTCAGGTGAGCTTCTTATGCGCCCGTTGCGTGAGTCAATGGAGAAACACATGATGCCTACATTTAAAGGCAAAGTTCGTGTCCTCCTTTCAGAATTGAAGGAAGCTGATGCGGCTGTGTTAGGTGCGAGCGCTCTCGGTTGGGAAGCAAAGGCAACAGTTCCTCCCACTGCTCCCACTACAGCAGAATAAATTAGCAAGAAGTTATTTTATAGATAGATAGCAATACCGGCACAAAGCGACGATGCTTTATGCCGGTATTTTTATATTGGTTATTGTGATGGGTATTCTATTTGATCTCTACAGTCTTGCCCGGGGTGTCGAGACAGTAGCATTTAGTATTTGCTGTCGGCGGAACATACACTGAGAAATCACAAGCTTTCTGAGGTTCGCCCCAGAAATGCATCGGGAAGAAATTGTCAACCTTCACTTCACTTAAGAATATATTTGCTCCCTTTGCGAAATCATCGCCCATGCGTGCGTCAACCGGGAACATCGCAACCTTTATTTCCGGGATTTCCTCGGCGATACGATGAACGATTGTGCGGAATTTCGACTCTGCTTTCTGAATTTCACGTTCGGTTGATTCCTCACTCCAGTGCCAGTCGTTGAGATCGCCGGCATGGAATATCACGCTGCCATCTTCAAGAGTTATGGCGAAGCTTACACCTGCGTCTGTCGAGCCGTAGGCTTTTACCTCCTTAGTGCCGGGAATTTGGTCAATGACATCACCTGCGCTCATCCATGCGACTGAGATGCCTTCTTTAGGCACAAGCTTTGAAAATATATCGTTCGAAAGGATATAAGTGCGCTTCCTATCCTGCGCAAGTTCAAAAATCGATGTGTTGAAATGATCCGGATGATGATGTGATACAAAGAATAGTACAGGTTTCTCCGGTGAAATCTTCAATAGATGCTCCAACTTTTTGTCGGGATCTTTATAATAGTCAAACACCATTATGGCTGCGGGTGTCGTGATGGCAAAGCCGCTGTGGTCGAGATATGTTACATTTAGCATGGCTCTATGATTTTAAAATGTTATCATATACTAAACGCCCCCGGCGATGTATGGGTTCATCGTCAGGAGCGTTTTAGTGGTAATTTATTCGTGACCGGTATTTATCGGAGAGCTACCTTCGGTATATCTTCAGCAAACCGTCCTCAAATACAAGGTATATGCCGTTTTCATATAGCCATATCTCACGGAGATAGGAATTGTTGGCGGCACGGTCTACCTCTTTAGGGCTGCCGAGTGCAAGACGGCACTCTTCACGTGTCATGCCAGCTTCAACACGTCCGTTGATAATACGTTCCCAGTTTTCAGGGGATATGTCGGGATACTTCTTGCGCGGGTCGTCGAATGAGAAGAGCGTGGGGAATGTTCGGGGAGACCCTTTGAGTATACCCGGAAGGAGAAACATCCTTGCGGAAACGCCTTTGTCGTCAGTGAACGACAGCTTTAAGGGATACACGGAGTTGCCCGGCGATACTGAATCGATAGTTATGGGAACAAACTGCCGTCCCCCTACTGAATTGTCGTTATCGTCACGCCATGAGCGTGTGAGTATGTAAAATCGCTTGCCGTCAAGAAGTGCCCGTGCCTGTTCAACCATGCTTTGCTGTATGGTAAACGGTACTGAAAGCGAACTCTTTGACTCCAACTCTTTGAGCGGTTGGTTGATCCTATACTCCACAACGTCACCTGATGCAGTGATGAAAGATAGGTCGGTGACATTTCCGCCGGTTATGCCGGTCGATTCCGAAGCTCCGTTATAAATTATCTCAGTACCGGCAAGTGATTGCGCAGGGGCTGTAGGTCCGAATATCAGTTTTATTTTATCATCCGTGACAACGAATCTTTTTCCCCGTTCCCATGCCGAAAGAGGGCTGTCGGTCACTCCTGCAAGATAGTTGTCTTCAGGGGTTGTAGTCACTCGTTCCTTCCTTACATCCGCACCTGTTATTTTGGGGGTTGATTCCACCCCTGTGAAACAGCCGGTGAGTAGTAGAAGAAGCAGAGAGGGAATTACGGGGAAAAGTTTCATTGTGCTATGGGTATGATATTATTTCTTGGGCTCGATACCGAGATTTTCAAAGATGAATGAGTAGATGTCGGTATATTCTTCAAGTATCTTTGCGATTGGCTTGCCTGCGCCATGACCTGCCTTGGAGTCGATGCGGATCAGCTTGGGTGCGTCACCGGTATCGGCTGCCTGAAGGGCTGCGGCATATTTGAATGAATGTGCGGGCACTACACGGTCGTCATGATCGGCAGTGGTGACAAGTATAGCGGGGTATGGTGTACCATCGTTGCGGATAGTGTGAAGAGGTGAGTAGTCGAGCAGATATTTTGCCATTTCGGGAGAATCTGCGCTTGTGCCATAGTCAGAAGCCCAGTTCCAGCCGATAGTAAATAGGTGGTAACGCATCATATCCATCACACCTACCTGAGGAACTGCCACCTTGAAGAGGTCAGGACGGAGGTTGACAGTTGCGCCAACAAGGAGACCACCATTGCTACCGCCGTTTATAGCGATATGCTCAGGTGAAGTCCACCCTTCGTTTACAAGGTATTCGGCAGCACCGATGAAGTCATTGAACACATTGAGTTTCTTCTGCTTGGTGCCTGCTTCATGCCATGCTTCGCCATATTCTGAACCACCGCGAAGATTTGCCTGTGCGTAAATCACACCATTCTCAAGCAGGAACATGCGATTGGCTGAGAAGCTCGGAGTAAGTGACACATTGAAACCACCGTAACCATAGAGGAACACCGGGTTTTTACCATTTTTCTCAAGACCTTTCTTATAGGTGATGAACATAGGTATCTTAGTGCCGTCGGCTGACGGATAGAATACTTGTTCGGTCACGTAATCGTCAAGATTAACATCGTTGATGTCAGCTTGGAACATCTTCTTGCTCTCACCTGTGGCGAGGTCGTATGAGTAATGGGTAGAGGGAGATGTGAATGAGGTGAATGTGTAGAAGATATCTTCAGGATGCTTGCGGTCGGTTGAGAATCCTACCGAACCGTATCCGGGGAGTTTGACTTCACCCTCTTTCTTTCCGTCCATTGAGTAGATTTCAACATGGTTTGATGCGTCTTGCTCGTATGTCAGGAATAGTTTGTCGCCGGCAAATTGTGCGCCAACCAACACACCTTCACCTTCGGGCACAAGTTCTTTCCAGTTCTCACGCTCAGGTTTTGCGAGGTCGGCTATCATAAGACGATTTTTTGGTGCGCCATACGAAGTAAGTATGTACATCTTATCATTGATAACGTCAATCACGCCATGAGAATAGTCCTGAGTTGACTCCATGGTCTTCCATGTTCCGTTTTGACGCACTTTCAGTTCGTTGCCAACACCTTGACCACCTACAGAGATGAAAAGCACAGGCTGTGATTCTGCCACGTATGCTGTGTGGAAGTGGAAAGGATGAGCCGGGTCGCTGAATGCCACTGTGTCATCGCTTTGGGGTGTGCCGATCTTGTGGTAATATACCAGATGGTTCTGGTTGGCATTTGAAAATTCCTTGCCCTCTTCCGGACGTGGATATGCGCTGTAATAGAAGCCGTCGCCATCCCATTCAGCACCGGTAAATTTTGCCCATTCTATATGGTCGGGGAGAAGTTCTTTGCTCTTTGTGTCCATAAGGTATATCTCAGTCCAGTCAGAGCCGCTGCGAGAGATGGTGTAGGCTGTGTATTTGCCATCTTTTGATTGGAATACACCTGTAAGTGCCACTGTGCCGTCATCGCTTAATGTATTGGGGTCAAGGAATACCTCTTTTTCGGTGGAAGTGGGCGATTCCATGCGGTAGAGCACCGATTGATTCTTCAAACCGTCATTTTCAAAGAAATAATACATCCCGTCATTGCCACGCCAAGGCAGTCCTCTCTTCACGAAATTGTTAAGTTCTGTAAGGCGTTCGTTGATCTGAGAACGGAAAGGTATCTTTGACAGATATTCCTGAGTGACAGCATTTTCTGCCTCAACCCATTTTACGGTCTCGGCTGCAGTGTCATTTTCAAGAGGACGATAGGGGTCAGGCACCACCATTCCGAAGATGGTGTCAACTGTGTTATCGCTTGGAGCGGCGGGATAAGATAATTGCTTCGAGTTGGAGCATCCCGCAAATGAACCACATATCATGGTAGTCATTAGGGCTAAAGTTAAATTTTGGTGTCGTGCCATATTATTAATGTGAAATGAATGTCGATTGAGAGGAGACAGAATGATTTGATTTTCTGCAAAATTACTGAAAATATTGGCAATTGTCCATCCTTAAATGTGAAATTTCAATAACTTCGTTGAAATTTATTGATTTGTATTTGCGACTAATAGAGTAGAAAGTAAATTTATGAACAGATGTTTAACTATGAAATAAATATTCCCCAACCCATCCCGCGCCATTCGGTTAGGCATATAATCGGGTCGGTGATACGATACGTGTTATCGATTATAGAAAATGCCGACAGACCGGAGCTTGTCAACAATTGTCGCTCAATGGAGTCCCGGTTTAACGAAGTTTTCAGAATGTATGACAATCTGATTGTCAAACTCTGTTTCGGGTATGCACGTACGATGGAGGAACTTGAAGATCTTCATCAGGACACCTTAATTAATATATGGGAGGGGCTGCACAGATATGAAGGGAAGTCATCGTTGAAGACATGGATTTATCGGGTGACGTTAAACACCTGCGTCTCCACTTTGCGAAAACGTCATAAGGAAATTTCAACCGCCGGGAGCACAGAACTTTACGATGTCATTGACGATTCGGTGGAGAGAAAAATGATGCTTCGAGAATTACATGAGATCATATCATGCCTCTCGCCGGTAGATAAGGCAATAGTGCTTCTTTGGCTGGACGAATTCAGCTATGACGAAATATCCGAGATGGTGGGTATGCCTCGTAATTCGGTTGGCACCCGATTGAAAAGAGCAAAAGAAAAACTAAAAAACATAAAATAATATAACAGTTAGCTATGGACGAAGAGATAAAAAAAGGGTGGAATGAAACTCGATTCAGTCCCTCAGACAGGGAATATGTTAATGAAGTCATTAATGGCAAACGCAGAACCGCATTGCAGAAATTGGCTTGCAGGTATCGTCGGTTTTCAAATGTGGGGCTGATTATGATTGCGTGGTCATCACTTTTAATGTTTAATAATATATTGCCTGAAGGCACCAAAGTATATTTCAGTATTGCATTCGCCACTTACTTCCTTATGTGTTCCATTATGGATAGATGGCTTTATCAAGGTGTAAGCAGGATAGATTGTGTGTCGATGGCTGTTGGGGAAGTTTCAAGGCTTGCCACATTCTACCGCAAACGTCACCTTCAGTTTATGATTATACTAATACCGATTGCCATAGCGCTTTTAGGCTCATTTATATATGTAATGGTAGATAATATTTATTTTATTTACGGAGTAATATGTGGTGCCGTCATCGGTTTGGCTATAGGCATATTTCAGTTTATGGAATTTATGGCGGATTATAGGGATGTGATGAATAAATGAGGCTAAAATAGACGTTATTCTGAAGTGTGAAATTGACCTAAAATAGAGCCAAAAATTAGGGACTATGCTTAAATCAGTTCAATAAATAAAAAGCTGGCTGCATGATGAAGTGCAGCCAGCTTTATTATTAGCAATTATTTTATACTAGTATTCTTGCCATGGTGTGATGCCGATTGATTCGACGGGGCGTGATACGAATGCTTTCACGTATGCTAAAGCAAGACGTGCATTGGTGAGCAGCGGAGTGTTGTGGTCAATAGCATGACGGCGTATGCGATAGCCATTTGTAAGCTCTCGCTTGGTGTGATTTTTGGGAATATTTATCACCAAGTCAACAGTGTGGTCGCCTATGACGTCGAGCACTGACAATCCTTCTTCGTCGGGCCAGCATACCTGAGTAGCTTTGACTCCGTGATTAGCGAGGAATGCGGCTGTTCCGGGTGTCGCATAGATGGTATAGCCACGAGAATCGAGCAGTCGGCAAGCCTCAAGCATGTCAACCTTGGCACGTGCATCGCCTGAGCTTACAAGCACACCCTTGGTTGGAACATGGTGACCTACGGATATCATGGCATTGAGCAGAGCCTCGTCGAAGTCACGTCCAAGACAGCCAACTTCACCGGTTGATGACATGTCAACACCTAACACCGGATCGGCTTTATGCAGACGTGCAAATGAGAATTGCGATGCTTTAACTCCGATATAGTCAATATCGAAAGTTGAAGTGTCTGCCACTTCGGGCTTCTCACCGAGCATGATACGTGTTGCTGTCTCGATAAAGTTCTTTTTGAGCACCTTGCTCACGAATGGGAATGAACGTGAGGCGCGAAGGTTACACTCTATGACTTTTACGTAATTGTCCTTGGCAAGATACTGGATGTTGAACGGACCTGAGATGTTGAGAGCCTCGGCAATGCGTGCGCTGATGCGTTTGATGCGTCGAGCGGTAGCCATATAAATCTTTTGCGCCGGGAATACCAATGTGGCGTCACCTGAATGGACACCTGCGTATTCAACATGTTCGGAAATTGCATATTCCACAATCTGTCCGTTGCGGGCAACAGCGTCAAATTCAATTTCCTTGGCGTTCTGAAGGAATTCAGATACTACCACGGGATACTCTTTTGACACCTTTGCAGCCTGACCTAAGAAACGGTGCATCTGTTCGTAGTCGTAGCATACATTCATCGCTGCGCCTGAAAGCACATAGCTCGGACGAATCAACACGGGGAATCCGACCTCTTCGACAAATGCGTGGATCTCATCCTCAGTGGTAAGTTCCTTCCAACGCGGCTGGTCGATGCCAAGCTGGTCGAGCATGGCTGAAAATTTGTGACGGTTCTCGGCACGGTCGATTGACACCGGTGATGTTCCCAAAATAGGTACATGACGACGGTAAAGCTTCATCGCAAGGTTGTTGGGTATCTGACCACCCACGCTCACTATCACGCCACGTGGAGTTTCAAGGTCAATGATATCCATTACACGTTCGAAACTTAGCTCATCGAAGTATAGACGGTCGCACATGTCATAGTCGGTTGAGGCTGTCTCAGGGTTGTAGTTGATCATTACAGCCTTATAACCGAGTTTGCGGCAGGTAGTGGCGGCATTCACTGAACACCAGTCAAATTCCACGGAGCTACCGATACGGTATGCGCCCGAACCGAGCACTATTATATTGTTGCGAGAATTGAGGTCATATCTGATGGCATTCTCAGTTGCTCCGTATGTCACATACAGATAGTTTGTGAGTTCGGGATATTCTGAAGCCACAGTGTTGATGCGGAGCACGTGGGGCAACACTCCGAGTCCTTTACGATGGTTGCGGACACGTAGGACATCGGCTTCCATATTGCCTGTGGGATTTTCAACCAATCGGGAAATCTGGAAGTCGGAGAATCCAAGACGTTTTGCCTCAAGCATAGTTTCCTTGTCGAGATCTTCGACTGCGCCACCACGTTTACGCAGAGAGTCGGCGAAGCGAACTATATTGGCAAGACGGTTTATGAACCATATATCTATCTTGGTAAGCTCTGCCACTTGTGCCGGGGTATATCCCTCTTCAAGGGCTTGGGCGATAGCGAAAATACGAGTATCGGTGGGGTGGGTCAACGCATGCTCTATATCGTCAACATGAAGGTCGGAATTTCCGACAAAGCCGTGCATACCCTGACCGATCATGCGCAGACCTTTCTGTATGATTTCTTCAAAGCTCTTGCCGATTGACATGATCTCACCCACTGATTTCATAGATGAGCCTATCTCACGGTCAACACCTACGAATTTTGAAAGGTCCCAGCGAGGTATCTTGACAATCATGTAGTCAACCTCGGGAGCTTTAGCAGCTGAATAGGGTGTGCCGGGCTCACCTATCTGGTCAAGTGTGTAACCGAGGGCGAGTTTGGCTGCCACAAATGCGAGGGGATAACCTGAAGCCTTTGATGCGAGTGCCGATGAGCGGCTGAGACGCGCATTGATTTCGATGATGCGGTAATCGTTGGTTTCGGCGTTGAACGCATACTGTATGTTACATTCACCTACGATGCCGATATGACGTACAACCTTAGTGGCAATTTCTTCGAGCATCTTTATCTGCTCCGGAGCTAATGACACGATAGGCGCAACTACGATACTTTCTCCGGTGTGGATACCTAACGGGTCGAAGTTTTCCATAGGCACAACGGTGAAGCAGAGGTCGGATGCGTCACGTATGACTTCGAATTCGATTTCTTTCCAGCCTTTGAGCGACTCTTCCACAAGTATCTGCGAGGAGTATGCTAAAGCGCTTTCGCAATGCGGAATGAACTCCTCATCATTGTTGCAGATGCCGGAACCAAGACCGCCAAGCGCATAACCTGAGCGTACCATGACCGGATAGCCTATGCGATGAGCTACTTCCAATGCGTCCTCAAGATTTTCCACAGCTTGTGAAACAGGAGTCTTAACATCGATTTCACTTAGCTTTTTCACGAATAGGTCACGATCCTCGGTTATCATGATGGCTTCTACGGATGTGCCGAGCACTTTCACACCATATTTTTCGAGAGTGCCGTCAAGATAGAGTTGAGTACCGCAGTTGAGTGCGGTTTGACCTCCGAAAGCAAGTAATATGCCGTCAGGACGTTCTTTTTTGATGACTTCTTCTACAAACTGGGGTGTGATAGGCAAGAAATACACACGGTCTGCAACGCCTTCTGATGTCTGGATAGTGGCAATGTTCGGATTTATGAGCACAGATTCGATCCCTTCTTCACGCAATGCCTTAAGCGCTTGTGAACCGGAATAGTCGAATTCGCCAGCTTGGCCGATCTTCAAGGCTCCCGAGCCGAGCAATAATACTTTTTTCATCGTCTGAATTAATGAGTGGTATATGAAATCGATTGGATAATTTTTGCAAAATTACGAATTTTGCATCATTTGGACTCTATCAGTGGCTTGAAAAATTTGATTTAAACTCTTTATGAGGAGTTTGAACCAAATTTATTTTTATCATTCGAGCTGTTTTGATGCTTTATACGCTTTTAAAATGTTTTTTGTTAATATGTTTTTTAATGGTTATCGATTTTTTATTTTAAGGATATTTTAAAACACGTTATAGATTTTGGGAAAAACCTAATGCGGCGATAATAGTTACTATCACTGTAATGTTACTCGATGCATGGAATGTCAGGCATCAGATCATTATAATGTCATTTTTTTAACTACAAAAATTTTTTAATTATGGAAACCAAAGCTAAGAAAGATGCTTCTCAAAAGAAGGATGATGTGAAAGCAACGGCGGAAACTAAGAAAAAAGATGTAGCTGAATCTAAAGCTGACATGAAAGCCGCCAAAGCTACTGAAAGTGGAAAGGATGCGAAGAGCAAAAAGGAAAAACCGGGAAAAGAATTTCGTGAATTTTTCGTTGACAAGTTGAAAGATATCCTGTGGGCTGAGAAGGCGCTTCTTAAGGCTCTTCCTAAGATGAGCAAGGCGGCAACAGGTAAAAAACTTGCGGCATCGTTTGATACGCATAAGACGGAAACAGAAGAACAGATCTCTGTTGTGGAACAGGTGTTTGAACTGATGGGCGAGAAACCTGCCACTAAAAAATGTGATGCGATGGAGGGACTGATTTCGGAGACAGAGAGTATTATTTCCGATACTGAAAAGGGGTCAGCCATACGCGATGCGGGATTGATACTTGCAGCCCAAAAGGTAGAGCATTACGAAATTGCGACCTATGGCACTCTTGCGGCATTTGCTGATGCGATGCAGGAACCTAAGGTAGCTGATCTGCTTCGTTCGATCTTGCGTGACGAGAAGAAGTCAGATAAGACTCTTACTTCTCTTGCCCTTGAATCGGTCAACGAAGACGCATCCGAGGAATAGGCACATAAACATGGCAAATAATTTATTCGGTTAGCAAAAAAAGAATCCAATCGCCAAACAATTAGACGATTGGATTTTTTTGTCTCGGAAGGTCAGCAACTTGATGCTTAGTTTGCCGAGATTTGAGATTGGATATGGTTCATTGCATCATTATAATTAGTTTCAATCTCTCCGGCTTTCAAAGTGCCATTTTCAAATAACCGCAAAAGGAAATCATTGTAAGATTCGTTGCGGTTTCTATATGATAGATTGGTATAAATTATAGGTGCCAAAACCAGGCTACCGTCAACGTATTGTGAAAATTCATCGTAGACATTCTGAAAGTCGCGCAGCCCTAATTTTTCAGAAATATATACCTCAGCGGCTACAACGAAAGCTTCATTTCTGCCCTCTCCATGTTTTTGTGCTATGGCTTCTTTGTTGTTATAAAAAGGGTCTTTGTCAAGTTCGCCCAACTTTGCCATTAGTTCGGGAGAAATATAGAGATTGTGCAGATTTTCGTGAATATAGATATTTAAAAAATTTAATCTCAACTGTTTCTCTATTTGGGGGTCGAGAATAAGCGGAGTGCAACAAAATGATTCATCTGAAAGATTGAAAGCATTTTCAATATCCAAAATGAATATTTTGGAGTGGGTACCGGAAAGAGATTGAGGGTAGAAAAAATCGGTAAGGCTGTCGTTTATAGTGTTCAGCAAGTCCTGATCCAAATTGTAACTGTTGATATGGGATTTCAGCTTGGGGTAGATTGTATTATCCCAGTACTCGGAATATCCGTGATCGACTAATTTCTGCAAGACGTATGCCAGTTTTGGCTGAACCGATACGATTCCTTTCGACCATTCAATATCACAGGCAAGACTATCCAAATGCTGAATGGCGGAAAGGCATTTGGAAATATCGTTTTTATCTCCGTTGATTTCGGAATATAGATTGCAAAGTTTAGATGCGCTGCAATTAGAATTAACGTCTGCGACATTAAAGATAAATACAGAATCGGCAAATAGTTCGGCAAACCGTACATCATCTTTAAAATGGTCTATATATTGTGGCGAACACAATAAATCAAAACATTTTGATGTGTTGAAAACCTCACCGAAGGAATTAAATGCCGATAGTAAAACTAACAGTAAAGTAAGGGTATATTTCTTTATCAAGAACATTGTAATATTTATCATTATCATACGCAAAGTTATATAAAATCGGCGAGATATGGGGTACTAACAGTGAAAAAGTTCGAGCCATATAAAATTTCTTTTTCAAAATAACGGAGGATGTGTTCTATATAGGTTTGTCGCCCAATTAGTCCCATAGTGCAAATGTGGCGATTTTATCAATCATACCAAATAAAAATACCATAAAAAAGATTTTATAAATCGTAGTTTATAAAATCAAATCATTCACAAAGGTAACATTGTACTCCGACACTACCCCTCTACCCACCGGAAAAATCCGCTGACCCCTTCTTGCACACCCGCAGTTTCAATATTCTGCGCCGATTGGGGATTGCGGTAAAAAGAAAAACCTCTGAAAATCATTGATTTTCAGAGGAATTCGTCGGTCTGATAGACCCTTTAGTGACCTCGGAGAGATTTACCCGAAACGGGGTCAACTATATTGTCTGTCAAGACTTTAGATTTCTTGAAAATCATGGATGTTCCCTTTTTGCACACCCGGACATTTCAATGTTCTTCGTATATCTACAACGCAAAAGTAGCTATAATAGTCTGATTTCAGGCTGTTTTCAGCGTTAAAAATTCTATACATCCGAGAGTGATATTTATCGGGTCGTTTATCGAGTCATGCTGTACATTGATGAATACGGAAACATAAAAGTCCCTAACCAGACTTCTATCATCAGTACATTGTTATTGATATTCACAATAAGATGTCTCCCTTTTTCTGACTTATAGACTCTCTTTTTTGAGGATTCTATTGATTGTGATAGCGACTGTGTCATTAAGGAAGAGAGAGGTTTCCTTATCATCCTTTACATAGACATGAAACTCTCCCAGTAGAGTATCAAGTGCCAGTTTACGAAGTTGCTTCAGGTCACCGTCAACCGGAATCTGTCTATGCGCCTCCCAATACTCAGTAACGGCATGGCTCATATATTCCCGAAGAACATTCCTCATGCTTTTCGAGAGTTTTCCCAGCCGCTGTCTTGGAACAAACTCCGTTTCGCCGGGTATGACCGGACAATCATTGACGGTATCATATTGGGGGCCATATTGAAGGTAGTCCTCAAAAATGCCATGATTGAATTTCACTTCTGCATACTCGGTTGGAACAGTTCCTTTATTCTTTCCCTTCTTTGCCATGTCTCTATTTAATAATCATAATGACAGGAATCCTCCGACTTGTAAAATATTCACGTGAAACCCCCATCTCTATATCGGTTATTGAATATTCTTGACAAATACCCAGTGCCCGGTTTTGGGATGACCAAGCCACGCAATATTCCACTCTTTAAGCCGTCGTTTGATGGTGCTTTCCGAACATCCGGCTATACTTGCCAACTCGGAACGGCTGATTTCATTGTTTTCTTTGATAGCTTTGATGATGGCTGTCTTTTGATGGTCAAGTTCTTCGTTTAGAGGGTCAGGCTGACCCTCTAAATTGGTTTGAGGGTCATTTTGCGGGTCAATTTGGATTCTTTGCGGGTCATTTTGAACGTCATTTTCGTTATCATGACGCTCGTAATACAGGGCTTTGCCTTTCAATGTCAATCCGTATCTTTGGTTCGGAGCATTCGGGCTGTCGGGATTTTCAAGAGCTACCAGTCCACAATTCATAGCCGGCCTAATATAATTTCTTATAAAGGAACTCTTTGAGGATAAACCAATTATTTCGCATAACATGTTCGCTGTAAACCAATCTTCTCCAATAGATTGAATGAGAATTCTGATTGACTTACTTATAGGCATATTGTTCAACAATATTGAGCTGTGTCCTACTGTGTCCGTACTGTGTCCTACTGTGTCCTTGCTTACTCCAACTGTGTCCTTGCCTGTGTCCTTGGGACGCATAAAAGTAATTTTGACAACGGTACCGTCACAATAGAATTCGGGAGCAGGCAATCCAGCACCTTCACATTGTCTTGCCATCATTGACAGTCCACGCCCCCAATGTTCGATGAGGCCGGCAAGATACATGACATTGGCAATTACCGGATTCGGAGGCATTGAGGTATTTTTACGATCTTCTTCCTCCTTACGCATCAGCGTGTTTGGCGAGATTCTGACCGGGAAGCGACCAGCATTCTCAATTACTATACAGTCATCGTAAATCGCAATACCCACAGTGGCGATCTCATATCCCCATTGCATATGACAGTATGCATTGACAACAGCCTCACGCAAAGCATCATAGGGAATCTCAAGATTATCTTCTCTGTAAAGGCGATTATGCGTCGTACCCGAAAGGTTGAGATGCTTGAAGAAGAAAGCCATAGCCGCATCCACCAACTCAAAGATATTACCTTCATGTTGTTGGTTGTCGATGAAATATTGCTTGCTGGTCCCTTTGAATCGCGCAAGGCGTAACCTGCATTGTGGATAATCAGAAAAAACTTTTCCGAACAATACAGCCGCTGAATTGCACACAGCTCCGTCTTTAGTCAGATTGAGTCGTGACAAAGCGATGGGCACAGTATCATTAAGAGCATCGTTTGATAGTCGGCCTCGCCTTACTGCGTTTTGGATTAAATTGTGTATGAGACGTTCATCAAGATCATCAATGGTCAGATTATGATTCACTTCATTCTCCCATTTGTATTTCAATCCGTGCTGAAGCTCATGAAGCCGGATGAATTTCTCGCGGGGCATGACACTTGTCACGCTGTCGTGTCTGCGATACGGTTTGCCGTCCCACATATAAGGCTTATCAGTCTCCAATCCATCTGTCCGGAATACTATGACATACTTGTCGGAATTGTCAACCGGCACATATATCGGTTGAATGTCAACCGCCGGATCGAATTTATTGATTGCCTCCCCGATTTCACGGGTAGTCTTGTCGCCGATTTCCTGTCCGATGATTTTACCTTTGTTCGATACCCCGAACACAACGACACCTCCGGAGCCGTTGATCATACCGCATAATGTCTCCATACCACGGTTAAGCTGTCCGGTGGTTTCCTTAAATTCGACATCAACACCTTCATGGTTTTTAGCCAAATGCTGTATGTAGTTTAAATCAAGCGTCATACATTCAGTGGGATTGCATATGCAAAGTTACAAAAATTTATTGAGTTTCAGGCTATTCAAGGTAATAAGATTGCACTGCGAAAACTGCGAGAGGCGTGGCTGCTCACGGTATTGTCGTCGGCTATGCCGTCGGAGTGTGACGGCGAAGCAGGCTTCACTGACACCCTCCGACCGCACACCGACTATGGGAGCCGGCTGAACACCGGCTGCCTCATACGCCTTGTGAGATTGCGACAGGGATGTCGCACACACAAGACTTCTAATCGACAGCCCGTGTTCTTAACGCCTGCTCATTGATAAGGAATTTGAGCCGCCTCGCCACTCTCCGTTTGTTACGGCCCACGGCGGCAAAGAATGTTTCGGTGCCGATCCCTCCATAAATTCCGGGGTCGTCCCCGACACATACATTGCCTTATACCGGGGCTGTCATAGCGGTTTCTAATGAAAGTATAGACATTATCATCGGTGAGAGAGTATGACATACATTAGCTTCGGGCATATTTATGGACATTGCTATTATCTTACGGATAGCATTTCTTGTATGTCTTCCGTTCAGTGTCACCCACCGGGGCGTTGCCAGCTCTATGTTTATCGCGGATAATAATCGGGGTTCAAAGTCTGTTCGCTCGGAGTTGATGAACACGCCGGGACGGGATATTCTGTGGCATTTGCCTGAAAAAATCTCCACAGCTCCCGGTGGTGAACTGAACCCAAAAAGTTGGACATGATTTATATCAGTTCATTATAGTATTTA
>CAJTMJ010000048.1 GCA_910577335.1 uncultured Duncaniella sp. | reverse complement strand
TGAGGTCTACAGGCTTGAGTGAACTCGCCTCAGACACACTCAGTGAAACACTACCGGATGAAACGATTGGCTAAATGGAGAAAAGAATTAAAAATAGAGGCAAATAAGAAAGGTGCGTAGCCTATAACAACCACACACCTTATAATGCATTCATTTCCAATCAGGATTACTGCATATCGTTATTACGGGGATTGTTATTCAGTTCCTTGGTATCTTCTTTTACCATTTTCTCAGAAACTTTCCCATCGTCTGCCTTATTGACATCCACTCCACGATATTTCTCTTCCTGCTCGGTAGCTTCTTTTTTCAAATTATTGTCCATAATGTAAATAGTTTTAGTTTTTAATGATGATTCCACTATTAAAACACTATTTACAAAATAAGAGTTCACTCCGATTCGTTTGGCAACGGAAGTTTGTTAAGTTGCTCAATATAATCGAGCAGCTCTTCACGCCCTCTTCTGTCTTCACTTGATGTTAGAAATATTGGAGGAAGCTCTTCCCATTCTTCAAGAAGCTTATCACAATATGCCTGCACGTTCTTCTTTCCGGCAATAGGTCCCATCTTGTCAAGCTTTGTAAAAACAATTGCAAACGGGATGCCGTTCTCACCGAGCCAGTTAATGAAATCCAAATCGATCTTCATTGGGGCATGACGAGAATCCACAAGCACAAACAGTGTGGTCATATCCTCACGGTTGAGAATATAACCCTTGATCATTTTTTCAAGAGCTTCTCGTTGTTCTTTGCCTCGTTTTGCAAAACCATATCCCGGGAGGTCAACTATATACCAGTCATCATTAATCAGAAAATGGTTTATCAACAGAGTCTTTCCGGGAGTCGATGATGTTTTTGCCAATTTGGAATTTCCAACAAGCATATTTATCAACGATGATTTGCCGACATTGCTTCGTCCTATAAAGGCATACTCATGGCGGTTATCACTCGGACATTTCGCCGGATTGGAATTAGAAATTGAAAAACGGGCTGTATTTATGATCATATTCTTATTGTTTCAAAATTGATTAATCAAGCATAAGACTTATCATGGGACGGACAGACGGGAATTTGAGTATTTCGCCGGTCTCCGGAGCGCTGAAAAGTATATCGGTAAACACATCAATGCTAACATCGAAATCAAGTTTAGCATCCGCTATATCATCCTTTATGACACATTCACCCTTATCTACTACGAATGTATGTGAATTGACATCCTGCAATATCGGGTCTGTTACCCTTATAGTCGAACTGAATTCGGGATATGCCTCGGCGATAATCGAAAGCGCAAGCTGAACATTAACCACCCTGCACATACCTCGGGGCATAAGTCTTCCGCCCATAGTGTCGGTAGGACGACCATACAGCAACACGGGAGTATCGCCATGTATTCCCCTTAACTGACGCAAAGCAGCCATGCGTGAGTCGGCAGAGTCGCCCATGACATCGGTGACAAGCAAAATGTCATCACGCATCTCAGCCCAAGCCATAGAAGCGATATTTGACGGCAGCTGACCTTCAGATGCTTTTTCACCATCCGTTTCCCCATGAGTCATCACCACAAAGTCACCACCAGTAGCCCGAAGGTCGGAAAGGATGTTTTTGAAATCACGTTCGGAGTGAAGAATATAACATTCCCGCTCCCGCTGGAAATGATCAAATGCTTTCCAGACATCGGACGATGAAAAATCATCCAAATGGTGATATTCATTTTTCACCGAAAACGGATGAAGAGCGGTGAAACGCTGCTCCTTTGTATAGAAAACGGTGGAGAAACCATATCTCCTGTAGAAATAGTAAAGGGCTTCATTTGCGGGTATCAGAGCGCACAACATATCTCCACGTTGTGCTGATTCCGCAAGTGCCATCCGCATTAATTCAGTCATATACCCCTTCCCTCGCTGATTGCGACGTGTGGCAGCCCCGGCAATATAACTTACCGGCGGAGTCGCACCATGAAATGACATGGAGTAATGCTGTAACAACAGGCTGCTGACGGGCACTCCTTCCGCATCGTGCAAAAGGAGTGCGTCGTCATCGCGGTATACCTGTTCAAAATACATTCTGACATACTCCCTCGTGTCGGAAAAACTTTCCTGCCAGATTCGTTTTATATCATCTCTCTTGCTCATGATAATTTAAATTCGTTAAACATATAACAAGCGAGAGTTAAAATCTGTTGAGCTTTTCAGAATGTATTGATGATGATTCTTAGCTTTGATGAGCCGGACGAAGGAGATCGTTTACGGTTTTTACAGGGTTGAAAGTTGAAATGGGAACTTCAACAAACACTGTGTTCCAGTCGCTCATGGCACCGTTCCAAAGTCCCGGAAGCTCCATTGCACGCAATTCTTTGCCATGGCTTGATTTTGATGAAATAAAGCCGGTAGCGGGGTCAACGTGTGAAGGCAAGTCAAATTTCTTACCGTGAATATCCTTGATGTAGCATACCAAGTCAACAGGATTGAAATGTGTTGCGGTTGACATCATCTTCTTGTAATCCTCGTTTGCAGGATCTATCTGATTGCTTTCAAGAATCTGGGGAGATGTTGAGCCGTCGGGATTGTAAGCGATGTATGGACCGCCGCCGGGTTCACCCTCGTTACGCACCATGCCGCATACACGCAACGGACGGTTGAGCTTATTCTTGATATATTCCACTACGCTGTCGTCATCAAGTTTTTCAAGCGAGGCATCCTTTACGTTAAGCACATCTCTGAGATATGCGAGCATACGTTTGATATCTTCGGGAGTGTAAAGTTTCTCTTCGATAGCTATGAGGTCTTCCTCGATCTGGTCGTGAACTTGGAGCAACAGACCGCCGAGCACTTCCTTATATTTGATAGTGTCAGCTCTCTTTGAATCGGGAACGACATTATCGATATTCTTGATAAATACAACGGCAGATTCTATGTCATTAAGGTTCTGAATCAATGCGCCATGACCGCCCGGACGGAATAAAAGATGACCATCCTCAAGGAACGGAGTATTGTCAGGATTGACAGCAATGGTATCGGTAGAGGGCTTCTGCTCGCTCATCGACACATTAAACTTCACACCGGTTTTCTTCTCGGTGGCGGGTATGACTTCTGAAAGTTTCTCCTCAAACAATTTACGATGGTTTGATGAAACTGTGAAGTGCAGGTTAACCACACCTTTTGAGTTTGCAGCTGTCTGGGCGCCTTCCATCAGATGCTCTTCCACCGGAGTGCGTGAGCCTTCGGGATAGCTGTGGAATTTCAACAAGCCTTTAGGGAGACCGCCATAATTCATACCTTCGGGGTTAACTATAGCTGCGATGATGTCACGGTTCTTGCCTTCCTTCAACAACTCGTCGAGCTGCTTTCCATACATCTTTTCAACAGCAGCACGGAGTTCGGGGAGAAATGGCAATTTATCAATATTTGCAATGAGAACAGCAACCGGCGAGCCTTCTTTCAGTTCGTCTGTACCACCGTCCACATATTCAAAAAGAGCCTTAAACATACGAGAAGCAGCACCGGAAGCAGGGACAAACTTGCACACTTCCCCACCATGGTTAAGATATTCCTTCCAACGGTCAAGGGCTTCCTTCACTTCCTCGTCATCAAGGCGAAATATTCCGGCACCCACACGGGCGGCATCTTCTATTTTAAGATACGGGAATCCTGTCACAAATCTTTGGAGCTGTGCTTCCACTTCACTTTCGCTAATTCCCTTTTGTTTAAGTAATTCAAGGTCTTGAGGTCTAAGCATAAAATTATTGTATTAAGTATTTTTATATTACAACCCCAAAGTTACATTAATTTTTATAATGTTAAAAGTGTATGCCGGAACTTTTTTTGAAAGTTTCGGCATACACTGAAAAATAATCAAATTATGCTTCGTTTTTTAAAGAGACAAACCTATGCTTAATTTGCTAATATTGCAAATAAATGAAAGGCACTATCTCACTTTGACGCACCTGTATCACAAGCAATATCACCAATGCGAGAATTATAGCCTGAATCACAATCGGAGTGGCTGAGAACATAGATTTCAGCTTTGCACCCCATGATGACGGTGTGATATGCAACAGGTATCCTCCGATTATGAGCAAAACAATCATCAGGTAGCTCTCCACAAACTGAGGAGCCACGGATGGATGGAAATCAAAGAAGATCTGATGGAACATCATCCCCACATCCTCCATGGAGGGCGCACGGAACAATATAAATGTCGCAGATATAAGCACGAATGTGACTACCATATTTATGGCACGTAGCCACGGAGCGGTTTTCTCAGGCTCCACAGACATGACCACTACCTCTCCGGGAGTGGAGACAGCAGTCTGTGACATAATTACAGCCATAAACCTGCGTGACATCTTATGTATCACCAGTAATGCTCCATGAGCAGCGCCCCATATCACATACATCCATGACGCTCCGTGCCACAGGCCGCCGATCACCATTGTGGCAAACTGATTAAAGTAGGCTCTCGATCGGGAGCAACGATTTCCACCCAAAGGTATGTACACGTAATCACGTAGCCATGTGGAAAGTGATATGTGCCAACGGTGCCAGAACTCGGTAGGGTTCTGAGCCTTGAACGGCGCATTGAAATTTTCCTTAAATCTGTAACCGAGCAGAAGAGCTATACCAATGGCAATGTCGCTGTAGCCTGAGAAATCACAGTAGAGCTGAATGGTAAAACCAAAGGTCGCCATCATATTCTCGAAGCCGCTGTACAACGCCGGATTATCAAAAACCCTATCAACAAAGTTGCCGCTTATGAAGTCAGCTATTACCACTTTCTTTATAAGTCCGAGAATTATAAGGTAGATACCTTCCGACACCATATCACGTGTTGCGATAGGATTAGATTGTATCTGAGGCATCATATCCTTGGCTCTGACCACGGGTCCTGCCAACAATGGGGGGAAGAATGTCAGGAAAAATATGTAGTCAAACGGATTCCGACAGGCTTTCATCTGTCCGCGATATAGATCCGCTATGTAGCTGATGGATCGGAATGTGAAAAATGAGATTCCGGCAGGAAGTATCAGATCCACCACTTCAATTTTCAAGGAGGAGAAACGGGTAAGTGTGTCGATAATGAGGTTGAAATACTTGAAATACACAAGCATACCCACATTCACAACCACATTCAAAAATACGATGAAGCGACGTATGAAATTATTCTCTTTCCCCGGTGATGAAACACTTTCCATCCATATACCAAGTATGTAGTCGCTGAGACATACTCCTAAGAGTATCAGCACACACATACCTGACGATTTATAATAGAAGTAGAGCGAGAACAGTATCGCAAGCAACATTTTCACCACTCTGAATCGGTCGAACATCTTATAGATGCATATAAAACCGACAAAAAGGAGCAAAAATAATGAGGTATTAAAAAGTAACGGTTGTGACGGATTATATTGGAGAATCTCAATCAATTTTCCAACATCAACATTAAAAGTCTCAGCCAGCGACAATAGATATGATGTTAGCTCGGACAACATATACGGAATTTATTTTGCATGTTCACGAAGAGCATCCATGATAGCTTCATAGACCAAACGCCCCTCCAAATTATAACCTTGCTGGGTGTGATGCACACGATCCTTAGCAAACAGTCCATTGGTAATCCAATGTGCGCTTGCTCCATTTCCTCCGGCAACCTCATACCAGTCATATACCGCAATGCCATGCTCTTTGCCATAGTTCATAATAGCCTGACGAATCGGAGCTATGTTGCGGTTTACGGCATAAGATTTAACAGCCTTGTTTACGGTGCGGTAAGTTGCTTTTCTACCTTTTCTTCTCTTGTTACGCACACGCACTTTTTTAGTCGTGGTGACGCTGCGGTGACATTCCATAGGTGTGGTGAGAAGAATCAGAGCATCCGGGTTAGCGGTCTTAACATTCTTCACAAGGCGATCCACGGAGCGCGTGAAACTGCCGGTGTCAAACTTGCCAAAAGCCTCGTTTGTGCCAAGTGAGAGTATCACAAGATTCGGCTGGAGAGGATTTATACCTGAACCTACTGTGCCGATACGGTTATAAGTGTCGTAGGTGGCACCGTTATTGCCTATGGCATGGTAAAAGACTCCGGGACGGTCGCCGGAAAGCGATGCGCCGAAGATAGTAAGATCGCCCGCAGAAGTAAATTTCACATTTATCTTGGTCACGCCTGAGGACATCACTATCTGTGTATAGTCATGTGAAGGTATGGCACGATAGCTCACAGGGTCACCTTCAAGGGTGGTTATCTCCTTTATGACAAATTTGCCGTTATGGAAAATGGTGGCAGATGTGAACGGATTGTAGTCGTCGGTGTCAACTGTTCCAAGTGTGAACTCACTGCTATTGCTTGTGGGACGTATCGAAGTGCCTGTAAACCCGACTGTCTGTCGCCATGAAGCACTCATAAGCTTGACAGGATTCCATGAATTACGGCTTTGGAACACATAATCACGAGGTTCGTTAGTGCCGCTTATTTTCAAAGGTGAAATCAGCCCTCTTCCGGCATTGCCAAAGTCATACTGCAGCAGTTCACGTGTGGTGCCGGTCGATATATCAGCCTGTATATGGCTGTCACCTATATGCACTATCGAAACCGGAGAACTATTGCTGCTTATAAATGCCTCACGCAGCTTTGACCAGTCTGCGCCGTTATAAATAATGTGATTGGCATTGTTATGAATGAAAAACGGGATAGGGATATCAATATCGTATGCCTCACCCGGAATAGTCACCGGACTAATCCTGATATCAAGATCATGTTCATCATCACTATCCGTGATTTCCTCCTTCTCAGGTCCCACGATTTCAGGTTTAGAGGAAGGTACAGATTCGGTAGACACATTAGCCGGTTCCTCAGCCATTACTGTCGTCGGAATCATCAAAGCGACCAATGGGAAAAATATGACGTTTATTGGCAGTTTTTTCATTGTAGTTCGTGTTGAATAGCGTTAAACAGTTCCTTTGCGAGACGCGCACCACCCTTGTGTGACATGTGGACATAATCCTTGTTGATATGACCTGAACTACTCCATGACACCACGGCGCCTTCGC
This sequence comes from uncultured Duncaniella sp., assembly GCA_910577335.1. Taxonomy (GTDB): domain Bacteria; phylum Bacteroidota; class Bacteroidia; order Bacteroidales; family Muribaculaceae; genus Duncaniella. Next base: position 17,062 of record CAJTMJ010000048.1, on the reverse strand, counting down.
CCCCCATTGCCTCACGGGTATCCCAGAACAAACAGTGGGCACGGCGGGCAGCATCACGCTGAGCTGAAATCATCGCCGGAGCTGTCGCCATAGAGCGCACTTGAGAACCATGTTTTTCGCCTCTGTCACCGACACCCATCATAAGAATATCAGCCCGTGGGAAACAGCTTCTAACATGATTGATAACATCCACCATCTTGGATGAATAGATGCTATAGTCAGTCTGTTTAGAGCTCATGGCATTAATTCCGAACTCAAGCACTATCAGGTCATAGTCTATTATCTCGCTTATCTCACGGCAAAGTGATTGGTTTATCTTGGTAAGAGTTATACCGGAGAAACCGCGAGACGACATACAGTCGAGACTGACACCGGTGGTGCCGTCAAGCCATACGCCAAGACCGATTAGGGATGTGTCTGATGTCTTTATGTCAAACTCGGAAGTCTGTGCTGCGACTTCTATGCATTGAACGTTCGGATTCCCTTCAATATTGCGCTCCTCCCACTCACCTTCACTTGTTTTAACATTGATTGAGGTATTTTCAGGAGCGATAAAAAGAAATCTGGAACGAGACCATTTTGCAGCATGAGGGAATGAGGATGAACCTTTATATGTTGACAGTGCATCACCTGTCGGCATGGCATACTGTTCGGGGAGGAAAAGGTATTGTTTATCAACCTTCTTATTAGCCAAAAATGTTTTCCAGCCGGAGCCGCCTTGGCGTATAGAGCGACGGAATCCGGGAAAATCAGTGTGCATATTCACATATCCGACACCCTCGCCGCCGTATGCCTCCTGAAGCATTTCACGAAGATCCTGAGTGAATATGTCACCTTCAATATATGAATCGCCAACCACGGCTATACGTGCAAGCGCTCCGGATGAGATGGCATTTTTCAGATGCTCAAGTCCTACACCGTCAGTGGTGTAATCCTCTATCATAACCAATTCACCCTTACGGGATGGCATAATCGGAGCCACTATCGTATCAACCGGCAGAGCCGCAATCGAATCACGTGCGATACTGTCAGCCTCAGCCATTGCTTCCAACAGCTCAGGGTCGATCTCTTCATTTTTTGACGAAGAGCTATTGTCTCCTTCCATTATTTTCACTTCCTTCAGAATGTCGCTGAACAGGGAAAAGTCCTTGACTTTACCGTCAGTCCATTTCGACAGCGGGAGGAACGAGACTATAGCGACTATGATTACAGCAAGTAATATGATGATTACCGGACTACCTTTCTTCATGTTTCTTTGAGGATTATTTTTCATTTGTTGTAAACATCCTCTTAAAACGGAAGATGGATATTCTGGCTACACGGGTTAAACTGTACTAATTTTGGATTCACATTGGCGATTTCCAAATTCTCATTTGACGTTATTATATTTTTCAAAATCGAGATTTTAGAAATAGCCTCATTCCACTCGTCATCGCAAACGGACGATGCGACTATGCCACCTCCGGAATAAAGGTTGTAGAGATAAGCAAAATCCCCGCCATAATTAATCGGGGCAACAAACGCACAACGCAGATTGACGAACGCATGATATTTACCGTCAAGACGCACACCCACATATCCGGCATAACAACGACGGCAGTGTGTTTCGAATGTGTCAATCTCGGTCAATGCCACTTCACGGGGGAAACCTGCCACAGCCGGTGTTGGGCTAAGTTCGGCAAGCACCTCGCTCACATCAACAGACCCTTTGGCTGAAATGACATTGCATAGATGCTTCACATTACAGAAGGTCAGCTCGGAAAGCGGGTCAACATCCACATCCAACCCCATATCTTTCAATGATTTTTCGATAAATAGGGTCACAAGGTGGTGCTCCTCAAGATTCTTTTCATCCCACACGGAGGTGTCATCAGCCAATTTAGTGCCGGCGAGCGACATTGTGACTATACCCTCACCTTCATCTCCGCTCTCCAATAAGAGTTCCGGAGTGGAACCGAACCATATACCGGTTTCGGGTGTGAAGCAAAGATAACGGAAGGTGGTGGAGGTCTTACTGAAATAGTCCATCACCACCTGCAGGATAGGACGTGCGGAAATCACGCTCTGATGCTGTGACAACACCACCTTACCGCCATACTGCTTAAGGCGCGGCTTGACATGACTGAAAGCATTGTCATAGCTCACACGATGAGTTGACGAAATGGAGGGGTGAATGAGCGGTTGAGGGAGAGGTAGATTTTTTGCCGAAGAAATATATTCCCATATACTATCTGCGTCAAACTGTCGCTTCACACCTGCCGTGTAAGGTTCGTCATTGTCAAAAAAATTAATAAAGAAAGTATCAGCATCCGAATTTTCCTCGAACGCATGTGACTCCCCTTCACTGTCGGGAACGGAAGCGAAAAACCTGAAAAATTCTTCACCCGGAAGAGCGAAGAGCGTAAAAGGTATATTATTTTCAAGGCAGGCATCAGCCGCCGCCATATACTTTGAATTAATTTCCATTATCAATAATCGGTTCGCCCATAAGTTCAAATGGCATTGCCGATGTAATCTTTACGTTGTAAAAACCACCTCTCTCAAGAGGTATAATCTTTGAAACAAGCACTTCCGGATCGACCTCCGGAGAATCAAATTCGGTACGTCCCACGTAGAAATCAGGCTCCTCACGGTCAATGACCACACGCATGATCTTGCCGACCTTTTGCTGCTGAAGCTCATCAGAAACACTCTCCTGAAGCTCCATAAGGCGGCTTAGGCGCGCATCCTTCACCTCCTGCGGAATGTCGTCAGAGAAATTTTGGGCACCATACGTGTCTTCCTCCTCACAGTAGGCAAAGGCACCCATGCGCTCAAATTTCTGCTCTTTAACAAACTCCATCAGCTCCTGGAACTGGCTTTCACCCTCACCGGGGAAGCCTACCATCAAAGTAGTACGGATATGGATACCTGGGACTCTGCGACGAATTTCGGCAAGAAGTTCACGGGTCTCGGCTCCGGTGATGTGACGACGCATGTTTTCAAGCACATTGTCGGATATGTGCTGCAATGCTATGTCAAGGTATTTGCAGACATTTGGGTGTTTAGCCATCACGTCAAGCAGCTCCAAAGGAAAATCTTTAGGATATGCGTAGTGGAGTCGAATCCATTCAACTCCCGGAACCATGGCTATCTCGTCGATCAATCGGGCTATCTCAACCTTGCCATACAGATCCTTGCCATAGTTTGTGAGATCCTGAGCTATCACATTAAACTCCTTGACGCCTCTTCCAACAAGCATACGCACCTCTGAGACGATTTCCTCCACAGGGCGTGATTTATATCTGCCTGTGATAAGAGGTATGGCACAGAAGGAGCAGAAGCGATTGCAGCCCTCAGCTATTTTAAGGTAAGCATGATGGCGTGGAGTGGTGATAATACGGTCGTAGGGAGCTGAGCCGGGATTTTTATGTGCGAGATCTTTCACCAGCTGATGCCAATCTGTCTTTCCATACCATTTGTCCACCTCAGGAATTTCAGACGGGAGAACATCGGCATAACGTTGCGAAAGACACCCCATCACGTAGAGCGATGAGATTTCGCCTGAGGATTTCGCCTCGCACCATGACAGAATTTCATTGACAGATTCCTCCTTGGCATCGCCAATGAAGCCGCATGTGTTTATTACCACCGATTTTTCACCGTCGGATGAAAGAAATTCCTCGTCGGCATCAGCGGTAACGTCATATCCGACATCATTAAGCATCATCATCAGGCGTTCCGAATCCACAAGGTTTTTGGAGCAACCAAGAGTTATGACTGCTATTTTTTTATCCATAGGATAGTTGACGATTTTTACTGATTACTTTTCTCCGAAAAGTGACTCTACGAATTCACGCTTATGGAACACTTGCAGGTCATCGATACCCTCTCCCAGTCCGATATATTTAACCGGAATCTTAAACTGGTCGCTGATACCTATCACCACGCCACCCTTGGCGGTGCCGTCGAGTTTGGTAATGGCGAGCTCGTTGACCTGAGTGGCAGCCACAAACTGTTTTGCCTGTTCAAAGGCATTCTGTCCGGTAGAGCCGTCAAGCACGAGAAGCACTTCATGCGGAGCGTCAGGCACAAGCTTACGCATTACGTTTTTCACCTTTGTAAGCTCGTCCATAAGACCTTTCTTGTTATGCAGACGACCGGCGGTATCAATGATAACGACATCAACATCGTTGGCAATAGCACTCTGAAGAGTATCGTAAGCCACCGATGCGGGGTCGGCACCGAGAGTCTGCTTTATGACGGGCACATCGGCACGTCTGCCCCACTCTTCAAGCTGTTCGATGGCAGCCGCACGGAAAGTGTCGGCAGCGCCGAGAAGTACTTTATTGCCGGCACGCTTGAACTGCGCAGCCATCTTACCGATAGTGGTTGTCTTACCGACACCGTTCACACCCACCACCATAATGACATGAGGCTTGTGGGATGCGGGCACGGTGAAATCGTCCTGCGATGACTCGTTGCTGTTTTCAGCAAGCATATCAGAAATCTCCTCACACAGCAACCGATTAAGTTCGGAAGAGCCTACATATTTATCTTTAGCGACACGTTTCTGTATGCGGTCGATAATACGGAGAGTTGTATCCACACCGACATCGGAGGTAACAAATACCTCCTCCAAGTTATCAAGCACATCATCGTCGATGGTTGATTTTCCGGCAACTGCATGTGATATGCGTTCAAAGAAACCACGCTGGGTCTTTTCCAAACCCTTGTCAAGAGTTTCCTTCTTACTTTTATCACGTGAAAAGAAATCAAATAGTCCCATTAAAGCGGAAATTGAAGTTAGACTGCAAAATTACAAAAAAATCTCGATATACGCAGAAAAGTATACAAAGTGAAATCATGAATTCTATTTTTTGGTTTTATTTTCATAATTTTAAGTTGACTATTGCAAATTTAAGCAGATATAATTATTTTTGCAGTCGCAGATCGTTTCGCAGAAGCCCCGATCCGGGGTTAAGCGGGGCGGGATGTAGTGAAAATACATAATTGAAAAGCGTTTATCCGCGCTGATTCTTGACTTTCCGGAATTCTGGCAAGAGTTAAGAGGGATTATTTGAAGATTTGCCATTATTTGCTTTTGGCTGCTAATCAGCGAATTATACAATTTTGAATTTGAGTGTTTTTGGGGTGATTTGAGGTAATTTTCGCATTCAGTACACAATTTGTACGATTCAGTTGTTAATAGTTGTATAGGGCGATTTTTGCGAATTATAAGTTCGCACTAACTTTGCGTATAAACACAAAATTAGTCTCTTATGGCAAAAATCGAAACGAAGAACAAACAGAATCCGAAACTCGTCCAGACTGTCCTCAAAGACGGTCGCGCGAGCCTTGCGCTTGAATATTATCTCGGACGCTCAGAAACACCGGTCATAGATGACGAAGGAAATCCTGTATTCTATACAGAGGGGGCGATGGCCGGGAAACCGAAATACAAAATCAAGCATAACCGCAAACGGGAAAACCTCAATCTATATATCTGGCTACATCCTCGCTCACAACAGGAAAGGACACAGAACCGTAATACACTTGTCCTCGCCGAGAAAATCAGATTTGAGCGGGAGCAGGAGTTTCTTGAAGACCGCGAAGGATACCGGCTCAAAAAGGATAAGGAGGTGGATTTGCTCCGTTACTTCCGCAAACACCGGGAGGATGAGGTTTATGCCCGTTCAACCCGCATAGGCTTCGGCACGGCTTATCGCCGTTTTATAGACTTCCTCGGCAGTATGCCTAAATACAGAAAGTATGTTGATTTCCTCCGCATGGATCTACTGACGCCTGAAATAGTCGGCGGTTATGTGGAGTATCTGAAGAAGGTATCTGTCGGAGACGGCGGCGCACGGACATACGGACTGTTCAAGAAAGTCATCACCACAGCCGTCGATGAAGGGCTGATGAAGAAAAATCCGTGCAAAGGTATCGTAATGCGCAAGGATGCTTATGCAATCAAGAAACAGATACTAACACTTGATGAGATAAGGCGGCTTGCCGCGACTCCTTTCCCGGGTAGTTATCCCGACATAAGACGTGCATTCCTTTTCAGTCTCTATACCGGCATCCGATGGCGTGACGTAAGCCGGCTCACATACGAGAATGTGGATTTTGCTTCCGGCTTGCTTAAATTCGAGCAGAGCAAGATTGCCGGGCGAAGTAAAAGCAGCAGTGTAGTGACTCCGTTAAGTCCGATGTTGCATAAAATTATCGGAAAGCCGGAGATACAAGGAGATTACAGGCAGATGATTTTCTCGTTGCCCACATGGACTACTTGCGTGAAGCAGTTGGACGCCTGGGTAAAGACAGCCGGCATAGGGAAACATATAACATGGCATTGCGCCCGACATTCTTTCGCAGTCAATATACTCAACGGCGGTGCAAATATCAAGACAGTACAGTCGTTGATGGGACACGCAAGCATCGAAATGACGGAAAAATATCTGCGGGTAGTCGATGAGCTGAAACACAAAGCAATCAACAGTCTTCCGGATATTGAGGTGTAACCTATCAGGCGTTGGCATAATTATGGCGTATATGTGACATGGTATTGACAGGGCATCTTTTTTCTCTCGTTGTTCTATTTCTGAAATCGCCCTATTATAAGCTGTCCTCTGATATAAACGGGAACAACGGTCATCCAAAAAGGTGGATAGGATAAACTCCGTCCAATCTTCATTTTCAACAATGATGGTTGGGCGGTTATTTTTTCCCTTTTCGCAAATCACGATGGAAAACAAAAAATCGGAGAGTGAAATCGGCAATGGAGATTGCGACTTTGGAGCAAGACCAACCTAACATACGGCAAGGGTTTTGAGCTGCAAAATCAGTTTCGTGCAGCTCAAAACATACCTTGCAGAATCTTGTGATTCCGTTAGTATTGACAGGGTTACAAGAAAAATCGAAGCTACTAATACAAAATGTGTATAGGATTAATGATATTGTTTCGGAATCGCTGTCAGACGAGGTAGTCGACGGTCGTAAGCGTTACGATAGATAGTATTTGGATTATCAAAAATAAGAAACGCGGGGTAATATAGAGTTCTCCAAAGGTGGAAATCGCCAGCAATCGGTCGGCAATCGTCGGCACTTTCGGAAAGCAGCAAATCTATTTCTGAATGGCCGTCGTTATGATTGCAGTTCCGGTCAGTAAAACGGCCGGTCATTCACTCTGACGAAAGGATGTGCGGAAAGCCATCCTTATGGCGGAAAGGTCTGCCATAAGGAAATATGAAAATAAAGTTGAACAGACTTACGGAAATACTCTAATACGGTCAGCACAACGGCAGTTCATTCATATGTATGTCGAAATATATGGAAATACGAATGTATGAACGTATGGATGTACAAACGTATGAACGTATGAACGTCTGAACGTCTGAACATTTGAATGGTCAGACGCATGAACGTACTAATGTATTAACGTAAGGAAATACTGACATATTGATGTATTGACGTATTGATGTACTAACGTACTAACTGATTGCAGATCTTTGATTGATTGTATACGGAGTGAACGGGTTGGCGATTTTCAGATCACTCCACGGATAAACCGGATTTGGTTATCAAATCGTATATTCCACAAGGCACAGGACCAGTGCCGCACGGCTAACGCCGTATTACATTACCACCCCACATATATAATAAATGCAAGACCCGATTTATATGGCTTTCACCACACAGGCAGGAGGCATTAGCAAATTGACTCTTACAGCACTTGTCGCAAGATACCTGCACTATGTCCTCGAAAAGAGGGCGTTTCATCGTGACGATGATTCCAAAATAAGCAGCACAGGTCGGAACTTTTCCTTACTGTATCTTATATGGTGAATCAAATAACGCAATTTAATGGCTTCGATAAAAGTAAAGTTCCGTTCCTCGACTGTCGCTGACCACGAGGGCACAATCTACTATCAAATTATCCATGAGAGGAAGGTGCGACAGCTTCTGACCGAGTATAAGGTTTTCCCTGCCGAGTGGGATGAAAGCCGCTCAATGGTTACGACCATTCAGAAAAGCGAAAGGAAAACCTTCATTCTCTCTATCCGTGAGCGTATTCGCTGGGACATCGAGCGATTGACCAAGATAGACCGCAAGCTGGACGCCAACGGTCTGTTATACACTGCTGAGGATGTAATAGACGAGTTCAACCGCTATGCACATGAATACTCCCTGTTCAACTTCATGGAGAGTATCATCGCCAAGCTGAAGCATAACGGCAAGATACGGACATCCGAGACTTACAAATCAACTCTTAACAGCTTCAAGAAGTTCCGTGAGGACGAGGACATAATGCTCGACTGCATTACCTCGGAAACTATGGAGGAGTATGAGGCTTGGCACAAGAATCGAGGGGTAGCTCCGAATACCATATCCTTCTACACACGCATCCTTCGGGCTGTTTATAACCGTGCGGTCGAAGATGACATCATAGAGAACCGCAATCCGTTCCGCCATGTCTATACAGGAGTTGACAAGACGGTCAAACGTGCGCTTCCCCTTGCTGTCATCAAGAAAATAAAGGCATTGGACTTGTCCCTGACTCCGGCACTCGACTACGCCCGCGATATGTTCCTGATGAGCTTTTATCTCAGAGGAATGAGCTTCATCGACATGGCTTTCCTGAAAAAGACTGACCTCAAAAACGGCTACGTCACCTATCGTCGCCGCAAGACAGGTCAGCAACTTATCATTGAATGGACAAAGGAAATGCAGATGATACTCGACAAGTATCCCGAAAACAAGAGCGACTACCTGTTGCCGGTCATCCGTAACCCGGGCCTCAACGAGCGTTGCACCTATCGCAACACCGGCTACAACATCAACCACAGCCTGAAACGTATCGCCGGAATGGTCGGCGTAACCATTCCTCTGACCCTTTACGTCGCCCGCCATAGCTGGGCTTCCGCTGCCAAAGCCAAAGGTATTCCTATTTCCGTAATCTCAGAAGGCATGGGCCACGACAGCGAGGCAACAACTCAAATTTACCTCGCCAGTCTCGACACCTCCGTAGTTGACAAAGCCAACTCCCTAATCCTTAAGTCCCTCAAATAGCCTCCCGGTTAAGTCGGAGCAGTCTCACTAAACATCTCCATCCCCCTCAAAAATACAATCGCCTCAGAGCCATCAGGGTACAACCGTCCGCGATAGCAGGTTGGCCATAAAAAGATAGCCGTCCAGGTTTTGGGCGGCTATTTTTGTGAGGGATCCCAGCGGTCGGGCAATAGGTCGCGGTATTTTTCAATCGGTGTGTTGGGAGGCCATGCGGCGCATCGGTCGATGATGTCGCAGAAGTAATCGTAGACATTGACTCCGCACCGGTGGCAGGTGATGGCCAGCGAGTGGTACAGGGCTGCTGCTTCGGCTCCGGTATGGGAGCCGATCGTCAGCCGGCGGCGCGTCAGTGATATGTAGCGGTTGATCCGTTCGACCTCGTTGTTGTCGAGACGGTAGGTCGGGGACGCGAAGATGCGTGGTATTTCGTCCCATTGTCTGAGCGCGTGTTCGGTGGCGGCAAGCAGCGGGTCATCGGGCGGCACGCCTACGCGGTTCTTGACTGCCATCAGCCTCATGTGGATTTTCTCAAGCATTATCCGGGAGTATCGCTGTCTCCATTGCAGATGATCTTCCGCAGTCCATCCATCCTTGCCGATTCTGTGTTTATGCTCGAAGTGGTAGAGGAGTCCGAAGAGTTTTGCTATTTCCTGTGCCTTTGGATTGTCTTTAATGTCCAGGAACTTCCGCTTGATGTGCTGCAGGCACGGCAGCCGTCTTATTCCGGCCATCTCCCCGATGCCGATATTCCGGTATCCTGAGTAATAATCACACTGGAAGGCACCGCTGAAGCCCTTGACGTGCTGCTCGAAGACTTCTGCCGAACGCGAGCCGTCATCATAGAAGAAGTATACAAGACCTGTCCTCATGCCCACGAACACCCAGATGTAGCCTTTCTTGATTTTCCTTCCTGAGGGGGTGGCCACCTGTAGGCGCACTTTCTGATAGGTCTCGTCACCACAGATATAATCATCCTCCACTATTGCCTTGCCGAGCGCCTTGTAAAGATTCTCCAGCTGCACCTTTACCTTGCTGACGAGTTTCTGCGCTGTTCCCTTGTCGAGGTCGAAGCCGTGGGAACGGAAGTAGTCGACTGCGTTTTCAAGCGGTATATTGCGAGTTCAGCAAGGGCGTGGCAGGGGCGGAGCCTTTGTATATCTTCTCGTCCTGCACATACTTGCGGACCTTGTAGATGATCTTCCTGAAGCGCATGGGATCCATGACGTATCGCACCACATCGCACTCGCCTATGAACGTCGCCGCCTCGGGATTGAAGTCGGGACTGTCCGGCTCAACCACCACGGTCTCCACCTCGCATTCGGGGTGCGTCTTCCTTTTGGCTCCGTTGTTGGTGCGCTTCTTTTCCGGTTTCTTTTCAGAGGTTTCCTCTGACGGAGTGGATGTCGGCTTGGACTGTCTTTCCGACGGTGATTCCTGAAGCCGCCGCATTGCCTGACGCGCGGCTTTTTCCTTGCCCAGTTCTGCTCCCTTTCCTTTTATGGCATCCTCCAGAGAGGCTATCTGCTTACGCAGTTCATCGACTGTCGACACAAGTTTCTCGTTGGTCGATTGTAATTCTTTATTGGATAAAGTAAGCGAGTTGACAGAGGCAAGTGCCTCGTCGAGCTTCCCTTGAAGATATTCGACCTGACGCTGCAAAAACTCTATCAACTCGTTCTTTTTCATGATGTAAAGTTACGAGAAATATCCGGCATATGCAACTTTTTACACCATTTATTCTATTGATTGTTAATTTATTATCTACTGTTTTACGGTTATTCTGAAGCGATTCTCGACAGTCACCTTCACAGGCGTGAGGCCCCTCATGAGCATATAGAAATCGTCCCACTGAAGCCTGCGGACACCGTCATCGCCCTTTTTCAGCACTTCCCGGAAACGACCCTGCGACAGCCTCTTGACATACATCAGAAATCCGTCACCATCCCACTTCAATGCCTTCATGGTCCTGCGGTCTTTTGAGAAGAACACATAGACATCGCCCGAGGCCGGGGAATGTCCTTTCCAGGACCACACCATCTGCGTAAGGCCGCGTATGCCGTAGCGCATCGACACCGGCTGCTGGCATACCCACAGCCGCAGTCCGTGCTCAAGACCCCACATGACCTGTCTCCTTTCCCATCTTTCTGACAAACTTCGCAATGACGGCCACATCGGTGTCCGCCGGAAAGATGACGGCGACATGACCGTCGACCCTTACCGTTATCGCATTGCCTCCTTCTGCCGGAAGGAAGCCGGCATCCTCGAAGATCACTTCCTCGAACGGAATCTCCTGACAGATATGGCTTAACGTTCCCGCTCCCGCTGGCCCCCTAAATCCCGGAAGTCCAGCTACTCTCAGTCTATTGCGATATAGATAGTCATGCATCTGCTTGCGCGTTATACCATACTGAAGGCAATATGCCTTGAAAGTGCCTGGTTGGCGTCCTTCCGCACAAAGACGTTTGAACTCTTCATAGATCTGAGAACAGATTTTTCCAACCGCGTGGTCCCCGGCACTCCTGCTGAACTGAAAACCTGAAAGGGCTTTCACATTTTGAAATTCATCTTTCAGTATGTGACGCATCAACGATTGTTCTACTCCATGAGCCTTACAGTAGGCATTGAATGACGAAGGTTGTTTCCCTTCGGCACAGAGGGTACGGAAAGATGCGAAAACCTCCCTGTATAGTTCCACTTTGTCCATAATTCAATTTTTACGGCAAAGTTAGAACTTATACACGCAGGTTTCAATACGCTATCGCGGACGGTTGTACCCATCAGGTTCTGAGGTTTTCTTGTTTAGCAAACGTCCAAATCTCTTGCCGAGAGAGACTTGCCCAAATGCAAAGTTAGCGATTATTTCCCACATACACACCATAAAAGACGAAAAATCGACAAATAAATTTTTCTGAACTTAGTTTGGCAATACTCTGTAACAGGTTTGTTTAGCAACAGACTTTTGAACGGAATGTTTAACTTGCATATTCATTGTAAGATAGCCTTACATCCAAATCTCTCGGCAAGAGTGAATGACCATATCCAATAGAAATAGACCAGTCACCATGGAACTCGACCTCTATACAGACCAAGAAATCGCTCAGGCGATACTTCGCAGGGACACCTTCATCACGAAGGAGTATCTGTATAGGAAGTGCTATCCGCTGTTCAAAGCTATTTATGATAAGTACTACACGGACTGCGAGAATCCCATTGAGCTGATAAACGAGATTTACGTCTACATTCTCATGCCCCATCGTGAAACTCACCGTTCCAAGTTGCAGGACTTTGGGTTTAGGTGTACCCTCACCATGTGGCTCAAGATTGTGACCGAGAATTATTGCCACCAGTTGTTTGCCAAAAGGATTCCTTCCAATGAAAATAATGATGTCGCCGATGATAGAAATGACATGGGTGACGACTCTTTCATAGCAAACACCCGAAAACTCGATATGGACGACGTGCAGAAAATACTCTCGATGATGCCCAATCAACGCTACCGCAAGTTGATTGAGTATCGCTATGTCGATGAAAAATCGAATGAGGAGACTGCACTATTGCTCGAAATGTCGATGGCAAATTATTATAACTGCCATAAGCGTGCGAAAGCACAGTATTGTGAAGTTTTGAGAAAGGAGGGCCTGATATGATTGATGAAGAACTACTGAACAAATTCGACCGTATCCAAGACCTCCCTGTCTCGGAAGAGATGTTGGGTGCATATATGGAAGGCAATTTGAATGATGCTGAGTCTATTCTAGTCTCAACTATGCTTGATTCCAACCCTGACCTTTCTCTTCTGTCATACGAGGTTGAATCTTACATAAATGACGCCTTCGAGGATTCATCAATAATTGATCAGGGAGATATGTTCACCTCTGATTTCGTTTTGCCCGCAATTGAGACACCTCAAAGCGTAATGATATTGCCAACTATGTCAGATGATCTGGAGGTGGGTGCACTACATGAATCTCCATTTATCGTTGATTCCTTTGCTCCGAATTCTTCAGATATTGAGGGCTTTCCTTATAATGGCGAACATTTTTTGCCGGCTTCTGATAGTTCCGAGACTGATTCTCAATCCTTAGATTCAGATCCCGATGCACAGTCGGAGGAAAATATGTTAAATGATAACTTTGACTTTTAGTTATGATATACACCAGACCAGCATCAATGATACATGGGGATGCCCCAATGAACATTATGTCAGAAGATGTTCAGCAGATTTATCCCGACACTTGTGCCATTAAGTCTCAGCAATTAATAATGCAAGACTTTGGAATTCACTTTACTGAAGACCAACTCAGAAATGAGGCTCTGATGTATGGATGGTATAATGGAGGGACTGCACCAGAAGATGTAGGGAAACTGCTTGAACTTCATGGAATTCCTGTATCGCAGTATGAAAATGCCAATATTTTTAACTTGGTAAATGAACTTGCTCAGGGACATAAAGTTATTGTTGGCGTTGATTCTGGAGAATTATGGGGAGATAATATTTTCGATAAAATATTTGAGGATAATGCAGCAGACCATGCTCTCATCGTTTCCGGTGTAGATACAAGCGACCCTAACAATGTCAAAGTAATTTTGACCGACCCCGGAACTGGCAATCTCCTCAAAGAGTATTCTATGGAAGATTTCGTCGATGCATGGGAGGACTCAAATTGCTTTATGATGGCCACGAATGATCCTGTTCCAGACGTATTCGACCCATTTAACTCCATGCCAGGTTTTGACTTGCCGATGGCTAATATCCCGATGATTGGTTCCATGCCTTATGATACGTTTTACAACGACTTGGCATTTCTCAATTATACCAATAATATACCCGAATGCGTTTTTAACGACTTCACTGGATTAGTCGGTGGCGATATAAATGCGTTCTCTTTTGATAGTATGAATTATTTTGACTCATTACTTTTTTAATTATGGAGCCGTTTACCATGATGATGGGGTATGGGTTGATTAACTCAGTATCTCAATTGGTTATAAGACCTCTCACTGACAAGTTAACAGCCGGATCACGTCGAGAAGAAATGCTGTTCCAAATGGAACAAAAGCATAAGCTTGACCTTGAATCTGTCCGCTTAAATAAAGAAATTGAGCTTTCTAATAATCAATTAATTCAAGAATATTGTCATCAATGCAGATTGGTTGAGGCTCAATCACAGTTTGAAAAACAACTTGAAATGTGGGCTTTGGGGCAGTTTAACAGTTCAATGTGGCCGTTACTTACTCCATTTGACCACCCTTCTTTAAAGCCCAATTTTTCGCCAAATCAACAAGTGCCAATTAATGTTTTTTTGGCAAAAACAGACCCGAAGTCCCCATATGCCATGCTGATACAGTCTGATGTAAAAAATAGACTGAGCAATTTCATTACTACCACTTATTCAAATGGCCATGAACATCCGACTATTTGTAGGATTGGTGATTGGAAGGATGGATTTCAGGATGCTGCTTTTATCAATGCATTGTGGTATGGAATGCAGGGACAACCATCAATCGTCATCAATCCAATTCAATCAGAGTTCGGAGAACTACTTGATTTGAATATAAGTATGTGGGGTTTAGCTTCTAATGGTTATTCTCCATTAACCCAAACCGTTTTAAGTGGTGCTTTCGGCTCTGCTATTGGTAGAATAAAACGCGAAGAAACCAGAAAATGGGTTAATTCCGGACTCCCGCTTTCTTCTCCCGAATTACAGCACAATGCAAACCTTCTCAAACAAGAAGGCACTTTAATTGCAGAAGGAAAAGGCGATTTGGTTGACTGTCTATTAGTACAATATAAATTACCTAAAGAAATTCAGACATCTGTCATTACAAAATTTTCAAGGGAATATTCTCATATTATTTCATGTGTAACCGGAATGTATTCTGATATTTACCATCTTCTTGAATATGGTTCTACCCCTTATATGCCTCAGGCAATTTCAGAATATAACAGACGGAATGGCGCTAATTATGAGATTCCTGCTGTAGCTGCTGAGCATTATCGCAAAGCTCTGTCCAATCTTGCGTGTTCCAATTATCTTCAGGATAAATTACCTATTGCATATCTAAATGTAGCATCTTCGTTAAACTACGATCCTGTTTCGGCCTCTGAGATTTTCCAAGAGGGTGTTGGATTGTGGGCGAACAGGAAGCTTGACCGAGGGAGAGAGATTCGACTTCCTGAATCCATAGAAGAGTGTGTTCGTTTGTTACGCGATAATTCTGATGGCAACGACAAGCGCTATTTACAGAGTGCGGCTAATACCCTGCTTAGAATTAATCTTCCTGATGCGGCTAAAGAACTGGACAAACGTATTATTTCTTTACCAGATCCATCTACAACACAACCGCCTATTGGTAATACTGGGAATAATAATACATATGAGTGGGAAATCCGCGAAGTATCTGCATATCATTTAAGCGATTTTCAAGCATGGATTTTCCAAAATGGACAGCAGGCCATACAAAATGGGGCGAAAGAAGCAGTCGCATACATTACTCCGGGTAGAAATCTAATGGTCGTTTTTGTCTCGTTACAAGGACAAGTAATCCCCATATCCAACATTGGCGGATGTTGTATCATAACTAATCAATTTTACGTTGATGGAACATTCATTGACGGGAATATCATAGAATATGATTTAACTTCAAATCAATTCATTTCAAATAGAACTAACTTTATGCAGAAGAAAGAATTCGATTCTTTTGAAAGATTAGGCAAGCAGCTGGATGCTCTCGTCAGGAATCTGAAAAAGACAGGACAGATAGGAAGACGCCAATCTTCCGATAGCACTACATCAGAATCGACTCCAGTTGGCGATTTTGAAAAACAAATATCAGATTTCTTCATGAGTACAAACATGGTGTCTATTGAATCTGAAAGCTGTGATGTAGCCCAGTTTGATAAAATTAGATCCTGGGTTGTGAGCAAACTTCCGGTAAGAGGTGCATCCAAAGCTCATATCTTAAAAACGCGTAGAGGTCAGGATACACTCATTTGTGTATTCTTCTCTAACGGTGAGGATGTTCTCCTTGATGAAAATTATCCCAAAAAGCGAATTTTATGCGGTAACGGCGATAATGAATTGAACTCGTTTTTGAATGGTGCACCAATAGGCACAATCAATCTATAAAAAATATGGGAATACTATCTCAAATTGGCAGATTCGTTGGCAATCTGTTTGAACTGATTGCCATGGCGATTGCCGGGCTCATTTACGCCGCGATATGGGCTGTTAGTTTTGTGATTGATCTCGTCACCGATATTCTTGGCTGGATTAATGACAAATTAGAAGCACTTTTGGATGACGGCACAACAGAAGTAAACACTATTCAAGGCGGAGCGTTAAGCGAATTTATCAAGCAGAATCAGGCTGCTGGTAAATACACCGAAATTTCCCTGAATGATTTGAATGCAATGCGAAACAGCGTTGTAAATGTTGCAATGGATGCCCAAGGCAATATTACTGATGACCAAATGATTCGTTCCAATGGAGGACTTTCATCACAATCTCAGGCTCAATTTAACGGACAGCCGATATTAAAAATAAAAATACCTGCGTAATAGTGACAAATTGCTACTGCCTCTCACTAGAACATGTAGAATTATAATTACCTTCAATCATGGAGACAATACACGTTATGTCATACATAAAACCCATCTGTTATACAGTTCTCGCATTAGGTGTTATTGCGATACTAATCAAACGTGGACAAAAGAGAACTGTCACTTATAGAGAAATAGAGAATTGGGCCCGTTCCGTATGCTCAAGTGGAGATGTCTGCCACATATCAATTCTTGCGAATATGCCTGAACAAGTAAGGGCTTCCGTGCATAAGCAAAATGGTCTATCCAAAATACTGAATGGATATAGAGAAGATTCATCTGTTTTTGTAACGATAACGGATGCATCTAATAATATCAAGAGTACTCATTTCTTCATGGGAAAATCTCTTGATCGAGAACTCAAATCTGCTCTGGCCTCAGAGATTGAACACAGAATTAAATTTTAAT
>CAJTMJ010000047.1 GCA_910577335.1 uncultured Duncaniella sp. | reverse complement strand
TTCAAAATATTCAATTCTCAAAAGCTTTAACAAAGGGAGTTCTGCAACACCCTCAGGGGTGAGACATGAGAACGGCCTCTGCGAGGACTTAGGGGGCGGATGATGGGCGCTGTCCCCCTGACAGGTCAGGGGGTTAACTACAATAGCGTCCTCTGCGAGGACTACAGGGCGACGAGGGGGACGCTTGCTGCCCCCTGACGGGTCAGGGGGTTAACCACGATTGTGTCCTCTGCGAGGACTGCGGGGTGGGAAGGGCGCTATGTATAGCGCACCGTACTGCGGGAATGCGCTATACATAGCGCACATTAGGGGTATAAAAAAATCAAGGCGGGTCCGGAGGACTCGCCTTGATTATTGGAGCTAAATCTGATCAGAGGGATGATTTATCAGGAATTCATTTCTGAGGATTTAGGTTTTGGACTTTTCAATTATTTACCAGTAGTAAGAGTCAACGGAATGTTGCAAACTACGATAGAGAATGTGTTACCAGTTGTAGACTGGAAGGTAGCAGTAACCTCAATGTTAAGGTTCTTAGCTTCCTGAAGTTCAGCACCAGGAATGTAAGTGATGTTACCATTATTAGCATCTACCTTAAGTTCACCCTGAGCCATACCTGCGATGTAGTCAGCAGAAGCCTGATCGAATGCGTAGCTCAATGTATATCCTGTTACCTTGTAACCGGTATTAGCCTCAGCAACAGCAGAGAGGACAAGATCACGAGCAGTTACGTTTCCATCCTTATCCCATGCGGTAGCTTCCCAAGAAAGAATCTTGTTGCCCTGGCTGTCATTAACAAGGATTGAAGGCTTAACATTCATCGGAGCTGCAAGAGGAGCATTACCATTAAGAGTAAGAGCATTTGCAGTAGTACCTACGAACGGATTATTAAACTCAACAGCAAGCGGATATTCTACAGAACATACTTCACCGTTAGCAAGAGTAAGCTTAAAGTTAACTGTTGCAGTAGAGGGCAACATCCAAAGACCGATCATGTTCTGAGCAGCGTTGTTATTAACCTTAAGGTTACGTACCTTAGCACATGCAGTAGCATAGCCTGAATTGTTAGAAGCAGGAATTGATACTGCTGTACCAGAAGCATCAAGAGCGTTAACAAGGTTGTAAGTAGTACCCTGAATCTTAGTTGTCGGGAGAGTTACACCTGTGATCTGGATACCCTTAACATTGCTGATGAGGTTGTAAAGCTTAGCATCAGTCTGAGTTGCGTTCGGAGCGAAGAATGTGAATACATCCTGTTCAACACCTGCAGTGGTAGTACCACGCTTGAATGCGTTAGTGAGCTGGAACATCATTTCGTAAGCTGAGCGATCAGCATTAAGCGCACCACGAGAAATAGCCTTGTTAGCAACAACGAAGTTACTGTAAATAGGAGCATTATGAGGCTCAGTTACAGTGAATGTGCGAGTAAGAACAACAGGACCATTGTGGATAGCATCTGTCGGGTTGTAAGTGATAGTTACTGTGTAAGTAGCAGCAGCACCTGCGATGTTAACAGCAGCACCACCGTTGAGAGACTCACCCTTCGCATTAAATGCGTTCTTAATAGTACCATCCTGAGTGTGAATCTGGTTGTTGATCCAAACGTTGATAGGAGCAATTGTTGTAGTTTCAGAACCACCAATGTTTGCGTCTACATAGAGACCAGGAAGCTCGCTATTATACCAGTTGTATTGCTTAGCGTAAGCCTTATTAACATCAGAGATTGAACGGAGCTGAGACAATGTATAAACAGCGACATCGCTCTTAGCACCCTTGTTCCAAGTTACAGGAACAGAAACGGTAATAACAGGAGCCTTATAGTTAGCCTTGAATGCGTCAGCATCAGTACCAAGGGCACCATAGATTTCCTTGTTGATATCCTGCCATGTAAGGAGACCTACATTCTGGTTAGTCTTATCATTACCAACGCTCAACGGAACAGCAACAGTCGGATAATCATAGTTATCAGCAGGAGCAGGAATAACAACTTCAATACCGTCCTTGTTACCAAGAGCTTCCTTAATAGCAATCTTAACGAATGCAGCTGCTACGAGCTTGCCATCAACAAATGCCTCTACATAGATAACCGGAGTACGACCAATAGCCTGAGTCTTACCACCTATATCATTTCTAACAGAAAGGACAGAGCCGTTAAGGTCAACGAAATACTCCTGATCAGTATTACCGATCATGTATTTTTCAACCTTTGAGAACTTATAGCTAACATTGTCAAATCCGAGAGCAGAAAGGAAGTTGTTCTTGAAAGGAGATGCATTGTTGGTATAAAGAGCTACGACATTCTGAAGATCCAATGTGCCATCGTATGCGAGTTCAGCAATAGCGGGAACAACATTCATTGAAGGCTTGCCCAATGAAGCGTTAGCCATGCGGTCAACATAAGCAGTTGTTGATTCATTTGAACCCTGAGATGCCTGACCAGCCACAATTGAAGCAACAGTGGTTTTATTTGCTGCCTTATCCTTAACAGTAAGAGCACTGTCAACGAGAATAGCAGTAACAGGAGCCTGTTCTACGTATACATAGTCAGAAGCGACAACACTCTGACCGTTAGTAAGAGCAAGAGCTACAATAGGATCCTTTACACGATTACCATTCTTATCATTGATGATAGCGTTATAAGCCTTAAGGTTGATATTAGCGTCAACAATCATTTCGCCGTCCTTGTTCTTTTCCACGATAGAACCTGCAAGGAGTTTGTTGTCGTCACCAGCAGCACGAGCCACAATACCAGTAACCTTACGATCAATGAAGCTAACAGAAGCATTGTCAGCGATGAGAGCGTCTTTCGGGTTCAAACGATAAGACATAGCCTCAGTATTAGAAACATTCAAAGGATCGCCGTCTGAAGTAGTCCAAGCGCTATTCTTAATCTTAAGAACCTTGTTGGCAAGAGTGTAGAAAGAAACAGCGGGAACACCATTTACATATCTATTGGGGATGAATGCGATAGAAGTCACATTCTTACCACACTCGATAGTAACGGGGTCGAGAGTCTTGCCATCTTTGTCCTTAAGGTTAGAAAGAACGAGGGTAAGACCATCAAATGTAGCAGTAGGACCTGCAGCCACCCAGCTGATTTCAGTAGGAACGGGATCCTTGCCTTCTTCGTGAATCCAGAAGAAACCATCTTCGTTAGGAACGTAGTATTTTCCGGCAGGACCTTGAGGACCAGTGGGTCCGGCAGGACCTTGGGGACCTTGAGGACCTTGTGCGCCTGCAGCACCTGCATCGGGAACAGCCTTAAGACCGGTGTCTTCACCATTCTTATACCAGTTGCCGTTTTCGCCGATTGACCAAGAGGTACCGGGAGCACCGTTTTCACCGTCCTTACCATTGGTAATCAGGTAATCCTTGCCATCGATGACGATCTTAAGACCGTTATCGGTTTCGGTAACACTTGAAAGAATGCTACCATTCTTGATCTTCTCCTGAAGTTCAGCTACGTCTTTGATAATACCGTCAATCTGATTCTGCAGATTGTCGATGTCATCATCGTAGTCCTTACAAGAGGTGAAGGAGCCTGCTGAGCCGACCATGAGGGTCGCGAGCAGGAGCCCGTTGATGAATTTTTTGTTCATTAGAGAAAAATTTAAGTTATAACTTTGGTTATTTTGGTGATTGTTATATATCCAAAGGGTTTATTTAGTTGCACCTGTGAGGGTGATAGATTCTTTAAATTGCACATTTTCAAAGGATAACGCACAATTCGAGTAGAATTAGCGTACGATGAAGTGTGTTGAAAACAATTTTAGTACAAAGGTAACTCAAAGAATAATAGGGGAAGCGGTTGTGATATTGCAGGAATGACACAATAGTGTTGCATTTTTCACACAAGTGTTAAATTTGAATGTTTTCATCAGGCATGTCTTATTATATTATCATGTCTTATTATATTATAAGGTATAGGGGGGGAGGGGATGGAGAGGTATGCCCTCATAATACGAAGACAGGATGGCGCTGTCGCAGCGTCATCCTGTCTTGGTAATGATGTCCCCTCCGGGGGTGCCGGGGGAGTTACCTTTACTTTAACTATAATTGTATTTAAAATCTTCAGATGGGAGGATACAAAGGTAGTGAATAGCAGTCGGAGGGGGATGGGAATAGCGTGGCTACTTTGCCACGCAATCGTGGCAAAGTGGGGACAGGGGGGAGAGGAGGGTAGCGGTCAGGGATGGTCCCGGAGGGTTACTGGGGGTTGGATTTGTCGATGGATGAGGGGAGGTTGCCGGAGAGTTCGCGGAAGAAGTCTCGGTTGAGGATGACGGATATTCGTGACAGGAGGGCTGTGTCGATGGAGTGTTTCTGGAAGAGGCGGTATACGTTTGAGCGGTCGCAGCTTAGTTTGCGTGCGAACCATGATACGCTTCGTTCCTGACGTTCGAGTTCCTCCTTGATCATGGTGCCTATTGGTTCCATAACGTAGGGATTTGGGATATTATACGCATTTAGCCTCCTCCCGGGGCTTTTGAATAAATAAATAGTGCCGACGGCGGATGGCGGGAGTGCAGGTGCCGGGGAGGATGTTCGGCCGGGACGCCCGGGGGTACAGGATAGGTTTTATTTCCGTCGTCGGGATGGGTATAGGTTTTGTTTGGCAAATTTAAGTAAAATTTTCCAATTGGCAAGGGGGAGGAGGGAATCGGACTAATCTGAGGAGGGATGCCATGCGAGGAAGGTATGTCAGGGGGATAACAAAGAGAACGTCGCCGGTGGCGACTATAGGGAGAGTGGAGGCTCATCTGCCCCCTGAGGGGCTCAGGGGGATAACCACGATGGCGTCCTCTGCGAGGACTACGGAGCGTGAGCCGGTGGGATGCGGTATACCCCTGACAGGTCAGGGGGTTAACCACAACATAGTCCTCTGCGAGGACCACAGGGGACGTGGGCGCAGAGGACTGCAGGGGGTGGACGGCTGGGTGCGCCCCCTACCCGCAGCGGAGTCGTCGCAGACGACGATTTCGTGGTTAACCCCTCGATGATAATCGAGGGGAGGGGGACGGGGGTGCAGGGGGACTCAGGGGGATATGAAAGCTCCCCTTGGGAATCTCTATTCGCCAAGGGGAGCTACGTCAATTTATCGTTTTGATTTCAGTGGTGCCGGAGGAGGGCGCAATGTATTGCGCCTGTACTGCGGCGCCGGCTGGGGGACTGGCTCTCCCCCTGACGGGTCAGGGGGCTAACCGTGGTAGCGTCCTCTGCGAGGACTGGAATTGTCAATTGTCAATTCTTTGCGGAGTAAAGTGGCTGAGCCATCAATTGTCAATTGTCAATTGTCAATTGTCCATTGTCAATTGTCCATTGTCAATTGAATTGTCAATTGGATTTATTCGGGCACTGCGAAGATTACGATGCGGTTCCAGTCGTTGGTTTCGTAGATCTGGGTGTTGCTGCCGGCAGCTTCGAGGATGAGGCGGTTGGCGTCGATGCCGTAGTCGCCGGTGAGGATGTCAGCCACAGCCTGTGCGCGGCGTTCTGAGAGCTTCATGTTGTATTCGGAAGTACCGGTGTCTTCGTCGGCGTAGCCTCTAACGATGATCTGGGTGTCGGGGTTAGCCTTCATGAATTCGGCGATGTTGTAGACGTTGACCATTTCCTCGGATGATACGTAAGCTGAGTTGAGCTTGAAGCGTACGGTGGGGAAGAGTGTGATGTCTGATTCAACAGCCTGAACTTCGGTAACTTCGGGGCATGGGAGCTGAGCTTCGGCAGCTGCGAGGGCTGCGGATGTTGTTGCGAGTGCGCCACGGAGGTCGTTGACTTTGGCATTTGCGCTGTTGAGGGCGTCGATGTATTCGCAGGGGTTATACTTCTTGAAGCTTGAGCCTGTGAAGTGGATGGTGAAGCCGCCGATTGCGGTGATGTTTATGTCAACGGGTTTTCCGTAAGCTTCGTTGTTGAAGTTGTCGCCGTAGAATGATGCGCGGCCTTCGGCGAAGAAGTCAACATATTCGCTCAGACGGAAGCGGAGCTGCAAGCCGGCTGATACGGGGAACATCCACTGGTTTGACTTGATTTTGCCGTCGCCATCTTTGATGTTGCCCAGTTCGGGGTGGAATTTATAGATGAATGAGCTTCCGAGTCCGATGTATGGAACCATTGAGAATACTCGCCGGGGGTTGTAGCCGCCGATTGAGTTAAACATGTCCCACATGAAGTCAACATTCAAATTTGCGAGGCGGGCTGAAGCTGTGACGCCCTGATTCCAGTGCATTGTGCCGTAATAGGCTGAGAAGCGGAAGCCTAAGTAGGGGGAGATCCAGCGGCCTACACCTAAATTATATGTGGCAGTGAGCTTGCGGGAGTCATCACCCTTTGCGCGGCTGTTTTCAACGAAAGGCGACTGGATGCCGGCGCCTAACTGGAGATACCAATTATCTTTCCATGAACCTGGGCTGTAATGGTCGTTGCAATCTACGGGCTCTACGGTAACTTCTTCTTCCACTACGACTGCGGTAGCATCCTGAGCCATTGCTTCATTTGCGCTAAACAGCATTCCGCCGATAGCTGCAAGGAGTAACGTGTTCTTTTTCATTCTCTCGTGATAGTTAAATGAAACATGAAGTTTTTTTGATACTTTTAAAAATAGTTTTTAGTAAGTATGACTTAGTTAAAATCTCTTGTTGAAACGTCACCCGGGCTCTCTCCATTCGACTTCATCGGAAGCAGCTCTGGTGCTGTTTTGGATTTATAACATTATTCAACTTTTGTTTGTTCAAGAAAAGTAAAAATCATGGGGATTTTAACATTTTGGAGGGGGACGGATCGGACATATCGGACGGATCGGATCATGAACCATGATGGCGTTGCCGGATCCCCCTGAGGGGCTCAGGGGGTAATCGAGATAACGTCGCCGGTGGCGACTGGGGGAGGGAGGGTCTTCTGCCCCCTGACGGGTCAGGGGGTTAACCACTACACAGTCCTCTGCGAGGACTACGGGGCTGCTATACACTTCGGAGTCTGTGTGTGTTTATTGTTTAAGGTGCATTTTATTGTGCACGCACATTGCTCCGTGTTTTATTTTGATTAATTTTGCAGGGAAATAGAATTGGCAGGATGAGCTTCATATAGAGAATTGATGATTCATCTTTATATTTATAGTGAGTTCTTCTTTATATAGAGCCCATCTTATATAGGACAGCATATAGAATTGAGAGTATGAGTATTATTATATTAGGTATCGAGTCGTCGTGTGATGACACGTCGGCTGCGGTTATACGTGACGGGTTGCTGATGAGCAATGTCATAGCTTCGCAGGAGGTACATGCGGAGTATGGCGGCGTGGTGCCTGAACTGGCGTCGAGGGCGCATCAGCAGAACATCCTTCCGGTGGTTGACACGGCTTTGCGCCGGGCAGGGGTTGACAAGCATGAGCTGAGCGCCATAGCGTTTACCCGCGGTCCGGGTCTATTGGGGTCGCTGCTGGTGGGAACATCGTTTGCCAAGGGGATGTCGCTTGGGCTTAGGGTGCCGATAGTGGATGTGAACCATCTTCACGGGCATGTGCTGTCGCATTTCATCCGCCGGGAGGAGGGGGATGTGGTGCCGGAGTATCCCTACCTGTGCCTTTTGGTGTCGGGCGGCAACAGTCAGATAATCCTTGTGAGAAACTATAATGACATGGAGGTGCTGGGGCAGACCATCGACGACGCTGCCGGCGAGGCGTTTGACAAGTGTGCGAAGGTGATGGGACTCCCCTACCCCGGCGGTCCGCACATCGACCGACTCGCTGCGGAGGGTGATCCGAAACGGTTTAAGTTTGCCAAGCCCCATATCGCTGGTCTTGACTATAGCTTCAGCGGACTTAAGACATCTTTTCTGTATACGCTGCGTGATGCGTTGAAGGAGGATCCGCACTTCATCGAGAATAATAAGGCAGACCTTGCGGCTTCGCTGCAACGCACCATAATCGACATACTTATCGACAAGCTTGACAAGGCGGTGAAGCAGACGGGAGTCAAGACTGTGGCTATAGGTGGCGGTGTGTCTGCCAATTCTGGTGTTCGTGCCGCCGTAGCCGACTACTGCGAGCGCCATCACCTCACGGCGTTTATCCCGCCAAGGCTTTTCACCACCGACAATGCGGCGATGGTGGCGATAGCGGGATATTATAAGTATCTTGATAAGAAGTTTTGTAGATATGACGAGGTGCCGTATGCGAGATTTTCGATCAATTGAAAATTGACAATTGACAGTTGACAATTTTTCAATTGACAGTTGACAATGGACAGTTGATTCTGCGGCGCCCTCTCCATGTCCTCCATCTACCTGCCCCCATCTCCCTCCCCATCCCCCCGATTAGCATCGAGGGGTTAACTATGATAGCGTCCTCTGCGAGGACTACTGGGATGGAGGGTGGAGTCCTGTCTCTCCCCCTGACGAGTCAGGGGGTTAACCACGAGAACGTCGCCGGCGGCGACTGGGGGTGGATGATGGGTGCTGTCCCCCTGACAGGTCAGGGGGTTAACCACAACATAGTCCTCTGCGAGGACTACAAGGGAATCGCCTACTCGCATCGAAGTCGTCACAGACGACGATATCTTGGTTAACCCTTCGATGCTAATCGGGGGAGGAGGGACGAGGTGACAGGGATAGCCGCTACCCGCATCGGAGTCGTCGCAGACGACGATGTATTGGTTAACCCCTCGATGCTAATCGGGGGGACGGGGACGGGGCGACGGGACAGCAGCCACCCGAATCGGAGTCGTCGCAGACGACGTTATCTTGGTTAGCCCCCTGACCTGTCAGGGGGATGGATGGACGGGTCGGCGGCGCAGTCCTCGCAGAGGACGTTATTGTGGTTAGCCCCCGGATCCATCCGGGGGGGGAGGGGCAGGGCGGCTCGGCTACGGAGTCCTCGCAGAGGACGTTATTATGGTTAGCCCCCTGATACTTCTGGGGGACCGCGTAGGATGTTATTGTTGTTATCCCCCGGATTCATCCGGGGGCGGTTAGTTCCCGGATCTATTCAGGTGGCTGGTTAGACCCCTGACTCGTCAGGGGATACTTTGGAGTAAGATATGAATCAGGCATTAGAATTACTTAAGGTGTGTGGTGAGGCGGGGGTAACATTTGCCTCTGCCGAGAGCTGCACAGGTGGAAATATAGCGCATCAGATCACACTGATACCGGGGTCGTCATCGGTATTCATGGGTGGCGTCGTGTCGTATAACAACGAGGTGAAGATGCGTATTCTCGGGGTGAAGGAGGAGACACTGGCTGAAAACGGCGCAGTGAGCCTCCCCGTGGTGAGAGAGATGGCGCAAGGTGTGCTGAATGCCACCGGGGCACAAGTGGCAGCCGCCACAAGCGGCATAGCCGGACCCGGCGGAGGAAGCCCGGAGAAGCCTGTAGGGACTGTATGCATAGCAGTCGCCACCGCCGACGGCTATTGCCGAGCGACAGTGGCGAAGTTTAGGGGTAACCGCGAAGAGATAATCAACGCAGCCACGGCTGAAGCATTAGCGATGGCTACAGATACCGTCAAGGCTCAATGCCGAGGAAATTGCCGTCAAGGTCAAACAGAAGGTCAAGACCGTTGATCAGCTCTACCTCGTAGCCGTTGATTTCCACAGAAATCTCATTTATGCCCGAAGTCGGGTAATTGAGGCTCACATAGCTCTGAATAGGTAGCGGAACTATGCCCGAGGGGACGGTCATGCCCATCGGGGCATCTACGTCCAACCAATCGCCGGTGGAATTGAACTCCACCTCGTAGCCGCTCACGAAGCGCACTTCGTAGTCAGCGCCGGGATGGCTGCCGTCACGTTCCACCTTGGCGATAGTCTCGCCGGAGAAGTATGTTGAGATAAAGTTTTTCGCATTTACGGGTAACTGGTCGGGAGACAGGGGAGTGTCTTTGTCATCATCGCTGGAGCAACTCCATGCCATTGCGGCGAAAAGGGCGATGAAAAGAAATGATAAGGTCTTTTTCATAACAGTGTGTAATTGCTTAAACGTAGATAGTTCGAAGATAAAACACCTTCCGGCGGTAAATAGTTCCCTCCAAGAGTAAAAAAACGTGACAGTAATCTAAATTCCGTCAAAAAAGTTTGTATATAAGGCAAAAAGTGCTTAACTTTGCAGCCGAGTTTTGTGGCACATCCTCGAAAGACGCTATTATAGATGCACTTAGCGCCGATATGAGACGTGAGATGGCGGCCACAAGGCATTGTGACTAACAAATAGTAAAAACAAAGAGATAAAAACCAACAGCCATGTCAAAAATTTGTCAGATTACAGGCAAGAAAGCGATGGTGGGCAACAATGTGTCGCACTCAAAGCGTCGCACCAAGCGCAAGTTTGATGTAAATCTCTTCAACAAGAAATTCTTCTGGGTTGAGGAGCAAGCTTGGATTACCCTAACCATTTCCGCCGCAGGTCTTCGCACCATCAACAAAAAAGGTCTTGACGCCGCTATCAAAGAGGCGATCACCAAGGGTTATATAACAGAAATCAATTACTTAGACATACTATAAGAAGATGGCAAAGAAAGCTAAAGGCAATCGCGTTCAGGTCATCCTCGAATGCACCGAACACAAGGCAAGTGGCATGCCCGGTACTTCTCGCTATATCACTACCAAGAACCGCAAGAACACCACCGAGCGTCTGGAGTTGAAGAAATACAACCCCATCCTTAAGAAAGTAACAGTACACAAAGAAATTAAATAATTCACTGACTCATGGCAAAGAAAACCGTTGCATCTCTGCAAAAAGGCGAAGGTCGTACCTATAGCAAGGTCATCAAGGTCGTTAAGTCGGCGAAGACTGGTGCATACACCTTCCAGGAACAGATGGTTCCCAATGATCTCGTAAAAGAAGCGCTCAAATAATCAATCGTGAGCAAATTTTATCCGATACAAGACGCCCGGATTTCCCGACAGAGGGAAATCCGGGCGCTTCTTTTTCAAGCCGTGACAGAGAAGGGGAAACGACACTTTCTTATCTAAAAACATGCTCCAAAACATTGTTGAGTGGCACTCTTTACAAACATTTACTAATTTTTAAGATTTATATTTGTTTTTATCATTTAAAAGCCCTAAATTCGTGATTTAAATATTGGACTGATTTAAAAACCAATTCAATAGAATTCTTTTGTTTATCACATTAGCGATCATCAATCTGTACCGAAAACTAATCAATAACCCTATTATAAATGAGCTATCTAAAGTTTGATAAAAACCTGATGATTAATTTGGAGCAGTCACTCCCGAAGGAGATGCTCCGAACGAATCAGACCGGAGCGTATCATTGCACCACGATAGTTGACTGCAACACCCGCAAGCAACACGGGCTTCTTGTCGTGCCCATACCTGAGATGGGCAACTCATGGCATGTCATGCTATCCTCGCTCGATGAGACCGTCTATCAGCACGGCGCGCCGTTCAACCTCGGGCTCCATCGCTATAGCGGCGGTGTGATGAGCCCCAACGGACATAAGTATATCCGCGAATTCGACTGTGAGAGCGTGCCGCGCACCACTTACCGTGTCGGGGGCGTGATCCTCACCAAGGAGAAGATCTTTATCTCACACGAAAACCGTATCCTGATCCGCTACACTCTCGTGGAAGCACATTCACCCACAACACTGCGCTTCCGTCCGGTGCTCGCCTTCCGTGATGCCAACGAGCTATGCATAGCCAACGATGCCATCAACACAGAGATTCCGGAAATCAATAATGGCGTGTCAGCCTGTCTCTACAAGGGCTACCCTACCCTTTACATGCAATTCAGCCACAAACCCACATGGACATACGAGCCTAACTGGTATAACGGCTTCGAATATGTGAAGGATCTGGAAAGAGGCGTGCCCTACACTGAGGATCTTTGGGTGCCCGGTTATTTCGATGTGCCCATCAAGAAGGGTGAGTCAATCATATTCTCAGCCGGACTTAGCGAAGTGTCACCACGCTCGCTCGCCAAGATGTATGAGAAAGAGATAGCACAGCGCACTTGCCGCACATCATTCTTCAACTGCTTGAAAAACGCAGTGAAGCAATGTTACCTCAACACACCTGACGGCAATATGTATCTGCTCTCAGGTTATCCTTGGGGTAAAATCCTCGCCCGCAACACATTCATGGCACTCCCGGGAGCCACTATAGCCATCAACCACCGTGAAGACTTTGAAAAGATCACGGAAACAGCGTTGAAAGCCGCCAAACATTTCATGGAAACAGGTGAGCTTGACCCGCGCATACAGGGTATAGACCTCCCTGACATCCCTCTTTGGGGTATTTGGGCGCTCCAGCAGTATGCTAAGGCTTACGGACGTGACGAAGCCCGCAAACGCTATCTGGATACCATAATTAAGACCATCAACTTTATACTCGATCAGAAACATCCGTTCCTCAAAGTGGATGAAAACGGCATGTTGACCACCGACGGCACTCAAAAGCCGATGTCGTGGATGAACGCATCGCTTGGCGGCCGCCCCATCGTGGCTCGCACAGGCTATCTCGTAGAGTTCAACGCTCTCTGGTATAATGCGCTTATATTTGCTTCACGTCTCACCGAGGGTACTCCCGACGAGGAGAAGTTCAAAGGGATTGCAGAGAAGATGGCACAACCGTTTATCACCATGTTCCTGAACGATTACGGATACCTCTACGACTATGTTAACGGCACTTACGCCGATCCGTCAGTTCGCCCCAACATGGCAATTGCAATCGGTCTCGACTACTCTCCGCTTGACCGCCGCCAGCGCAAACGCGTGCTTGACATCGTGACTCGTGAGCTTCTCACTCCGAAGGGACTCCGCACCCTCTCGCCGAAGAGCTACGGCTATCGTCCGAACTATCTTGGTTCACCGGAAGACCGTGAAATGGCTCTGCACAACGGACCCGCACGTCCGTGGCTCATGGGCTTCTATAGCGACGCTTATCTCAAAGTATTCGGCATGAGTGGTATAAGCTACATCGACCGTATGCTTATCGGTTTCGAGGACGAGATGACACAAGGTTGCATCGGTTCACTGTCTCAGCTTTATGATGCCAACCCGCCGTTTACCGGACGCGGTGCCATAAGCCATGTGACCAATGTGGCTGAAGTGCTCCGCACGCTTACCACTCTCAAAAAATTCATAATGGACTAAATATCTTCACACACCCATGAAAGCATTAATGTTCGGGTGGGAATTCCCCCCTCACATCCTCGGCGGTCTGGGCACTGCCAGCTACGGTCTCACAAAGGGCATGTGGGAGTGTGGCGATATGGATATCACATTTGTAATTCCAAAGCCATTCGGTGACGAGGAAAAACACTTTGCCAACATCATCGGTATGTCACAGGTTCCTATCGCATGGCGTGATGTAAGCCGTGATTATGTGGAGCAACGCATCGGCAATGTGATGAACCCTGATCTTTATTTCAAACTGCGTGACCATATTTATGCCGATTTCAACTATATGCGCACCAACGACCTCGGATGTCTTGAATTCTCAGGTCGTTACCCTGACAACCTCGTGGAGGAGATAAACAACTACTCCATCTGTGCCGGAGTTGTGGCTCGCACCGTTGATTTCGACATAATACACTCTCACGACTGGCTCACCTACCCTGCCGGCATACATGCAAAGCAAGTGTCGGGCAAACCGCTTGTGATACATGTACATGCCACCGAATTTGACCGTTCACGAGGGAAACCCAACCCCACAGTGTTCGGTATCGAAAAAGATGGTATGAACAACGCAGACCACATCATTTGTGTGTCAAACCTCACACGCGACACCGTTATTAACAATTACGGCATCGATCCTGCAAAAGTGACCACAGTACACAACGCTGTGACACCTCTTACTCCGGAACAGCTCAATGTGCCTGAACATAAGTCGAAGGACAAAGTGGTGACGTTCCTCGGTCGTATCACAATGCAGAAAGGTCCTGAATACTTTGTCGAGGCAGCCGCAAAGGTGCTTAAAAACAACCCCAATGTGCGCTTCGTCATGGCTGGTAGCGGTGACATGATGAACAAGATGATTCTTCTTGCCGCAGAGCGTGGTATCGCTGACCGTTTCCACTTCCCGGGTTTCCAGCGAGGCAATCAGGTTTATGAGATGTTAAAGGCTTCCGATGTGTATATCATGCCTTCTGTTTCAGAACCTTTCGGTATATCGCCTCTTGAAGCGATGCAGATGGGAGTACCCTCCATCATCTCAAAGCAAAGCGGATGTGCCGAAATCCTTACCAATGTCATCAAAACAGATTACTGGGACATCGACGCAATGGCTGACGCAATACACTCTATCGTCACCTACCCTGCCATGTACCAGCAGCTGCGTGAGGACGGTCTCGCCGAAGTAAACCAAATCACATGGGACAAGGCAGGACAGAAAGTGATAAATATTTATAACAAAGTATTAAATCGATAAAAGTTTTGAGCTGTAATGACTCAAAACTCACAACTCAAAACTAATAAGACCAATGAAAGCAATTTGTTTCTATTTTCAGATCCATCAGCCATTCCGTCTGAAAAGATATCGCTTCTTCGACATAGGTAACGACCATTACTATTACGATGATTTCGCTAATGATGACATCGTTACCCGCATTGCTCAGCGCAGCTATATACCCGCAGCCGAAAGCCTTCTCAAAATGATTGAGGAATCAAAAGGCAAATTCAAATGCGCACTCTCAATCACCGGCACAGCCCTTGAGCAGTTCGAGCAGTACGTGCCTGAATTTATCGACCTCCTCAAGAAGCTCGCCGACACCGGCTGTGTTGAATTCCTTGCCGAGACATACGCTCACTCACTCTCATCATTGGCAGATCCTGAAGAATTCGCAAATCAGGTGAAAGTGCATGACGAGAAGTTAAAAGAGCTGTTTGGTGTGCAGCCAAAGGTGCTCCGCAACACTGAGCTTATCTATAGCGATGAACTTGCTCCTCAGATACTCGCAATGGGTTACAAGGGTGTTATCACCGAAGGTGCAAAGCATATCCTCGGATGGAAATCTCCTAACTATGTCTACAGTGCAGCTTCAGCTCCCAAGTTGAAGATACTTTTGAAGAATGACAAATTCAGCGATGATATCTCCGACCGCTTCAGCAATACTTCTTGGGACGAATATCCTCTTACCGCCGACAAATATATCGACTGGATCGCAAACACTCCCGCTGAAGAGCAGATTGTGAACCTCTTCATGAATCTTGAAGTGTTTGGTGACTTCCAGCCCCGCGAGACAGGTATATTCCAGTTCCTCGAAGCTCTTCCCAGATTCGCCGAAGAGCGTGGCATAGAGTTCTGGACTCCCACCACCGCTGTGTCCAAGCTGAAAGCTGTGGCTGAACTCTCTGTTCTTCACCCCATCTCTTGGGCTGACGAAGCTCGTGACACCTCTGCTTGGTTAGGTAACAAACTGCAGAACGAAGCTTTCAGCAAACTCTACTCTGTGAGCGAACGTGTGCGTCTTTGCGAAGACCGTCGTCTGAAACAAGACTGGTTCTATCTTCAGGCTGCTGACCATTTCTTCTACATGTCTACCAAGAACATGCATGACGGTTCGGTACACTCTCAGTTCTCACCCTACGACACTCCATTTGATGCCTTCACTAACTATATGAATGTCCTTGCCGACTTCATCGTTCGTGTTGAAGAGCAATATCCTATGTCTATCGACAATGAGGAACTTAGCTCACTTCTTACCACTATCCGTAATCAGGAACGTGAGATAGAAGTTCTCAACAAAGAGGCAGAATCAATGCGTAAGAACATCGAGCACTTCAATGAAGAGCATCTTCTCCGCGAAAAAGAAGCTGCTCCCGAAGAAAAGAAGGCCGCTAAGAAAGCTCCCGCTAAATCCGCCGCAAAACCTGCAGCTAAAAAGGCTAAAAAGTCAACTGCCAAAGCTAAGGATGAAGCTCCCAAAGCTGAATAATAGCATCTCGAACACAGACTAACTATTTATAAAATTCACCCGCATCTCACTTCTTTGGGATGCGGGTGAACTTTTATTCTCCCGGAGCGTAATAAATTAAAGAGAGCCGGGATTATAAGATAACATCAGCCGGCGGCTATCATATTTTTATAAGTATCAACTATTAAATTACATATTTATGGGCGGAATGAATGGGAGAACCGACCTCTTCACATCTTTGATAGTCGGCATCGCAGGTATCGCAATGATTGTTTTACACAATCGCCTTGACATAATGGCTTGGATTGTAATCATGATTGGTGTCATGTTTATAATACCGGGCGTTTTCTCCGTATTGATAGGAGCATTAAGCAAAGAACGTAAAAGCACTACGTCAGTACTCGCTGGAATCGGTGCGATAGCATTAGGCGTTATCATGTGCGCCATGCCAGAGCCATTTGCCGGAATAATGGTCACCATATTTGGTGTATTGCTTATTATCATCGGCGGTTATCATCTTTGCTTTGTGGCATGGCTGTCACGACCATTTGTGCTTCCGTTTTATTACTATATCATACCGGTATTGTTGATTGTAGCAGGTGTGATTGTAATGTTCACAAGTGTGCGCACCATTAATAATATAGTATTGCTTGTAACCGGAATTGCATTTGTTTGTTCGGCTGTAAGTTCCCTCATGGAATGGATAGCCACTCACCCCAGCCATCGTAACGACACCACCTCATTGCCTACGGCTGAGAAACCTGAAATTAAGGAATAAAATCGCAAAAACTTCATATAGGTTAAGCCATTTTTACGTTCAAGTAATCTGTTTTGATTATAAATAAGGATTACTAAGCGCTAAAATACTTAAATTTAGGTATGGTAAGCGATGTAGATTCTTACTAATTTTGCATACAGATAATTATACGAAATAAAAAGCTTATACAAGTAGGTTAGGTAATCTAATATATAGATTTCAAAATGCTATTGTTAAACGATGCGGCATCCGGTTGTGACAACTATATGCCGCATTGATATTTTTTATCGAAGCGTGTATAACGGACTTGAATCATACCTTGGCAATGCCACAAGATGCAATTGCGGCTTCTCTCCCCCATCGGAAAGATTTACAAAACCATTTCCTAACCGGGTAACGCCGATTCGCTCCAAGGCAGCTGACACAGCTCCCAATGCTTTTTCAGGGGTATTATTATCATGGCTCAGATGGCACAGGTACACATTGCGAACCTCCGGACGATATATGCTCGCTATATACTCTGCAGTTACCGCATTATCCATGTGACCGTTGTTTGCGGCTATCCTCGCCTTTAGATACTCAGGATAAGCGCCAAGACGCAGCATTGTCTCATCATAATTTGCTTCCAGCACTATGTATTCCGCTTTACGCATGTAATAATCAACACGCTCACTCACACACCCTAAATCTGTGGCGATGGCAAAATGACGGTTTCCGTGAGTGATAAAAAATCCGGCATTGTCAGCTCCGTCATGCATCACATCAAAGGCTGTGACCTCAAAATTCCCCAATTTGAAAGGAAATTCCTTGTAGATAGCCACATGAAAGTCCTTTATACGGCGTGACACACTGTGACGGCGCAATATACCGTTGAATGCTTTAGGAGTGCAATATATCTTTATATGCTTGTAAGAACGGACTATGTTATAGACATACCTTATATGATCGCCGTGGTCATGAGTAAGACATATCCCCTTGATAGAATTCATTGATATCCCGTTTGATTTCAACGATTCCACCACCTTTTTAGTGTCAACGCCTGCATCGATGAGGAAACCGCTCTGCCTGTCCCCTATGTAGGAACAGTTTCCGCTGCTTCCACTTCCGAAGCTCATGAAAAATATATGGTCGGTAGGTGTCATTGGAGCCATCTCGTCAAGTATTTTCCCGGCTTGACGTTCAGCCTTCATCCTACGCACTATGTCATCCATCTTTTTGGCAGGAATCACCTCAAAATCCCCATCCATTCGCTCCTGAAAGTCATCAAGACCGTCAAAGAGCCCCGGGATGTGGTAATCGTTATTATTTTTACGTGATTTTGCCATATTGAAATAATTATTTAAAACTGTTAATCAGAGGATGTAGCCCGTCTGTCAATCAAACAGCAGGAAGATAGTAGGAATCTTATCATAGTCATATTTTCTTTTACCCCATGCCGACAATGAAAGTGTTAATATGATCTGATTGGGACCGGTGATATCGGATGCAACGCATAGTTTCATATTTCCCGGCATTTGTTTCACCAGCTCTGCGATAAGCTTATTGTTACGGTAGGGAGTCTCTATGAATATCTGCGTCTGCCGTTCATTGCGTATACGGCGTTCCATCTCCCTAAGCTTTGCGGTACGTGATTTAGTCTCGTAGGGAAGATAACCGTTAAATGCGAAGCTCTGACCGTTGAAGCCCGACCCCATCAGTGACAGCAATATGCTTGAGGGTCCGACCAAAGACACTACTTTGTAACCTTTGCTTTGCGCAACTGCCACCAAATCAGCACCGGGATCAGCTATGGCAGGACACCCCGCCTCTGAAATCACACCTATAGAGTGACCTTGCGCCATAGGCTCAAGCATAGCCGGAATATCCTTCTGATCGGTGTGCTCGTCAAGCGTCACAAAGGTGAGTGAATCAATATCAATCGAACGGTCACAACGCTTAAGGAACCGACGCACAGTCCTCACATTCTCAACCACAAAATATTTAAGGCTGCGAATTATCTCTATATTACCAGCGGGAATCACCGTGTCAACCGGGGCATCGCTCATGGTCGAGGGTATGAGATAGAGGGCGGGGATTTCCTTAACGTTTTCGTCCATTACAAGATTGGAATTGGTTTATTATAAAGCTCGAAGAATCAGTGTTTAAATATCGGGGGATTATCCGACCGACCCTTCAAGTGTGATTTGCAAAAGATTTTGAGCCTCTACCGCAAATTCCATCGGAAGCTTATTCATCACTTCCTTGGCATATCCGTTTACGATGAGAGCGATTGCCTCCTCAGTGGGTATGCCTCGCTGATTGCAGTAGAAAAGTTGATCCTCCGATATCTTGGATGTAGTAGCCTCATGCTCGACGATAGCGGTATCATTAAGCACATCGATATAGGGGAATGTATGCGCCCCGCAGTTGCCACCCATAAGCAATGAATCACACTGCGTATAGTTTCGGCATCCATCGGCATTCGGAGCCACTTTTACCAACCCTCGGTATGAGTTCTGGGAATGACCGGCTGAAATACCCTTTGAGACAATCGTCGATGTGGAGTTTTTACCGAGGTGTATCATCTTTGTACCGGTGTCAGCCTGCTGATAGTTTTTGGTCACTGCCACGGAATAAAATTCTCCTCGGGAGCTTTCACCCTGAAGCACACATGAGGGGTACTTCCAAGTTATTGCAGAACCGGTTTCAACCTGCGTCCATGACAATTTTGAATGATCGCCACGGCAAAGACCTCGCTTAGTCACAAAGTTATAAACGCCGCCTCTGCCTTCCGCATCACCGGCATACCAGTTTTGAACAGTAGAGTACTTCACCTCTGCCCTATCCTCAATCACAATCTCCACAATGGCGGCATGAAGCTGGTTTTCGTCACGCATAGGAGCGGTACAGCCTTCAAGGTAACTTACGTATGCGTCATCATCAGCAACGATAAGCGTACGCTCAAACTGACCTGTGCCCGCCGCATTTATACGGAAATATGTTGAAAGCTCCATAGGGCAACGCACACCCTTGGGTATATAAACGAATGAACCGTCAGAGAAGACTGCCGAGTTAAGCGCTGCAAAGAAATTATCACGATATGACACTACCGAACCAAGATATTTCTTCACAAGGTCGGGATAGTCCTTGACTGCTTCTGAGATGGAGCAAAATATTATGCCTTTCTCTGCCAACTTCTCACGGTGAGTAGTCTTCACACTCACGGAGTCCATCACCGCATCCACAGCCATACCCACAAGGGCTTTCTGTTCCTGCAAAGGTATGCCGAGACGATTGAATGTGTCAAGCAGTTCCGGATCGACCTCATCAAGACTCTCAGGACCTTTTTTCTTCTGCTGCGGTTCAGCATAATAGCTTATCTCCTGATAGTCGATTGGCGGTATATTGAGATGTGCCCAGTCAGGCATCTTAAGAGTTTCCCAATACCTGTAAGCCTTCAGACGGAATTCAAGCAACCACTCAGGCTCACCTTTTCGTGCAGAAATCAGACGCACAACATCCTCATTCAGCCCTTTAGGAATAATATCGGTATCAATATCACTGGTAAAACCATACTTGTACTCGCTTGATGTAGCACGAGAAATCAGCTCCTCGCTGTTCTCTTTCTTATCGTTAGCAGCCTGAGGGGCTCTGCATCCTTGGGATATGTTTTTTTTATTATCTTCCATACTAAAAATCCGGCTCTATTCGTCATTTTCATTTCGCAAACTCAGTCAGATGGGTCAACGCCCCGAAAAGGGTCGGAGCAAGATCCACGATCCATGTCACAGGCTGACCGGCTGCGAGATGCACTTTTTCTGTAAGGTCGCACCCGGGATTTAGCGATATGTAAAGGTTGAGCAACAGGCTCACCGGGATAAACCATTTTATAACACTCACTATCGCACCACCTATACGGTCAAGCGGACCAAGCAATACGGTGTGGACTACAAGTTTCAGCAGTTTCACCACCAATATCACCGCATAGTATGCCACAAGATAGATCACGCAATATGACACTATGGTGTAGAGATACGATGGGCAACCATTTGCACCTTCGGCAATCTCCTGCTGCGAGGGAGAAATAAGCTCCACCACCTGACTTCCAAACATGCGGCAAGCAACGATGCCTATCACTATGGCAGCCAAAGAGCCTACCTGAACGATAAAACCCTTGCGGAAACCAAGTATTGCCGCAATGATAAAGATAACGAGTATTACAATGTCTAATACAGTCATAAAGCTTCAGAACTGATTAAAATTTACAGGACTGATTATTAAACAACTTAACAGACTGCAAAATTAACAAATTATTCCCAACTTAAGTTGTAATCAAACCTAATATTTCAAAAATTGGATTGATTTAACTAATGCGACATAGCTAAGATATGCCGACCGATTGAATATAAAGCGGGCAAGCGGATTTTCAACAAACCCGCTTGCCCTGTACTGACGATTCTTAAGTATTACAAATTGGTAATACCTACCTAATTACGACTTAGCAGTACTATGTTACCATTCACATAGGTGATATCTTTCCCCATAATGATATCCGGTTGTCAGCTATAGGCACAGCACACGTTACCTTAACATTTAAATGCCAAGGCAAACGACATCTTTCAGATAAGTATGGAAGGTATTTTAAATATTTAACGGATTTAAACCCACAGAACTCAATAGACGTGTAATCATTTAATAGCGAGCACGTTAGTAAATCGGGAGGGTAACATCCATTTAGCTGCTACTGAAACAGATAACAGCTTGAAAAGAATTGAATCAATTGGGTTACTTATTACCATAATGGTCTTCTTATAAACGTGCTTTTTTAATTTTCACTTGGCAAAGATAGGACTAAAAATCGGTAATTCAAAATTTTGGAGTATAAACATACCAAACCGCTACATCTGTCCAATCTTATAACTTCCCGCTAAGATCATCAAACAAAAGATGATACTCAGCCCCTTTCTTCTCGCCAATGGTCACGAATATCAAATTCTTTTCAGGGTCACAAAAGAGCACTTGCCCGAATAGCCCTAAAGCGAAAAAGCGGGGAGTCACATACTCCTTGCCCTCACGCATTGAAGTAATGTTGTTCCAGCCAAAGGAATAGGCATTATTTTCAAGAGATGAGTGTGTTGAACGGTCAATCCAATCTTTGCTGACTATACATTGCCCATTATATTCACCTCCACTCAGATACAAGCGTCCAATCTTTGCGAGGTCACGGATATTGCTCGCAATCCCGCCGTAAGCCTTAGCCTGACGATGTTTTTTATCATCCAATGTGACGTATGCGTCCTGCTCCATACCAAGAGGCCCCCAAACTTTTTCCTGCATATACTCAGCATAAGGTTTACCGACCGCACGTTCTATAAGCACTCCCAATATGGCAGTAGCCATCGAGTTATAATAGTGGGACTCACCGGGAGCTCCGTTAAACCCTACCCCTTTTATATGCTTAAGCACATCATCCCCATAGTAAAGGCGTGCCAACTGTGAGAATGGGTTCCATCCATACCCCTCTTTAAAATCCAATCCTGTGCGCATGTCAAGCAGATGCGCAATGGTGAGGTTCTTAAACCCGGCAGCTCTGCTTTCAAGTTCCGGAATATACTTAGTCACAGGATCATCAACGGAGGCTATATACCCTTCGTCAACGGCAATACCACATAGCAATGAAGTCAATGCTTTGGAGATTGAAAACAGGCTCACAGGGGTGTCAGGGGTCACATAACCGTAATACTTCTCCAAAAGTACCGTGTCATTGCGTATTATC
Organism: uncultured Duncaniella sp.; assembly: GCA_910577335.1. Lineage (GTDB taxonomy): Bacteria > Bacteroidota > Bacteroidia > Bacteroidales > Muribaculaceae > Duncaniella. The sequence goes on along the minus strand of CAJTMJ010000047.1, from coordinate 2,442 downwards.
AGAAGCGCACCGTCGCCACGCACTCTGCTAAAGTACTCACCAACAGTTTCATCATTTAATCTACCGCCACTAAACTTGGTCACTTCAAGAAAATTATCATGCGCCGGTGTCGTGATAAAAACTTCCGACTTTTTCTCACCGGAATGTATAGTGTCAAGAGCGAAATTTCTCCACGTATCCGTCGAAGGCATACCGTACCTTATAGCCCTTACAGCAGAACATCCTGATAGCATGATAGCCAATAACGCAAATAGAAATAGCGATTTTTTCATGTTGGTTTTATATTATGCGGCAACGCAAAGGTAATAATATTTACGTGTAATTACGCATAATTATGAGTAATCTTCAAAGTTTTTGGGTAAAGATTTGGTGGAGTTAGGAAAAACAATTACCTTTGTGGTCGCAAAAATGACATTAGCTTGTCAATCGGGGTGTAGCACAGTTGGCAGCGCGCCACGTTCGGGACGTGGAGGTCGGAAGTTCGAGTCTTCTCACCCCGACATAAAAATAAGAGATACAATTTTCAAATTGTATCTCTTATTTTTATTAGCCCATGCAGAGTATGACAAAATTGATTGTACCAACATCTAACACTCAGAAAGTATGACACAAATCGAAAATGAATATCAATATCGTTGGGCGTTAAATCGTGTCGAGGAACTTCTCCCCTTAGTGAAAGATAACACCCCCACTACCGACCCATCATCAATGGAATTAGAACTTCTATCAGGGTTAGTTGCTGATTATTCTGATAAGCACTATTCCATAGGGGAGCCCACGTTAATTGACATGCTTAAATTGCGAATGTTTGAGATGGGACTAAATCAAGCAGGGTTAGCAAAATTATTAGGAGCTAGCCCATCACGTATATGTGATTATTTATCGGGTAAATGCGAACCGACAATAAAGGTTGCCCGAGAGATAAGCCAAAAATTGAATATATCTCCCGCAATAGTCTTGGGAGTATAAACAATTTTGTTTATCAAGTCTCAGCAAAGGGTAAGGCGGGAGAGCGATGTGAGGGTGGCGGCTATGCGCTGAATATCATCGGGCGTGAGACGGTTGATTTCAGAGATAACCTCTGTTGCGCTCATGGCATATCCTCGATATAGTGTGCTGCGAGCCATAGATAATGCACCTTGCTCGGAATTTGTGGACGCAACTGTAAGTTGACCGGCATATTGTTTCTTAGCTTCCTCTAATCGACGAGCGCTCAGAGGGGTTTCCGCAAGTTTTGAGATGACATTGCCAACCAAACGCACACATTTATTAACATCCTCAGAGTCACAACCGAAATAAATGGTAAACAATCCGGTATCGCTCATGAGAGTTGTACCTGCATCCACGGTGTATACCAGACCTCGCCTTTCCCTCAAAGCCACATTCAATAGAGAGTTCATACCGGGACCTCCAAGCATATTTGTGAGTAACGCCACCGCATAACGGTCATCACTCATCATCCCGTCAACCCTTGCGCCAAGCACAGTGTGAGCCTGATGCGTGTCAATATGGCGGACTATATCAAATCGCTCCAGTACGGCAGGATTTACACGATCCCTCACTTTATCTTTGCGATTTAGCGAAGCGAAATATTTCTCAGCTATTTTAATTACCTTATCCGGAGTTTCAGGTCCCGAATAGAAAAACACCATCTCATTTGGGGTGTAGAAACTGTCAAGATACGACCGACAGATCTCCGAATCGAAACGCTGTAACGACTCCTTGTCGCCTAATATATTGTGAGCAAGTGACGAACCGGCAAAAATAAGTTCCTCAAAGTCATCAAATATACCCTCAGAGGGGACATCAAGGTATGAATCGATTTCATCAGCCACCACAAGACGTTCACGATCAAGTTCAGCAGACGGAAATTGAGAATCTATAACCAAATCGGATATAAGGTCCACTGCCCTACTGAGATTACCTGCGGGAAACGTGGAATAGAGCAATGTCTCTTCCTTAGTGGTATAAGCATTAAGCTCACCACCCACCAACTCCATGCGATTCAATATATGCCATGCACGACGACGATGTGTCCCCTTGAATATGGTATGCTCCACGAAATGCGCAAGCCCATATCTGTCAGACGACTCATCCCGGCTACCGGCGTTGATAGCCACTCCGCAATGCTCCACCACTGAATCCCTTTTAGCTGCTACAACACGCAATCCTGAAGGGAGGGTGGCATAATATATCTCATGTTCTATTGGCGACATAAAAAACTCTTTAAGACAAAAATTGCCATTGAACTGATTTAAACATTTTATAAAAAGTTTTAATCAGTTCATAATTTTCCGTTGGCAAAAGTAGTCTAAACCATCAAACTTACCAAAAATTTATCCGGAAATGTCATTTGTCAAGACATTCCCGGATAGTTTTATGAGTTGAATCACTACTGTCCACTAAAAAATGGACGAGGTTAAAAATTAAATAAATTCGGTT
>CAJTMJ010000046.1 GCA_910577335.1 uncultured Duncaniella sp. | reverse complement strand
GAAAGTTGAGGCTTTTGCTTAATTTTTTTGTAGGGAGTTCTGCAACACCCTCTGATTTCTTTGTGCGCACGAAGGGACTCGAACCCCCACGTCGTTAGACACTAGATCCTAAGTCTAGCGCGGCTACCAATTACGCCACGTGCGCAGGATGATTTTGCGAGTGCAAAGTTAATAACAATTTGTCAATTCTCCAAATAAATTTAATCTTTCAGCCTAAAGCATTGCTATTCATCGACTTTCATAAACATTTTGTATGTCATGTGCAACCGATGATTCCGTGTTCGGACCTATATGACGATTAGCCCGCTCAAGCACGGCAGGCACAGCATTGGCAACCGCCACCGAGTCATCGGCAATCTCCATCATGGAGAGGTCGTTCAGATTGTCGCCATAGACAGTGATGGCAGTGGCACCAACCATTTCAGCCAACTTCTTCACTGCCGCCGACTTCGATACCCCGGCTCCGAACACCTCTATATATGCAATATCATGATTGAATATATCCCTATAGCATGACACCGACAATCGGGAATCCATGCGTAACTTTTCAGCAACACTTTCTATAGACCCATAATGCCCCATGGCAAACACCAATATAGTACCGGGAATAGGACACTCTTCGCCCTCACTTGAATCAAGAATGAATTTCTTAAGCCCTAAATACTGACGTTCTACATAAAACTTTCTCTCATGCCGGTTCATCTCACCATTATGATAAACCCGAAGCATACCGTCATCGCCCAGCACATATATAAATGGATTTATTCCGCTCTCATGAAACACATCCATCATTGGAGGCAATGCCTGTAGGATGTGAAACACCGGTTTTATATAACGTTGTTTTTCTCGATCCCACATGGCAGCACCGGTAAGCACGATTGCGGGCACCGATGTGAATGTGTCTTCAAGCAGCACCTCGACCGTGGCAGGTGTTCGGGCTGTCGCAACAGTAATCATCGCCCCTTCATGCGACAATCTGCTTATTATCTCTGCGCTCTCCGCACTTACCTTACTGTCACTTCCAAGTAAAGTGCCATCCATATCGGATATAAATAACCGTTTTTCCAAAATATTCTTCATTTGATTTACAAAGATACAACAAAAAATATCAATATTTGGTCAACATTTCTTAACATACATTTTTGTTCACATGTTTTATGGCAAAAAACACCATTTTCATCTATTTTACGTGCAAAAATATGTTAAATAGCATAATTCTATTGTGCGTAATCAAAATATAATTCTTACATTTGCATGTGTGTTTTTCATAGTATTAGATTAAGATAAAGGTTTAAAAAGGAAAAGAGCTGTCGCGAGACAGTTCTTTTTTTATTTTATAACTCTTATTATCACTTATTTTTTCATTTTTTTAGTAAAAAAGTTGCAATTCGGCGTCAGATACGCTAATTTTGCGGTTTGAAATTTATCTGTTATTAATATATGAAACATCTTGACCTTATCCTCGCAGAAAAACTCTTGAAGATTAGTGCCATAAAGCTTCAACCTGAAAATCCTTTCACATGGGCATCCGGTTGGAACTCCCCTATCTACACCGACAACCGTAAGACTCTCTCATATCCGGATGTTCGCAATTTCATCAAAGTAGAACTCAGCCGTATCATCCTTGAGAATTTCGGCGATGTAGATGCAATTGCCGGTGTGGCTACAGGTGCCATCGCACAAGGTGCTTTGGTGTCTGATAACCTCGGACTCCCTTACGTATACGTACGCTCCACTCCTAAGGATCACGGCTTGGAAAACCTCATCGAAGGCGACCTTCGTCCCGGTCAGAAAGTGGTAGTGATCGAGGATCTTGTTTCTACCGGTGGCAGCAGCCTTAAAGCTGTCGAAGCTATCCGCAACGCAGGTTGTGAGGTGATTGGTATGGTAGCTATATTCAGCTATGAATTCCCCGTAGCTACAAAACGCTTTAAAGATGCCAAAGTAAACCTCATCACTCTTTCAAATTACTCAGCTCTTATCACCGCAGCACTCGAAACCGGATTTATCCGTGAAAGCGATGTTGCCACTCTCAAAGAATGGAGAAAAGATCCTTCTGTTTGGGCTCCTGCCACTACTGAAGAATAATCCATTCATATTTGATATATCCACATACTCAGAGCCACCAAGCCGAGCCAAGCGCCCACTTGGTGGCTCTGCTTAAACAACACCTATACTATCACTATTTTTATATAACGACATGTCTACCTATTCAGGAAAATCAGTTACACTCCCTCGCCCCATTGAGGATATATATGCTAAGGTATCAGACCTTTCACAATATCAACCCCTTATCGACCAATTACCCGAAGAGCAAAAAGCCAAGCTTCAGGGTGTGGAGTTTGACGGTGAATCAGTCAAAATGAACGCACCTTCAATCGGACAGTTGGTTTTCAAGATCACCGAGCGCACTGCTCCAACACATGTTGGATTTTCAGCCGAAGGTTCTCCGGTGCCTTTGAAGCTAAGCCTCGACCTTGCAAATGTGACCGCTGATTCCACATCGCTCACTCCTAAAATCGACATTGATATTCCTGCCATGCTCCGACCCTTCATCGGCGGAAAAATTCAGGAGGCTGCCGACAAATTCGGAGAAATGTTCACATCTCTGTTCCATTGATAACCTCCTCTATGCGAAAATCTCTTCTCCTTTCGCTTCTTATTGTCATTGCTACGATTATCACGGGGTGCCACTCCGTGGACGATAATCGCATACCATATTCGGAAGTCCATCTGACTTTCCATACTGTGGGCGACTGGAACATCTACGGCGTCAAAGGTGCAGCTGCCGACCATCGCAGCTACATATTTACACGCACCGAGCGAATTCCTGCCGATTTCCCATACACGGCACTTGACCGCACAGGCTATGGCGGATTGCTTCTGGTCACAGATGTGATCGGTGAGCTTGTGGCATACGATCTTGCCTGTCCTTACGAAGCACGCCCTAACATACGTGTCACGGTGCCGAACGGTCAACTTAAGGCAGAATGTCCCGTATGCGGGAGCACATACGACATTTTCACCAACTATGGCAAACCAAGTTCGGGACCCGCAGCCGACAAAGGCTATAGCCTTACCCGCTATTCAGTAGTTTCCGGAGGAGCTACCGAATATCGAGTTATAACCCGCTAAAAGCTATCGCTAATCTGTAAACTTATATGAAATATGCACTACATCTCTACTGAAAATATTCTTTTGATTGGCTCCACGCTGCTGATGGCAGGTGTACTGATGGGTAAAACAAGCTATCGCATCGGCTTGCCACTATTGTTAATATTTCTTCTGGTAGGGATGGCTTTCGGGACAGACGGACTTGGAGTCCAATTCAGCAACATGCACATAGCGCAATTCATCGGTATGATAGCGCTATGTATCATCCTGTTTTCCGGAGGTCTTGACACAAAGATCTCATCTATCCGACCTGTCATAGTGCCGGGATTGGTACTGTCTACCGCAGGTGTACTTCTTACGGCATTGCTCACCGGACTTTTCGTGTGGTGGCTATCCGGCATGTCGTGGACAAACATACATTTTGCGTTCTTCCCATCATTACTGCTTGCAGCTACAATGTCATCTACCGACTCCGCATCGGTATTCGGCATCCTCGGTACGCAGCGAGTAAATCTGAAACAAAACCTACGCCCCATGTTAGAGCTTGAAAGCGGATCGAACGACCCGATGGCTTACATGCTCACCATCATCCTTATTGAAACCATACAGCTTGGCGGACACCTGTCGGCATGGACACTTCTGTGGCAATTGGCATTGCAGTTCGGAATAGGCGGTGCAGCCGGATGGGTCATGGGGATGATTACACGGTGGCTCATAAAATGCTATCGAAAAATAGGCTCACATGGCGACACAGAAGTCAAAGAGGATGTTGATCAAGCTTCGTCAATGATATCCATCCTAACTCTCGCATCGGTATTTTTCACTTTTGCAATAGCGACAGCTTTACAGGGGAACGGCTATCTCGCCGTGTACCTATGCGGTATATATCTCGGCAATAAGCGGGTTCCTTGCGGACGCGGCATAGGAAAATTCATGAACGGCATGTCATGGCTTTCACAGATAGTCGTATTCCTTATGTTGGGACTTCTGGTAAATCCCCACGAAATGCTGACAGTGGCTCCCGTTTCATTACTCATAGGCATATTCATGATATTCTTAGGGAGACCTCTTGCGGTATTTTCCTGCCTTGCGCCTATTCGCAAAATCACCTTCAAGGCTAAATGCTTTATCTCATGAAGAGGAAACAAATACATCGTTCCGAACGGGCGCATCAACCTGCAGAAGCATGATGTGCTTCTGATCATAAAGGAAGATTAGAAGGGATGGGAGATTAAATGTGCTCAGATGGCTTAATCATCCATCTTCACACCCTTGAACTGTCCGAGCAGATTGAATTTCAATTCGACCCCATCTGAAAGACCGATTTCGTATCCGTTGGATTTCTTTTTGATCTTTACAATCTTCACGTCGCTGAAATTCTTGCTGACATATTTGCGTATGGGGTTTGTGACGAGCCCTTCAGGGACAGCTCTGTTTTTACAGTTAACAGAAGTCCATTTACCCGCATTATTAAACTCAATAGTGGTTCCGTTGACCAAACGCACATCATAGTCAGTCTTTTTCAACAGATGCTTGTCAACTTTTATCATTCCGATTTTTGCTTTGGGGAAATATTCCTTAAGCATCTTCTGAGCCTGCTCCGGCAAAGCGTCACGATTAATGGTATACTTATCAAACGCCATTGCAACACCTGCAGTAACAAAAATCATAAGTAACGCTGCTATAAGTTTTTTCATAATTATTTTGTTTTGGATTAGTATTACTTTCAGTTATAACAATTACTATTGAAAAAAGTACCTTCACGCATCTTATTTATATATAGAACTGATTTAAACTTTTTATTTTTTAAGATTTGATGCTATTTTCGAGATGAATTATTAGCTCAATGAGGGAGCTTAGCGAGCTAAGTGACCGAAGAGAGGCTGATAATTCAGCCGAAAAGAGCTTCAAAGATTGAAAACATGGTAATTTTCAGCCTGAGTTTAACATTTTATAAAAAGTTTAAATCAGTTCATAACATCTCAGTTATTTTGCATAATTTTGCATAGCCGAAATCCAAATCAGGAAAAACGGAGAAATGATAATTTTGCAATGGGTAAAATAATTTTAATCACCGGAGGTCAGCGATGCGGCAAAAGTGAATTTGCCGAGAAATTGGCGCTCCAACTCTCGGAGCATCCCATATACATCGCTACAGCATATCCCGGCGATGAAGAATTCCGACAACGCATCATACGCCACCAACTCCGCCGAGGGAAACAATGGACCACGATAGAGGAGGAAATCTATCTCAGTCACCACAACGTGGTGAGCAGGACTGCCTTGGTTGACTGCGTAACCCTTTGGGCAACAAATGTGTTTTTCTCAAAAGAAGAAAAAGTTACCGAATCATTGTCAATGTTACGTGATGAATTCGACAAATTCACCTCTCAGGATGCTACATTTATATTCGTCACTAATGAAATCGGTCTTGGAGGTGTGAGTGAAAACGCAATGACACGCCATTTTACCGACCTGCTTGGATGGTTTAACCAATACATAGCCGCACACGCCGATGAAGTATATATGCTTCTATCCGGTATACCTGTAAAAATCAAATAATCATGAGAAAATTTGCCATATCACGTCCTAATCAGGATATACGCATAAAGCTTGAGGATAAAATAGATAATCTCACGAAACCGAAAGGTTCTCTCGGGAAGTTGGAAACATTAGCTGTCAAGATCGGTCTTGTGCAGCAAACTTTGACACCAGAATTAAGAAATCCCCACAATGTCCTTTTCGCTGCCGATCACGGTATCATAGAAGAGGGTGTCACTGTTTCACCCAAAGAGGTGACTTGGCAACAGCTGAGCCATTTTTCTCACGGAGGTGCAGGTATAAATTTCTTATGCGACCAGCACGGATTTAAGCTCATACTTGTTGATGCCGGGGTTGATTACGACATACCAGAGGGAAGAGGTATAATAGATATGAAAGTGCGAAAATCGACCCGCAATTTTCTCCATGAACCGGCTATGACATCTGATGAATTTGATTTGTGTATCGAACGTGGAGCGCAAGTGGTTGATTCGATACATGACAACGGATGCAATGTAGTAAGCTTCGGCGAAATGGGGAGCGGAAACACCTCTCCGTCATCTATGTGGATGCATATCCTCACCGGGATACCTCTCACTGACTGTATCGGAGCGGGAGCCGGACTTGATAACTCAGGTATTAACCACAAGCTTAATGTGCTCACAAAAGCATACGAGAATTATAGCGGTGACGGTAGCGTGAAGAACCTTCTTGAATGGTTTGGCGGTTACGAATTGGCAATGGCAGTCGGTGGGATGCTTCGTGCCGCTGAATTAGGAATGCTTATAATTGTCGATGGGTTCATCATGACAAGTTGTGTTGCTGCTGCCGCGCACTTCTATCCGGCAGTGCTTGATTATGCAGTGTTCGGGCATCAGGGGGATGAATCAGGGCATAAACTTATGCTGCAAGCCCTTGGCGCTGATCCAATACTCCATTTAGGATTACGCCTTGGCGAAGGTTCAGGTGCTGTGTGCGCATACCCCATACTGCAATCGGCTGTCAACATGATAAACCGAATGGATTCATTTGCCGACGTGGCTGTCACCAAGTATTTCTGATCCGTATACTCATCTCTAAGTAACGCCATGAAAAAGCTACATGCTGCATTCATATTTTTCACTCGCCTACCCTTCTGGAGATTGGGGGAAGTGCCTCCCGGCTATTATAAGCGAGTTGTGGATTGCTGGTCAATCACCGGATGGCTTACAGGTGGTGTCATGGCTATTACCCTATGGCTTGCAGCCCAAGTGTTTCCTGCGCCTGTAGATGTAATACTTGCATTCCTCTCACGACTTCTTATCACAGGTGCATTGCATGAAGACGGCATGGCTGACTTCATCGACGGCATGGGTGGCGGTGTGAACCGTGTGCGAATACTGGAAATAATGAAGGATTCCCATATCGGAACATACGGAGTAATCGGCCTTATAATCTATTACATCCTCGCCATCAGCCTTATTTCTTCAATCACGGATCTATATATCGCCTGTGCCATTTTGCTTGCCGGGGACACATGGAGCAAATGTTGCGCATCTCAGATTATCAACTTCCTGCCATACGCCCGAAAAGAGGAGGAAGCGAAAAACAAGACCATCTATGACCGCATGAGCCCTTCGGCAATGATAATAAGCTTTATATTTGGAGCGTTGCCACTGTTCCTACTTCCTGTACAACTAATTTTTGCGGCTATATTCCCAATCATCACAGTCGCCATACTTATTCTGTACATGAAAAAGAAAATACAGGGATACACCGGCGATTGCTGCGGAGCCACATTCCTCTTCGCCGAACTATCATTTTATCTCGGAGCAGTTTTAATCTACTACAACGTATGAAAATTACTATGATAAGGCATACCTCGGTCGATGTCGAGCCGGGAATCTGCTACGGGCAGACCGATGTGCCATTAAAGGAGACATTTCCAAAAGAAGCCGCAGAAGTAAAGCGGAAGTTAGGTGAAAAGCATTTCGATGCTGTATACACCAGTCCGCTCACCCGATGTGTGCGGTTGGCGGACTTCTGCGGTTATCCCGATGCCATACGTGACAACAGGCTCAAAGAACTTAATTTCGGTGACTGGGAAATGCAGCGGTTTGATGAGATAACCGATCCAAGACTGCAGGAGTGGTATGATGACTATTATAACGTGGCTCCTACCGGCGGAGAATCGTTCTACGACCAACGCCTAAGGCTTGAGAGTTTCCTCAATGAAATTAAAGCAATGGGAAAGGAGTCTGTTGCCATCTTCGCACATGGCGGCATATTGCTTCAAGTCATGCTTATCACAGGACAAATTACTCTTGACGAGACATTCGACCATCAACCGCCATACGGAGGAATCATAGAGATAGAATTCTAACCCCGCACACCAACACAACCATTAAAATCTCAGCCACACGGTTTATTCTTACCGCAATCTTCATATCACCTGTATTTACAGACCTTGCGGTAGTCCCTATATATGGCTTGTACACACTTTCGCCGAAGTAATCATGACTTCCTCCGAAACGGCAGTCAAGTATTCCGGCTAATGCGGCTTCGGGATAACCGGAATTAGGACTCGCATGGCATCTGCCATATTTTCTTACGAAAGACAATACGCCCAACCTACCGGAAGCCACCGCCATCAGAAAAGCCGTTATTCTTGCCGGGATATAATTGGCAATATCGTCAATCCGTGCTGCAACACATCCAAAATCATGATATCGTTCATTCTTATACCCTACCATTGAATCAAGAGTATTGACCATCTTGTAAGCCAACATTCCCGGGACACCGAGTAAAGCGTACCAGAATAGTGGTGCTATCACTCCATCACTCAAATTTTCCGCAAGCGTTTCAAGGGCTGCAGTACGTATCTCCTGAAGTGAAAGATTTGCTGTGTCACGACCCACTATTCTTCCTACTTGCCGTCTCCCCTCTTCTGTTGACTTATCAACCGCAAGGAACACCATCCGCACCTCATCTATCAATGTGGTTCCGGCGAGACAGTAATATATCAATACTGACTCCACCACAACTTTTATCCAAATATACTGACCGAGGAGGTTTAACGCCACTAACGCTATAACAAATACACTTCCGATAAGTAACAATGCCGTGATTGCTCCTTTAGCCAATCTGTGATTCCCTCGGTTAAGACGATGTTCACATATTGATATCAACTTACCGAATCCGACAACAGGATGTGGAAGACACGCAGGGTCTCCTGCAATCATATCTAATCCCCATCCAAGAAGTAGTGGCAATATAGCTATAAAGTAATCCATTCTTTGACAGCTGAAATTAATATATCGTTTGCGTCCTGTGTCTGCGCCGCAACACGGAAATAAGCGCTATCCAACCCACGGAAATTCGAGGCATCACGTATCAGTATCCCATGTTTCAACGCAAGATAATCTTTTAGCTCTGAAGCACATCCTACCGGAAGTTTACATAGTATGAAATTACAATCGGTAGGCTCCACTGATATACCCAATCGGAAGAATTCATCAGCCAATCTCAATGCTTCGCAATGCAGACCATTAACATCTATAGTGTAATCTGTTATATGATCAATCAGGTACTTGGCTCCAGCCATTGCCGGACCGCCAACCGACCATGGTAATCTGTAAGACTTGACACGTCGTACCAAGTCCTTATCTCCGACCATATATCCCACTCTTAAACCGGGTACTGAAAATCGTTTTGTGAACGAACCCAACAGAAGCACATTTCCATCCTTTACTGCCTCACTGTCCGACACGACCGGACAAACCGTATAATCAGCGTATGCCTGATCTATCACAAAAGTTATATCCTTGTTTGATTCGATCACCTCCATCAGTCTACCTTTAGGATACACTTTACCGGTAGGATTATTGGGATTACACAACCAGACCACAGAAACATCATCAGGCATATCATCTATTGAAGTGACATACTCTACGTCATGATCATACATAACACAAGCATCTTCATATTCGCTGAACGACGGTATTACAACGGCAGATCTATCATTTTTAAATGAATGTGCAATCATATAAATTGCTTCCGTAGCGCCATTAGAGACCATCACATTATCCCTATTTACACCAAGACAACCTGCAAGTTTCTCTTCAAGGCTTATAACGTTCGGTTCAGGATATGAATCCAAGCCCATCCCGAATGAAGCCATATAATTTGTAAGCCTACTATGGTCAACTCCCGAAAATATATTAGAGCTAAAATTATACTTTATCTTTCCTCCGTAAGAATACAAATCGTCACCGTGTCCTTCAATCATGATTACCTCCCATTATTTCGTATAATCGTGGTATATTCACATATTCTCTCATTCTTTCAGCCAATAGATTGTATTGCTGCTCCTTATATTCTCGATAATTCGGCAAATCAGATATATCGCTGTTACCGATATAAGGTCTGATTAGATAATCTACAATCTCCTTATTATCGAGTATACCATGTATGTACGTACCCATACAATTTTCATCGACCACACAACCGTCATTCGAACCATCCTCCAACCTGTTCATCGGCATATAATCACCTGTCGGAACTGTATCTCCGGCATGAATCTCATACCCATCATTAACCATATCACCTCCAAGGAAACAGAAATGGACCTGCCGTGTAATCTTTTCCCTGCCTATCACCGTACGAACAGGCAGCAATCCCAATCCGGGCAAAACGGATATTTCACCTTCCACACTGTCAGGATCACAGACTTCCATCCCCATCATCTGGTATCCGCCGCATATACCAAACACCCTTTTCCCATTTCCATATGCATTGCATATCGCCTGCGCCATTCCGCTTTTCCTAAGATAATATAGATCGCTAAGTGTTGATTTTGATCCCGGCAGAATCACGATGTCGGCATTTTCCAAATCCGCAGGTACGTCTGTATAAAAAAGTCTTACCATCGGATTCCGTTCAAGCATATCGAAATCTGTAAAGTTAGATAAATGTTTCAGTAACACCACTGCAATTTTCACCTTCCCACACCCGTTATCCCCGATAGCTTTCATACTTAATGACATGGAATCTTCTTCCTCGATATGTATGTCGGTCATATAGGGCACAACTCCGAGCACAGGTACGCCGCATATATCCTCCATCATACTTATCCCCGACTCAAACAACCGTATATCCCCTCGGAATTTATTGATTATAATACCCGCAATACGTTTACGGTCATCCTCTCTTTGAAGCATTATGGAACCGTATGCACTCGCAAACACCCCTCCACGGTCAATATCTGCCACCAATATTACCTTCGCATCGGCATATCTCGCCATTGACATATTCACAATGTCGCTTTCACGCAGATTCAGTTCTGAAATACTTCCGGCTCCCTCCAACACTATCGGATTATACCGTTTCGACAGTCTGTCAAATGCCCTATGAACCTCACGGCGCAGTTCTTCCCTACCTTCACGACAGAAATATTCGTAAGCGTCACGATTGCCAATCGGTTTACCGTTAAGCACCACTTGCGAAGTCCGCTCTCCTGATGGTTTCAGCAGCAATGGATTCATATCGGTGCAGCATGGTATCCCAGCTGCTTCCGCCTGAACCGCCTGTGCTCTTCCTATCTCAAGTCCGTCAAGTGTGGCGTATGAGTTTAAAGCCATGTTCTGTGCCTTGAATGGAGCCGGAGCATAACCGTCCTGCAAAAATATTCTGCATAGACCGGCAGCCAAAAGGCTTTTCCCGACATCGCTTCCTGTACCGGCAAGCATTATCGGTGATAAATTTTTCCTATTTTCATTCATACAACCTTTTCCAACACTTTCTCAATTGTATCTACCGGAGTTCCGTTAACAAGATAGTCAGACTCTCCGAGTATCTCTATCACGATGTCGCAGCCCGCGGTATCATCACACACCTCTATCCGGTTTCTAAGCAAAGCTTTGCGCAGCATATTATATGCCCTACCCTCTCCTATAAGGCAAACGTTCCTGTCAGCAAAACTCCTGATTCTAAAAATACCATTCTGACTATCAAATTCCACACCCTCACGTTGAAAATATCTGCCCATGTCGCCATTCAGCGACAAATCTTCAGGGGTCCCAATTTTCACCCCTAATATTTTATCCATCAGCCAAAGCTTATCGGCTATCTGCAGTGCCAATTCAAGGTCATGGGTGGACATGAACACAGTCTTATCCTCCTCATGCGCAAGTCTGTGAAGCAGCTGCATTATTTCTACCTTGCTCGGATAGTCAAGAAACGCAGTAGGTTCGTCAAGGAATATAACAGGTGTCTCCTGTGCCAACGCTTTAGCTATCATCACTTTCTGACGCTCGCCATCACTGAGTGTGCATACAACTCTGTCACGCAAATCTTCTATACCCACAAGAGCGATTCCCCTCTCAGCCATATCCTTGTCTTTGTCTGACAATCTTCCCCAAAAACCGGTATACGGGCTTCGCCCTAACTCTACCAATTCCCTTACTGTCATATTATTTAGGCTCATGCGCTCGGTCAGCACCACACCTATCACTTTTGACAACTCCGTATCAGGGTATTCACCCAAAGATTTCCCCGCTATGCTGATTTCCCCGCTAATAGGAGGCTGAAATCCCGACAAAGTGCGAAGCAATGTTGATTTTCCCGCACCGTTAGGTCCCAACAGGCAGGTCAGCTCACCGCTTCTAAGCGTTGCGCCGAACTTATCTGACACTTTTGTGACTGTCTTATGACTCCTATAGCCTGTCACAAGGTCATATATCCTTATCGTCTCGTGTCTGAATGTGCTTTTCATCTTGACCTGTGTTTAAACAATACCCAAATCACCACCGGTGCGCCGATTAAAGGGGTCACAGCATTAAGCGGTATCACGGAGTTAGCCGGTAACACGCACAACAGATTACATCCCAACGCGATAGCCGAACCGGTCATCAATGTGCCCGGCATAAGAATACGATGGTTGTCTGTACGGAATATTAGCCTTGCTATATGTGGGACTGACAGTCCTATAAACGCCACAGGTCCGCAGTAAGCGGTAATAACTGCTGTAAGTATGCCCGTTGCCAGCAGCAGCATATTCCTTACCCTCCGTAAGTTCACTCCGAGATTTTGCGCATACCCGTCACCAAGCAGCAACAGATTGAGTGGTTTCATCAACGACAAAGCGACAGCCAACCCGGCAATGGTCACGGCAGAAAACAGTGGCAACTGCTGTAACGACACTCCGTTAAAACTGCTCATCCCCCACATCACATAACTCTGCACACCTTCAGCCGTTGACATGAAATTCAGAAGCATTATCACCGACGATGTGAGATAGCCTATCATTATACCTGTGATAAGCAGCATCAGTGTGTTCTTTAAGACAGTGGATAGAAACAGGAGCACACCCATTATCAAAATGCTACCCACAAATGCACCCACCATTACCGCAGCATAGCCTCCAAGTGTATAACTGCCGGCAGAAATTGTCCCGCCTAACAGCAACATCACCAATGCCACTCCAAGACTTGCACCTGAGTTTATACCCAACACCGAGGGTCCTGCCAACGGATTGCGAAAAGCAGTCTGCAACATAAGACCCGATACCGCCAGTCCTCCACCGGCGAGCAAAGCCGTCACAGCCATAGGGAGTCGGCTCCCGGTGACTATGAATCCGGCAGCGCCATTCCCTTCAGCCCCAAGAAGAATGTCAAGCACCTGACGTGCCGGTATATCTACCGAACCAAAGAACAGATTCAGCAGAAACAGCAACACTATCAGCACTGAGACAATTACAAACTTCATGGCTCAAATTTAGTGAAATACCGGCTGGTAGGTTCCACACTCGACAGTTCCGGGTGGAATATGGCAATCATTTCCCTCAACAGCCATTGCGGATGAAACGGCACATCCTCATAAAAAAATACTTTCGAGGTATTGCAGCCGTACACTCTATTATCTTTAAACGCTTTAAACTGCGGGTATATTGCATTATCCAAAGCCAATTCACCCATAGTTTTATCGGAGTCTTGCGAATATCGGACCAGCCAAACATCAGCATCACCGGCATTAAACAATACTTGTTCGCCTGTAAGCCCCACGCTTCCACTCCTGTCATACGAATCAAACGGGTTGACACCACCGGCATCCTTTATAAAATACCCCATGGTGGAATTGGCTGCCGGGACATACCATGCCTGTCCGTAAAGCCGGTCAACCAACACTTTCGGCTTATCGCTCAGATTCGCAGTAAGCGATTTAAGGGTATTATATTCCTTTTCAGTTTTCTCAAACATCCGATTTGCCTCATCCTCTTTTCCAAATAACATTCCGTAGAATTTCATCCACTCGGCACGCGCCAAGGGAGATGTCTCCATATAGTCGGCACATTCGATAATCGGAATACCCAACTGCCCGACTTTGCCGTATGAACCTGAATTTTCAAACGGAGAGAGCATAATGCCATCTGGATTCAGACTTATGATCTTCTCTATGTTGGGAGAAGTGCCTATGCCGCAGTCAGTCACTCTGCCGTCAGCAATGCGGTCGGCAAGTTCCTTCTGATGGATGTACTGAGCATCACAAACCCCGGCAATGGCATCTATCGCACCGAGTTCCGACACAAGGCTGTTATGCACCGATGAGTATATCAACGCCGAACACAGTGGTGTGCGTACCACTGTACCCTCGGGCAGATATGCCGGCAAGTCTATACTGTCGGGTACAAGCAGATATGTGTGGAGTGTTGCGGTAGTGTCCCACGGATTCCTCACCGTAGCCTTTACATAATCATGGTATCTGACCAACGAAAGGTTATCGGCATACGCCAAATGCAGGGTATCACCATCTTCGGTCGAAACAAGAGCATTGCCGCCCTTGCATGATACAAGGAGCGGCAACACCATCGGCAGAAATAGACTGAATAAAGGTTTGATTGACATCTATAATTTAATATTTCCTTATTTTGCTGATTTATAGAGCATATCACATTCTTAGTCAAAGAAAACCGCTCTACGAGGGTTCTGACCGCCGCAGTCAAATTTCTCTACGAAAGTACCATCCTTCTTAAAGCGATACATTTCACCATTGCTATCGGCATAGTGGGTAACACCCAGATATATGTCACCGGTCTCATCATCTACAACCATCATATAGATACTTGCTGTTCCAAGCTCAACAGGGGCATTTTTCAAGAAAGAAGTTTGATTTAATTTTCCTGTTTTAATGTTGTATGTGCTGAATGTATTATGAGCGGTCCACGGTTTTGAAGAATAATCTGTACGGGAATCCACGATGTACAACATATCGTTACCGCCTGCCATCTGTGTGGCATAACAAAGTTCTTTCACACTATTGTTAGCCGCAGGATCAATCATCTGGAGCACATAGCTCTCTCTGCCATAATCATGTGAAATA
The DNA here is from genome assembly GCA_910577335.1 of uncultured Duncaniella sp. Taxonomy (GTDB): domain Bacteria; phylum Bacteroidota; class Bacteroidia; order Bacteroidales; family Muribaculaceae; genus Duncaniella. The sequence continues at coordinate 10,278 of CAJTMJ010000046.1, read as the reverse complement.
ACAAACACTTTATCATCCTCTTCAATGACGTCATTAGGATTCTTCACCACTGTAAGAGTCTCTTTCTTTGTGAAAGTGCGCAGATCAATCACGAAAACATCAGTGAAATATACATATCCGCTTTCTCCCTGAGAATATGAATTTGCCACATAAAGATTATCGTCCTCTATGGCAACACCTTCAAGATTACTACCGACATGAAGTTTAGCCTCTACCTGAAGTGTTTTCGCATTAATTTTGGCGACAACACCTCCATGGAACGAAGCATATATATAACCGTCCTCGGCAGCCATATATCGAATTCCTGCTTGAAGATCAGGATCGCCGATAAATGACACACGTGTCTCTTCAACACATGCCGCATTGAGCTTGGCAAGATAATTCGATCTATAGACAGCCACATAAATGTTTCCTTTATACCCGATCATATCTTGGGCGGTGTCACCAAGACGCACCCCGTTCTGCTTATAGAATATATCATCAATGATATCCGCATCTTTCTTCGGCGCATAAAACTCAATACATGCATTATTTAAATTAAAGCTTCCCTCATTAAGAATAAACATTCTATGCTCAGGAAGCACAACCTTCGAGCCATCGTCATTCCATTTGGGATCATCGTCATCACTACATGACACTGCCGCAAAACCTACGGCACACACAAAAAGTAAACTGAAAAGATTCTTAATTTTCATAATAACTTTTATATTTGATTGTTTTAAAATTTCACATTAGCTACCAACCGCCAAGAGCGACCCGGCATCGGATAATATTTTATCACGTCATACTGCTTGTCGGCAAGATTTATAATCTCACCTCTTAAGCCCAAACGACACTTTTCGAACTTAAACTCATGTCCGAGAGTGAGGGTTTGCTCAACATACCCGGCAATCTCGTTGACAGGTATATTCTGGGCGAGGTAATATCGCTTGCCGACACCCACAAGCGAATAGCCGAGTGTGAGCCAAGGCGTTTTTACGGTCACTCCCGCATTTCCGGAATGCTCGGGAGTATACGGAAGCTGTGCCTTATAGTTTTTTGAGCTCTTGTCTGTAAGATCCAAAGCTCTCTGCCATGTATAGGCGGCTGAAAGAGCCAAATTCACATTATAAGGCAGTGAAAAAGCCGTGGCAAGGGTTATATCTATACCTGTGATATGCACTTTACCGAAATTAGCCATTTTCCATGCGTAGGTTGTCGGGAAAGCCACAATCTTATCATTCACGTTGTTGAAATATCCGTCAAATGTGACCGAGAAATAGTCCATTGCCGGGAAGAACGAGCGGCTCCATGTCACACCCAAGTCATATTCGTTGGCTCGTTCCGGACGCAAGGTGCGGTTTCCGATACGGTCATAATAGAGGTCATTAAATGACGGTGTGCGGAAGGTGGATTTATACATAGCCCTGAAAAACAGCATCTCACTACTCCAAGGCTGCACACTCAGTGCCAAACTCGGAATAAGCCGCTTCAAATCCTCAGGTTTATCGCCCGATTTGACATGCTCGGTGACATAGGTCCCGGAAAGCGTTCCGTTGGCAGTCAGAATTCCATGTCTCCATCGGGCACTCAGAGCTGTAAGCGATGTGTAGCGGGTCGGGAAGGGACATCCGCCAATAGTGCTTTTGAGCTTATTGATAATGCCATCCTGAGCCAAAGCTATCGACAACCCATCGGCAGGCTTATACTCAGCCGACGCCGAGAGATAATACTCATTCTGTGTGTGGAAATCCTGATACATCCCGCCTTCGAACCGATTCCCATATTCCCGGTCACGGTTCCAGCCGTAATTATATTTACCTATCGCCAGAAACCGCCATTGCGGAGTGAATTCCTTGCGATATTTAGCCTGCACAAAGCCGTTTTTGTCCCACAAGGTCTCAGTGGATATAGGATTATAGAGCGTGACCGCCCCGGGCAATCCGCGCTTCGAGTAGAAATAGTAACCTTTCACCTGAAGCTCTCCCCCATCAGCCATGTCGTAATATATATTTGCCTCCCCATGCCATGAGTCTATAGCTGAATTGGAGCGGCGTTCCCTGGTGACATGCTTCCCGTTTACCAATGTGAAGGGATAATTGCCGTCGGCACGCATGAAGTTGCCGTCAAGCGATGTCCTGACACGGTCCCCTATCTTCTGCCACCATCTCACCATCGGGTTGACGTACCCGAACGACCCTCCTTTCATCTGCACCTCAAATGCCGAACATCTGTCACCTTCAAACTCCGGGGTCGCAGTGATAATATTAAGCACCGCCGCCGAGGCATAGAGCTTAGCCGGCTGCAGCATATCCTCACTCTGACCTATCGCCAACGAGAGCATAGACACATTGTCGAGCGAGAAACGACCTATATCTATCTGTCCCCCCTGACAGTTGCTCACGGGTGCGCCATCGTAGCTCACGCCGGTATGCTCCGCACCCATATTCCTGACCGAAACGGTTTTCAATCCGCCGATACCACCGTAGTCCCTGACATTGGTCCCTGCAAAGCGCCTAACAGCGTCAGCCATATTCTGAATACCGAGTTCCGACATGCTTTCCCCGCTTATGGCTTGCACAGGCATGGCTGCCGACACTCTCACCGGTGATTTGCGGGCAGTCACGGTGACCTCACCTACTTTTTGCTCCGTACCGGTGGTGATAGTATCGGGCACAACAGTTTCACTGTGTCCCCTCAGCGGCGACACAGCTGCAATAATTGTCAGAAATGATAATAATAAGTGGTGATACTTTCCCATCAGCGATCGAGTAGATTATTTTAGGTGCTTCACAGCAACTCCACAACTCATCGCTCCTCCCACATTTGCCGAGATGGCATAATCGGGGATTTGATCTGGGATGTTTTGTCGCTTTATTGCCCGAAAACTTCAAAACTTAACTTCATCTTGGCAGGTCTTCTGACTTATCCTCTCACCGGTCGCCTTCCCGAAGGATCAAACCTCAGTGGCTTAGTGACTGATGAGTTTTGTAGGAATCACAGCAGCGGGTCTGTCCGGGATTCTCACCCGGTTCCCTTTTCATCGCCCGAAAGGCGACACCAAAACTGTCGGCAAAATTACAATATTTTTATTTCTCAAACAAGAGTTTCCACCAACTTACAAAAATTTCTTCCACCGGTCAAGCACCGACAGGCTTGGGGTCGATAAATCAGAAGGAATATTTTAATGTGGCAAGAAATTCCAGCGGGCGGAGGGCGAATGAATAGGAGTAGACATCCGAATCAAGCAGGTATGTGTAATCGTAGCTCTTGGAATTGCTCAGATTTTTCGCCGTAAGCTCTATGTCGAAGCTCCTGAAATGATATGTCACCCCGCAATCCATAAACAGACTGTTTTTACCCACGCCATTGCCAAGCTCACTATAATTGAAATATCCTCTTGCGCTCAGCTCCAAGTTCTTTACGGGAAATGATGAAATGAACAGATTGCACAGCACATCATTCGACTTGTTGTCAATATCAGCCATTTTGACCTTCTGGTTAGTAGCCGAATACCTTACTTCCAAGTCCATATTCAGATAATCGCCCACAGGGCTGCTGTGAATAGTGGTTTGCACCACATAGTTGGTAGTCCTCATGCCGTAATTCCTGTTCTGACGTATCATATCCTTGTTCAACCGCTCCCAATTCAGATTCAAAGCAAACGAAGTGTTCCACGGGAATATCTTCTTTGAGCCTGACCAACCCACATTGATCATGTCATTGTGGTTATCACGGCTGACAGTCGATGATATCACCTCGCCCGGAGTCACATCCATGCTGCGCAACTGATTGGAAGTGCCACGCCGCCAAAGCAGATTGAGGGATGAAAACAACCCCTCTATGACACTTCTATACGACATATTGGCTGTGGCATAGTAACTCTCCCTCTCGCTCAGATCGCCAGTTCCGCGGGTAGTCCTCCGTCGGAAAGTGATATATATAGGCTCAGTGATATAGTCAGTCATCCCGCCAAGAGTCGTGCTCCTGCCGGCGCTTAAATTTGTCTTGATATTCCAAGGTGTGGTATAATTGACAGATGCCCTCAGGTCCACATCCACACGGTCGATAGGATAGCTCTTCCCGGTCAGCCGGTTGTCAAATTTAAGATTGGTAATCCTCACCGGGGCTGAGAGATTGAATGTCAGCCCTGAGTTGAATTGATACTGATATTTCGGCGTTAAGGTGGTGGTTATATCATACCCTCTCACATGGTTTTCATACGAGTTTTCACCATCGACCACCGCATTTGATTTAAACAATTCATACGATGTGTCCAACATACCCTTAAGCGAGATGGACGAATGAGAATTTATAAACCATGAATACCCTAACTCCTTCTTCGTCTTGAATGACAGACCTTTGACCGACTGGAATATGGGGAGCAAGGTGTCACCTGTAGCCGTGAGCCGGTTGACAGGCGTATTGCTCACATGCACATCCGACTTAAAGTCAAACATGCTCTTGGATATGCGCAGTATCGCTATGAGCTGGTTCCTGAAATTGTAATCGTCGGTCACGACTCCCTGATTCACCGTCCCTCCGTTCTCTATCCTGTAATCATTGGAGTTAAAATGCCCGGTAAACGCCAGTTTATCCGACAGAAATCGCTTCGTGGCATTGTTCTCAATACCCAATCTCAGCTTTGCTTCACGCAGATGCGGATTATTTATAGCCCGCTCGTTGAATCTTATCCCGGTATTGGTATAAGTCACATCCTCGCTGTTGGTATATCGGTTATCCTCATCCGAATAATCAGCCGCCACATTAAGGGTGGTGAACTCCCCCAACTTTGTCACGGTGCTTACCGATCCGGTATACGAACGGCTGTCATAATACCTCGACACAGGTATCTTGACCGAGCCGAACGGAGTTTTCGGGAACGTGCCGTAAGCCTCGGTCTTATTGTCGGCGCTTCCGTCGGAAATCATCACCTTTGTCTCGTTCATATATGATAGTCCGGCGTCATTACCTTTGGCGGTGACGAGTGTCTGATGCTTGGGAGATATTAGCATTGCGAAAATTTCTCCCAGCCATTTCATGTCATTATCGGTATCGACCCCTATGCCACCTCTGACATTCCCTATCGGTTTCAACATACGTTTGTTTTTCAGTTTCAGATTAAGTGCTGCGTTCTTACTGAACTCCACATCCTTAAGCACTCGTTTCGGCTGATGGTTTTCATAGACATTAACCGACACCACATCGTTGGGCGAAATGTTGCGGGTAGCGAGCGTGTAGCGCCCCGACAATGCGTCAAGTCCTTCGATATAGAACTTATTGATAGTTTCTCCGTTGTAATATATCCTCCCCTCGTCAGTGACTCTTATGCCCGGAAGTTTCTTTATCACATCCTCTATATTGCGGTCGGACGCGCTGCGAAACGATGCCACATCGTAAGTCAGCGTGTCACCTTTTGCATTAATCGGCGGCACTCTCACCACTACCTCCTTAAGGTTAAAAGCCTCCTCGTCCATTGTCACATCCAACCGGCTCTTCACTTCACTTAGAGGATATGAGACTGTGCGGAAACCGATGCATGAAAATTTCACACAGCCATTCTTTAACGCTGCCGGATATTCCAATGAATATTTCCCATTCTTATCGGTCACCGTATAGCTTTGAGGCTCGTCACTGACATTCCTGACCGTAACCATCACCCCGGGCATAGCCTCCCCTCCTCTTTCCCTGACCGTACCTGTCACCTTTCTTGTCTGAGCGTGAAGATCCACAGCCATAAAAAGCAGTAATGCTATAAGCGATAATATTTTACGGTATATATTCAATGACAAATCCGTTTAAGTTTTATGTAGGGACGCACTATTCTAATTCTATCGGATTGAAAAACAGGCGGTCGTTCGGCATATCGACTTTACCGTTGGCATCAGTCGGCAATGGAATATTGCTGTTACCCATAAGGAATGAACGGGGTGTAGTTTTGTAATCGGCAAGGGCTTTATTATATTTCTCTCGGGTGGTTTTTTCTCGCTTAAGCTTTATTAATCCGAATTCCTTGTCACTATTTCTAATTTGTATAGCCTCGAAAATCTGCTCCTTTTTGTCATCCTCTACTTTAAGAATCAAACCCGGAAGATTGCAGAACTTCCATGGTCCGTTGTTCTGCGGTATGTCACTATACCATGCTGTCCAGTTCCTACCCCGAAACCTTGCTGTCGCTTTATGGCAGACTTGACCGCAAATAGTAACAGTACCCGGCTCCAATTTCCATGATATAATTGGAAAATCCTCGCAATATTCATAGTCATCTATAAATACATAATCGTATACATTTATTACTTTTTGTTCTAAATTTTTTACCACAGATTCCAGTGTAGGATTACGTCCTTGCCTGAGATAATAGTATTCATTTTTTGTCAATCCATCAGGATAATGGAGCTTTATTATCGAATCAACCTGATAAGCCCCATAACTTGAATACTGGGAGTAGTTATTACCAATCTCAAGTATCTTAAACTCTTCTCTTGTTCTGCCATCTATAGGATCATGGACCTTATAGGAATAAACACATTCCATAAAACTTCTATCCAAAGGAATCCGTTTGCCTAATTTTGCCGGTTTATTACCCAAAGAACCCATATATTGAGCTTGAGCTATCAAACCCAACATTGCTATTATTATTGTAAATACTGTCTTTCTCATAAAAATTCGAATGTGATATATATTTATTAGTTGATATATATTTATTAGTTAGGTATATTTCTGAGAAGTAATTACAATTTTATATAAATCAGCCATTACCTAATTACTTAATACCACAAATTTAGTTGCTTGTTTCCATTCCACCAAATTTTTCGTTATAAATTTTTCATTTTTTTATTCATTTGTAATATTTATAACTATTCAGCGATTTAAACAGACTGATTACAAACAAATTGTAGGGCTGTGCCTTGGCTGAGACAACGGTTATTATGTAGGTACGCATTATTCTAATTCTATCGGATTGAAAAACAGGCGGTCGTTCGGCATATCGACTTTACCGTTGGCATCAGTCGGCAATGGAATATTGCTGTTACCCATAAGGAATGAACGGGGTGTAGTTTTGTAATCGGCAAGGGCTTTATTATATTTCTCTCGGGTGGTTTTTTCTCGCTTAAGCTTTATTAATCCGAATTCCTTGTCACTATTTCTAATTTGTATAGCCTCGAAAATCTGCTCCTTTTTGTCATCCTCTACTTTAAGAATCAAACCCGGAAGATTGCAGAACTTCCATGGTCCGTTGTTCTGCGGTATGTCACTATACCATGCTGTCCAGTTCCTACCCCGAAACCTTGCTGTCGCTTTATGGCAGACTTGACCGCAAATAGTAACAGTACCCGGCTCCAATTTCCATGATATAATTGGAAAATCCTCGCAATATTCATAGTCATCTATAAATACATAATCGTATACATTTATTACTTTTTGTTCTAAATTTTTTACCACAGATTCCAGTGTAGGATTACGTCCTTGCCTGAGATAATAGTATTCATTTTTTGTCAATCCATCAGGATAATGGAGCTTTATTATCGAATCAACCTGATAAGCCCCATAACTTGAATACTGGGAGTAGTTATTACCAATCTCAAGTATCTTAAACTCTTCTCTTGTTCTGCCATCTATAGGATCATGGACCTTATAGGAATAAACACATTCCATAAAACTTCTATCCAAAGGAATCCGTTTGCCTAATTTTGCCGGTTTATTACCCAAAGAACCCATATATTGAGCTTGAGCTATCAAACCCAACATTGCTATTATTATTGTAAATACTGTCTTTCTCATAAAAATTTAAATGTGATTTATAATGATGAACCTATTGATAAAATCCATGTCTAAAGGAGCGCCAAGCATTTGCAATTAAAAATACAAATGCTCAGCATCTCCATGTAACATCATAGACTCATATAATTAGTCTAAAATTGATAGTATCAAGGATAGATCGTATAGTCCTTGCTCCTTTTTCCACAATAGATTTCATTAAGCTCTTGATAATAGTCATCTGCAGCTGAAGACGCTTCCAAAGAACCCTCTTCTTGGTCTTCACTCTCAAAATAATCCTCTCCAACGGTATAGACCTGAGCTCCGCATGATCCGACCCAAAGGACTGTTGCGGAAGCACTTAAAGTTAAAGCTGCACAAGCAAGCACTAAAAACAATTTTTTCATGATGTTTCTTTGTTTTAAGTTAGTTAATCATACTCACTCCAATGGTTGCAACACATTGAAGCTTCTATCACTGATTTGTTGACAACAAATTTTTCTAATCAAATAGTCACAAAACCGCTAAACACGGATCCGTCATCAACCGTACACCTTATATAATATTGTCCGGCAAGTAATTCCTGTTCCCATGTAGGATTCATATTATCAGCCTCACCTTGATATGCCATACCTGACGCAACTTCTATCGCATCTATATATATGTGGCTGACACTGCAAGGCAGAACAAAATAACAGATACCCTTTGCAGTATTGTACGAAAACATAATTCGGACATTTGACGGTGCTCGAGGTTTATTACTTGGTTTTTCTTCCCATTCTTTATATAGGGGCTCTTCATCAGTTGAAGATTCGGGGTCATCACCTCTTGCAGATAATGTGCATACCATCAGGGCAAGAATAAATGCGAGTCTGATTTTCTCTATAATTTTCATGGTTCATAAATTTTTATATCATAAATTTACTTTTAATCCACATGCCTACCTAATTTCAGGGCATAATTAATCTCACTTTGGCTCAATAGTAACCATCTGATAATGTATAAGTTACATGGCATGTGAGATTTTAAAATCTCACATGCCATGTAACTTGCTAATATTCAATAGTTTACAAAAGGATTGAATTAGATATAGATATTTATCTATCAATCAGCAATTTAGCCAAAATACTGCAAATATTCCTCTTTTGCGTCGGAAATACAATGTTCGGCTATCTTCTTTTTCAGCATTGATCGTCGATTGTATATAACCTCGACCTTGACATTCTGCAACACACTTATAGCCTTATTTGAGAAGCCATAGACCATGAACAGGAACATCTTTCGCTCCGGCGGAGTCAATTTAGGATTATCATTCTTAAACCGAGTTATCAGACGATCCATCTTACTATCGACTTCATTTTCAAATTCAGCTATGACATCATCGTCACTTATCGATTTTATCGTACTGATGACCTTCTCATAGATATGTTCCTTATCTTTTTTGGTGGCACCATATTCGTAATACAGATTGCAAAAGCTATCGAGCATATTAAACCGTGATGACAGCAGACTGTGTATATCCTCCTTCGATGTGCGGTTAACATCGTCAAGCTCATGCCTGAGTTTCGCCAATTCATCTTCACGATTAGCTTTTTCAATGGCCATAACATCGATAACCGACTGCTTGTCGCCAAGAATATTCTTTAATTCCTCCCCTATCGACATTATATTATCAACCTTAGTCCGGTAAACCTTCCCTCTATGGTAATATATTATGCCAATTAAAGTCAACAAGAGCAAGCCGAAAGATAAAAGGTATAATTTCTCCTTACGCTCGGCAGCAAGACGCATCTCGGCATCCCGCTCCTGAAGAGCATAATAATCACTAAGAGTGTTAGTGAAATCCATGTTAAGTATACCCTTAATGTAATCATTCTGAATAGAAATCTCGGAAGACTGTATCTCAGAAGCCCTCTTATAATCCTTTTTCGCCATATATATGCGGGCACTGAGCCATTCCTCATCAGGGATATGCGACTTCAATGAATCGTTACATACCTCGGCTCCCCTAATGTCACCCTCCTCAATGCAGAGGATACCTTTTTGCATCCAGTCACGCGGGACGTAATATGCCGATGCGCCGAGACTGTCGAGCTTATCGAACTCTCTACGCGCTTCACGAAACTTCCCTTCGCTGATAAGGTTGTTACCTTTCATTCTTATAAAGTGACTGAGAAGACTAACGTTACCGATACTGTCGGCAATCCTATAGCCGATATCAGCCAACCCGCTACTTTTTTTATAGTCGGTACTGTTGCGATACGCCCGGCAAAGATCTAAATAGGCGTAGGGACCATACTTAGCGTTACCGGATGACTCGAATATATCCAACGCCTTCTTGTAATACGTTATCGATGTCTGCATATCGCGCATATCTTCAAATACACCACCTAATCCCCGATATACCAAACCCAACAATACCGAATCGCCGGCGACCTTAGCAGTCTTTTCTGATTTAAGAAAATTTAACACAGCGTCGCCATATCTGTAACTATTCAGCGGACACGCTAAGGCGATAATGTGGAATAGACATCACCATTA
>CAJTMJ010000045.1 GCA_910577335.1 uncultured Duncaniella sp. | reverse complement strand
TTGAATTTCAATTATTTCAAAGAACTTTTATGATTTTTTAGTGGACACTAATGAATTTGAAATCATATTGCCGTCACGTTTATCTCGAATTATATGGTCATGAAAGCGCTTCTGCCATCCGAAGTCAAAATTGTTTCTTCTCGCATAAATTGTCACTGATTGCTTGAAACATCCGACAACAACACTGAGCGCCGTACGCATAGTAGGGATGCACTCTGGTGCATCCGCCGGTTCAAATATGCTTATAATCGCATGGATATGATTTGGCATGACAACAAACAACGGTACTTTGACATATTTATGATGATTGTGAAGTTCCCGAAGTTGTTTGTCGGCAAACGCACCTAAGTCGCTAAACTCAATTTCTCCGTTTTGGATTTCGCCAAAGTAATGTTTCTTGTCCCGGGTGCAGATTGTGATAAAATAATCACCACCGGAATAGTCATGGAATTCTGCTCGGATGTTTTTTCTAACGGGGCAATCATTGGGCATAGCGTATGAAGGATTATTTATAATAAGTAATTGGTGGATAATTTTGTTCCTCGGAGAGGGGTTGCGGATGCACCGGGGGTGCATCCCTACGATGTAGAAGGGACGCAAAGAAATATTGCGCCCCTTTATAATCATGATGGCTATTCAGTTTTTTCAACATCAATCCGATGACGGACTCCGGGTTAGCCGCCGAAGTTGTCGTAGTGGATTGATGTGGGATCTACACCGAGGTCATCGAGCATCTTGTTAACGGCGGCACTCATCGGACCGGGACCGCACATGTAGTATTCGATATCCTCAGGTTCAGGATGATTTTTGAGATATGTCTCATAAATGACCTGATGAACGAAACCGGCAGTATACTTAACACCGGCTGCATCAGCGGCAGGGTCGGGACGGTCAAGTGCAAGATGGAACTTGAAGTTGGGGAAATCCTTTTCAAGCTGCATGAAATCGTCCAAGTAGAACACCTCATTCAGGGCACGGGCTCCATAGAAGTAGTTCATCACACGGTCGCGGGTCTGGAGAGCCTTTGTCATCCACATGATCTGCGCACGGAGAGGAGCCATACCGGCACCACCACCTATCCACATCATCTCAGCCTTGGAATCTACTATCGGGTGGAAGTCGCCATAAGGTCCGCTCATGCGCACCTTGTCGCCGGGTTTGAGAGTGAATATGTAGCTTGACGCAATACCGGGCATCACATCCATGAAACCGACCTGAGGTTTCGGCTTAAACGGAGGTGTGGCAATGCGGACTGTAAGCATGATGCGATCACCCTCCTCGGGATAGTTTGCCATAGAGTATGCACGGACAGTGGTCTCGGTGTTCTTACACTTCAAGCCGAAAAGACCGAACTTCTCCCATGAGGGAAGATACTCATCGCCGATTGAAGCCTTGTCGATATCCTTGTCATAGTCCATTTCGTAGGTAGGTATCTTAATCTGCGCATACGAACCGGGGATAAAATCCATGTGTGCGCCCGGAGGAAGAGCCACGATGAACTCCTTGATGAATGTAGCCACATTCTTGTTAGAGATAACCTCGCACTCCCATTCCTTGACGTCAAGCGCAGAAGCAGGAATACCCACATTGATATCCTCCTTTATTTTCACCTGACAACCGAGACGCCAGTGAGCCTGCTGCTCCTTGCGTGAAAAATGCACCTTCTCGGTAGGTAGTATGTCGCCACCGCCGGAATATACCTGACATTTACACTGCGCACAGCTTCCCTTACCGCCACATGCCGACGGCAGGAATATGTTATGGTCGGCAAGAGTGGAAAGCAATGACTTGCCTGAATCAGCCTCGACCACATTGTCATTATTGATTGTTATCTTGACTTTCCCGGAATGTACAAGATATTTTTTGGCGACAAGCAGAATCGCTACCAATACCAAAGTAATGATAAGGAAGATGCAAACGCCTGTAAGTATGGTTAACATTGTATATAATAGTCTTTATTATAGTGAGTTATTAGTTTCCATTCACTAAACGATGTCATCGGGGGTTAAATCTTTATTCCCAAGAAGCTCATAAAGGCTATACCCATGAGAGCTGTGAGAATAAATGTGATACCGACACCACGGAGAGGCTTGGGAATGTTGGAATAAACAGCCAGACGCTCACGAATGGCAGCAATAGCCGTGATGGCAAGGAGCCATCCGAGTCCCCAACCGCCACCTGCGCATATAGCAGTCCAGACACTCGGGAAATCTCTCTGCTGCATGAAGAGCGAACCGCCGAGAATGGCACAGTTGACAGCGATGAGCGGGAGGAAAATACCAAGCGACGAATACAATGCAGGACTATACTTCTCCACGGTCATTTCCACTAACTGTGTCATAGAAGCAATCACAGCAATGAACATGATCAGTGAAAGGAAGCTCAAATCTATGTCAGCATATTCCGGACCGAGCCAGCTCAAAGCACCTGCGCTCAGGACGTAGGTCTGCAAGAGGTAATTGACAGGCAGAGTCACCACAAGCATGAAAGTGACAGCGATGCCGAGTCCGAAAGCGGTCTTGACATTTTTAGAGACAGCGATGAAAGAGCACATACCGAGGAAGTATGCGAAAATCATGTTATCGACAAAAATCGACCTGATGAAAATATTAAGATTCTCCATAAATTAGTCCTCCTGCAACTCTTTGTTAATACTTCTCTGAACCCATATAATACAAGCCACAACGATGAGAGCCATCGGAGGGAGAATCATGAGTCCGTTGTTGACATAACCTGCCTCATAGAAACTTTCGGGGATCACCTGATAGCCAAGCAGAGTGCCACTGCCGAAGAGTTCACGGAAAAATCCGACAATGATAAGTATCACCGCATATCCGGCACCATTGCCAACACCGTCGAGGAACGAGGGCCAAGGCTTATTGCCCATGGCGAACGCCTCAAGACGCCCCATGAGTATACAGTTGGTAATGATAAGTCCGATGAACACCGACAACTGCTTGGAGGCATCGTAGGCGTATGCTTTCAGCACCTGATCAACGATAACCACAAGCCCGGCGACAACCACAAGCTGCACGATGATACGGATATTGGTGGGGATAGTGTTGCGTAGCAACGAAATTATAACATTGGCAAAAGCCAGCACTGCGATAACCGAGATGCCCATGACGATGGCAGGTTCAAGCTTGGCTGTAACGGCGAGCACCGAACAGATACCGAGCACTTGCACCACCACCGGATTGTTTTTGGACAGCGGGTTAAAGAGCACATCTATATTTTTAACTTTATCAGCCATGACGGATGAAAATATTTAGATTGTAGTGAGTATATTTATTCCTGCACGCCTTCACCAAGGCTCTGAAGATACTTCTTATAGGGTGTAAGGCAGTTATCGAGCATCGAACCGACACCTTTTGAGGTGATGGTGCCACCCGAAATACCGTTGACGTAATCTTCGCCGTCAAGCGGGAGCTGACCAGCCTTCACAACGGCTATCGGATGGAAGCGACCATCCTTAAACACCTTCTTCCCTTCGAACTGAGAACTGAACTGAGGTTTTTCGATTTCAGCACCGAGACCGGGAGTCTCGCCCTGATGAGCGAAATAGGCACCATATATGGTAGAGCCGTCGGCATCGAATGCCACATAACCCCAGATAGGTCCCCAAAGACCTGCACCATAGACAGGGAGTATATACTTCTTGGCGCCGTCAGGTGTCACACATATAAACACGGGGAGCTCACGGCGGTCAGCGGCAAGCTTGCTTTGCTCAGCCACATTCACGTCAAAGGCTTTCACTCCGTCAACAGTCTCACCCTTGGAATTGACCACAATCTGCTCGGTGACATATTTTCCGAAGTCAGCCACCACATTGTCCTTTTGGGGAGTGATAAGGGCAGCGGCAAGAATCTGACTCATCTTGTCGGCGTTGATGTTTTCCTGCTGCCTTCCACGGAGAGCAAGCGAGGTGGCAGCGAGAGCCGTGCCTACCAACACCACGAGCACTATTATATATATTATTGTATATGTATTGCTTTGCTTATTCATAATCCTTATTAATAAGTCATGTTTCAAATCAGGCTCTCGCTTTAAGGCGACGCATACGGCGTGACACATTAGCCTGCACCACGCAATAGTCAATCAACGGCGCAAGCGCATTTGCCAAAAGCACGGCAAGCATAGCACCTTCGGGATAACCATTATTATATGTGCGGATGAGCACAGCCACAACTCCCACAAGCAGACCGTAGATATACTTACCGGCACCGGTGCGGGCAGCGGTAACAGGATCGGTCGCCATGAAGACAGCGGCGAAAGCGAAACCGCCAAACAGCAGCTGGTCAACGGGGCTAAGGAATGAAGCGGGGTAAGTGGGTGTCTGGAACACATTGGCAATCCAGCCCATGAGAAGTCCGCCCGCAATCACACTGAGCATTATGCGCCATGAAGCCATGCCGGTGATCAGCAATATGGCTGCGCCTATGAGTATGCATAGTGTGGAGGTCTCACCGAACGAACCCGGAATCAGACCAAGGAACGCATCCCAAGTGCTGATGGGGTTGCCCTGAATGTTAAGCAATTCGAGCTTACCGCCGGCAAAAGTAGCAATCTGACCAAGAGGTGTGGCACCTGTAAACGCATCGGGGAGATCGTAACCGAGACCGCAGATGGAGTTTGTGGACACAAACACCTTGTCACCGCTCATTTGAGCCGGATATGCAAAGAAGAGGAACGCACGTGTGACCAATGCCACATTAAACACATTGTAACCTGTGCCACCGAAAACCTCCTTAACAAAGATCACAGAGAAAGCTGTAGCCACGGCGAGCATCCATAACGGTGTCTCAATGGGGCATATAAGAGGGATGAGAATACCAGTTACAAGGAAACCTTCCTGAATCTCCTCGTGACGCCATTGAGCAACGACAAACTCGATGCCGAGACCGACAACGTAAGTGACCACGATGCGTGGAAGCACGGCAAGGAAACCGTAGAGCATGAGTTGCCAGAACGGGAACTCAGTGGCACCGGCAGCAAGCCAGTTCTGATAACCGGTATTATACATACCGAAGAGCAGACACGGCATCAATGCGAGCACCACCATGATCATGACACGCTTCGAATCGAGGCTGTCATGAATATGCACCCCTGATTTAGATGTAGTATTGGGGGTGTAAAGAAACGTTTCAAACCCATCGAACACGCTCTGGAAAGCTTGCAACTTTCCGCCCGGCTCAAAATTGGGCTTTATACGATTCAGATAATTTCTTAATGCTTTCATTGCTATAAAATTTCGCGTATTAGAGAGATTATACTTCACCACGGAGGTAATCGAGTCCCTCACGCACTATTTTCTGTAGTTCAAGTTTGGAAGGATCCACATACTCGGCAAGAGCAAAATCCTCCGGAGCCACTTCATATATGCCAAGCGCTTCCATCTGATCGATATCCTTTGATATGATAGCTTTCAGAAGATATTCGGGAAGAATATCCATAGGGAATACCTTATCATATTCGCCTGACATTATCATGGCACGCTTTCCGCCGTTAAGACGGGCATCAGGGTTGAACGCGCGATGGAGGAAATGACCAAGGAACGAACGGTTGACACTCATCTTAGAAGGACTCATAGAAGCCCAGCCCATGAATTCATCGGCATCGTCACCTTCGGGAATCACAGTAATCTGGCGATATGGGAAATGGAGGTAGCCATCAGGCTTCTCAGCCACACCGGTGAGCACATTGCCGGCTATAATGCGATGATGACGGCCGTCATCCTTAATCTCAGTCTTCAATAGGGAATCAAGGTCGGCTCCAATCAGGCTTTTGACAAGACGGGGCTGTTTCAGCTCGCTGCCGGTCTCGGCTATGACGGTAGAGCAATCAATCTTGCCTGTAGTCACAAGCTCACCTATGCGGGCGAGGGTAACAATGTCGAGAGTCCACACCACTTCGCCTTTATTGACCGGAGCTATGTTGGCAATCTGCACACCGACATTACCGGCGGGATGGAGGTGAGGAAATTCCACTATCTCGACACCCGACACATCGGGGAAAGAAGCGCCCTGCTCTACACCTATATATATATGACCTGCGGTAAGCGACGCAAGCACCTTGACACCTGCGGTGACAGCCGACATATTGTCCTTCACCATATCGTACAGCGACGAGGCGAGCGGAGCGGTGTCCATAGCGGTCACGAATATGTCACGGGGATTATCATCCGGCATCGGGATGATGTCGTAGGGGCGTCGGCGCATCATAGCCCATAGCCCCGACACTTTAAGCAACTTCCTGAGAGCCTCAGGAGAAGAACCCTTGGCAACGTCAACAGTCACGCTGTCATTGCCGCTCACTTTAACCACAACTCGCTCTATCTTTCGCCTTGCACCTCTCACGACCGCTTCGACAGTCCCTGAGGATGGCGACACGAGCTTAATGTCTTCGTCATTTTTGTCATGCAGCAGAGGCTGACCGGCTCTGACAGTATCGCCCTCCTTGACATCGACTTTCGGAAGGAAGCCCGGAAAATCGTCAGGAATGATAGCGACTCTATCCGGCATAAGCTCCACGACAGACACATTGTCAGGGAGCGCGCCCTCAAGATTAAGATTCAAGCCTTTCCTTAGATTAATTGTACGTCTCATCAAATAGTAACATATGAGTTTGAAAAGTGCAAAGATAATAAATATAATCGAATGTTTATTAATTTCTATTAACTGAAATACATGGTATTTTAGATAATTTAGAAAACATGGTTCTTTAATAATAAAAATTAGCAAGCACAACTAAAAAAAAAGATGAAAAACGTTTGCAAACACGGAATTTTCCTTATAATTTTGCATATCGTTTCTTAAACACGCAAGACGCGTGATTAATAATCGATACCATGAAGTACTATTTTTAACTCAAAAAGCAAACAAAAGTCAGAAAAAACAAATCTAAAATAGTGCGTAGATGAGCGCACACACAATTTTAGACAAATAAGCCAAATCATCAAAACTAATAAACAATAAACCAAAACTTAAAAAAATTAGTAATTCAAATCATGGAAGCTCAAAAGCCTAATCAGCCCGCAAAGGCTCAGTCTCAAAAAAGTGGCAGCAACGTAGCCGGTATCAAGAACGCCTTCTTGGTAATCCTCGCCTGCTTTGTAGTGGCAGTTTGCCTCTTTATCTTCTGGTTCGGTCACGAATCACACTTCGAAGAAGGTCACCCCATCGACCTTTGGGGAACTATCTACAAGGGTGGTTTCATCGTGCCTATTCTCCAGACTCTCTTCCTTACCGTTATCGTTCTTTCTGTTGAACGTTGGATTGCTATCTCTTCAGCTAAGGGTAAAGGCAGCATCGAAAAATTCGTTGCTAACGTTAAGAAATGCCTCGCAGCTAACGACATTCAGGGTGCAAAGAAACTTTGCCAGGCTCAGAAGGGTTCAGTTGCAGCTGTTGTAGCAGCAACTCTCGTAAGCTACGAAGAAATGGACAAGAACACAGTTCTTACCAAGGAACAGAAGATTGCTAACGTACAGAAGTCAGTTGAAGAAGCTACCGCTCTTGAAATGCCGGCACTTCAGCAGAACCTCCCCATCGTTGCAACACTCACTACTCTCGGTACACTCGTCGGACTTCTCGGTACTGTGATGGGTATGATCAAATCATTCCAGGCTCTTGCAGCATCAGGTGCTCCTGACTCAACCGAACTTTCAACCGGTATCTCTGAGGCGCTTATCAACACTGCCTTCGGTATCGCAACCGGTGCATTCGCTGTTATCTCTTACAACTTCTACACCAACAAGATCGACAACCTGACCTACGCTATCGACGAGATCGGTTATTCAATCGTGCAGACATTTGCAGCTACTCACTAATCCCTGTTACTGATATCAGACTTTCAAGGTTTAAACCAATTAATTTAACCTCTAATAATAGATTATCGTAATATGGGAAAAGTAAAAATGAAGAGAAAAAGCACCCTCATCGACATGACCGCGATGAGTGACGTGACTGTGCTCTTGCTTACTTTCTTCATGTTGACATCTACCTTCCTTCAGAAGGAGCCCGTCACTGTGTTGACACCTTCTTCTGTATCGGAGCAAAAAGTACCTACCGCCAACTTGGCATCGGTACTCGTAAGCCCCGAGGGGAAAATCTTCATCTCCATCGCCGGTGACGCTGACAAAGACACCAAAGACACATGGGGATCAGAGGCTCTCCGCAAGACGATTCTCGACGAAGCAGTAACGCTTTACAATAAGCAGCATCCCTCAAATCCGGTGCAGCTTACTGTAGCACAACGCGATGCATTCTCTAAAATCAATATGTTTGGCGTTCCTTTCAAGGTACTTCCACAGTTCCTTTCAATGTCACAGACTGATCAGGACAAGTTCATCACCAACATGGCAAATGAAGGCGTTGGAATTCCTATCAATGACAATAAAGATATGGATCGTCTCAACGAGTTCCAAATCTGGATGCGCGCCATCTACAATTCAGGCAACGACAACCTTCAGAAAGCCATGAAAAAAGGTGAAGGTATCGCCGTTAAGGCTGACAAGGACACCCCCTACACCACCGTGCATGATGTGCTTGACAACCTCCAGACATTGAAGATGAACCGTTTCAGTATCATGACTGCGTTAAAAACTGAGCAAGAATAATCATTATGGCACAAATAGAACAATCAGACAAGGGCAAAAAGAAAAAAGGCGCCCAGAAAAAAATGTCTATCCACGTGGACTTTACTCCGATGGTGGATATGAACATGCTTCTGATTACTTTCTTCATGCTTTGTACCACTATGATTAAGTCTCAGACCCTCACCATTTCACTCCCCTCGAATGAAAAGGTTGAGCAAAGTCAGATGAACAAAGCAAAAGAATCTGAAGCAATCACTTTGATATTGACCACTGACCGCAATGCCAACGGTGACGTTAAGAAAGACGACACCGGCCGCCCGATGAATACCGTATATTACTATGAAGGTATGCCCGAAATCACCGACGCAAACGGTGACGGACTTATTGACAACAATAAGCTCAAGGCTGAAAAATTCATCGGTAATGACGGTAAGCTTCAGCAAGGCATTCGCAAGATCCTCCACGATCGTAACAAACAGGTGCTTGAAAAGATTGACAAAGAAAAAGCACGTTGGCGCGCTAAAGAGTTCTCACCCAACTCAGCAGTCAATGACTCAATCTATCAGGCAAGAGCCCGTGAAATCCGTAACGACTCTACCCTCACCCGTCCTGTTGTTATTATCAAGGCTGCTCCCGAAGCTTCATGGGAAAGCTTGATTAGCGCTCTCGATGAAATGCAGATTAATCAGATTTCACGTTATCAGATCGACAACATCAATAAGACTGACTCCGTGCTTATCCTTGATTACCTCGCAAAGAATCCCAAGAAGTAATCCGTTGATGACAGATATATATTAACCCTGAAAAATCTTAAATGAAATATGGCAAAAGATGTAGATCTTTCATCATCAGAATGGATTGACCTAATATTTGAAGGTAAAAATAAAGATTTCGGAGCATACGAACTCCGTAAGGCTTCAGCCAAGCGCCACAACCGCGCAATGCTTGTAATCCTTATCGTGCTTCTCGCAGTAGCTCTTCTCGGTCTTCTCGCCAACACAGTGCTTCAGTCAGCTGAAGCTCGTCCGGAGGATCAGATCGAACAGGCTATCATCGACTACTCAGCCGATGAACAGGAGGAGGAAGAAGAGGAAGAAGTGCAGGAGCGTGTTGAAGAGCAGCAGCCCGAAGCTCTTCCTGAAGAAATCCTCAACACTGTGAAAGCAACTGAGCTTCAGATCACAAAAGACGAAGAAGTGGTTGAAGAAATCAAATCACAGGATGAACTCAAGGAAACTGACACAGCTGTGGGTACCACTGACTTTGACAAGGGTACTGACGACTTGAACGTTGTTCGCGTGCACAAAGAGGAAATCATCGTAGAAGAGAAGAAGCCAGAACCTGTAGATGACGACAAAGTGTTTGAAGTTGTGGAACAGAAACCTCAGTTCCCCGGCGGTGAAGCAGCACTTCTTAAATGGGTATCAGAGCATATACGCTATCCGGCTATGGCTCAGGAAAACAACATCCAAGGTCGTGTTATCGTGCAGTTCGTCGTTACCAAGACCGGTGACGTAGGCGAAGTTAAGGTGGTTCGCGGTAAGGACCCCGACCTCGACAAAGAAGCTATGCGCGTGGTTAAATCACTTCCTAAGTTTGTGCCCGGTAAGATGAACGGTCACTCAGTGAACGTTTGGTACACACTGCCTATCTCATTCAAACTCCAAGGCATCTAATTAAGTACGCATCAATTATTGATACTTGATAACAAGAGTGTCATCCCATCAAGGGGTGACACTCTTTTTTCATGACATAACGTCAGTCATGACATGATTATATGCGGTGATTGCCATGGTGCACACGGCTCATTTTCAATTATTGACAAAAAGGTCAACCAATTGGCATGATTTTTGTTTATTAAATATAAGAAACAAAATTAAATGAAAAAACTCACACCTCAACATATAACATGAACTTCAATAATTTCACAATCAAGTCTCAGGAAGCAATTCAGAAAGCGATAGAAATTACCCGTGGTGCGGGTAATCAAGCTATCGAACCTGTGCATTTGCTCAAAGGAGTGATGACTGAAGGGGAATCTCTCATCAACTTCATTTTTTCCAAAGTCGGCGCAAGCGCAGCGACTTTGATGCGACAAGTTGATGCGAAAATCGCAGCCGAGCCTAAGGTTTCAGGCGGCGAGCCTTATCTCAGCCGTACCTCCAACGATGTTTTGCAAAAAGCTCTTGACATCGCCAAGAAGCAAGGTGATGAATATGTCACTCTCGAAGCCCTATTGATGGCGATATTCACGGTCAACTCTCCTGCCTCAACCATCCTTAAGGACGCAGGATTGAGCCAGCGTGAACTACAGTCGGCTATCGACGAGCTTCGCAAAGGTAAAAAGGCTACCGATCAGAGCGCCGAGGACACTTATCAGGCTCTCTCGAAGTATGCCATCAACCTTAACGAGCGTGCACGAGAAGGAAAGCTTGACCCTGTGATAGGAAGAGATGACGAAATTCGTCGTGTGCTTCAAATTCTTTCACGACGCACCAAAAACAACCCCATGCTTATTGGCGAACCCGGTACCGGTAAGACTGCCATAGCTGAAGGACTCGCACAGCGTATCGTAAGAGGCGATGTGCCCGAAAACCTCCGCACAAAGCAGATTTACTCGCTTGACATGGGTGCCCTTGTGGCAGGTGCCAAGTACAAAGGTGAATTTGAAGAGCGTCTAAAGGCTATTGTTAATGAAGTCACAGGCGCTGACGGCGAAATCATCCTATTCATTGATGAAATCCACACCCTTGTCGGCGCCGGCAAAGGTGAGGGCGCAATGGATGCCGCCAACATTTTGAAACCGGCACTCGCACGTGGTGAATTGCGTTCAATCGGTGCCACAACCCTTGACGAATACCAGAAGTATTTTGAAAAGGATAAGGCTCTTGAACGTCGTTTCCAAAAAGTGATGGTAAACGAGCCTGACGAGGCAGCAGCCATCGCTATCCTCCGCGGACTGAAAGAACGCTATGAAAACCACCACAAAGTACGTATCCGTGACGAGGCTATTATCGCCGCGGTGACACTTTCGGAACGCTACATTACCGACCGATTCCTCCCCGACAAAGCTATCGACCTTGTGGACGAAGCTGCGTCAAAACTACGTCTTGAAATCGACTCCGTGCCTCAGGCACTTGATGAAATCACACGTCTGATAGCCCAAAAGGAGATTGAACGTGAAGCCATCAAGCGTGAAGGGGACAAGGAGAAGGTCAAGGAGATCGAGAAAGACCTCGCCGACCTGCGTGACCAAGAGAAGGAGTATACTGCCAAATGGAAAGCTGAGAAAGATCTTATCAACAAGATTCAGCAGAACAAAATCGACATCGAGCAGCTTAATTTCGACGCTGAGCGAGCCGAACGTGAAGGCGATTATGCCAAAGTGGCAGAAATCCGTTACTCAAAGGTTCAGCAGAAGGAACAGGAGAACGCTCAGATTCAGGAGCAGCTCAAGTTGATGCAGGGCGAAAAAGCCTTCATCAAGGAGGAGGTTGACTCGGAAGATATCGCCGACGTCGTGTCACGCTGGACAGGCATACCTGTCAACAAGATGGTCCAGAGCGAAAAAGAGAAACTGCTTCATCTTGAAGATGAGCTACACAATCGTGTGGTTGGTCAGAACGATGCCATCCGTGCCATTGCCGACGCAGTGCGCCGTAGCCGTGCCGGACTTAACGACCCGCGACGCCCGATAGGTTCATTCATATTCCTCGGCACCACCGGTGTAGGTAAGACCGAGCTTGCAAAAGCTTTGGCTGAATACCTCTTTGACGATGAGAATATGATGACTCGTATCGACATGAGCGAATATCAGGAGAAGCACTCTGTGTCACGACTTGTCGGAGCGCCTCCGGGATATGTGGGATACGATGAAGGCGGTCAGCTTACCGAAGCGGTAAGACGTAAACCTTACTCTGTGGTGCTGTTCGATGAGATTGAAAAGGCTCATCCCGATGTGTTCAACATATTGTTGCAGGTTCTCGACGACGGACACCTTACCGACAATAAAGGTCGTCTCGTGAACTTCAAGAACACCATCATAATCATGACCTCCAACATGGGTTCACATCTCATCCGTGACAATTTTGCCAAGATGACAGATGACAACCGTGATGAAGTGATTGACACCACAAAGAATGAAGTGCTTGAACTCCTCAAGCAGACTATTCGTCCGGAGTTCCTTAACCGTATTGACGAAATAATCATGTTCACCCCGCTTAACGAGGCTGAAATTGAGGAAATCGTGGGATTGCAGATCAAGTCAATCCAAAAGATGCTCGCCAAGAACGGTATAACTCTCGAAGTCACACCAAAAGCTCTTAAATTCCTCGCTGAGGAAGGGTATGATCCGGAATTCGGAGCCCGTCCGGTGAAACGTGTAATACATAGACTTGTACTTAATCAGTTGTCGAAGGATATCCTCGCACAGAAAGTTGACCGTGAACATCCGATAATCATCGATGTGGAAAACGACGAGGTTATTTTCAAAAACTGATTCCTATCATCACCCTCTCTCCTCCAAATATCCATTTTTTTTAATATTTTAAACTATTTATTATCCAAAATTATGAAACGATTTCTCTATCTGTTATTAGCTCTACCTTTGCTTGGCTTCATTGCTACTTCATGTAGCGATGATGACGATCTACCCGATGTGACACTCTCTATGGACTATAGCGGCGCTACCTTGACTGACGGTGTGTTTACAGTGGAACAAGGTGACACTCTCAAGATAAACGCTCTTAAAGTTATCCCTGCTGAAGGCACCAAACCCGCCACTCTCGGACCGGTGTCATACTTCATTGACGGTTTCTATCAGTTTACCTCTTACGAAGTGCCATTCTCATGCTTTATCCCTACTGAAAATCTGAAAGTCGGCAAGTACCTCCTTCAGGCAAAAGCTACCATTTTGCAGATTGACAAAACTATGGCATTCGGTGTCTTCTCCTACCCTATCAACGTTGTTGAGAAAGAGAATCCCGATGAAGGCAATAGCGGCGAAAGTGGAACTGACATTCCAAATGTACGTGTCACAGATCATGAATAGCATTATAGTTAGACAATAACTCCCTTTATTATAAGTGACCGCAGGCATTAACAGTCTTGCGGTCATTTTTATTTTGCCATTCCAAGTTTTTGTAGTAACTTTGCACCGTTAAAATAATAGTGGACAAATTTGGCTGCTTGCAACCACTTCAAAAAATGCTAAAACCGCACCGGTAATAACCGTTTTAGACTTTTGAGATTCATGGGTACCTTTCCGGTACCGAATGAAATGTTGAAGCAGGCTATTTTAACACTATGGTAACAGCCTCTTCGACATTTTTTATTTTATATACATCTATATGAAAACTTATCTATTCACATCCGAATCCGTATCCGAAGGACATCCCGACAAAGTTGCCGACCAGATCTCAGATGCAATACTTGATGAATTTCTTGCCCGTGACCCGTCGTCGAAAGTAGCGTGCGAAACACTCGTGACCACCGGACAAGTTATTATAGCAGGGGAAGTAAAGAGCCAAGCCTATATCGACCTCATGGATGTAACACGTGAAGTCATCAAAAGCATAGGCTATGACCGTAGCGAACTGAAATTCGACGGTGAAGCCTGTGGCGTTTTCTCTGCCCTGCATGAACAGAGCGCAGATATAAATCGAGGCGTGGAACGTGAAGAACTCGAAGCGCAGGGCGCAGGCGATCAGGGCATGATGTTTGGCTATGCGTGTGACGAGACACCTTCCTATATGCCGCTTACAGTCGATCTGTCGCACCTGTTGCTTCGTGAGCTTGCAGCTATACGACGTGAGGGGAAAGATATGACCTACGATTTTGAAGGACATGTGCGCACTTATCTGCGTCCTGATTCAAAAAGTCAGGTGACTGTGGAATATGACGAACACGATAAGCCTTTGCGTGTGGATACTATCGTTATCTCCACTCAGCATGACGAATTCATACTTCCTGCCGACAATACTCCTGAAGCGCAAGCCGCAGCCGACAAAGCCATGCAAGAGCGCATCTACAACGATATTAAAACCGTCCTTATACCGAGAGTGAAAGCACAACTCCCTGCCGAAGTGGCAGCACTGATAGGTGATGATGTCAGACTGCTTGTGAATCCTACCGGTAAGTTTGTGATAGGTGGTCCTCACGGTGACACAGGTCTAACAGGACGTAAAATAATAGTTGATACTTACGGAGGTCGTGGCGCACATGGCGGTGGCGCATTCTCAGGCAAAGACCCGTCCAAAGTTGACCGCTCAGCAGCCTACGCCGCACGTCATATAGCAAAAAATCTCGTGGCTGCCGGTGTGGCATCACAGGCACTCGTGCAAGTGGCATACGCAATCGGCGAGGCTCAGCCTGTAAGTCTCTGCATCGACACCCGTGGCACAGCCAAAGTCCCGATGACCGACTCGGAAATAGCTGAGGTGGTGAAGGGGATGAAATGTTTCGACATGACACCTTACGCTATCGAGAAACGATTCGGACTCCGCAACCCTATCTACCGTGAGACCGCAAGTTACGGGCATCTCGGACGTACTCCCATGACTGTAACCAAGGTGTTCAAATCAAAATATGAACCGGAGTTTAAAAAGACAGTAGAACTTTTCACTTGGGAAAAGCTTGATGCAGTGCCTGCCGTAAAGAAGGCTTTTAACATCGCATAAATAGGTATTCTTATCATATAAAAAATTAACCGGCACCGAATTCGGTGCCGGTTAATTTTTTATACAACTACTTCAGACGCAGAATTTTGCGTCTGAGTTTTCATATCATAGTTATTCTTTGACTCCGTATGCAAGGTCGCCGGCATCTCCAAGACCCGGGACTATGTAGGAATGGGAGTTGATATGCTCATCAATAGCGCCAACCCAAACAGTGGTCTTGTCACCCGGGAAGGTAGCACGGATATAATCAATAGCCACCTGCGACGCTATGATAGAAGCGACATGAATATGCGCCGGCTCACCTTTTGTAAGCAGCGCACGATAGCTCAGTTCCATGGATGAGCCGGTGGCAAGCATCGGATCAGCAATGACCAAGGTCTTCCCGTCGATTTTTGGAGAAGCTATGTACTCAATGAACACGTCGAAGTTCTCTTTTTCACGATATTTGCGATAAGCTGACACAAAAGCATTTTGCGCATGGTCGAAATAGTCCAGAAATCCTTTGTGGAAAGGTATACCGGCCCTGAAAATAGTGGCGAGGACCACTTCTTCGTCAAGGACATCGCATTTTGCAGTATCCAATGGGGTGGGAATATCCTCTACCCTGTAACGCATCCGTTTTGAAATCTCGTATGCCATTATCTCCCCTATCCTTTCAAGGTTACGGCGAAAACGCAACATATCTTTTTGCAATTCAACGCTGCGGAGTTCGGACATATATTGGCTCACAAGCGAAGGGGTTTCAGCGAAATTGATTATTTCCATGATATTTTATTTGTTTTGTGTTATATATTTCAGAGAAATCAGTCCTTTGCCAATTTATTATTCAACAATTGCGTAAACTGATAGTTCTTAAGATTCCATCTCGGATATATCAGCAGTTCAGGCGGTGATTGTGACACGAAGCGCTCGATAGCAATATCCTTGCGCAACCGTTTTACTATCTTCACGCAGATTGAAGCGTATTCTTCGGCAGTGAACCGTGGTATATCATAAAGCCCGGACTCGACATCCTTAGCCATCTTCGTGCCTTTAACCAGCTGCAACTGATGGACTTTCACGGTATCGACCGGGAGAGTATTCACTTTGTCGATAGTCTCCATCATCATCGCTTCTGTCTCACCCGGCAATCCCATTATGAGATGCAATCCGCACGGTATACCCATATTATGGGTACGCATGACGGCATTAACGGTTTCTTCCCATGTGTGACATCTGTTGACAAGTTCCAAAGTAGCGTTATGCGATGTTTCGGCTCCATATTCCACCATTACCCAAGGCAACTCTTTAAGCCTTGACAGCAGACTATCGGGCATACAGTCAGGTCGGGTACCTATTATCAAGCCGTCCACACCGTCAACTCTCACAGCCTCATTGTAAAGAGACATCAGGCGGTCGATATCGTCATCGTGGGTGTTTGTGTATGCCTGAAAATATGCAAGATAGCGCATATCGGGATACTTACGGCGGAAAAAATTCTTACCTCTCTCCAACTGCTCCGTCACACTCAACCCCATGGAACAATATTCGGGATTAAATGACTGGTTATTGCAATAAGTGCAACCGCCATATCCCTTAGTGCCGTCACGATTGGGGCAGCTGAATCCGGCATTCACAGTGAGTTTCTGCATCTTGCACCGGAAATGGTCATTGAGGAAGTCGGAAAAATCCCGGTAAGGTTTCATCGCGTAAAGTTGCATCAGATATGAGCCGCCCTATTGAGCAACACAGCGTCAAGAAGTATTATGGCTGCCATAGCTTCAACTATAGGCACCGCACGAGGCACCACACACGGGTCATGACGACCTTTTGCTTTCAACACCATAGCGTTACCGTCGGCATCGATAGTGTCAACATCCTGCATCAATGTGGCAACCGGCTTGAATGCGACACGGAAATATATATCTTCTCCGTTTGAGATGCCGCCTTGGATGCCACCGGAATTATTTGAGAGGGTATGTATCTTACCATTCTCATTAACGAATTTGTCAATAACTTGGCTGCCACGCTGTTCCACACCACGGAATCCCATGCCATATTCAAAGCCCTTGGTGGCGTTTATGCTCATCATTGCTTCAGCCAAACGTGCGTTCAGACGCCCGAACACAGGTTCACCCAGACCGACCGGTGCCCCTTTTATAACGCATGTCACCACTCCACCTATGGTGTCGCCGTCAGCTTTGACTTCACGTATAAGCTGTTCCATCTCAGCTGCCTTCTCGGGGTCGGGACACCGCACCGGATTAGATTCGATATTCGCGAAATCAAATTCCGAATAGTTGGCGGACACGCTTATAGTTCCGACCTGTGAGGTGTAGGCATTTATGGTTATGCCAAGCTGTTCGAGAGCTTGTTTGGCGAAGGCTCCGGCAACGACTCTCGTAGCTGTCTCACGGGCACTCGACCGTCCGCCGCCACGATGATCTCTTATACCATATTTCGTCGTGTAGGTATAGTCGGCATGTGAGGGACGGAATGCGTTCTTGAGCTGGTCATAATCGGAGGAGTGCTGGTTTTCATTGCGAATTATGAAACCGATTGATGTGCCGGTGGTCACTCCGTCAAGCAATCCTGACAGTATTTCCACTGTATCGCTCTCCTTTCGGGAGGTGGTTATGGCTGACTGCCCGGGACGCCTGCGGTCAAGTTCATGCTGGATCCGCTCGGTGTCTATCTTTACACCGGCAGGCATACCGTCGATGACGCCGCCTATCGCCACGCCATGTGACTCGCCAAAACCGGTGAAAGTAAATATCTTACCTATAGTGTTCATAATTCTTAATTAGCTGTTGGTTAATGTAATATTTATTCTTTAGCTACGGCTACATCTGCCACTGTGGCACGGCAATAGGATATGAGATCCGAGGGCGAGATTTTGAATTGCAATCCTCGTTGACCGGCTGACACATATATGATGTCGAAGTCAAGGACTGTCTTGTGGAAAAATGTCGGGAATGGTTTCTTCATACCTACCGGGGAGCAGCCTCCACGGATATAGCCTGTGAGCGGAAGCAGTTCCTTCATGGGTATCATCTCTGCTTTCTTGGCTCCCGCGGCTTTGGCGGCTTTCTTCAAATCTACCTCCATGTTGCCGGGAATGACACACACGAAATACCCAACTTTTTCACCATGAAGCACAAGAGTCTTAAACACACTGTTGATATCCTCCCCAAGCTCCTCAGCCACATGCTCTGCGGCAAGATTATCGGGATCCACAGCGTAAGGCACAAGCTCATACGCAACCTTTGCCCTGTCAAGCAGCCTCGCCGCATTCGTCTTAGACACCTTATCCATCTCGCTTATTAATTGATCAATAATTAACTTATAATAGCGTTATAATGGAGTTATAATACTGTCATAACTATTACAATGCAGTTATTATCCTTTCATAACTATTACAACGCAGTTATTATCCTTTCATAATACGTTATAATGCAGCTATAATTATAATACAACTATAATCAGTTATAATAATTATAATACAGTTATAATGCCATTATAATACCGTTATTCAAAAGAACTATTCTGCAAATATAGACAAAAATCTCGAAACTATCGCCCATACCTGCAATTGAAACAAAGAATTTTATAATCGCTAATTTAGACATGCCTACAGCATCGTATTTGCAACACATTTTCAAGACTAACACATCAGCCTACCATACTCACTTAGAAGAAAGATTTTACCCTACCGCATTTTGCCGTACCCAGCAGTAAAGTTGCCGTACCCAGCAGAAGTAAAGCCACAACTATACAACAATAGCCCCACCACATGCGTCGCAATGACGCAATAGCTGGGACTATTATACCTCAGCTAACTAATTCAAAGATCGTCAGCGACTGATGTTTCACAAATCCTTAGATACATGGTAGCA
The DNA here is from genome assembly GCA_910577335.1 of uncultured Duncaniella sp. Classification (GTDB taxonomy): domain Bacteria; phylum Bacteroidota; class Bacteroidia; order Bacteroidales; family Muribaculaceae; genus Duncaniella. The sequence continues at coordinate 6,817 of CAJTMJ010000045.1, read as the reverse complement.
ACTCCACCATATATCTCCATTGCTATTTCTCCATCATCAAAATATAAGTAATCTGGTGATGACTCTGTTATCGCTTTTTTATATTTCTCTTTATAGATATTAGAAACACGCTCTAAATAATGTTTGGCTTTAGTTTCTGAATCGCACACCATTGCAAAAGCTATGCCTACAAGCCTATTTTCTTTAAAATATAAATCTAATTCATCCCAAGAAATACCATTCCATATATATTTTTTCACACAAGCATACATTCTGACGTCGTTGCCAAGATAATAATCTATAATCTTGAATCCATTTCTTCTCATTCTTTTGATTGTTGAAGAATATGTTGAATTTCCTATGGATAAATCATAATAAGTCCTTGATATTTTTGGTTTTGACAAATGGAAATCTATTGATTGCGAAGACTCATTCTCCGTTGGTCGTTCAATACATAAAATGAATGGAACGCTATCTTTTGCTATGCTATTTACAATTGACAATGGATCTTTTGAATCGACACTTTTGAGTTTTAGGGTCGTCGTTTCTACTAAATCCAAAAAGTATTTAGTATTCAAGTTTTTATCGAGGAAGAAAATTGTGTTGTTCCCAAAATTTCTATAGCTTTTAAGGTTGCACCTCTCGTCGAAATAAAATACCCATGAAAAGTCAGAACGATTCATATATTCCCAATCATTAAGAAGAGCGGTTACACATTGTCCTTGTCTGTTTTGGAAAGAACCAACATAAGCTGACAAAGATTGATAAGCAGTCGCAAATTTCCTCAGTTTCTGTAGGAGTTTTTTGTATGCCACTAAGGCATCTGGAGTTAAGGACGATATCACAATTTCATGTTTACCGAGATTCGTATTAACCTGATTTTCAAATTCGTTTCTTGCTGTTAGAAATTCTTCAAATTGCTTATATGTGGAGTCAGACAAATCAAGTGCTGTAGAATCTTGTTTGATAGAAGCAATATTTGGATGGTGAGTAAATTCACTAAGAGCAGCAAATGGTACTCCTAAATTGCTCATATAATTTTCTATCTCTCGTTTTCGCTTCTCTTTGGCGTATTCCTCCGAATTGCATCCAATCAAACTTATAACTAATGTCAGAATAATAAAAAATCGCATATATAAATAGATGTTAATAAATTCAAATTAGATTATTCATTCTGTCCGAGGTAATGGCAGCAATTTCGATTGATCGGAGGTGGCAGCGTGGTCAGTTAACACTGAGTTGACACGAGGCAAAAAACGAAATTATAAGTTTTTCCTTATATTAAGCCGATTTGCAAATTTAACCTATTTTTTCAAGATTACAAACCGAGTCTCAATATTTATAAATTGTAAAACCGTCTTGCCATTGCGAAACAAACATAGAGCATGTTTACTTTTAGTTTGTATCTATTCTGATTCTACTTCAACTTTTGGACAACGAAAGATGAAATTCTTATGACTACATATAAATTTTGCTGAAAAGCATTAATCAACTCGTATAGTTCATATTAATACAAGAACCAAGATATTTAAGTATGACTCAGCAGCATATACATGAATAGTCTTGCACACTTATATCAGATAGCGCGAGAACGCTTGACAACTATTTTTTGTGTGTGCGTTGTATATAAATGTTTGTTATTGCTTTTAAATAGAAAGGGATAATCAAACTATGTTGTCATCCTTAATAATGTCGTAGCCGAGACGGCGGACGAGGCGCAGGGTGTTCATAGCCATAATACGGTCGTATTCTTTCTCACTGTCGGGAAGTTGAGCGTAAGGCACAAGGTCGGGATGCTGTTTCTTTGAATCATTGCGAACCGGACCGTAAATCCAGCCCTCGTCCATACGAGCACGTGCCCAAATGTCATGAGCATTTTCAGCTATCGCCTCAGTAAGTTCAACTAAGTTAGCATCAAGGTCAATATCTTCGACGTTTATGGGCTGCGGATTGTAGCCGTTGGCAGAGTGGGAAGCAGTAACCATATAGTTGCCGCTGCAATTCCATGCCTTCTTAAACTCTTCCTCCTCTATAGTATCTTCAAGCAATGTGTCAAGATTGAGATATGTCACATCTCCGTTATCCTCCATGCCTGTGACGTAAACAGCATGGTAGGAAGGCTGGCGGTCCTCCCGTCCGTTATCCAATATATTGCGGTCAACAACTGCTATTACTTCACGACATTCATTAAGAGCCGTTTCAAGATCATTTATCGTAGCGTCATAATTGCGCTCAACATACAATCCTTTTAACTCAAGAAGTTTACCTACATGATGGAGAGGTGTCCCGTCATCTCTGACCCAGTTGTTAGCCTTCGCTGTCTCAAGTAAAGTCCAGTGGTCTATGTCGAAATCATGATGCTGAAGGATGAAAGTCTCGCAATCAAAAGAACATAGATTTTCCGAATTGGCGGCTGCGAGTGCCCACATAGGCAAAATCCTGCGATTCTCCGTGTCTACTTCGGCATCTAGCCGAGAAGACAGGTCAAGAATTTCTGACAATTCATTGTCATGGTTCAACGCAGATAATACATTTTGTACCTCATCTCCATTGACATTGCCATCAAGAAAAGCGGCAAGAAGTTCATCCGATATATTGTTATTTTTATCTTTCATAGCCGTAATATTTTATGGCAATGCGTGTGAAAGCTGTCATTGCACGTTTTTTTATGTTATAAAGATTATCGACTGTAACACCGATCTGCATTGCATATTGCTCCGGCTCCATATCATTCAGGACAAGATTGCGTATCATATCGGCATATCGCCTGTTATCCATTAGCTGAAGCAGATTTGCCACATCGATGCGGTCGCTTAGCATACTCACTGTATCAACAATTTCTCCACTATCCTCACGTACGGAAGAAGGCTCTTTCGAGGTGGTCTCTATCATTGAATTACGATGTCGGATAAAAAAGCGGGTCGCCACAACTTTTATCCACTGATATATGGAGCTGCGATATTCAAACTGTTTGAGTTTTGCTCCGTCATCAGCCATAAGGTAATCATAAAGTTCGCTGACAATCTCGTTATACTCAATCGGGCGATTGAATACAAGGCGCATAATTGCTGTCAAGAGCGGGCGACACTTAACGTATAAGAACTGCTCCGTGACCCGATTGTCACGGTCAATCAATCCCTGAATTATTTCCTGATCAGTCATTATATTTTCTGAGGTCTTTTGGGATTGATGATATCAAGCGTCACATCGACCACATTGTAATCATGGCTTTGTGTCTCGGGAGACAGTCTATCCCAATCGACTATGCATGAGTGACACATCCTACCTTCATGTTTAAATGATGCTTCATCCTTCTCCGGGGGATTTCCCTCCTGAACATACCCCAACAGTTCATGTGACGCATTCCATCTCAGATGTTCTGTCTGAGCCAGAGTAGTCAGTATACGTACTACCAAATGATTAACCACATTGCCTGATTGCAGCGTATAGGTTACCTTCTGATGTTTTCGTATTAGCGATGACCAATCAACATTTGAAAGTCCTGCGGCTGCCAACGCCTTATCGGCAAGATATGATTTGGTAAATTTATGCATACTATTGGCAATATCCTGCTGCTGCATCCTTCGTAACGCCATCATACCACTGTAAGTGGGAGCGTAATTGATTTTACCATCTTTATCCTGAGGATTCAATCTCTCGGCAATATCTTTATTCCATGAATATTCCATATAATCGGCGGGCTTTACATAACCTTGTTTAGTAGATGCCTCATAAAGTTCTTTGAAGTCTGCCGCCTCTTTTTCATTAGAATCATCTATAATGTTCTCATACGTATAGGTTTCGTTGTCGAGTCCGAAGATATGGATTGGCGATGGAGCGGGACTATTGTGTTCGATCACTGTCTGTTTATGATTCTTACCGTCAAACTCGGGCGCATAAGTTTGTGCCAACCATAATCTGTTGTAGTGCGTTGCAACTCGCTGGAAATGGCCGTCATCATCATTATGCGTCCGCACAAGAATACATAAATTGCTAATATCATCTCGATGCCTGATGGCAGCTTTAAAGACTCTCACCCCAAGTGAAAGGTTAAGCTCATCGTCATCGGTGGCTATGACAACATAGTTCAACGTCTTTACCCACTCATCAAGACGGAGATAGAACTCCACACTGCAACAGTCCATTTTATGGAATGTAATATGTGTATTGGTCTCGGAAGATTCTGAAGAAAAGGTAGAGTCTTTTGCACAATCACACTTCTTCAGGAATGGCATTGAGATATTGATTGCCGGGACTCCGGCAACAAATGGTCCAGCTAATGTGTCCATGTCTCTATCAACGACATTAAGATTGAAATCGGAACGCTCAATACGACCATCCTGTGAATGTGTTTTTACAAATGCTCCAAATTCATATAGAAACCTTACGGCATCCCGTCCGACTTCACTGAATCCCACCACAAGCGAGTCAAACGCAGTCGATACTGTAGCATCAGATTCAACCTTGACAAATTTCACGGGCAAAAGTTTTTTGTCAGTTTTCAGCATCTGGACACTAATATGAGATGAATCTACAACGTTTACCCGAATCTTGCCGTTGCTGTGTTGATCCTCTATTATGCGATGTATGCTATTGTATCGTGCATGGCAATAAAACAACACCTGATGATGCTTACCGGCAATATCATCATTAATGAAGCTGTTAATGGTTGTATCGTTAAGCAGAATTGATGTGTCGTGCAAATTTGCCTTTTCATTATCAGAAAGAAAAAGCATGTGAATCCGCTTGGTAGTGTGGTCAAGAAGCACATTTTTCAATGATTTCAATTTGAGCACCGACACTATAATGTCATTATCGGAGTCTTTTAGAGTGATATCTGAAAAGTTGATGAATTTGCCGACCATCAGGCAATCCTGCCCTTGAAGTCGGCGCATATCCTTGGATGTCATCGACAGGAAATCAAAAATACGGTCTATCCCGATCTTTTTTTCCGAGGTTTCCGTATCATCATTGCACATCCCTATAACTACAATGCGATAATCCTCACTATTCAGACGTTTATAATGGTCTCTTATACTTTCTATAAGATGAAATGCAGCTTCATTCAATCCCCAGAACACATAAGTATCTGACACGCTTTTGGCTTTGCTACGCCCCGCTTGCCATAATCTGAAACGCGATAGCATATTGAAGCCGAAAAGCCGTATCAAGAACGCTGTGGTAACTACACTCGCGGCAAAGTGTACAATAGCAAAGCCCAACGAATATAGCCAGCTCTCATGAAACACTCCATGGATCTCGCTGACATCGCTGTCAAAGATGAATATCTTGAACGCATAGATTATTGCCAATGGTGCGTTGGTCAACAATGATATATAGTTGCCAGTACACATACCGACATCATAAACGATAAATCCTGCCAACCAGACAGCACCAAACAACAATTTGGACGATAAAACGTTTTGGATTTTTTCCTTCCCTTCATCAGAACTTTTGACCAGAAGGAACATGAAAATTGCAACTGTTATGGCGCCTATTAAAGCGCTGATTGCTCCCAGATTGGCTAAGACACCCCAATTATCAGCGATATATGCAATGGAGTCATGTGGCGACACTGATAAATCTTCCATATACCCAGTAAGGTCGTTAGACTCGCTTGCAATATGATGCGTGACGACACTTATCGAGTCGCTAACTTTATATATTGTGTCTGTAGCTTCCATTGTTTAGAATGTGATTTTTAATTGGATATACAAATTTAGCTATTTTTCTTAATAACATGCCTCTAAATATCTGTTTTGTTGCTACTTTTTGTTGTTTTTACCGATTGCATCTATGTATTGTATTAGGGTATGTGCGTGACATGTTGATAAAATTTCATACAGGATGATAGATTCTTCAGATAAAACTGTCTCTCTATTAAAAAACAATATTAATAGCAATGAAAACAAAAATTACTTTCAAAATGTGGCTCTCCGTTTTCTTCGGAGGTATCTGGCAATTCATCCGCAACATTTTCTCATGGAAGAACAAGACTCCTTTCTGGCGTGTCATCTGGGCTACCATCACATTGTGCATACTTGCCTTCACTTGTATGCTTGGATATGCTTTCTATGATGAGTTCTATGGTCGCCGTCATAGTCCATGGTATTATGACGGAGCCACCTTGGGAGGAGAGTATTCATATCGCAACTGCGGATATAATACCGGGAAATCGTATATCTATGACAGGAGGAACGAAAAGAAAGTGCTGAAAGGCATAGACTGGCTTGCAAAATCATTTGACGGTGATAGCCTTGCAGTCATATCAAAGGACGGGAAACGTGGTTACATAAACCGCTACACTGCCGAGATTGAAATTCCGCTGCAATATGATGCGGCATGGATATTCTCTGAAAATGTTGCCGGAGTGTGTGCAGGGGATAGCGTATTTTTCATTGACCATACGGGAAAGCCCATCAATTCAAAGAAATACCTAAGGGTAAAGACCTTCAATGATTATGTATACCATGGTGAATATGCTCCAATTCCGAAAAACGGGAAGGTTGGTCTTGTTGACAAAACAGGAGATTGGACTGTAAAGCCTGAGTATGATAAAATCACGGCTACTGAAAAGAACATGTGGATTGCTCAGGTTGATGACAAATATGGAGTATTATCCAATGAAGGTGTGCTGATTATCCCTTGCGAATACCCCGATGTGAGGGTTAATTCCGGTAATGGAATTACCGTCACACTCGCTGACAACTCGAAGAAAAGATTTGACTATGACGGTTCTCTTCTGGACGGTTTTATGGTCGATAATGTCTATATGCTCGAATATTTTAAGTACATGACAAAAATTTGAAAACATCGAATTTTGGGGTATAAGTCGGAC
>CAJTMJ010000044.1 GCA_910577335.1 uncultured Duncaniella sp. | reverse complement strand
GGCTCTTTTGAGTTTTTGCTCTCAAAAGTGTCAACTTTTTTCAGTTCAAGTCAGGGTTAAGGAATATCGGCTTGCTGCGAGGATGAGTCAGCGTGAACTTGCTCAAAAATCAGGGGTGAGTTACACTACGATATGTCATTTCGAACAAGGGAAAAATCCCAATTTGACGCTTAATAATTTCATCTCCCTGTTAAGAACAGTAGGGATGGAGGTCAGGGTTGCGGAGCTGCTGCCCGAACTCCCCGTCCCGCCAATGGCACTGAGGGAAATCAACAAACTAATACCAAAAAGAGTAAGGAGGAAGAAATAGCTGCCCGGATTGCTTCAATTAACGGCTGAGAGTAATTTTTTCAAAAAAATTTCATTTTTGTTGTAACAAATTTCGGAGAAGTCACGTCATCATAATTGAAAGCGCTCTCAAAAAGACTAACCAAAACATCTTCCACGGACTAACCTCCGCCGGAGAATCCGAAAATTAAAAAACTAAAGAAAAATGAAAAGACTAATTCTTATACTCGTTATCGCTCTCACAGCCGGGTCGGCTTCATTTGCCGCATCTGCAAACAATGAATCTCTCGAAGATATATTCTCGGAGTTTTCAGAAGCTAAAAATGCCGAATATGTGAATGTCAACCCGTTTATGATGTGGTTAGGCAAACAGTTTGTCGGTAGCGACAAGGACGCCCAGATTGTGAAAAAGATAAAATCGGTGCGGGTGCTCGACCTTGAGGATTGCAACAGTGCCGTCAAATCAAAATTCAAAAACCGTGTCAGCAATCTCGCATTGAACGGTTATGAGGAGATGGTAAGGACGAATGACAATGGCGAAAAGGTGCTTGTGCTCGCAAAGATGAAAAAAGATGTGATTCACCGGATGGTGATAGTATGTGTTAGCTCCGACGACTGTGCGCTTGTGGAGGTGAACGGCAAGTTCAAGATGAGCGATGTGACAGGAGTGGTCAACAGCCAAACTCCAAAGCACGATGGACGCCGCTGAATTCAAACTCCTATTCCTCCCATGTCATCCCAAACTTTACCGCATGGCTTTCAGGCTTGTGGGTAACGCTCAGGATGCGGAGGATATGGTGCAGGAAACCTACTACCGCCTATGGAGCAAGCGTGAAGAATTTTTCGAGCTTGAAAATCCCGACGGTTTCTGCATGGCGACCCTTAAGAATGTCTGCTTTGACAGCATCAGGCGAAAGCATCTGGACGAAGCAGACGAACTTCCCGAATCGTTAACACTTATGGCAGACGATGATGTCGCACACGATATCGAAACCCATGACGAGGCGGTAAAGGTGATGGATCTGATAAACAGACTGCCTGAGCCTCAACGACGGGTGATGACACTGAGAGATGTTGCCGATATGTCGTTTGACGAAATTGAACTTTCAACCGGACTCTCGCCGGGGAACATCAGGACTCTCCTGAGCCGTGCCCGCAAAAAGATCCGAGAACAATATAATCTACTATTGAACTATGAACGGAAATAATATAACCGAAATCAAAAAACTCCTTGACCGGTATTACAACGGAGAAACAACGGAAGCTGAGGAAAAGCAGCTGACATGTTACTTCGCCGGTGAAGATGTGGCTGACGAACTGCTCGCTGAGAAAGAGATCTTTCTCCAGCTCATGAATGTCGCCGAACCACAGATACCGATGGGGCTTGAGGAGCGATTGGAAGGGGCGATAGACTCTTGGGAAGCAGCCGAGCGCAAGGCTGCGGAAAACCGCAGGCGAATACGTCCGATGAGCATTAGGGCAATAGTCAGTATAGCAGCTTCTCTGATACTTGTAGTGGCTCTCGGAGTGTCCTTCGCAAAATCCAATATCCCGACCGCCGACTTACATGCCGAATCAAACGTCACCCCCGAAGAAGCTTACCAGCAGACCGAAAAGGCTTTGCGGATATTCGCAAATGCCCTCGACAAAAGCATGGACGGGATGGAAACCGTCAATGAAACCTCTGAAAAAATTCAAAGGCAGGTAAATTCAAGCCTTGAACAGATAAACAACATTTAAAAACAACAACCCATATAAACATAACAGATTATGAAAAGAATATATATTTTGACAATCCTCCTCGCTGTAACAGTATTTTCCAGCATGGCGCAGATCACTAAGTTTTTTGATAAATACTCGGATGTTGACGGTGTGACATCGGTACGTGTGTCAAAGGCGATGCTCGAAATGATGCCCGACATGAAAACTGAAGGGATGGATATGAGAGGACTCGCAGGCAAACTCGACAATATCCTGATACTTACCACCGAAAATGCCTCTATGGCAGCCAAGCTTAGTAAGGATGCGGCAGCAAGTATTGACACTAAGGGATGCGAGGAACTTCTAAGTGTGAATGAGGGAAAAGAGCGCACTAAGATATATATGAAAAAGAATGCCAACGACGTTAACCAATACCTTATTCTTAACGAGGATAAGAGCGAGTTTAACGCTATCCTTATCACAGGCAAAATAACACCCGCAGATATCAGGGCAATGATCAATAAGTAAAATAGACCAATTTTTCTCCTATTATCCACCAATTATAATCCCCTTTTTTTAAACATTTGTTTAGGAAAAGGGGTTATATTTGCATACACATTTCATATACATTTACCGAGGTCGCAGCACGGCTGCAGGTAAGGTATTTATATTCACGTTTCAAGATATTTATCAATAATGGTTCTACGCAGTTTTTTTCTTACAGCATCAATCCTTGTGGGGTTAATGGCAGCGGCTCAGACCGACGCTGTGCAGGAAGGGAGTGTCATGACCCTTGAGCAGTGTCGTCAGACAGCGCTTGCCAATAACAAGAATCTACGCAAATCGGCATACGGCATCGAGGCTGCAAAGTATCAGAAGAAGGAGGCGTTTGCCGCCTATCTCCCTTCGCTCGACTTTGCCGGCGGATACATGTATAACCAAAAAGGTATTGCGATCATTGATAAGGATCAGTATCTACCGGTGGAGACATTCAACCTTGAGAAAAAAGGTTATGAGATGGGATTGGTGAAAAATCCACTCACCGGGGAGCCTATTCAGGTTAACGGACAGTTCGTCCCTGAAAATGTCGCGCTACTCCCCAAGGAGGCACTTGAATTTGACATGCACAATGTGTTTTTCGGTGCCGTGACCCTCACCCAGCCGATATTTATGGGTGGTAAAATCGTAGCGATGAACAAGATTACAGGCTATGCCGAGGAGCTTGCCCGGCGTATGCATGACAATGAGGCGCAGAACATAATCTATGCTGTCGATGCCGCTTATTGGCAAGTGGTGTCGCTGAAGGCTAAGCAGAAACTTGCTGTAAGCTATGTCAATCTCCTTGACACTCTCCAGCATAATGTCCGCCTGATGGTGGAGCAGGGTGTGGCAACGAAGCGTGACCAGCTTACAGTGGATGTAAAGCGCAACTCGGCAGAGGTTGATCTCACAAAGGTCAACAATGGGTTGGTGTTGTCAAGAATGGCTCTTGCGCAGGTGTGCGGACTTCCGCTCAACAGCGTGTTCACTCTTGCCGATGAGGACGCCGAGGGGATACTCACAGGCGCACCGATAGCACGGGAATACAATATGCAGGATGTTTATCGGTCGCGAGAGGATATACGCGCCCTCGAACTCGGTGTGAAGATCTATGACGAAAAGGCTAAGGTGGCACGTTCATCCATGATGCCTAATCTCGCATTGGTAGGTACATATTCATTTTCAAACCCCAACGTTTTCAACGGATTCAAAAATCGCTTCAACGGTATGTTCTCCGTAGGGGCGGTCCTCACAGTGCCTATATGGCATTGGGGCGGCAATTATAATAAATACCGTGCGGCGAAAGCCCAGACTTTGGCGGCTCAGCTTGAGCTTGACAATGCCAAGGATCTCGTGGATCTTCAGGTGAATCAGGCTTCGTTCAAGGCTCAGGAAGCGCTTAAGACTTACCGTATGACTGAATCTAATCTTGAGGAAGCTGACGAAAATCTCCGATGTGCCGACGTGGGTTTCCGTGATGGTGTGATGACTATTGACAATGTGATGGAGGCGCAGACGGCATGGCTTAAGGCTCATTCCGAGAATATAGATGCTCGAATTGACATCTATCTCTGTGATGTCTACCTGTCTAAGGTGCTGGGACAGTTGGCAGTTGGCAATTGACAGTTGACAATTGACAATTGATGATTTTCAAAATCCAATTTTCAAATACCAATTTTTTAAATCGATTGGGAACTTTGTATTAAAGAAATTATAAATATTACTATTGATATGTCAGATATAAATAACAATCCGTCTGCTACCGCTGAGAGAAAAGAGAACAGGATTCTTATGGTAGCTATTGGCATTCTTGTGATCGCATGTATTGTCCTTGCCATTATCGGTTTTTGTTTCCTGAATAAGCCGTCGGAAATCATCGAGGGGCAGGCTGACGCTACTTCGGTGCGTATTTCCGGCAAGCTTCCGGGACGTGTCGTGGATATTTACGTGCATGAGGGTGATTTTGTGAAGAAGGGTGATACGCTCATTCACATCCATTCCTCCCTTGCCGATGCAAAACTCATGCAGGCACAGAGCATGGAAAATGCCGCACAGTCGCAGAACCAAAAAGTTGATGCCGGAACACGTAAACAGATCATCCAATCTGCCCGTGATATCGTGGCTCAGGCTGAGGCTGCCTTGGAGATAACGAAAAAGACCTACACTCGTATGGAAAATCTGTATAAGGAGGGTGTGATTTCCGAGCAGAAGCGTGACGAGGCTAAAGCTGCATACGATGGTGCTGTCGCCGCCCATCGTGCCGCAAAGAGCCAGCTCGACCTTGCTGTGTCAGGCGCGCAGAAAGAGGATAAGGCGAGTGCCGCCGCAATGGTCGATGTTGCAAAAGGTGGTGTGGCTGAAGTGCAGAGCCTTCTTGAGGATCAGTATCTGCTTGCCCCCTGCGACGGACAGATTGATCAGGTTTATCCTGAGGTAAGCGAGCTTGTGTCGCTTGGTGCGCCTTTGATGAGCTTGTTGAAGATTCAGGACAAGTGGGTTACATTCAATGTCCGTGAGGAGTTCCTAAATGACATGAAACTCGGCGATGAAATCGAGGTGATGATACCTGCGCTCGACAAAAAACGTGTGAAAGCTAAGATATACTATGTGCGTGACCTCGGCTCATATGCCAACTGGCAGGCAACCAAGTCAACCGGTCAGTGGGACAGCAAGACTTTCGAAGTCAAAGCCCATACCGTTGAGGCTATTCCCGATCTGCGTCCCGGCATGACAGTGGTCTATTTCCTGAAATAGCGATATCCTATAAGTCAACCCTTCAAAAAGCAACGTAATGTTAGACTCTTTAAAACGTGGCATAATCCAACTCGCTTCACGCAAAATCTACATCACCATGATGTTGATTGTGCCAATAGCGTTTTCACTCTTCTTCATCGACCTGATGAATGAGGGGTTGCCTCTGAATGTGCCCGTAGGGATGGTTGACATGGATCATTCCTCTATGTCCCGGCGCATAGCGAGGTCGCTTAACGCTATGGAGCTTATAGACATAACCGATGATGTCGAGAGCTACCATAAGGCTATGGATAAGGTGCGTAGCGGCGAGCTTTACGGGTTCTTCTACATCCCTTCCGATTTTCAGGAGAAGGCTTTGAGCGGGAAGACCCCCACGCTGACTTTTTACTCCAATATGTCAATCTTCGTGCCGGGCAGTCTCTCATACAAGGGCTTCAAGACCATAGCTGTCACCACTGCCGGAAAGATTGTGGAAACCACTCTTGTAAGTGCCGGCGCTGACTATTCTACCGCCGGTGCTATGATACAGTCCTTTAATCAGGATATACACCCGTTGGGAAACCCTTGGACGAACTATTCGATATATCTATGTCAGTCATTCATCCCGGCGATGATTGCGTTGCTGGTTATGCTCATAACCTCATTCAGCATCTGTCAGGAGATAAAGAATGACACCGCTCCCGAGTGGCTTGCAACGGCTAAGGGGAGCATGGCAGTGGCGCTTGCCGGTAAATTACTCCCTCAGACGTTTATCTTTTCGGCTGTAGGGGTTTTTATACAGTCTATACTGTTTGGCTATTTGCACTTCCCGCTTAACAATCATCCGCTCCACATGGTGTTTGCCATGATACTCCTTGTCATGTCGTCGCAGGCTTTTGCGGTGCTCGTTACTGAACTGCTCCCTAACGCACGACTCTCCATGAGTATTGTCTCGCTCACAGGTATTCTGAGTTTCTCTATAGCTGGATTCTCATTCCCTGTCGATAAGATGTATGGCGGTGTTGCTATATTCTCCTACATATTACCTATACGAAACTATTTCTTAATATACATAGATCAGGCTCTTAACGGCATACCTATCTACTATTCAAGGGTATATTACATAGTGATGCTGGTTATGCTGTTGCTTCCGGTTGTGGGGCTGAAACGTCTTAAAAAACACTGCCTTAATCCGGTGTATGTGAAATAGGAAACATATAATTTGAATTTTATTTAAACACGCCGAAATGAATTGGTTAAAAAGCATATATAGAGTATGGCGCCGAGAGTCTCTTCTGGTGTTTACCGACATTGGCGTTCTTCTGTTTTTTGTCGCACTCCCTTTGGGTTACCCTATTATATACACGCTAATATATAATCCGGAGGTGGTCAAGGACATATCCACTGTCGTGGTCGATAACTCACGCACTGCCGAGAGCCGGGAGCTGGTACGCACCCTTGATGCCACACAAGGTATAAAAATTGTGGGATACGCCGCCAATATGGGCGAAGCTAAAACGGCAATGCATGAAAAGAAATGTTATGGTGTGGTTGAAATTCCGCATGACTATGCTAAGAAAATAGGGCGTGGGGAGCCAACCGTAATGTCGTTTTATAGCGACATGTCGCTATTGCTCCGTTACCGTCAGTTCCTTTTCTCGCTCACCGATGTGCGTATGGCTGAGACTGCCAAAATCACTGCCGAACGGCTTAGCCGGGGTGGGATTCTCACCACAGTGGTGAGCGGTCTGCCGGTCAATTCCGAGTCGTTTTTCCTCGGTGACCCTACTCAGGGATTCGCTTCATTTGTAATGCCCGGTATCGTGGTGCTGATTCTGCAGCAGAGTATGTTGCTCGGCATCACAATGATAGCCGGAACTGCAGCTGACCGCCGGCGCCGAAACCGCGGGCGTGATCCGTACGAATATGAGGGTGGGGCGGTTGCTACCGTGCTGGGGAAGACATTATGCTACATGATGATATATCTCCCTATCAGCTATTACATATTGGAGTTTATCCCTCACATGTTCTCCCTGCCGCACGTGGGTAGCTTCTTGGATTACATGCCTATGATATTCGTCATGCTCCTTGCCACATCCTTCCTTGGGCAGACATTGCAGGTGTTTGTGAGGGAGAGGGAATCATCTCTGCTTGTGATTGTGTTTACTTCTGTCGTGTTCCTGTTCCTGTCAGGACTTACATGGCCCCGTTACGCCTTCAATAAATTCTGGCTGCTTGTATCCGATCTCATCCCTGCGACTTTCGGAGTGGAGAGTTTCATAAGAATGAACGGCAATGACTCAACGCTGTCTGACCTTTCGCAATATTATTGGGGATTATGGGGACTCACCGCCCTTTATTTCGTCACGGCTGTTGTGCTGAGGTATTTTACTGCCAAAGCAACATCGTCCCGACATCTTTCTGCGGCATCTCGAGCCGATACGGACATATCGGCGTCTTGATAACATCTCGTGAAATATTTAGCCCGGACCCTCCAAAGTCCGGGCTATTTTAATATAATTTTGTACCTTTGTCAAGCGTCCGTTGGACGACATCGTGCCCTAATATTATAAGCTATGCGAGATATAACCGACATTCCACAGATAGTGTCTGACTTCGACCTTTACCTGATGATGGAGAAGGGTGTGTCAGACAACACCCGTGAAGGTTATCTGCGTGACGTGCGGAAGTTGCTCGTATATTTGGACGATGGGAGAGGAGATGACGGAAGTCCGTCTCCGGTAAAGTTGCGTGATGTCACGATAGACACATTGCGTTTTTTCATCGGTGATTTGCGTGATGTCGGTATATCCGAGCGTTCGCAAGCAAGGATTGTCGCCGGGATACGGTCGTTCTTCAAATTTCTAACCATGGAAGGTTATATCGATGCAAACCCATCCGAGTTACTTGAGACCCCAAAGATAGGTGTGCATCTCCCGGAGGTGTTGACTTTGGAGGAGATTGACGCTATGATTGCGGCAATAGATATGAACAAGGCAGAGGGGCAGCGTGACCGTGCCATTATAGAGACACTTTATGGCTGCGGTTTGCGTGTGAGTGAGCTTGTGTCGCTTGAGATCTCAAAAATTTTCGCTGATGAGGGATACCTTGTGGTTATGGGTAAAGGGAGTAAAGAGAGGATGGTGCCTATGTCGGAGACATCGATAGCTGAAATCAATGACTATATGGTTGACCGTGCCGCCCTCCCGATAAAGCCCGGTGACGATAATATTCTCTTCCTTAACCGCCGCGGGCGGCATCTCACACGTGAAAGGATATTCCAGATAGTGAAGGACCTTGCGGAAAGTGCCGGGATACGTAAATCCATATCCCCCCATACTCTGCGCCACTCCTTTGCCACCCACCTTTTGGAAGGTGGCGCCAACCTGCGTGCAATCCAAGAAATGCTCGGGCATGAATCCATCTCCACCACACAAATCTACATCCACCTCGACCGCACCGCCCTCCGCTCCGACATCCTCACCTACCACCCCCGCAACCACATCCGGTAACCTCCATCGTATTTCGCAGTGTTAGCGAATTCATCCCGAGTCCCCATCGGGGACGAGATCGTTGTTAACCCCCGTAGGAGCGCAGCGACTGCGGGGGATGTAGAGAGCCACTCCTCTCCCGCCTCCGGAGTCCCCATCGGGGACGATATCATTGTTAACCCCCATAGGAGCGCAGCGACTACGGGGGATTGCAGAGAGCCCCCCTCTCCCGCCTCCGGAGTCCCCATCGGGGACGAGATCGTTGTTAACCCCCGTAGGAGTGTAGCGACTGCGGGGGATGACAGAGGACACCACCCACCTCTGAGTCCCCTCAGGGGACGATATTATCAAGAAATAAAAATAATTTCCAAATATATTTTCAAACTTCCAGATAATAGATTACCTTTGTGAAATACAATTATCTATAAAACAACTTTTATTTATGAGCCTAACCTGTAATCTATACCACATCGTCTTTAACACAAAAAGACGAGAAATGACTATAAATCTGTCGCATGAGACAGATTTATATCGCTATCTGTGGCGTATTTTAGAAGATAGGAAATGTAAACTTCTACGAATAGGCGGTATCCCCCTAACCATGTTCACATCTTTGTTGACCTGCACCCCAATGTATGTATCGCAGATATAGCCGGGGAGATGAAGCGTAAAAGCAGTTTGTGGATGAAGAAGTCGGGGCTTTTCCCGGATTTTGCAGGATGGAGTGAGGATTATTTCGCATTCTCTAAATCTGCTGCGGATAGGGATACTGTGATTAATTATATCAAAAATCAGAAGGAACATCATGGGGTATATGGATATGAGGATGAAATAAGGCAACTGTCATATCTATCAGGGAAGGTCTGGGATGAGCGGTATCTGAAATAATATCGTCCCCGATGGGGACTATTGGACAGGGGAAGGCTCTCTACATCCCCCGGAGTCGCGATGCTCCTACGGGGGTTAACAATGATGTCGTCCCCGGTGGGGACTCGGACGAGGAGGGTCGTGGGCTCTGCGGTCCCCCGCAGTCGCTGCGCTCCTACGGGGGGTAACAATGATATCGTTCCCCGCAGGGGACTCTGCCAGTCCCCTCCTTCATAAACTTTCCCTTCATATAAAACTCCCTCAAATTTTGTTAAAAGCTGGGGTGGAGATTTGGGAAAATGGATTATTGTGACTATCTTTGCATCACAATTTTGAAATATCATTCCAAACGCAAAGATTCGGTAGGGTCTCGTAGCCACAAGCATCGGGATTCTTTCTTTTTTACGTTTGGCGTTTTCTCACAAAATATCAATATATTAAAATTCAATACATTACTACCATGGCTATAACTTACATGACCAAGGAAGGTTACAAGAAAAAAATGGAAGAAATCGCTTTTCTGGAATCAGTAGAGCGTCCACGTATATCTGCTGCAATCGCCGAAGCTCGTGATAAAGGCGACCTCTCGGAAAACTCCGAGTACGATGCGGCTAAAGAGGCTCAGGGTATGCTTGAAATGAAGATTTCTCAGCTCAAGGATCTTGTTGCCAACTCACGTATCATCGACGAAAGCAAACTCAACAACGAGGAGGTGCAGATACTCAACCGTGTCAAAATCAAAAACACTGCCAACGGCATGACTATGGAATATACCATTGTCGCTGATTCCGAGGCTGACCTCAAGGCGAAAAAAATCGGTTCGAGCACACCTATCGCACAAGGCTTGCTTGGACATAAGCTCGGTGAAGTAGTGGAAATCAAAGTTCCCGCCGGACTTATGAAATTTGAAATTGTTGAAATCAACTTCTAATCATAAAAAATATTTGTTGTCATGGCATCTATTTTCAGCAAAATAGCAGCCGGAGAGATACCTTCGTATAAGGTAGCTGCCGACGACAAGCATTATGCGTTTCTCGACATTAACCCCGTTGCCCCCGGACATGTGCTTGTAATACCTCGTAAGGAAACTGACTACATCTTTGATATTGACGATAAGGAATATCAGGAATACACTTTGTTTGCCAAACGTGTGGCTCAGGCTCTTAAGGAGGCTATGCCCTGCAAACGCATAGGTGTGGCTGTGATGGGACTCGAAGTGCCCCACGCTCACATCCATCTCATCCCCATGAACTCGGAAAGTGATATGAACTTTAAGTCCAAAGTGACACTTCCCGCCGAGGAGATGGAAGCGATAGCCGCCGCGATCGCCAAAAAATTTGATGAACTTAACAAAGCCTAACCTGCCATACGATTCATAGTCAGTATATGAAACTCGGATGCTGGATTGAGGCTATGAGATTACGCACCCTGCCGGTTTCACTGGCAGGGGTGTTTTATGCTGCCGGGATTGGAGCCGCTACTTGGCGGTTTCAGCTCCCCCCGGTGGTGCTATGCTTTGTTTTTGCCTTGCTTGCGCAGATAGCGTCTAATTTCGCCAATGAGTATTATGATTTTAAAGGAGGTCTTGATAAGGCTGGACGTGAGGGACCTCGCCGTGGTGTCACTGAGGGAGATATAACCCCCGGTGCCATGAAAGCTGCCACATACGTAACTCTTGCCGCCGCTTGTGTGGTAGGGTGCGTGCTCGTGTGGCTTTATGGATCATGGTGGATGTATCTCGTCGGGATAATCACTGCTTTCGGTGTCATAGCATATAGCTCGGGACCCTATCCGCTGTCGCATCACGGACTTGGCGAAGTGGCTGTGATATGCTTTTTCGGCATAGTGCCTGTGTCTCTTACATATATTCTTCAGGCTGGTTTCCTCCCGTGGTGGGTTTTCCTTGCCTCCATAGGGATTGGTGTGATGATTGCCAATGTGCTTATAGTCAACAATTACCGTGATATGGACGATGACCGTGCCGTTGGCAAAAATACCCTTGCGGTGATACTTGGAAGGCGTCCTATGCTTTGGATCTACCTTATGAACGGCTTTTTGGGCGTCCTTCTCACGCTTCCGGAATGGATGGCAGTGATGAAATTATGGTGGATGGCTCCGATGGTTTATCTGTTGCTTCACTCCCTGTTGTGTGTGCGTATGTCAAAGCTGAACGGTAGGGCGTTGACCCCTATTCTCGGCATGACTGCCGTGCTGATATTGTTTTATTGCGCCACATACTTCATTGTGGCAATAGCTTGATTGGCGATTCAGCCTTGTGGCTTTGAGTTAGAACCTCATGCCGACAATGATTGAAAATGTGTTTAATGTGTTGAAGTGGGTGAAATTGGAGTTGTAATACAGGAATCCGTTGATTTTTAAGACTCCTCCCACAAACAGAGCCTTGTGATTATACACCGAGCCGACTGATAGTTTATAATTGTTTGCCACCAAGTCACGTTTGCCGTCAGTGGCATCTTCATAAGTACGTTTATACCCGATAGCGCCCATTGCGGTCACGTTTATGAGCCATCTGCGTGGCTTAAGCACCCAGTTATACCCATATCCGCCTAAAATGGCGTAGTCTTTATGGTGGAATGTGTAATAGGGCGTTTCAAGCGGCAGATGTTCAAGCATTTCATCCGGAAGCGATGAAAAATCCATATTCATGTTCTGCTCGGTGAAATTGAATCCTACTATCGCTGTCCCGGCACTTTTCAGTTGGTATTTTGAATAACTGTAGGCTGCTGCGTTGGAATACCTCTTATTATTGAAAAAGTAGTATGCGTCAACATAGAAGGTGTTAATCACCACATCATTAAAGTCGTAATGAAAATGCCTGCCGTCGTTGTAGTCGCCAAGCTTTGTGAGTATCATACCTCCGTCCGACTTGGTTGACTGAATGTTTATGGTGAAGCGTGAGCATGTAAAGTCGAAATTGAACGTATGGCGTGATGTGGACTTCTTAAACAGTTCATTCATATTCCACATGTAACCCACACTTACAGCCATGAAACTTATGTGACCACCGGCGTCGGCAAACAGGTCGGAGTGCATGTTTAATATTGAATTGCGAGGGAAAAATATAGAGGAAGTCTCGAACCAATTGTAGCTTTTACCTTGAAGCTTCCAGTTCTTGCCAGTGCCTATCACATAATCAGGGTCGTATGAGTTGAATGTGCGGTCACCCCAATTGTATACTTTTAGCAGAAATCGGGGGAAACGTGGGTAATATATGTTCGGATCATGAATTCGGAAACCGTTTTCTACCAGCTGTTTCATCCATAGTGTGGATGACGGATGTAGTGAATCCTGTGCTATCTCCTGTGCGAGGTGTTCGTGTTCTTCCGCAATCTTCTCCTCGATTTTTTCTTCCTCGTCTTTGATGATTGCTTTGGCTTTATGAATTATGGAGTCCGGGTTCTCACCATTCTGAATGATAGCACCTATGCTTCGCAGCGGCGATGTGACCGTTGTTAGAACAATAATTAGAATCAGGAGCCTATGTATACGCATCATGCGAGGGATCACAAAACCTATACTCGTTAATTATCTGCAAAATTACTTAATTTCTATCATATCTCCACGTCCTCTACCAATAAAAACCAATTTCTCAGCTAAATTTGACACTGAGCCTATTTATTTTATGGGAAGACGTTTAGAGATCTCATAACAATTCCTTGGTCCAATCAATGATATCTAACTTTATCAAGTCCCAATCTTTGCCTAAAATACACCGTGGATCCGGATCGTTATCCGCATTCTGAAAATTAGTGAGGTTTGTTATTATTTCCTGTCGGTCATGTGTCCACTCATATCGTTTTTCATGGATATTGATCATATCCGACAATGAAAAATAATCATGAAGCAGATGTATATCCCAAAAGTCTTTTTTCCTGCCAATACGGCTTATGACATCCATTTTCATCGCTACGATATCATTTATGGATGCCATTCTGACCCCTTCAATTTCATCGACAGGAGATATGAATTTGTCGGTATACATGAGGTCTAATTTGACGCAGTTCATTTCATCCTCTCCGATGTAATAGCTTCTGCCGAACCCAACTATGGGATCCCATCCGGGACAGTCATAATATGGATAAGTTTCTGACAGGTAATGCTCCATGGACTCATAATCAAGACTGCCATAATCTGATTCGGTGAATAAATCTATGTCGTCAGACATGCGGTGTCCGAATCGTAAACTCAAATTGGTGCCTCCGACAAGCACAAATGGAGAAAATAAATCCTCTTTCATGAGATTGTCTAAGATAGATTTTAGCTGTTTGGTTACGGTTGAGGTATGTAGTTGAGGTGAGGGTTTCATAGGTTAAAGTTTAATGTTGTAAAATCTCTCCAATTCGAGTTTCTCATTGGCGTTGCCCCGTTGCAGGACACGTGATATGATAAACTCCTTGTGTTTCTGCCAGTCAAGCTTCTCAATGTCTGTGTCCCAAAATACAACTTTGCGTATTCGGGGTAGGGGAGCATTGTTTGTTAAAGTCGTATCGTGGCTATGTTTATATGATTTAATGTCATGATACATTTGTAATGTGAGCAGGAATCCTTCATTCAATCCCAACTCTTTCTCCATTTTTAACGCCTGCCCGATGGTCATACGGCGCTTCCCGATTATTATTGCATTTATCGTTTGATAATGCTCGCAAATAGCAGTGGAAAACTCCCTTTGAGAAATTTTCTTACGATTAAGTTCATGCGATATGACCTTTCCGGGTGCTATCCCCTTGTATGCCTCTAACATATTGTTCATAGATTGCAAATTTATAAAATAAACAAATATGTTTATAATAGTTTGGCGTTAAATTTATCAAATTGCTAACTTTCATGGCTATTTTGTATGAATGGTTATAAAACGCAAACGAGATTTAGTGCTTTAATCATTAATATATTGCGTTTGGTGCAATATATATATTGCGAGTTTTGCATATTGCTCGTAAAAAGTGCATTTTCATGGTGATAACTCAAATAAAAATGGTGAAATTTGTGTTAATTTTAGTATAATAGCTTCAATTAGTGATTATCATCTCAACTTTTTTATTTATGAAAAAGATTAATAAAAAATTGGCAGTAGCGTTGACTCTCGTTGCTTCAACATTACCATTTACAGCTTCTGCACAAGAGGCAGCCTCCGTTACAAATGTGGAGGTAGGTCAGGAAGTGGAATTTAATCCCCACTGGTTCATGCAGCTTCAGGTAGGCGGTGGTTACACCGTCGGCGAAGCAGACTTCAAAGACTTGTTATCACCCGCCGCAGCTATAAATGTCGGCTACAAATTCTCACCGCTCTTCGGTTTGAGATTGGGCGGTAGCGGTTGGCAAGCTAAAGGCGGCTGGGTAAATCCCAAGACTGACTACAAGTTCAACTATCTGCAGGGCAATCTTGACGCGATGCTCTCGCTCACCAACCTTTTCTGCGGTTACAACCCCGACCGTGTTCTTGACTTCTATGGTTTCGTAGGTGTCGGTGGCGCTCTCGGTTTCCACAACAAACAGGCTAACGAACTTGCTGCAAAGGGCTACGATTTCCAGAAGCTTTGGAGCGGTAAGAGAATGTTTATCGCCGGTCGTGCCGGTCTTGGCTTGGATATCAATGTGAGCAAGTCAGTTGCCATAAACCTTGAGGCTAACGCCAACATGCTCCCTGACCATTTTAACTCTAAGAATGGTAAGAACAGCGACTGGCAGATCAACGGTCTCATCGGTTTGACCATCAGCTTCGGCAAGACCAAAGCTAAACCCGTTGAAGTAGTAGAAACAGTTGCAGTGGTTGAGGAAGAACCCGCTCCCGCTCCTGTTCAGCCTGCTCCCGAACCCAAACCCGAACCCGCTCCCGTGGTTGAGAAGAAACCTGTCACTCTCACCGAGGACATCTTCTTCACTATCAACTCTTCTAAGATTTCAGCAGCCGAATCAGCTAAGATTGACGAAATGATCTCCTTCATGAAGGCTAACCCCGACACTAAGGTTACCATCACAGGTTATGCTGACAAGGACACCGGTACATCTGCTTACAACATGAAGCTTTCTAAGTTCCGTGCTCAAAGCGTTGCCGACGCTCTCCGCAAGGGTGGTATCGATACTCTTCGTATCAATGTTGCCGCTGAAGGTGACACCGAACAGCCCTTCGCTGAAAACAACAAAAACCGTGTAGCTATAGCAATCGCTAAATAATACACATCCGAAATCTAACCTTATGTAATAGGCAATGGCGTGTCAGGAATCCCCTGATGCGCCATTGATATTATATCGCTTGTGTGGGGATAGGTCATATTGAAACGTTTTTTTATTTGGCAAATTATAAAAGAAGAGCCCCGGCAGCCAAATAGCCGCCGGGGTTATGTCGGTTAAAATAAACACTCAGACAGTTAGCGTTTGGTACTATTTGCCAAACATTCCGCCGAGCATACTTGAGGCTTTGCCTTTGATTTCTTCGATGAAGCTTTCCTGCACACCGTCACCATCGAGGTCGCCAATCAGCCCGTCGGTTTTCAGCTTAGAAACAATGTCAGAGAAAGAAAAATTGCTGAGATCCATGCCTTTAAGCGCTCCGGTTATCTTTGAGCTGTCGAGCGAGCCGCCGAATTTGTTTTGCAATTGGGTGATAATCTGTTGAATATCCATACAATTAGAGTTTTAAAGGTTTAGAAAGCCGTATGGCTTATAAATATAAAACAACTCAACATCCGCATGGTTCGCGCTTGCGTATATGATGGTCACACAGTCTCGGCATACCGGCAAGCCGTTGATTTTTTAGATCTATGCCCCCGAAAAGTGGGGAATCTATTCAAGCGAACAACCCTACGGTTATCCTCAGGTTTGTACTTGGGTGTGCGATTTATCGTGCTATTCTCCCTGAAAGATTGAATTTTTTTCAATCTTCTATTCTAATCTTGCCGTAAATGCTTGTAAATTGGAAAATTATTTGTACCTTTGCGCCGCTTTGAGGTCTGTGACCTTCAAGCAGTTTTAATTAACCTTATTTATTAACCCCATTTTTTAATGACTGAAGAAGTAAAAAACTCCCCTATCGAGGATTTCGATTGGGAAGCGTATGCAAAGGGTGAGACCAAGGGTGACAAAACCCGCGAAGAGCTCACCAAAACCTATGATGAATCGCTCAACACCGTGCGTGACAAGGACGTAATCGAAGGTACCATCATCGCCCTCAACAAGCGTGAGGCTGTGGTTAACATCGGCTACAAGAGCGACGGCATCATCCCCGTTAGCGAATTCCGCTACAATCCCGACATCAAGGTGGGTGACACCGTAGAAGTCTTCATCGAAAATCAGGAAGACAAAAAGGGTCAGCTCATCCTTTCTCACCGTAAAGCCCGTGCAGCCCGCTCTTGGGATCGCATCAACGAGGCTCTTGAGAAAGACGAAGTTATCAAGGGTTACATCAAGTGCCGCACTAAGGGTGGTATGATCGTCGATGTATTCGGCATCGAAGCCTTCCTTCCCGGCTCTCAGATCGATGTTAAGCCCATCCGCGACTATGACATCTTCGTAGGCAAGACTATGGAGTTCAAAGTCGTTAAGATCAATCAAGAATTCAAGAACGTCGTTGTCAGCCACAAAGCTCTCATCGAAGCCGAACTCGAACAGCAGAAGCGTGAAATCATCGCCAAGCTCGAAAAGGGTCAGGTGCTCGAAGGTTCTGTCAAGAACATCACTTCTTACGGTGTGTTCATCGACCTCGGCGGCGTAGACGGTCTTATCCACATCACTGACCTTTCTTGGGGCCGCGTAAGCCATCCCGAAGAAGTGGTCCAGCTCGACCAGAAGCTCAACGTCGTTATCCTCGATTTCGACGACGAAAAGAAGCGCATCGCTCTCGGTCTCAAGCAGCTCCAGCCCCATCCTTGGGATGCTCTTGACGCTAACCTCAAAGTTGGCGACAAGGTTAAGGGTAAAGTTGTCGTTATGGCTGACTATGGCGCATTCGTTGAAATCGCTCCCGGCGTAGAAGGTCTTATCCACGTTAGCGAAATGTCTTGGAGCCAGCACCTCCGCTCTGCTCAGGACTTCATGAAGGTTGGCGACGAAATCGAAGCCGTTATCCTTACCCTCGACCGTGAGGACCGCAAGATGTCTCTCGGCATCAAGCAGCTCAAGAACGATCCTTGGGAAAATATCGAAACAAAATATCCCGTTGGCAGCAAGCACACTGCTAAGGTGCGCAACTTCACCAACTTCGGCGTATTCGTTGAAATCGAAGAAGGCGTTGACGGTCTTATCCACATCAGCGACCTCTCTTGGACCAAGAAGGTTAAACACCCCTCTGAATTTACTCAGATCGGTGCCGACATCGAAGTTCAGGTTCTCGAAATCGACAAGGACAACCGCCGTCTCTCTCTCGGCCACAAGCAGCTCGAAGAGAATCCATGGGATGTATTTGAAACAGTATTCACCGTTGGCTCAATCCACGAAGGTACCATCATCGAAATGGTTGAGAAGGGTGCAGTCATCGCTCTCCCCTACGGTGTTGAAGGCTTCGCTACTCCCAAGCATCTCGTGAAGGAAGACGGTAGCCGCGCTCAGGTTGACGAAAAGCTCAACTTCAAGGTTATCGAATTCAACAAGGACAGCAAGCGCATCATCCTTTCTCACAGCCGCATCTTCGAAGATGAGCAGAAGGGTGAACGCGCAGAAGCTCCCAAGAAGCAGGCAGCTAACCGTCGTGGTGGCAACCGCCGTGCTGAAGAGGCTCCCGCTCTCAACGCACCGCTCGAAAAGACCACTCTCGGTGACCTCGAAGCTCTTGCTGAACTCAAGCAGAAACTCGCCGGCAAGTAATTAACATATTACTCTGACGAATAAAGCATAACGTAATCTTCCGGACGGAATTTTCCCCGTCCGGAAGATTTTTTATGGCAAAATGACATTAAATTGACATATTTTTAGACAAAAAATGTCAATTTTTAAATTTTTTGTCTAAATTTGCGCTAAATTATCATGATATTCCTATGAGAAAAGTAATGTTATTATGGGCATTACTGCTTTTTGCGGCAGTTAATGCCTTTGCGCAAAACGGGCGTGTTTCAGGACAGGTGCTCTCGGCGGAAGATGACTTACCTCTGATTGGTGCTACCGTGCGTGTCGTTGGTACGAATATCGCTGGTGCCACTGACGTTGACGGTAAGTTCTCTCTTTCCGGTCTGAGTCAGTCCGATAAGCGGCTTGAAGTTTCTTACATCGGCTATGAGACAAAGATTGTCGATATAAAGCCTGATCTTGTGGTTAGACTCGAACTTCATTCTGAGATGATGGATGAAGTCATGGTGGTTGCCTTCGGTAAACAGAAGCGTGAGGCATTCACCGGTGCTGCCAGCGTGGTGAGCGCCGCCGACATCGAGCGTCAGCAGGTCACAAACCCTATCGAAGCCCTGAGCGGCAATGTGACAGGTCTGCAGATGCTTTCTGTCAACAGTTTTACCGAAGACCCGACTATCCTTATCCGTGGTGTCAGCTCTATCAATGCCGGGACTGCCCCGCTTATAGTGCTCGACGGACTTCCCTACAGCGGATATCTTAACGATATCAACCCTGCCGACATCGCAAGCATGACCGTGCTTAAGGACGCTGCTTCCAACGCCCTCTATGGTGCTCGTGGTGCTAACGGTGTGATCCTTATAACCACAAAGAGTGCCGGACGCTCCAACACAAAGGTGTCTTTCGGTGCCAAGTGGGGTGCCAACACTGATGCGAGTGTCAAGTATGACTACATTAAAGACCCCGGTCAATACTATGAGGCACATTACCTCGCCATGCGTAATTATTATATGAATGGTCTCGGGCAGCAGTTTGCTCAGGCGCATATAAACGCCAATAACATACTTGGCGGTCCCAACTCTTCAGGCGGTCTCGGCTATATGGTCTACAGTATGCCCGAAGGTGAAATGCTGATCGGTACTAACGGTCGTCTCAACCCTAACGCCACCCTTGGCAACCGTGTGGCTTACGACGGCAATATCTACACACTTTATCCCGACGATTGGCTTGAGGAGGGTACCCGCAACGGTTTCCGTCAGGAATACAACCTTAACCTCACAGGCGGTAACGACAAGTTCAGCTTCTACGGCAGCCTTGGCTACCTTGGCGAGGAAGGCATATCGTATGGAAACGACATCGAGCGTTACAGCGCTCGTCTGAAGACTGAGTACCAAGCCTTCTCTTTCCTCCGTGTCGGTGCTAACGCAAGTTACAACCACACAGAGACCAATTCTCAGTCAGGCGTGTTCAATGTGCTTAATGACATGTCACCCATCTATCCCTTGTACGTGCGTGACGGAGAGGGTAATATTCTCCGTGACTCTCATGGCAAGGTCTACGACTACGGTTCAGGAAACAACGCCGGTCTTTACCGCCCGGTTGACACAAACGGCAACTATGTGCAGGAAGACCTTCTGAACGTAAACAAAAATGTGAGCAACGCTTTCAGTCTTCAGGGATTCGCAACCTTCGATTTCCTCGATAACTTCCGCCTGACCATCAACGGCAGCGTGTACGATACCGAAAACCGTATTAATACCGGTGTGAACCCCTATTATGGTTATAGCTCTAACGAGTCGTCACAAGGCTCAGTGTTCGTAGGTCATTATCGTACTATCGATTATAACTATCAGCAGCTACTTAACTATAATAATTCGTTCGGCAAAAACAATGTTGACATTCTTGTCGGACATGAATATAGCCGTAATAATGGCACTAACGTGACCGCTGACCGTACTAAGGTTGCCATGTTCGATAAAAACACTGAAATAAACGGTGCTGTTGTCGATGGCGATATGGGCAGCTACCAGACAAATTATAATGTGGAAGGTTATTTCATCCGTGCGCAGTACGACTACGACAACCGAATATTCGCTTCCGGTTCGTTCAGACGTGACGGTTCATCACATTTCCATCCTGACCACCGCTGGGGTAACTTCTGGTCGATAGGTGCGGCGTGGATACTTACCAAAGAGGAATGGTTCCCCAAGAGCCATTTGGTAAATATGCTCAAGATCAAGTCGTCATACGGTGAGCAGGGTAATGACGCTATCGGTAACTACCGTTACGTCGATACCTATACCATCCGCAACTCCGACGGCAACGTAGCTTACATATTCAACGACAAGGGAAACAAGGATATAACTTGGGAAACAGTCGGCGGCTTCAACGCCGGTCTGGAATTCGAGCTGTTTAATTCACGTCTGCGTGGAGGTGCCGAGTTCTATGTCAGAAACACCCGTGACATGCTTATGTATTTCAAGGCTCCTTATAGCCTTGGTTACAGCGGCTACTATGACAACGTGGGCGATATGCGCAACACAGGTGTGGAAGTTGACCTCTCAGGCGACATAATCGCCACACGTGACATCGCTTGGACTGTGGGATTGAATTTCACATGGGAAAAGAACCGTGTCACCTATCTCCCCGAAGAGAATAAGAGATACGTGGTTGACGGCGTTAGCGGATACTCAAGCGGCGAAGTCTTCTTTGGCGAAGGTCTTCCGGTACGCACATGGTATCTCAAGCGTTATGCAGGTGTTTCCGAGGACGGACAGGCTCTTTACTACAAGAAGAACTCAGAGACCGGCGAGGTGACCACTACCACAGACTATAGTCAGGCTACATACTCGCTTTGCGGCTCTGCGCTCCCGAAAATGTTTGGTGGTATAAACACATCTTTCCGTTGTTACGGATTTGACCTTAATGCGCAGTTCAACTATTCTATCGGAGGCAAGAAATGGGACTGGGCTTATATGGGAATGATGACCCCGCCTTATAATTCTATCGTAGGTTCTCAGAAACATAAGGATGTTTTCAAGGCATGGTCGCCGGAGAATCCTACCAGCGATATCCCACGTTGGCAGTACAACGACCTTTATGCCGCCTCTTCATCTGACCGTTGGCTCACTGACGCAAGTTATATCACGTTCAAGAATCTTTCTGTCGGTTACACCTTCCCGAAGAGTTTGGCTTCTCGCCTGAAAATGTCAAAACTCAGAGTTTATGCCGTAGCCGAGAATATTGCTTACTGGACCAAACGAAAGGGATTTGACCCGCGCTTCGATTCTTTCTATGGTGTCTATGCCGGTTCGTTCTTCCCTATGCGCACCATCTCAGGCGGTCTTTCTGTTGAGTTTTAATTAATCTCGTAACTTCAATTAACAGATAATGAAAAAGCATATCATATATTCATTAATTATCGCTGCGGGTGCCTCTCTTTCAGGGTGTCTTGAAGAATTCACTCCCACTAATCAGGCTACTGCCGATCAGATCAAGGGTGAGGACAAAGGTTCGCTTTCGAGTGCGGTCAGCGCATATATGACCTCATTTACTTCCTACGGCGACGGTGGATTGTCGAACGATGCCGGCTTCCCCGGTTTCGGTATTCATCGTGATGCGATGACCGCCGATATCCCTGCGTATACTACCACTTACGACTATTTTACCGATTTCAGTTACACTAACTATCTTGGCAATTATTCGTTACAGACACTTTTCTGGCGCCGTTACTACTACCTCATTCAGAAGTGTAATCTTGTGATGAGTGTCGCGCAGCCCGAGGAGCGTACAGAGGATCGTGAATATGCCGGTAATGCGTTGGCTTATCGCGCCATGGCTTATTTCGATATGGCGCGCCTGTATGAGTATCGCCATACAGATGTGGCATCTCTTGACCAGCAGGCGGAAGCCTCCGGTATAATGGGTCTGACTGTCCCTATCGTTACCGAGGCTACCACCGATGCAAGCGGTCGTGATAATCCTCGTGCGCCGTTCTACACTATGTACCGTTTCATACTCACCGACCTTGACAATGCTGAAAAGTATCTTTCCGATACACATGCGTCAGGCTCGAAGGTCAATGCTTCGATTGGCGTGGTCTACGGTCTGAAAGCCCGTTTCTGGTTGGAACTCGGTACTCGTTTCTTGCTTCATCCCGCCGATCTCGACACTCAGCTCAGCCATGACAGCGACGAGGATATCGTTTATAATAAGCTTGGCATTGCTTCGGCTAACGATTGCTTCAATAATGCCGCTGCCTATGCCCGCAAGGCTATCTCCGAAGGCTACGCTCCGCTCAGTGAGTCACAGTGGTTCGATCCTAAGACCGGATTCAATACTCCCAATGCGGCTTGGATGTGGTGTGTCACTCTTACCCTTGACAATCCCGCTGTCAATCTCGAATGGCAGTCATTCGTATCGTTTGTAAGCCCCGAGGCTACATGGGGTATTGCCGATGCGGGTTATGGCGCTTCACGTATGATTGACGCCCGTCTGTTTGACAAGATTCCTGATTCCGACTGGCGCAAAACCACATGGATTGACCCCAATGACGTGGGTAACCAGCAGGCATATAACACCAAATATGCAAAAGGCACATCTATGGGCTACAACGAATGGCGTAAATATGGCGGATATGTCGGCTTCAAGTACCATCCCGGAAGCGGCGACCGTACCACTTATGCTGTGGGCAATGCTGTGAGCGTTCCCTTGATGCGTGTCGAAGAGATGTTCCTTATAGAGGCTGAGGCTGTGGCACGTGTGTCAGGTTTCGGCGCAGGTAAGCAGCTCCTTGAATCATTTCTTAACACCTATCGTTATAGCGACGGCTCTTACTCTTGCAATGCGGCAGGTATAGAGGAATTTATCGATGAAATATTCACTCAGAAGCGCATTGAGCTTTGGCTCGAAGGTTTGATTGTCTGGGATTACAAACGTCTGGAGAAGGCTGTGATACGCGGATATGACGGTACCAACTGGTATCCCGATTTCTGCTTCAATTCTTATCCTAACGCTGTGGCTCCGTGGATGACAATGTATATCCCTGACAGCGAGTGTAACTATAACAGAGGTGTGGTTCCCAACCCCGATCCCTCCAATGCTATCCCTATGTGGAAAGGTAATTAATGAACTGATTTAAAAGCATGAATATGAAAAATATATATTTCATGGCGCTTTCAGCCATGCTATTCTCGCTTCCGTTGGCATCATGCTCTGACGATGATGATTACCAGCCGGGACCCGCTGTCCCCGAAGGAATCCGTCGGTGTATTTCCCGTTGCAGGAATCATATTCCTTTATGTTCGGCAGCGACGAGGCGGATAAATCATTTGAACTGACACTGAAACGTCTTGACGCTTCCGGCGAGGTTTCCGTGCCGTTGATACTGACATCCGATGTGCAGGGGTTCACAGCCCCCTCCGAGGTTAAGTTTGAAGACGGTGTGAATGAGACAAAGATACGTATTGACTGTTCTGGCTTACCTACCAAGCAGACTTACAACGTGACGCTCTCGATACCCGAATCATTCTCTAATCCCTATGTAGAGGGGACCGATGCGGTCACTGTGTCGTCGCTCGTATCTGACTGGGAGCTTTGGGCTAAGGATGCGGTATTCAGTTTTACCGATTTCTATGGCGACGTGTACAGCGACATATATGCCATGCCCGGTACCCGCAAGTTCAAGATTCAGAATTTCCTTGGTTCGGGTCTTGACCTCCCGTTTGAGGTTGACAATCCCTCGGCAAGCTATTCGCTGATACATCCCACATATAACGCTGACCCGTATATCAACTATTATCCTGAGGATGCTTTCCAATGCTGGTATCTCTACAATCAGGACCTTGGCGACTTCCCTATATGGAGTCCTGACGGTGTGTCTGAACCTAAGATTACATACGCGTTGGTCTACACTTACGGTGACGGCACTAACTACACATATATTCGCTTCGCAAAGAAGAAGGGTCAGGTTACCATTGACACTTCCTACGATGACGGCTCTTCAAGCTGGCAGTTTATCTCCTTCACTTATGGCGATCCGTTGTTTGATATGTTTTAACCCACAACAAGAGAATTAGCATGAAAAGATATATGAAATTTGCTGTTGTTATGGCTTGCGCGGTCGCTTTGGGATTCACCTCCTGTAGCGATGACGACGATCCCATAAAGTCAACGCTGAAGGAGCCGGTGGCTTCCAATGTCTCTGAGTCTGTTAGCTCGCTCTCATTCCGATGGGATAAGGTGGAGTCTGCCACTCAATATGGCTATGAACTTACCGATCCTGACGGTAATCTGGTGGCGAGAGATGTCACAAAACAGACCTCCGTGGTTTTCACCGGATTACGTCCTGCCACCACCTATACTCTCGGCGTGTGGGCATATTCAAAACTTTATGGCGATGAGGGCACATCGAAAATAGCAACCATCACTGCGACCACGGCGGCTACGCAGCCACTTGCCACACCCGCTCTTTCAGCTACCGTGGCTGCCGGTGTGGCTTCGGTGACTTGGGAGCCTGTTCCCAATGCCACTTCCTATTCTTACTCCTATATGGTGCCTGACAAGGCTACAGGTGCTGATCAGGAAGTGACCGGTGAGACCGCTGACACATTCCTCGAAATCTCCGGATTGAAAATTGACAATTCCTACACTGTCACCGTCCGTGCCTTAAGCACTGACGAGGCGTACACTGAGTCTGAACCCGCTTCTGTGGAGTTCACCATGACCCATAAGGAAACATGGAAAGTTGAGGGAACCTATACAAGCGCTCACCTTGCCAAGTCGTTCCCCGTCACCATGATAGCCTACGATGACAACTCCTACACATTGAAGGCTTGGTATGGCGTGGATTATTACAACTTTGATTTCGCCGTGGATTCCAACGGTTTGATTACACCCAATGGCAACTATGAGCGTAATGCCGATGGTGATTACATCATACCTACCGGTGTGAGTGAGATGCCGGAAGTGTATATCTCCACCGACAGCAATCCGTCTGTATTCACCGGAACTGAGCGCAGCGGTGAAATCACTATCCGTACCTGCAACTATGATAACGGTGCCGACAGTTTTGTATGGAAACCCTCCCGTCAGGAGATTTGGCGTGTGCATGGCACATATCACAGCGCAGTCACAGGCGAGGATTACAATGAAACTCTGATCGCTTACGATGACAACACCTATATCCTCCAGCCTTGGTATGGTGTGACCGGTTATGACCTTGAATTCAAGGCTGACCCCGCTAACCATGGCAGCGTTGATGAGATAATGAATGCCGAAGGTTATTATGACAATGGATATTGGGCTAACACAGGTCTTGCCGGTGATTACTACGGCATGTATATATGGCCCGGTTATGATAAGAATTATCCCGATGAATGCTCATATATCGAAGGTGGTCGCACCGGCGGTGAGCTTCGCCTTTATGTCTATGCGGCAGGTGTGGCGGGTGCTTCATGGAGTGTCGATACCTTCATTTGGGGCAAATCGTCTGTCACCATAGATGACTTTGTGGGTGAATATAGCTATGTCACTTCCGGTCAGGAATTCGTGACTGATTACACTAACTGGTACGATTTCGATTATACCGGTAATTATACGGTGACTAAATCAGGCGATGACTCTTTGGTATTCGACGGTTTCTACTGGACTGATTATCCGTTGGTAGGAAAGGTGGATATGGAGAATCTTACCATTACATTCCAGCCTCAGGAGGCAGGCTATTATATCTTCGCTTCATCCGAAGGTGAGAATGTGCCGATGGTTGCTACCATTGACATGCAGAATCTCACTGTCACTTTCGATGACTGGAATATGTGGTATGGCGGATACACTTATTTCTACAAAACCAAAACCGTGTTTACCAAACTCTGATTAATAGGTTCAAAGTTCATAAATAGGATTCATATTTAGTTGTCAGGCATCTCGTTCCCCCGAGGTGCCTGATTTTATCATCCCCTGATAGTTCATCGCAAAAGATAACGTTATTACAAAACATGCAGATAGTAGGAGGGTGTTGCAGAACTCCCTTTGTTAAAGCTTTTGAGAATTGAATATTT
>CAJTMJ010000043.1 GCA_910577335.1 uncultured Duncaniella sp. | reverse complement strand
TGAATTTCAATTATTTCAAAGAACTTTTATGATTTTTTAGTGGACACTAATGAGTTCATACATTTTCACATCGAAATATTTTTAAAATCACGTTATATATTTATACACATGAGACTACAGCATTTAGCATTTGTAACACTTGCAGCGCTTTTCACTGCCTGCGGAAGCCAAAAAGAGCAGCCCGAACTCACTAAATCCGGACTTGACCCGCAAAATTTCGAAAACGAGTATAATGGCAAAGCCACTCATCTCTACTCGCTCACCAACAATGCCGGCACCGAAGTATGTATCACAAACTTCGGCGGACGTATCGTTTCAATCATGGTTCCCGACCGTGACGGTAATTTCCACGACGTGGTACTCGGAATGGATAGTGTGGCAGCATACTTCCCTGAAAACAATCAAAGCGATTTCGGCGCAGCTATAGGTCGGTACGCCAATCGCATCGACCATGGTCGTCTCGTGCTCGACGGTGACACCGTACAACTTCCTGTAAATAACTTCGGACACTGCCTGCATGGAGGTCCCACAGGATGGCAATATCAGGTATATGACGCAGAGCAGCCCAACGACTCAACCCTCGTCCTCACAATGCAGTCTCCCGACGGCGACAACAACTTCCCCGGCAACCTGACCGCAAAAGTGACCTATACACTGACTTCCGACAACAAGGTTGACATCGCTTACACTGCCACTACCGACAAGACCACAGTGATAAACATGACCAACCATTCATATTTCAACCTTGGCGGTGACCCCTCTAAAGGTGTTGAAAATGATGTATTATATATCAACGCTGCTAACTTCACACCTGTTGACTCAACATATATGACCTCAGGCGAGATACTCCCCGTGGCTGGCACTCCTATGGATTTCACCGTAGCTAAGCCTGTCGGTCAGGATATCGCCATGATGGACTATGAACAGATCAAAAACGGCAACGGATACGACCACAACTGGGTGCTCGATACCAAGGGTGACATAAACGCTCCCGCAGCGATACTCACATCGCCTGAAAACGGCATCGTGCTCACCGTTTACACCGACGAACCCGGCATCCAATTCTATTCAGGAAACTTCCTTGACGGAACCATCACCGGCAAGAACGGAAAGGTCTACAACCAGCACGCCGGAATGTGCCTTGAAACCCAGCACTACCCCGACAGCCCCAACAAGCCCGAGTGGCCCACCACTACTCTTCGTCCCGACGAAACTTATAACAGCCATACCGTCTTCGCATTCTCCGTTGCACCCGCTGAAGCCCCCGCAACCCCTGCTGAAGACGCTTCTGAGAAATAATTGAGCGATTTTGACATCTTTTTGACTGATTCACATATCCCCTTCTCCTCTCTAATAAGTAATTTTGCATAACGAATCAGTATCTCACGAAACAAATTTTCAACTAACAATTCACAAATCTAAAACCAATGGCATTTCTTGACTGGCTGGTAATCGGCATCTTCGCCCTCGCGCTAATCGGCGTCATCGTATGGGTGATGAAACAGAAACAGAACAATGCCGCCGACTACTTCCTCGGCGGTAAAGACGCTACATGGATAGCAATCGGCGCGTCAATCTTCGCATCAAACATCGGCTCTGAACACCTTATCGGTCTCGCAGGTTCGGGAGCATCGTCGGGCATGGCGATGGCCCACTGGGAGATCCAAGGCTGGATGATACTTCTCCTCGGCTGGGTTTTCGTACCTTTCTACACTCGCTCAATGGTCTATACCATGCCTGAGTTCCTTGAAAAGCGTTATAACCCTCAATCACGCACCATCCTCTCCGCCATATCTCTTATAAGCTATGTGCTCACTAAAGTGGCTGTGACAGTATACGCCGGCGGTCTTGTGTTCCAGCAAGTATTCGGCATCGACACACTCTGGGGCATAGACTTCTTCTGGATTGCCGCTATCGGTCTTGTTATCGTCACAGCACTCTACACCATCTTCGGAGGTATGAAATCTGTACTTTACACCTCCGTGCTTCAGACTCCCATCCTACTCCTTGGCTCGCTCATCATACTTGTGCTCGGACTCAAGGAACTTGGCGGTTGGGATGAAATGATGCGTATATGCAGCAGCATCGAAGTCAATGAATACGGCGATCACATGACCAACCTTATCCGCAACAACGGCGACGCCAACTACCCGTGGCTCGGGGCGCTTATCGGCTCAGCGGTGATTGGTTTCTGGTACTGGTGTACCGACCAGTTTATCGTGCAACGTGTCCTCTCAGGTAAAGATGAGAAAGAAGCTCGCCGAGGCACCATCTTCGGAGCTTATCTCAAACTCCTCCCTGTGTTCCTTTTCCTTATCCCCGGTATGATCGCATTCGCAATCCACCAGCAGTCTCTTGCAGCAGGTGGTGAAGGCTTCCTCCCCATGCTTGCCAACGGCAATGTGAACTCCGATGCGGCATTCCCCACCCTTGTGGCAAAATTACTCCCTGCCGGTGTGAAAGGTCTGATTGTCTGCGGCATCCTCGCAGCCCTCATGTCCTCACTCGCATCACTGTTCAACTCATCCGCAGCCCTCTTCACCATCGACTTCTATCAGCGCTTCCGCCCCAACACTGAGCCTAAGAAACTCGTACGTATCGGTCAGGCAGCCACTGTTGTTATCGTGGCTCTCGGTATCCTCTGGATTCCTATCATGCGCTCTATGGGCGATGTGCTCTACAAATATCTACAGGAAGTGCAGTCTGTTCTTGCTCCGGGTATCGCAGCGGCATTCCTTCTTGGTGTATGCTGGAAACGCACCACAGCTCAAGGTGGTATGTGGGCGCTTATATCCGGACTCGTTATCGGTCTTGCCCGTCTTGGCGCTAAGATCTATTACGAAAACGCAGGTGTCGTCCCCGGCGGCAACGAAAGCAACATATTCCAATATCTGTTCTACGATGTTAACTGGCTGTTCTTCTGCGGCTGGATGCTCGTGTTCTGTCTCTTGGTAGCAATTGTTGTCAGCTTGTTCACCAAAGCTCCCGCTCCTGAAAGGATTCAAGGTCTCGTCTTCGGAACTTCCACAGCTGAACAGCGTGCCGCAACCCGCGCAAGCTGGAACCATTGGGATGTTATCAACTCTATAATCATCCTCGGTATCACTGTAGCGTTCTACATCTACTTCTGGTAATTTAGAATTAAAATAGACTGGTTTAACTTTTCTCCGAGAGGTTAAACCAGTCTATTATCAAACATAACGTTTTCAGACATTTAACACTATCATGCTTGAAGATTTAAAAGAAAAAGTATACCGTGCCAACATGGATCTCGTGAAACATGGACTCGTCATTTTCACTTGGGGAAACGTGTCAGGCATCGACCGTGAGAAAGGTCTTGTTGTCATCAAACCGAGCGGTGTCGATTACGACGTTATGACCGCTGATGACATGGTGGTGGTAAGCCTTGAGACAGGCGAAGTTGTGGAAGGTAAACTCCGACCATCGTCCGACACTCCCACCCACCTCGTGCTCTACCGCGCATTCCCCGAAATCGGCGGCGTGGTACACACTCACTCCACCTACGCCACTGCTTGGGCACAGGCTGGCATCGATCTTCCCAATATCGGCACAACCCACGCCGACTATTTCCATCAGGCAATACCTTGCACAGCCGACATGAGCGAAGTGGAAGTCAGAGGCGATTACGAACTTGAAACCGGCAATGTGATAGTTCGCCGTTTCGAAGGTATGAATCCTATCCATACACCCGGAGTGCTTGTGAAGAACCACGGCCCCTTCACATGGGGCAAATCACCCGCCGAAGCGGTTCACAACGCCGTGGTATTGGAGCAGGTTGCAAAAATGGCTTCCATTGCCTATCAAATCAACCCCAAGCTCACAATGAATCCCCTCCTCATTGAAAAGCACTTCTCACGCAAACACGGTCCCAACGCCTACTACGGGCAAAAGAAGTGACGCAATACACTACGTAGGCAATGATCAAGATTCAAACATGGAAAGGTGCGTAATACCACACCCAACCAAATAACTAACCCTCAAAAAAATTAAAAAATCATGTACAACAATTATGAAATATGGTGGGTAACAGGTGCTCAGTTACTCTATGGTGGTGATGCAGTGGTAGCTGTAGACGCACACTCAAAAGAAATGGTTGAAGGTCTTAACAACTCCGGAAACCTCCCTGTAAAAGTAGTCTATAAAGGCACTGCAAACTCATCTCACGAGGTAGAGGATATAATGAAAGCCGCCAACAATGACCCGCACTGCGCCGGTATCATCACTTGGATGCATACTTTCTCACCCGCCAAAATGTGGATTCACGGTTTGAAAATCCTCAGCAAGCCCCTTCTCCACTTCCATACCCAGTATAACGCTGAAATACCTTGGGACACTATGGATATGGATTTCATGAACCTCAACCAGAGTGCTCACGGCGACCGTGAATTTGGACACATCTGCGCACGTATGCGTGTGCGCCGCAAAGTGGTGACCGGATACTGGAAAGATGAGGAAACTCAGAAACGCATCGCCGTATGGCAGCGTGTCTGCGTGGCTTGGGCTGACTCTCAGGACATGCGTATCATCCGCTTCGGCGACCAGATGAACAATGTGGCTGTTACCGACGGTGACAAGGTTGAAGCCGAAATCCGCATGGGCTACCACGTTGACTACATGCCTTTCAGCGAAGTGATGCCCTTCTTCGACGCTGTTAAGGATGAAGATGTTGACGCTCTCGCAAAAGAATATTTCACCCTCTACGCTCACGACGCTTCACTCGAAGACAAATCCACCGAAGCTTACCGCAAAGTTTGGAACTCTGCAAAGGCTGAGCTCACCCTCCGTGCTGTGCTTGAAGCCAAGGGTGCCAAAGGTTTCACTACCAACTTCGACGACCTCGGCGATGTTAACGTTGACGTTACCGGCAGAGGCTTCGATCAGATTCCCGGTCTCGCTTCTCAGCGTCTGATGGCTGAAGGCTACGGTTTCGGTGCCGAAGGCGACTGGAAATCGGCAGCTCTTTACCGCACACTTTGGGTGATGACCCGTGGCATGAACGGCGGCTGCTCATTCCTTGAGGACTACACTCTCAACTTCGACGGCAAGCAAAGCTCCATCCTTCAGGCTCACATGCTTGAGGTATGTCCGCTCATCGCTGAGGAACGTCCGCGTCTCGAAGTTCACTTCCTCGGCATCGGTGTTCGCAAGACACCTACCGCACGTCTCGTGTTCACCTCTAAACCCGGTGCCGGTGTGACTGCCACAGTCGTTGACATGGGCAACCGTTTCCGTCTGATTGTCAATGACGTTGAATGTATCAAGTCAAAGCCGTTACCCAAACTCCCCGTTGCTTCCGCACTCTGGATTCCGCAGCCTAACTTCGAGATCGGCGCTACAGCATGGATTCTTGCCGGCGGCACACACCACTCTTGCTTCTCTTATGACGTAACTCCCGAATTCTGGGAAGATTACGCAGAAATAGCAGGTATCGAAATGGTACATATCGACAAGGATACCAACATAGAGGGCTTCAAGAACTCTTTGCGCCTTGGCGAAGTATACTACATGCTCAATAAGTCTCTTTACCTCTAATAAACGCCCATGAAATTAGACGCTAAAACCACCATTGAGCAAGGCAAAGCCATCCTCGGTATCGAATTCGGCTCCACACGAATCAAAGCCGTTCTCGTGGACGAGGAGAACAAGCCCATAGCTCAGGGTAGCCATGAATGGGAAAACCAGCTGGTCAACGGTCTGTGGACCTACAGCACCGAAGCCATCTGGTATGGACTTCAGGACTGCTATGCCGACCTCCGTGCCAATGTGCGCAAGGAATACGACACTGAGATTGAAGAGCTTGCAGCAATAGGTATCAGCGCAATGATGCACGGCTACATGCCTTTCAACGACAAAGCCGAAATCCTTGTGCCGTTCCGCACTTGGCGAAACACCAATACCGGGAAGGCTGCAGCCGAGTTGTCAGAGCTTTTTGTCTACAACATACCTTTGCGTTGGAGCATCTCACACCTCTATCAGGCGATCCTTGACGATGAACCTCACGTGAAAGATATAACTTTCCTCACCACTCTTGCCGGCTATATCCACTGGCAGCTCACAGGCGAGAAGGTTCTCGGCGTAGGCGACGCTTCAGGTATGCTCCCCATCGACCCCGCCACCAAGGACTACTCCGCTGCGATGGTTGAGAAATTTGACAATCTCGTGGCACCAAAAGGCTATCCTTGGAAGCTCCTTGACATACTTCCCAAATCACTCGAAGCCGGTCAGGACGCAGGTGTGCTCACCGAGGAAGGTGCAAGAAAACTCGACGTGTCCGGTCATCTGAAACCGGGAGCGCCCTTCTGTCCTCCCGAAGGTGATGCCGGAACCGGTATGGTCGCCACCAATGCCGTGCTGCAGCGCACAGGCAATGTGTCAGCCGGAACCTCGTCATTCTCAATGATTGTTCTTGAAAAAGAGCTGTCAAAGCCCTATGAGATGATTGACATGGTGACTACACCTGACGGAAGCCTTGTGGCAATGGTACACTGCAACAACTGCACATCCGACCTCAATGCTTGGGTTAACATCTTCAAGGAGTTCGAGGAACTGATGGGTATCAAGGTTGACATGACAGAACTGTTTGGAAAGCTTTACAATGCAGCACTCAACGGTTCGCCCGATTGCGGAGGTCTCATCGCCTACAACTATTTTTCAGGCGAGCCTGTCACCGGTCTTGCCGAAGGTCGTCCCCTGTTCGTGCGTTCAGCCAACGATAAGTTTACTCTCGCCAACTTCATGCGAGCCAACCTCTACGCAGCTGTGGGTGTGTTGAAGATAGGCAACGACATCCTCTTCAATGAGGAAAAAGTCGAGGTTGACCGCATCACCGGTCACGGCGGTCTGTTCAAGACTCCCGGCGTTGGTCAGCGCATACTTGCCGCTGCCCTTAACTCTCCCATTTCCGTAATGGAGACCGCAGGCGAAGGTGGCGCTTGGGGTATCGCCCTTCTTGCATCTTATCTTATCAACAACGATAAGAATCAGTCGCTTGCCGGCTGGCTCAACGACAAGGTATTCCTTGGCGACGCAGGCGTGGAAATAGCTCCCACTCCTGAGGATGTTGAAGGCTTCAACGCCTACATCGAGAACTACAAGCGTGGTCTCGCCATCGAACGTGCCGCAGTCGAAGCCAAAGCATAGTAAGGCTGCAATAAAATAAAAGATTCAATTACAAGAATCCGGGGGTCCAAATAACCTCCGGATTTTTGTATATTTTCAAATGATTTTAATACCTTTGCGACTTACTAACACTGATAGGTACTGAATTATGAAAAAAGCCCTACTATTATTGGCGGTGGTTATAGGAATAGCACTGCAGGGATGTAGTCCAGACGATGATTATCGTGACATGGCATCAATCAATCTCACGTCAACCACATGGTATGCCGAAGCCGAGTTCCCCGACCGTTTCAGCTGCGAATACTGGGACTTCTTCCCTGACGGGTCAGGCGAATACGAACTGTATACCGAATATTCCAACGGCGCATACGAGAACAACGTGTATTACTTCACGTGGGAACCCGATTACGACTTCTCAACCATAGCCATCTATATGGATGGTTTCGGATGGGAATACTGGATCATTGACCGTCTCACCCCCAATCATCTCGGAGTGTATATTTCCGACTCTGACCCTATGTATTATCCCGACATAGACACATATTATCAGAATTTTTATGCGCTTCCCTGAAATATTTTGACATATCAGTAATTTAAAACCCGCTTTAATTAAACTGATTTAAACATTTTATTAAAAGTTTAAATCAGTTCATTAACATTTAGCGGGTTTTATTTTGCCATCCACAATTTTTATCCTTAAATTTGCAACGGTGAAAAGTGTCTTTTCGCCAAGCATTCAAGAAAATCAACAAAAACTAATCAACCATCACTGTATCATGGATATTTCACACATCGAACATGTAGGTATAGCAGTACCTAACCTCGAAGAAGCAATCGCTTTTTACGAAAACACTCTTGGTCTCAAATGCTTCGCAATCGAAGAAGTAGCTGATCAGAAAGTACGCACAGCCTTTTTCAAGGTAGGCGCAACTAAAATCGAGCTTCTCGAAGGCACATCTCCCGAAAGCGCTATCTCTAAATTCATAGCCAACAATGGCGGACGCGGTGGCATACAGCACATTGCATTCGCTATCGAGGACGGCGTTGCCAACGCTCTCGCAGAAGTGGAAGGCAAAGGTTGCCGTCTTATCGACAAAGCACCCCGCAAGGGAGCCGAAGGTCTCAACATCGCATTCCTTCACCCGAAATCAACTTGTGGTACCCTCATCGAGCTTTGCGAGGATCCCAACAAATAATCAGAGATAAAACTCACATACATTCACTACCCACAACTCACAAAACCAAATGAGTAATCAGCTTGAAAAAGTAAAAGAGCTTATCGCTTTGCGCGAAGAGGCACGTCTCGGTGGAGGCGAAAAAGCCATCCAGAAGCAACACGAAAGAGGTAAATATACCGCTTGCGAGCGCATTGCGCAGCTTCTCGACGAAGGCTCTTTTGAAGAAATAGACATGTTTGTGCGCCATCGTTGCCACAACTTCGGACAGGAAAAGAAAAGCTATTTAGGTGACGGCGTGGTAACCGGTTACGGTACTATCGATGGTCGCCTTGTTTATATTTTCGCACAGGATTTCACCGTGTTCGGTGGTTCTTTGAGCGAAACCATGGCTCTTAAGATCTGCAAGATCATGGACATGGCTATGAAGATGGGCGCTCCCGTCATAGGTCTTAACGACTCAGGCGGTGCCCGTATTCAGGAAGGTATCAACGCACTTGCGGGATATGCTGAAATCTTCCAGCGCAACATCCTCGCTTCAGGTGTGATACCTCAGATTTCAGGTATCCTCGGTCCGTGTGCCGGCGGTGCCGTATACTCTCCCGCCCTCACCGACTTCACCATCATGACCAAGGGAATTTCTCACATGTTCCTCACAGGTCCGAAGGTTGTGAAGACTGTGACCGGCGAAGATGTAACCCAAGAAGCTCTCGGTGGCGCTACCGTACACTCTCAGAAGAGCGGTGTGGCTCACTTCGCAGCCGAGGACGGCGAAGAGACATTGCGTATCATCCGCAAGCTCTTCAGCTACATCCCACAGAACAACCTTGAAGAGCCGCCGTTGGTTGAATGTAACGACCCCATCGACCGTCTTGAGGATTCACTCAATGAAATCATCCCCGACTCAGCCAACCGTCCTTACGACATGTATGAGGTTATCGGTGCAATCGTCGATAATGGTGAATTCCTTGAAATCCAGCGTGACTACGCTAAGAACCTCATCATCGGTTTCGCACGTTTCAACGGTCAGGCAGTAGGTGTGGTAGCCAACCAGCCTAAATTCCTCGCAGGTGTGCTCGACAGCAACGCTTCACGCAAGGGCGCACGTTTCGTCCGCTTCTGCGACGCTTTCAACATTCCGTTGGTAACTCTCGTGGATGTCCCCGGCTTCCTCCCCGGTACAGGTCAGGAATACAACGGTGTGATCCTCCACGGCGCAAAACTTCTCTACGCTTACGGCGAAGCTACAGTGCCCAAAGTCACTGTTACACTCCGCAAGAGCTACGGTGGTAGCCATATCGTGATGTCATGTAAGCAGCTCCGCGGCGACATGAACTACGCTTGGCCTACAGCTGAAATCGCAGTTATGGGTGGCGCAGGCGCTGTCGAAGTGCTCTACGCTAAGGAAGCCAAGGCTGCCGAGGATCCCGCAAAGGTTCTTCAGGAGAAGGAAGAGGAATACAACAAGCTCTTCTGCAACCCCTACAACGCTGCCCGCTACGGCTATATCGACGATGTGATCGAGCCGCGCAACACCCGTTTCCGCGTCATCCGCGCACTCCAGCAGCTTGCCACTAAGAAGGTGACTAACCCTGCCAAGAAACACGGCAATATTCCTCTCTAATTAATCCCTGTCATTAATATGAAAAAGAGACTTCTTACGCTGCTCGTGGTGACTCTGACGTGCGTAGTAGCCATCTCGGCACAGGGTCGTCGCGGTCTTCGCATCAATGAGGTGATGATCGAAAACGACTCCTCAAGTGTCGTGGATGACTTCGGGAAATATTCAGCTTGGGTGGAACTTTTCAACTCCACCTTCGGACCGCTGGAGATTTCAAGCGTCTTCCTCACCAACGACCGCAATAACAATACCCTTTATCCCGTCCCCTTAGGCGATGTGAACACCGAGATTCCTTCTCGCCAACACATCCTCTTTTGGGCTGACGGCGAGCCTAACAAGGGTACTTTCCACATGAACTTCACCTTCACCCCCGGCGAGGACAACTATGTGGCTATCTATGACGCCAACGGCATTTCGCTCATTGACGAAATCGTCATACCCGGCGACCTAAAACCCGGTCAGTCATACGCCCGCAAAGTGGATGGAGAAGGTGGTACCGGCAATCCTGACGCATGGGAAGTGCGTGACGGCTCCAACGAAAAATACATCACACCCTCAAGCAACAATATCATCAAGAGCACCAACAGCAAGGTTGATATGTTTGCCGAGCAGGATGCACGAGGAGGCGGTATGGCTATAATGGCAATGTGTATCGTATTCACTGCGCTATTGGTTCTCGCAATCTGCTTCAATATCAT
The DNA here is from genome assembly GCA_910577335.1 of uncultured Duncaniella sp. GTDB lineage: Bacteria > Bacteroidota > Bacteroidia > Bacteroidales > Muribaculaceae > Duncaniella. The sequence goes on along the minus strand of CAJTMJ010000043.1, from coordinate 16,760 downwards.
AAACAAGATAGGAGCTAACATCTCACGCAAGCGCAAAATCAAAGCCCTTGCCGAAGATGAGGATATGGATGATCATCACAAAGAGCAAGATTCAGGCGAAGTCATCGCTGCCATCGCTGCCGCACTCGCCGAGCATCTTGACGCTCATGACCGTGAAAACACCGTGCTCACCATCAATAAGGTGCGCAAGGCATATTCTCCTTGGAGCTCCAAGATATACGGACTCCGCGAATTACCCCGTCGTTAACCCCCTTCAACCCATACAATCATGAAAATGAAAGAATATAAATATAGAATCAATGGTAACCTCTACTCGGTGAAGATAGGCGACATCGACAATAATCTCGCCCAAGTGGAGGTCAACGGTGTTCCTTATAAAGTTCAACTCGAAAAGACAGAGAAACCTGTAACCATCGTATCGGCTCCCCGTCCGTCAGCAGCTCCCCGCACCGAAAGCGGTGCCAAGGTTATTGCCAAGCCTCAGGTAAAGACCGGTGGCACTCAGGTAAAAGCACCGCTGCCCGGTGTTGTTATGCAGGTACCTGTTAAGGTCGGTGACACCGTTAAAGCTTCAGACACAGTAGTGGTACTCGAAGCAATGAAGATGGAAAATGCCATCCATGCCGGATATGACGGCAAAGTTGCTTCAATCGCCGTCACTCCCGGTGATTCAGTGCTTGAAGGAGCTGTTCTCATTACTCTCGAATAAGAAAACTTACCACTATGTCATTTAGCGATTTCATAATGCAAAACCTTCAGGAGTTCTGGCACCTGACAGGTTTCTACAACGCCACATGGGAACATCTGGTGATGTTGGCAGTGGGACTCTTCTTTATATGGCTTGCCATTAAGAAGAATTTCGAGCCGATGCTCCTTGTTCCGATTGGCTTCGGTATACTTATTGGAAACATACCTTTCAACACCACTGCCGGTCTTGAAATAGGTATCTACGAGGAGGGTTCGGTGCTCAACATCCTTTACAATGGTGTAAGCGCCGGATGGTATCCGCCTCTGATATTCCTTGGTATCGGTGCCATGACCGACTTCTCGGCACTGATCGCCAATCCTAAACTTATGCTTATCGGAGCTGCCGCTCAGTTCGGTATCTTCGGCGCATACATGGTAGCGCTTCTTTTGGGATTCGCACCCGACCAAGCAGGTGCCATCGCCATCATCGGCGGTGCCGACGGTCCCACAGCTATCTTCCTTTCTTCGAAGTTAGCGCCTAACCTCATGGGTGCCATTGCCGTGTCAGCTTATTCTTACATGGCGCTTGTGCCTGTGATCCAGCCACCGTTGATGCGTCTGTTCACCACCAAGAAAGAACGCCTTATCAAGATGAAACCTGCACGTGCGGTGTCACAGAACGAGAAGATCATATTCCCGATCGTGGGTATGATTCTCACCTGCTTCGTAGTGCCCTCAGGTATTCCGTTGTTAGGTATGCTCTTCTTCGGCAACCTTCTCCGTGAGTGCGGTGTCACCAACCGTCTTGCCAAGACTGCAAGCAATGCCCTCACCGACATTGTTACCATCCTTCTCGGTATGACAGTAGGTGCTTCTACTCAGGCTTCCGAGTTCCTTACCGGCGACACAATCCGCATCTTCCTGCTCGGTTTCATGGCGTTTATCATCGCCTCTACCAGCGGTGTGCTGTTTGTCAAGCTCTTCAACTTGGTGCTCCCGCATTCTAAGAAAATCAACCCGCTCATTGGTAATGCCGGTGTATCGGCAGTGCCTATGTCGGCTCGTATATCTAATAATCTCGGACTCGAGTATGACCCGAGCAACTACCTCCTGATGCACGCCATGGGTCCTAACGTGGCAGGTGTGATCGGTTCGGCTGTCGCTGCAGGTGTGCTCCTCGGATTCCTTGCTTAATATTCGATTAAAAATTAACGCATGGGGATATGCTATGATGTCTTGAACTCTGTAATCATATCCCACATGCGTTAATTTTAATTAATCAACCACGGTGTCTATAATTCCCGTAATGACGCCACAATAGTACCATGTAAGGAGCTGTATAGCCTTAGATTCCCATTTTTTACCACAATAGTTCTTATTTTTACCAATCCGTTAACAAACCGACTACCCACAGGATTGTTTTAAAAATAAATATAGATTCCAAATATTATTTAACTCTGACACGTTTCAGTGATCGAGAACTCTTATCGTCCTCTTTAACCGCTGGCGCATTTTGAATATAGAAATATGGTAACAAAAAAAGTCATCGACAAAATATATCGACAGTTCAACCATCCACCCCAGTCGGTTGACGAACTTAACATAGGATTACTGTTTGATTACGCAATAGAAAACCACGGTATCGTTATTGACGAAAACGATCTGTATATCGGAAGCGTGGATCCAAAATCACCATTCGCAGTATTACCCCTTGACCGCATACATGAAATTTTGGAGTTTGAGGATGTCATAGCCATCGTACTCCATTCCTCAATCGTGTTCCTTAACAAAAACAATTCCAATGTGCATGTCCATATACGTATGGCAGCGCCCTCTCTTTGGTCACGAATCAAATCACGCCTCTTCAATCGTCGCAAAAGCCCTCGTAATGAAATAATGCTTACCGATGAAGCGATGTGATCTGTTCAACCGCACGGCACTGCTCACCGGCACCGCTAAACTCGATGAATTTGCCACCCGGAATATAATCATATTCGGAGTGGGAGGAGTAGGCAGCTGGACTGCGGAGACACTCGTACGCACAGGTTATACAAACATAACTCTGGTAGATGCCGACTGTGTTGCTGTTTCAAATATCAACCGCCAGTTGCCCGCCACAAGCCTTACCGTCGGTGAGGTAAAGGTTGATGCCATGCGCAGACATCTGCTTGAAATAAATCCTGACGCCAACATCACTGCCATACATGGATATTACACGGCTGAAACTGCCGACAACTACGACCTAAAGTCATACGATTATATCGTAGATGCCATAGATTCACTTACCGATAAAGCATTACTCATACTAAAAGCCACAGAAGCCACTGCTGCGACAGCTTCGTCAGCCCGACCGGTGAAATTTTACTCATCCATGGGGGCTGCGCTTAAACTTGACCCGTCACGTATATCAGTGGCTGAGTTCTGGAAGGTGAAAGGATGCCCTCTCGCAGCGGCACTCCGACGCAAATTCAAAAAATCCGGGCAATTCCCCAATAAGAAATTCCAATGCGTGTTCTCTGACGAGTTGGTGCAGAACCATCCCGATGCGGCAATGCTTACCGACACATCCGGAGCTTTAAGTTACCATAAAGCCTCCACCAACGGCTCACTGATGCACATAACAGCCATCTTCGGCATAACCCTCGCCTCACTTATTATAAGAGATACCCTCAAATTTTAAATTTTCGGAAATTTTCAGATATAAGTCCCTATATAATTTGGGTGTTCGGGGATTAATTGCGACCTTTGCAGTGATTATAAGGCTTTAATGCCGGGAAAATTTGGATATCTAAAATCTGTTTCAATATTTTATTTCTAACCATGAATTTCTAATAGCGATGGTAACAGTAATAGTCACATTTTTTATCCTCGGTTATCTTTGTATCGCTCTTGAAAGCGTTTTGAAAATCAACAAAGCCGTGCCGGCACTATTGATGTGTGTAATTTGCTGGACTCTCTATGCCTGCGGATTCCCCGGCATGGACACTTCCGGACGTCTTCTTCACCATCTCGGTGAGACATGCGAGATTCTTTTCTTCCTAATGGGTGCCATGACAATCGTTGAGATTGTGGATGCCAATGGCGGCTTCTATTTTGTGCATGACGCTCTCGCTACCACGAGCAAACGCAAACTGCTATGGCGCATCACAGCCATGGCGTTTATCCTCTCTGCGATTCTCGACAACCTCACAACCAGTATCGTGATGATTATGGTGCTACGCAAGCTCGTTGACGACCATAACGACCGCATGATATTCGGCGGCATGATAATAATAGCAGCCAATGCGGGCGGTGCCTTCTCCCCTATCGGCGATGTCACCACCATAATGCTTTGGATAAAGGGTATGATTACCACCGGCGGTGTTATCTCTCAGCTTATACTTCCGTCAATAACTTCTGTAGTGGTGTCAGCTCTCCTTTGCTCCATTTATCTTAAAGGAGAAATCAAGCCGGCAACCAACGCCGGCGACTCGGCAGTGGCTATTCAGAATCCCGACCGCAATCTCATACTTTGCATAGGTGTCGGCGGTCTTATATTCGTTCCCATCTTCCGTATCCTCACCGGGCTTCCCCCGTTTATGGGTATACTTCTCGCCCTCGGCGTGCTTTGGCTCGTAAGCGAATTCCGTTGCAACCGCCATGCGCTTTTCTGCGAGAGTAGCCATCTTAAGGTCACCACATTGCTCTCACGCATCGATATGGCGACTATATTGTTCTTCCTCGGCATACTTCTTGCTGTAGCCACACTTCAGGAGACAGGCGTTCTTACCGCCTTCGGTCAATGGCTCAACGAAGCGTCAAACGGCAACCATTACCTTGTCACCGGTATGATCGGTGTAGTGTCAAGTATCGTTGACAATGTGCCTCTCGTAGCAGGATGTATGGATATGTATCCTATCGCTGCTGCCGGCGATTTCGCTTCCGACGGTCTGTTCTGGCAGCTTCTCGCTTACTGTGCGGGCGTGGGCGGCTCAATGCTTATCATCGGTTCGGCTGCCGGTGTGGTAGTGATGGGTCTCGAAAAGATCAGCTTCGGCTGGTATCTCCGTCGCTTCACTTGGATTGCATTCTTAGGCTATTGCGCCGGTATCGCAGTCTATGCGCTCGAACACCTGCTGTTCCTATAGGAGCAGGTATCCACTGAACATCATACTTAGAGATGATGTTTTACAAATAAACCTCATTAATGAAATTAATACCCTCAATTCTTATAACTTTATCCATCGCAACCGCCGGATGTTCAGCTCCGGTGGTTGCCGATGAGGAGGGAGAGGCGGTGAACGCTCGTTTTGAGAGCGCCGACCTCTCCCTCTTCGAATTACACGGCAGGGTAAAGAGTGCCACAAAGACCACATTCTATAAGGTGACCCCCTCCGGTGACTCATTGGCTATTGACACGATAGCTGCCAATCGGTTGGTCACTACCATTTATTTCGACACGCTCGGCAATTACGTGCCGAGACGCTATGAACGGCTGAAACGTGACAATGAGGGGCGCATAGTGCGCTGGGAGGACCGCAAACCTAATTTAGGGAAGCTCCACGGCGGTTTCCTGAAGGATACGTTAGGATATGAACATGTGTCGCCAAACGTCGTTAAAAGCGACGGTATGAGCGATTTTGCCATCACCGTGTATGACGACAATCATAATATCGTGGGGCAATACACTGATCCGATAGTCGGGGGAGAACAAACGGCATGTTTCAACGTCTACCGGGAATTTGACCCCAAAGGGAATTGGATAAAGCGATTCTCAGTATGGACCACCCAGCAACCCGGCGGCAAACCCCACATCAGCTACACAGCAGAAGAACGAGAAATAAAATATTACCGGTAAGGGTGTAAAATTTTGCGTCCCTTCAGCGGCAAAACAGCCAACTAACCAAACGAAAAACAGCCAACTATCCAAATGAGAGAGGGCTTTAGTTTGGATTTCAACAACTTACATAAATAGGCAAAAGGCGCAAAATATTGCGCCTTTTATAATGCAAACTCGCCTCGGCAAATACAAAATCGCCTCAGCAAATTTGGGATTTGCCGAGGCGATTGAATATTAGAGATCGGAATTAGAACTGATCGGACTAATCAGACTGATCGGAGAGATCGGACTAATCAGACTGATCGGACTGATCGGACTGATCGGATTGGTCAGATTAGTCGGATTGGTCGGAGCGGTCGGACTGTCTGAGTGATCAGTCTAATCGGGATTTTAACGCCAGCGGGGGTCACCGATTCCTTTAAGGAAGATTTCATGACCGAGGACTTCGGGGGTCTGCTTGTACTTCAAAGCTTTGTAGATATCTGCAGGAGCCTCGTGGTCTCTCTTGTTAGCCTTTTTGGGGTCATGAGAGGTGTAAGGAGGATTCGGAGAAGTGAAGAGGTCGGTAGCCTTAAGAGGATAAGAACCAATCTTAACTTTGAGTTCCTCAGCACCCTGAATCACACCCGGAGTTGCTTTCATGTAAGCACCTGCAGAATTCTTAGAAGCGCTGAACGCTGCACCGGTAAAGATACCGTCAACTTGGCAGAACTTGCTTTCAGAACCTACAGAGTAGTTATCCTGAATATCGAATGTAATCTGACCATTACCACCGATAGAACGGATGTCCATACCTTCGAAATAAAGTTTACGATTGTCACCTTCAGCCTTAGTCAACACGAAGAGGTTGCGCTTAACTGTGATGGTTGAACCACCGGGGAGATAACGAAGGTCGAACAACTTACGACCGGTAGAGCGGGTAGAGAAGTTAATGAATGTATTGTTTTCAAGGGTGAAGTGATATGAGATATCAGCACCCCATGCAAGGTTCTTACCATTATCAGTGAACATACATGTACGAGGAGAATCGTAGAATGTATTGTTGGTAAAGCGAACATCATTAAAGATGTTTGACTTGGGAGAGTTACCGTCACCGGCAATCCATGCATAACCACGACCATTAGTATCGTAGTAACCGCAGTTCATAAAGATAGAGCTGTCAATAATCATTTTCTTGAAGTGCTTAACCTTTGAACCCTGCACACGGATGAAACCACGAACCATACGCTGGAATGTACAATCATAAACTTCAAATGAATCGAATGTCACAGCCATACCGTTTGAGTACATGTTGGCAAAGTAATTACCGGTAGCACCACCCTCGCCGAAGTTACGGGCAAGAGGACAGTCGAAATCCAAGCTCTTGAATATGATTGATTCTACCTGAATAGGAGCATCAGCTTCACCTGCCTGCTTCTGACGACCAAACAAGAAGTTATTAGAACGAACGGTAGTACCATCCATACCGATACCGCCAAGATAAACCTTAGCACGCTTACCGGCAGCGAGGTCTTCAGGATTAGTAGCCATTGTGAAGCCCTTACAAAGCTCAGTGTTGCCTTCGAAGTAGTAAGCCTTGTCACCTTCAAGATAGAAAGTCTGACCTTCAGCCATTGAGATGTCTGCATTATAGTTCTTGATGATGGTGTCAAGACGACATGCGTTAAACTCAACAGCACCATTTATAGTATCGTTAGGAGCGCAATAGTGCTTGATAAGGATAGGCTCACCGGGATCACCTTTGGTACGATAAGTCATGGTGTTGTAGATAGCGTCAACAGGAATAGGAATATTCTCATTAACAAGGTTCACAACATATACTGAGTTGGGCGAAAGACCGTCAACACGTACATAACCTCTTTCCTTATCCTCAGGAGTCAATGTGTAATTAGACCACTTGGGATCAACGACAGCATCGGGGTTGGTAAGCGAGGGAACAACAGTAAGTTTCTGAGCTACATAGCATTCCTCACCATTAATCATTTCGGTGAAGAAGTTTTCTTTGTATTCAGCAATATCAGATGCAGAGCCTGAATCAGCGACCTTAAGGTTAATTACCACGTCGAATGACTCATAACCTTTGTTGGTACAAGTGATAACCGCAGGAGTCGGATAACGTTCACCGGTTGTCACACCCTGATACTCTGACCATTGACGACCGTCGCCATAGCCGTACCATTTTGAATGGTAAGCCTCACCCTTTGGAGAAAGCACACGGATAGCGAAACGATAGTCAGTAGCATACTCAAGATTAGGAATATCATACTCGAGAGTATTGGGACCTACGGTAAACTGGTCGATAAGACGCTCGGGGTTAGTCCAATCTTCCTCCTTACCTGATGTAAGTCCGGAAGCAAGACCGTATTTGATTTCATAACCGGCAGCACCTTCAACGCCAAACCATGTGAGGTGAGCAGTGTTAAGATCGATAGCAGTGGTCTCATAGGGGTCGTTACCGGTAGATATGTTCGTATTAAACTGATTACGGAACATGGTCATCGGCATACGATCAAGGTCGTCAACCACGCTGAAGGTGTTATCATCATCCTTACAGGAAGTGATGGCGGTAGCGCCCAGCAGAAGGGCAAGACCATATAATAGTTTCTTTTTCATTGTCTAATAAATGTTATCGAGATTCAAGGTTTAATAGCCGTACTTGTTAGTGTACATATTGTTGGAACGCTCAACCACTGAACGAGGATAAGGAAGGATATAACGAACAGCGGGAAGACTTTCCACAGTAGGCATTGAAGAAGGTTCAGGGCAGCTTTCATAATTGCCGTTGTTGTTGATGTAGATCAAGCCGTTATCCTCATCACAATAGATATATCCACGGAGTGAATAAAGGAAATAGTCAGCAGGAACACCCTTATCGGCATTATACCAGCTATAGAATTCAGCAGGGAGTGAAGCCAAGTCTTTACGACCTGAAACTTCCGATGGATTGATGGCATAGAGCGGATTCACGATTTCAACTACCTCAACTGACTGGTTGGGGAACTGATGAACAGGATAAACCTCGCTTGCAATCACAGTACGCTTCTTAACGTCAGTAAAGTAAACTGCGAAAGCGATGTCTTCGTATCCTGCATCATGACCGAAATCGTAAGTAGATACATAACGGAGGTACTCTGAGCTACCATCCGATTCCTCAGCCACGCCGAAGTAACGGAAGAAGTTGTAGTAAGTGTTGATGTTATAGAGGTTGTTACGCACGAGGTCACGCCAACGCATGTTCTCACCTGCGAATTCAAACTTACGTTCATCAAGAACAGCTTTCAAGAAGTCTTCCTTAGAACCATAGAGTTCAGAACGAGAAATCTTAGAGGGATCTGTCTGAGCAAAAGCACGAGTACGTACGGTTTCGAGCGCACGAATAGCATCAGCGGAAGGACCGTTGTTGATTTCGTTGTCAGCTTCAGCAAACATAAGGAGCACGTCGGTATAACGCATGTAAGGATAGTTGATACCAGTGTCACCCTGAGTAGTTGCTCCAAGACCGGTGTTATTCCAAAGTTTTGACCATTTGCCGTTGAAGTTGCTACGACCACGGTTTACCTGAGGAACGCCGAGGTTAGAATAGCTGATAAGCTGGTTGATGTAATCACGACGGATATCGCTGTTGTCAAAGTGATAGCGATAAAGAGCGTTCAACTGAGCACCTGAGTTAGCTTCGCCCCAAGCATGGGGAGTAGAACCTTCTGATGCGTCCATCTTCGGACCGTGGATATAACCGATACGACCTGATGAATTCTGACCGAAGGGAATTTCAAAGATGGGATCGTCAGCGTTATCTACAACAAAGTTACATTCGTCAACAAAAACTTTATAGAAAGGCTTGTTAAGAGCATGGGTGTTAGATTCGATAACTTTGTTAGCATATTCACGAGCAGTCTGATAGAATGACAGGTAGTTTTCGGGACGCTTCATGGTACCATAGTTGCCACCTTCGGGACGGAGTGAATAACCACCGGCAGTCAAAGCAAGGCGAGCGATCATAGCCCAAGCCATTTCCTTGCTGACACGTTCCACACCTACGGAAATATCACGTGCGAACTTCATACCTTCAGAAGCTTCCTTAAGGTCATCGATAAGATACTGAAGCATCTGAGTACGATCCATGATAGGATAGATGAAATTGGTAGCCATGTCAGTTGACACCCAAGATACGGGAACATCACCAAACATCCATGTCAGTTCGTGATAGAAGATTGCACGGAGCACTTTAGCCTCACCCATCTGCTGAGTAAGATCTTTGTCTCTATCGCCTTCTTCGTCAGGAGCATAGATATCAGCGCCTTCAAGGGTAACGATGAACTTATTGGCACGTTCAACACCTGCGTAAAGTTCACGCCATGCTGATTCAAGTTCGCCACCCGCAGGGTCGCAGTCAAAACGCTGATAAGCGTTGTGAGTGTTGTAATGGTTATTGTTTATCTTGAAATCGACATCACTGTTAAGACAGAATGTGGAGATAAGATTCTGACCAAACGTATTGTTGGTAAGCATGGTGGCATAAACTCCATTCAAAGCACGGTCAATCTCAGTTTTGTCTGAGAAAACGTACTCCGGGTCGAGTTTTGACGGTGCATCTACTTCCAGATAATCGGAACAAGATGCCAATGCCAACGCCGACATACCGGCAATTAGTATATTGTGTAATTTCATTTTGGTTACTTATATAATATGGTATAAGATTTTATTAGAATGATAGATTTACACCAAGGACATAGCTGCGGCTACGCGGATAACGGTTGAAGTCGTAGCTCGGAGTAAGACCACTCTGAATATCAACTTCAGGATCGTAACCTGAATAATTGGTGATTATAAATGGATTGGTTACTGAAGCGTAGAAACGGCACTTAGACATACCGGCTTTCTTAATTATATTCGCCGGAAGAGTGTAACCAAGAGTGATGTCGGTACAACGGAGGAATGAACCGTCTTCTACGAAATTAGAAACTGTAAATTCCTTGTTGAGGTCAGAGGGATTCCAAAGAGTGCGGTTTGCATTGACCTCTTTGTAAGTTTCTGACATACCGTCGATATATGTGTTACCATACATTGGCTCCATGCCCTGCATATACTGCCATCCGTCAGTGAACGATGAAAGCACGTTGTAGAACTTGTTGTTGTTCTTGATTGAAGATGAGAGATAGTAAGCAGTAGCATTGTAAACGTCGAAGTCAAGGAAGTAAGTGAAGTTAGCTGTGAAGTCAAAGCTCTTCCACTGACCTGAGAGACCGAAACCACCCTGAAGTTTAGGAGTAGTGCGACCGATCACGGTACGGTCATCGTCAGTGATAACGCCGTCACCGTTAAGATCCTTGAATTTGGGCTTACCGGGAAGGTTTGCATTACCTGATTCAGAACCGTCAAACATGTGAGACATGTCTACAGTGCCTTCCTTCGGATAATACTTCTGGTCAGCTTCGTTGAAGTCAAATTCATCGAATCCGAAGAGACCGTCATACTGGAAACCGTAGATGAGACCTACTTCGCCGCCAACTTGGAGGAGGTAGTTGTCATAGTCAGTCTTTGCACGACCACTCTTGTTAGTAAGAAGGTCTGAATCGCCTGAAAGTTTGTCAACCTTCATCTTGTTTGCACCGATGTTGAAGTTGGCAGAGAGGACGTAATCCTTACCACGGAGGATATCACCGTTAATTGAGAGTTCGAAACCGCGGTTGGTAACCTGACCGATGTTACGGAACTGGTAACGATAACCGGTAGTAGTCAAGACAGGAGTCTTGTAGATAAGGTCAGAGGTAGTGTTCCAGTAATATTCGGGAGAAAGACGGAGACGACCACCGAAGAGCGAGATATCGAATGCGAAGTTGCGTGTAAGAGTGGTTTCCCACTTGATATCCTTATTAGGAAGATATTCAGAAGGAGCATACCAGAGGTCACCATCAGGTTTGGTAGGATCTTCACCCCAAGCAGGACCGGCTGTACTGTTCACGCTATAAAGATAACGCCACATGTCAGCATCGATGTTGTTGTTACCCGCTTTACCGATAGCGGCACGGAACTTCAACTCGTCAAGCCAAGTGAAATCTTTCATGAATTCCTCGCTTGAGAGCACCCATGCACCTGAAACTGAGGGGAAGTAACCCCACTGGTGACCGGGAGCAAACATTGTAGAACCGTCGGCACGGAATGTAGCAGAAAGGAGATACTTGTGATCGTAGTTGTAGTTCAACTGACCGAAGTATGAGGTAGTACGTACTGAAGTTCCGAGTTCAGAGCTTGCCTCGTATGCTGTACCAAGGCTCATGTTGTTGAATGCCTTGTCGGCAGAAATGTTCTTCGGGAAATAACGGTTCTTCTGAACAGTTTTCTGTTTCTGCTTGTGATAAAGCTCGAAACCTACGAGAGCGTAAAAATTGTTCTTTTCCTTGATGGTCCAGTCGTAAGAAGCAGTAGTGGTCCAAGTGTAAGAGTCAGTCTGCTCCTTAGTTATTGAAGCGACAGGAAGGTTGTTATGTTTGCTACCTTCATCTGTCATCGGACCCCAGAAACGTTTGTCATCTTTGAATTGAATAGAGTAAACTCCATCAGTACGGAGAGTAAGACCATCTATAGGCTTCCATTCAAGAGCTGCCTGATTAGCGAAAGTATAAGCATGACGCTTACGCACGTTGGTCTTGATATCGTTCACAGGATTAGTATATTCAAATATAGCTTCCTGATCCGGGTCAACCCAATCCGGATCCCACCATGCGCCAAGTTCACGGATACCGTTGGTAGGACGGTAGCGGAGTACATCGATGATACCACCGGTACCTACGTTGTCACCACCCGCACCTTCGTCACGACGATAGGTCATCTTGGGGTTGAACTGGAAAGTAAGGTTATCAAGGATCTTAGTAGAGAGTTTGGTGAGGATGTTGGTACGGCGAACGCCTGTGCCCATGATGATACCGTCATCGTTGCTCTGAGTAAGAGAGATGTTGAAGCGAGTTTTATCGTTACCGCCACCGATTGAAACGTTGGTAGAATAAGAGAACGGGTTGTTACCCATGATCTCATCCTGCCAGTCGTGTGTGGGGGCTTTACGATAGATATCGATATCGTTGGGGTTACCGAAATTATAACGGAAAAGCTTTGCCTTAGTTGAACGGTTTGAATTAGCGGCGGCGTAGTTCCACTGATAGTTCACGAAATCGTAGGTATTCATAAGGTCAAGCTGCTTAGACACGTGGCTTACAGAACCCTGAGCGTTGAAGCTAACCTGAGTTTTGCCTTCGGCAGCTGACTTGGTAGTCACGATAACAACACCGTTACCACCCTTCGCACCATAGATAGCAGTAAGTGACGCATCCTTAAGGATGTCAATTGACTGGATATCAGAGGGGGGGATATCGTTGATATTGTCGGTCTGGAAACCATCGACAATGTAGAGAGGGTCGTTGGACTGTGTAACTGATGTCGCACCACGCACACGGATGTTGATGTCGGCACCCGGCTGACCATCGACAGTGGTAACCTGCACACCGGCAACCTTACCCTGAAGGGCAACGGCAGCTGAGGTAACGGGGACCGCAGCGAGTTTCATACCTGACACAGAACCTACGGAACCGGTGAGGTCACGGCGTGCACGTGTGCCACCATAACCGATAACCACGACTTCCTCGAGGGCTTCAGAGTCTTCGGTGAGCACCACTTTGATTTCGGTGCGGCCGTCAACGCTGATTGTTTCTGTTTTATAACCAATGTAAGAGACCTTGATGGTGGCTTTAGGCGAAACGTTTTTGAGGGTGAAGTTACCGTCGAAATCAGTAACCACCACGTTCTGAGTGCCGTCAACCGCAACGGTTGCACCAATCATCGGTTCTCCGGTGCCATCCTCAACCACACCTGTCACGGTGATATTCTGAGCGTGCGCGGGCAGACCGACGCAGAGCACCATTAAGAATAGCATAGTTTTCCATTGCTTCGCAAGGGAAAACGGCCGTAGCCATTGCCTACGACTCGTGTTTAAGTCTTTCATTTTTGTTGTTAAATAATAAATAAGATTTTTTTCATGCAATTTTTTTATAATAGATAGTGATTGGGTTTTCTATTTTTTAGACATGAGATAATTTTAGAGGAGGTTTAAGTAAGCCATAGGAAGTGTTTCCTTTGACAGGTATAGAGGGGTTAACATAAAGTAGAGTTCCTCACTTCTTATTAATATTATAATAATTATAATATGCTATAATTAATTTAATAATGTGGTGAAGAACGGGAACATTTTCAACTTATCAACGAGAAGAGTGAGATGCGCTGTGTGGCATATCAAAAGTTCGTGTTATTATCGGTGTTAAAATTGATGGTATTTATTTTGGGTCGAATTTTTTTACAAAAGTAATACATTTTTTTCAGTCTGCAAATAGGTTAACAATAAATAATTTATTTTTTAAGCGATAATTTTGATTGTTTGGTCGATGATTACTACCTTTGCACTCGAAATAAAGACGGCATCCTATATTAAGACCGATCTCGAACCAATAACCAACTGCAAGGGGATAATCATCAACAGTTTCCCCCATAAACCAACCATCAATTTCTCCATGAAAAAAATCGCAATTTTACTTTTCGCATTTTGCGCATCCGTGATTGTGCAAGCCATGACGCCGGACGAGGCGTGGAAGACTCTCTATCCGGAAATAGAAAAGCAAATAAAAGCTCCCACATTTCGCGACAAGGACTACAAAATCTTCGATTACGGTAAGAAATCCAAGACTAAGGGCTTTCTATACACCGAACTTATCAATAAGGTGATCGACAAGTGTAGCCAAGAAGGTGGCGGTCGTGTCATCATCCCGAAAGGCACATGGCTCACCGGTCCCATCACGCTTAAAAGCAATGTGAACCTCCACCTCGAAGAGGGAGCCACACTCCTTTTCACCGACGACACAAGCCAATATCCCATCGTGCGTACCCGCTGGGAGGGAATGGACTGCTACAATTACCAGCCCATGATCTATGCCTACAAGCAGGAAAATATCGCCATCACCGGTAAGGGCACCATCGACGGCGGAGCTTCAAACGAGACATGGTGGAGCATGAGCGCCAAGAAAGGACGCCCCGAAGCCGCTGTGACTCAGAAGATAGGTCGTCCCCTGCTTCAGGAATGGAACGAAAACGCCGTGCCTGTGGAAAAGCGTATTCTTGGCGACGGCTACGGAATGCGTCCGCAGCTCGTAAGCCCCAGCTGGTGTAAAAACGTGCTGATCGAAGGCGTCACACTTCTCCGCGCCGCTTTCTGGGTGATACATCCCCTCTACTGTGAAAACCTCACCGTGAGAGGTGTACATATTCAGAACGACGGTCCTAACGGTGACGGATGCGACCCCGAATCTTGTAAAAACGTGCTTATCGAGGACTGCTTCTTCGACACCGGTGACGACTGCATCGCTATAAAGAGCGGTCGCAACCGTGACGGACGCGAGCAGAACGTACCGACCGAGAATGTGATAGTGCGCAACTGCCGCATGGAAAACGGACATGGCGGCATCGTCGTGGGCAGTGAAATCGCAGGCGGATTCAAGAATCTTTTCCTTGAGGACTGCGTGATGGACAGCCCAGAGCTTGACCGTGTTGTCAGAATCAAGACCAACTCATGCCGCGGCGGTGTGATTGAGGACATCTACGTGCGCAACGTGAAGGTGGGTCAGTGCAAGGAAGCCGTGTTGAAGATCAACCTGCTTTACGAGCGCAAAGAGGCTTGCGACCACAGCTTCCCGCCCGTGGTGCAGAATGTCTATCTCGACAATGTTACCTGTGACAAGAGCAAATATGGCGTGATGATAGAAGGATACGAGGATATCTGCAACATCCGCAACATTGAGGTCAAGAACTGCCACTTCAACGGTGTGCAGGACGGCAACTCAATCAAGGGTATGGTCAAGAACGTGATAATTGCCAACACATATATAAACGGCAAACTCTGCAAGGACTATGAACCTATCTCGCAGAAGATGGTCTACTCCGAGATGAAGCGCAATCCGGAAAGCTGGATGCTCGACTTCAGCAAGCGTCAGAAGTGGACCTACTCTATCGGCACCGAGCTTGACGCCTTCATCGCAATGGCTGACCGCTATGGTGACAAGGTGGTGGAAGAGTATGCTATTTCATACGCCGACAGCCTTGTGAACCCCGACGGCACCATCAAGACATACGACCTCAAGCACTACAATCTCGACCAAGTGAAACCCGGCAAGCTGCTCATGGTGGCTTACGACCGCACCGGCGACGAGAAATACATCAAAGCTATCCACACTCTCCACGAACAGCTTAAGGGTCAGCCCCGCACATCGGAAGGTGGCTACTGGCACAAGAAAATTTATCCCCATCAGATGTGGCTTGACGGACTCTTCATGGGAGAACCTTTCAGCGCCAAATATGCAAAGCGTTTCCTCTCTCCCGAGGAGCAGAAAGAGGCTTGGGACGATATAGCAAAGCAATTCCTCATCGTAGGCAAACACACTTACGACCCCAAGACCGGTCTTTACCGTCATGCTTGGGACGAAAGCAAGGAACAGCGTTGGGCTGACAAGGAGACCGGACAGGCTCCCCACGCTTGGGCACGTGCTCAGGGTTGGTATTTCATGGCGCTTCTCGACGTGCTCGAAGAGATGCCTGCCGACAACCCCAACCGCCCCGAACTCATCAAACTCCTGAAGTCAATAGCTGACGGCGTGGTGAAATTCCAAGACATCAAGAGCGGCATCTGGTATCAGGTGCTCGACCAGCCGGGTCGCGAAGGAAACTACCTTGAAGGCACCGCAACAGCTATGTATGTATACTCACTCCTGCGTGGCGTACGCCTCGGATTGCTCGACCAGAGCTATCTTAACGCAGCACTCACTGGTTGGAACGGCATGATGAAACATCTCGTGCGCACCGACAACGACGGCACTATCTCGCTGACCAACTGCTGCGCTGTGGCAGGACTCGGTGGCTCGGGCCGTTACCGTGACGGCACATTCGAATACTACATCTCAGAGCCTATACGTGACAATGACGCTAAGGGCGTAGGTCCGTTCATAATGGCTTGCCTTGAAATGGAACAACTTTAAAACATTTTAATATTCGCATGGTGGCCGACCGTAGTGATACGCCCCCGGCCATTTACACAAACCCGTCCGAGCGGCAATGCCCGGACGGGTTCTTTTTATATGCTCTTTCTAATATGCCTGTGATTAAGAGGTTGTTTAATAACCAACCTCTAATAACACCCGCAGTCCCGCAAGTTGTTTAATCATTG